>NZ_CP107929.1:4675000-5367500 GCF_036017915.1 Micromonospora sp. NBC_00421
GTTCCCAGGCCGACAGACTCAGCTACTCGCCTCAGGCGGCGAGAGCGAAGTCAGCGCGATTTTGCTTGGCGCTTATAGTTTTCCGACGACCGATTCTCGAGACGACGTCGGCTTCCTCGGCTCGCTTCCCCTGTCGCTGCGTACGAAGTCGAAACCAGTCACCCCCTCGACGGGCCGCCGATGTGGCGGCACTGACAAGACTAACGCCTACCGCAACGGGTTTCATCCCGAGCCCCGGGTCGGCGCGTCCAGCCCGACAAACGGGACGAATCAGTCGTCCATTCCCTTGCCCCGCCGGCCCGAGACCCGGGCGATCTCCCGGTCGGCGTCCCGCTTGGCGAGGTCCTGCCGCTTGTCGTACGACTTCTTGCCCTTGGCCAGGGCGATCTCCACCTTGGCCCAGCCGTCGGAGAAGTAGACCTGCAACGGGACCATGGTCAGGCCGCCCTCGCGGGTCTTGCCGACCAGCTTGTCGATCTCCAGCCGCTTCAGCAGCAGCTTGCGGGTACGCCGGGGCTCGTGGTTGGTCCAGGTGCCCTGGGTGTACTCCGGGATGTGCATGCCGTGCAGGAACAGCTCGCCGTCGCGCTCCTGGGCGAAGGCGTCGACAAGCGAGGCCCGCCCCGCCCGCAGCGACTTCACCTCGGTGCCGGTCAACGCCATGCCCGCCTCGTACGTGTCGAGGATGGCGTAGTCGTGGCGGGCCTTCCTGTTGGAGGCGACCACCTTGCGGCCCTTTTCCCGTGGCATCGGCGCACCCCCTTCCTGGTCCGCGCACCGGCCGTCCGGCCGGCGAGCGGGGATCATGCTACCCGAACGACAAGGACCCTTCCGCGCCGTTTGTTCCCGGCGCGGAAGGGTCCTCACGGAACACCCCTGCGGTGACTAGACCCGCAGGTAGAAGCGGAGCGTGACCCAGGCGGTGGCGGCGCTGATCAGACCACCGACGCCGGCCATCAGCGGGAACATCAGGAAGATGTCCGACCACTGGATCGGCGAGAGCAGCCCCTCGAGCGCCTTCAACGAGCCGCTGAACAGCAACTGCTTCGCACCGATCAGCGCGACCAGGCCCAGCAACGAGCCGATCAGGCCGGCGACCACCGCCTCCAGCACGAACGGCGCCTGGATGAACCAGTTCGACGCG
Organism: Micromonospora sp. NBC_00421; assembly: GCF_036017915.1. Classification (NCBI taxonomy): domain Bacteria; kingdom Bacillati; phylum Actinomycetota; class Actinomycetes; order Micromonosporales; family Micromonosporaceae; genus Micromonospora; species Micromonospora sp. NBC_00421. Next base: position 4,676,145 of record NZ_CP107929.1, read on the forward strand.
CCGACCAGCTTCATGACCGCGACCTCACGCCGCTTGCTGTAGGCGGCCACCTGGATGGTGTTCGCCACCAGCAGCAGCGCGGCGATGGCCATCACCACCGCGGCGGCCAGCGCGATGTTCTGGATCGCGGTGAGCACGTTGAAGATCTTGTCGAGCAGCCGGCTCTGGTCGACGATCACGTCGACCCCCTCGGTGCCCTGGTACTGGTCGTAGATGTTCTTGTACTGCTCCGGGTTGACCAGCTTCAGCCGGAACGACTCGGGCAGCAGGTCCGGCTTCACGGCGTTCACCAGGTCGGGCGCGTCCTGGTACATCTCCTTGAAGGTCTTGTACGCCTCGTCCTTGTTGACGTAGAGGACCTCCTTGACCAGGGGATCGCCCTTCAACTTGGCGTCGAGGTCGGTGCGCTGCTGCTCGGTGACGTCGGTCTTCAGGAAGATCGAGACTTCGACGTTCTTGTAGTAGAGATCCTTCATGTCGCCGACCTGTTTGTACATCAGGCCACTGGCGCCGAGCATGGTCAGCGAGACCGCCATCGTGATGATCATCGCGACGGTCATGGTGACGTTGCGCCACAGTCCGACCAGTACCTCGGACAGGACGTACTTCATCCGCATCGGGTGTTCCTCCGGCTCTCCGGCGTGAGGTGTTCGTCGTCAGGTCGTACGGCAGGGGTGGAGCGCCGGCTCACCCGTAGACGCCGCGGGCCTGGTCGCGCACGATCCGGCCGCTCTCGATCTCGACGACCCGGCGGCGCATCTGGTTGACGATGTTGGAGTCGTGCGTGACCATCACGACGGTCGTGCCGGTGCGGTTGATCCGGTCCAGCAGGCGCATGATCTCGATCGAGGTGTCCGGGTCCAGGTTTCCGGTCGGCTCGTCGGCCAGCAGGATCAGTGGACGGTTCACGAACGCCCGCGCGACCGCGACCCGCTGCTGCTCACCACCGGAGAGCTCGTGCGGGTAGCGGTGCTCCTTGCCACCGAGACCGACCAACTCCAGCACCTCGGGCACGACCCGGCGGGCCACCGCCTTGGTCTTGCCGATCACCTCCAGGGCGAACGCCACGTTCTCGTAGGCGGTGCGGTTCGGCAGCAGCCGGAAGTCCTGGAAGACACAGCCGATGGAACGCCGGAAGTGGGGTCGCTTCCAGGAACGCATCGAGGTGACGTCCTTGCCGTTGACGACGACCCGGCCCTTGTTGGGGGCGACCTCGTGCAGCAGCATTTTGATGATCGTGGACTTCCCGGAGCCCGATGGCCCGATGAAGAAGACGAACTCGCCCTTCTCGATCGAGACGGACACGTTGTCGAGCGAAGGCCGGGACGCCTTCGGGTACGTCTTCGTCACTTGCTCAAGCTGAATCACGGGTCGTGAGTCTACGCGGTGTAACCGCAGAGCCAAGTGCCACGCCCCGCCGATGCGAGGCGCGTCGTCGATTCACCCGGTCAACCCGGCATCGATGACGCGCCCCGTCCACGATCGATCACGCAGCGTCGTTGGCGAGCTGCTGCTGTTTGCGCCAGCGGATACCGGCTTCGATGAAGCTGTCCAGCTCGCCGTCGAAGACCGAGGACGGATTGCCGGTCTCCTGCTCGGTTCGCAGATCCTTCACCATCTGATAAGGGTGCAGCACGTACGAGCGCATCTGGTCGCCCCAGGAGCTGGTGCTCCCGGTCTTCAGACCGGCCAGCTTCGCCTCCTCCTCCTGCCGCTTGCGCTCCAGCAGCCGGGACTGGAGCACCCGCATCGCGGAGGCCTTGTTCTGGAGCTGGGACTTCTCGTTCTGGCAGGTCACCACGATGCCGGTGGGGATGTGGGTGAGTCGCACCGCCGAGTCGGTGGTGTTGACGCTCTGCCCACCCGGGCCGGACGACCGGTAGACGTCCACCCGTACCTCGTTCTCCGGGATGTCGATGTGGTCGGTCTGCTCGGTGACCGGCAGCACCTCGACCCCGGCGAAACTGGTCTGCCGACGGCCCTGGTTGTCGAACGGGCTGATCCGGACCAGCCGGTGGGTGCCCGACTCGACGCTGAGCGTGCCGTAGGCGTACGGGACCTTCACGGTGAAGGTGGCGGACTTGAGGCCGGCCTCCTCGGCGTACGAGGTCTCGTAGACCTCCGTCGGGTAGCCGTGCCGCTCGGCCCAGCGCAGGTACATCCGCAGCAGCATCTCGGCGAAGTCGGCGGCGTCCACCCCGCCCGCGCCCGCCCGGATGGCGACAAGCGCCTCCCGGGAGTCGTACTCGCCGGAGAGCAGGGTGCGGACCTCCATCTCCTGGATGGCCCGGGTCAGCCCGGCGATCTCCGACTCGACCTCGCCGAGCACCCCGGAGTCTGCCTCGTCCTCGGCCAGCTCCAGCAGCACCCGGGCGTCGTCCAGCCCGGACCGCAGGCTGCCCAGCTTGCTGATCTCGCCGTTGACGTACGACAGCTGCGAGGTCACCTGCTGTGCCCGGGCCTGGTCGTCCCAGAGATCCGGCGCGGACGCCTGCTCCTCCAGCCGGGCCTTCTCCTCCCGCAGGCGGTCGAGGTCGAGCACCGACTCGATGTTGCGCAGGGTCGCGTCGAGTTCCTTGAGTTGTTCGGCGTAATCGGCAGCGGTCACGACAGACAAGGGTACTGTGCGTGCGGCGGTCCGCTCACTGCACACCACCTACCAGGGCGGATGATCAGCCGACCGGGGCGGTCTTGAGCCAGGACAGCGCGGCCTTGTGGTAGGCGACGGCGAACTCCAGCGCGCTGGCGTCGTACTCGTCGCCCTCCTTCTTGGCGGTCTTGACCTGCTCCCGGACGTACGCGAGGGCCTCGGTGTGGTATTCGTTGGCCGAGGTGTAGAGGTTCTTGAGCTGACTGGCCGAGTGCAGGTTGCCGAACGCGATCCGCAGGGCGATCGGGTTGCGGATGGTGTCCCGGCCGGGGTTCTCCGCCAGCCAGCGGGAGAAGGTCCGCTTCCCGGACGCGGTTATCGCGTAGGGTTGGCTCATCCGCGGCCCGGGCTTGCCCAGCCGCACGAAACCACGCTCCGCCAGCACCGGCAACTCACGGTAGACCTGACTGCGTGTCATAGACCAGTACGGCGCCAGTCGGCGCTCAGCGGCGGCCATCAGCTGGCCGCCTGTCATCGGGCCCTCATGCAACAACCCCAGCAGGGCCGCCGCAGTGGGGTTGACTCCGGAATCCGCCATGCCCTCTAAGCTGCCACTTTGCGGTCCCGGCGTCCAGGATTTCCGGATTTGCCACCCGGGAGGATTTCCAATGTGCACTGTCGGCCGGCGACAGTGCTCCCAGGACCACCGTCGGTCACCCCGCGCGGCGGCGTGGCCGGCGGTGACCTGGGGCGCGGCACCGCCGGCCGACGCCGGTTCAGCCCATGTGCGGGTACGTGTGGTCGGTCGGCGGCACGAACGTCTCCTTGATGGTCCGGGGTGACATCCAGCGGACCAGGTTGTGCCACGACCCGGCCTTGTCGTTGGTGCCGCTGGCCCGCGCGCCGCCGAAGGGCTGCTGCCCGACCACCGCGCCGGTCGGCTTGTCGTTGATGTAGAAGTTGCCGGCCGCGTACCGCATCTTCTCGGCGACCGCGTCGACCACCCGGCGGTCGGTGGCGAAGATCGACCCGGTCAGCGCGTACGGGGCGATCGACTCGGCCTGGGCGACCACGTCGTCGAACCGGGCGTCGTCGAAGACGTGCACGCCGAGGATCGGGCCGAAGTACTCGGTGGTGAACGTCTCGTGTGCCAGGTCGGCGCACTCGAACAGGGTCGGCCGCACGAACCACCCGACCGAGTCGTCGGCGGTGCCCCCGGCCAGCACCCGGCAGCTGTCGTCCCCGGCGATCAGCTCCAGCGCGGCGGTGTGCCGGGCGTACGCCCGGGCGTCGATCACCGCACCGCCGAAGTTGCCGAAGTCGGTCACGTCGCCGTAGGTCAGCGAGTCGGCGGTGGCGGCCAGCCGGTCCCGCAGCCCACCCTCCCAGAGCGACCGGGGGACGTACGCCCGCGAGGCGGCCGAACACTTCTGGCCCTGGTATTCGTAGGCGCCCCGGAGCAGCGCGGTGTGCAGGGCGTCGACGTCGGCGCTGGAGTGCGCCACGACGAAGTCCTTGCCGCCGGTCTCGCCGACCAGCCGGGGGTAACCCCGGTAGCCGGCGATGTTCTCGCCGACGGTGCGCCACAGCTGCTGGAACACCCTGGTCGAGCCGGTGAAGTGGATGCCGGCCAGGTCGGGGTCGGCGAGCACCACGTCGGAGACCTCCTCGCCCCGCCCGGTGACCATGTTGATCACGCCGGGGGGCAGCCCGGCCGCCTCGAACAGCCGCATGGTGAAGTGCGCCGCGAACTGCTGGGTCGGGCCCGGCTTCCAGACCACGGTGTTGCCGAGCAGAGCCGGCGCCGAGGGCAGGTTGCCGGCGATCGCGGTGAAGTTGAACGGGGTCACCGCGTAGACGAAACCTTCGAGCGGACGGTGGTCGAACCGGTTCCACACCCCCGGCGACGAGTTCGGCTGGGCCGCCAGCAACTCGCGGGCGAAGTGCACGTTGAACCGGAGGAAGTCGATGAACTCGCAGGCCGAGTCGATCTCCGCCTGGACGGCGGTCTTGGACTGGCCGAGCATGGTGGCCGCGTTGAGGGTGTCCCGCCATGGGCCGGCGAGCAGCTCGGCGGCGCGCAGGAAGATCGCGGCCCGCTCCTCGAACGGGAGCGCCCGCCACATCGGCGCGGCGTCCTTGGCGGCCTGCACCGCAGCACGGGCGTCGTCGTGGGTGGCGTGGCCGGTGACCCCGAGAACGTGCGCGTGCCGGTGCGGCTGGACCACGTCGATCGGGTCGCCACCGGCCATCCGCCGGGTGCCCGCGATGGTCATCGGCAGGTCGATCCGCTCGGCGGCCAGCTCGGTCAGCCGTCGCTGGAGCCGCTCCCGGTCGGCGCTGCCCGGCTCGTAGGTGCGTACCGGCTCGTTGTGCGGCTCGGGTACGGAGAAGACGGCGTCCATCACAGGCTCCTGGGCGATCTCGACAGCGGCGGCGAAATCGGCCCCGCAGGCGTCGACCGGACGGCCGGACGCCGGACGCCACGCGGCGTACCTGGCGCGGCGGCGGGACCTGGCGACGATTCTCCCACGCCCATCCCGGTCGACTCACGCCCCGCCCGGCCTGCGCCGTGGATAGCGAGGCACAATCGCCCATCCGGCGACGATTCCCTTCGGAACGCGTCGGTGGGCCGACGAAAAGCAGGGTCGCCGGTTCGGGCGGCCGAGGCCGACCGGGCCGGTCGGGAGCGCCCACGCCCAGCCCGGGTCGACCCGGCCCGCCCGCGTACGCTGGTTGGCGAGAAGGGCCCGTCCCGGTGCCGGGGTGGCGCGGTGTCGAGAGGGAGACGATGAGCAACCAGCCCGGCAGTTCGACGGCCGCGTCCATCGACCCGCCGACCGACGAGCCGGCCGGGCGGACGGGCTACGCCCCCGGCACGCCGGTGCTGGCGCTGCTGGCGGTCGGCTGGCTGGCCGCGATGCTGTGGTCCACCCGGGAGGCGATCCACTCGGCGGCGGTCGGCCTCACCGCGATCACCCTCTCCGCCTTCGCCCTGCCCGGGGTGATCTCCGCCGCACTGGTCGCCGGTGCGGCCGTCGCGCTGGCCGCGAGCGAGCTGACCGCCCGCCGGCTCGGCGACCGCGCCTCGCTGCGCTTCGCGGCGGCGATCGGCGCCGGCATGCTGCTCGGGCTGGGCACCGCCCTGGCCATCAACCTGACGTACGCCGACAACGCCACCACCAACACCATCGCCGGCACCAGCGCGGCGGCGGCAATCATCGGTGGGGCGCTCGCCGGAGCCCGTACCCCGGGACCGGTCGGCGCGGCGGTCACCGCCGCGCTCGGCACCCTGCTCTTCGTGGTGCTCTTCAGCCAGGCCCGCGACCCGCTGTTCGACCTGTTCGGCGCCGACGACTCCCAGGCGTCGCTGGTCGGGGCGGCGAAGTGGGTCTCCCGCACCGAGTCGCTGCTCGCCGGGCTGCTCGCCGGGCTGCTCGCCTTCGGCTACCTCACCTGGGCCCGCCGCCGGGCGATCCGGCACGCCCCCGACGCCCCGGCCCCGCGCTGGCCCGCCTACCTGGTCGCCGGGGGCGGCCCCGGCCTGCTCCTGCTGCTCACCGAGGTGATCATCCGGGTCGGCGGCCGGACCCTGCTGGACCTGGCCGGCGCGTTGAGCGAGGCGGACGCGGTGGCCCAGACCAGCATGGGCACCTCGCGGGTCGACAACGGCATCTGGGTGCTCTTCGTCGGCGCACTGACCGCGGTCGTCCTCTTCGGCCGCACCCTCGGCCCGACCCCCCGCGACGACGACCCAGAGCCCGCCGAGGACTGATCCCGGCCGTCACCCGGCGTCCCACCGCCGCCAGGCACCACTCCCGTCCCGCCGGCCGGCGGGCCCGCTTCGGCGGGAGGGTCAGGAGGCGGTGCGGAGCAGCAGTTCCCACTCGGAGGGGGCGTACCACTCCAACTCGTGGTCCTCGGCCCCGTCGACGGTGAACTGGGCGTCCGGGTCACCGTCGAGCGCCTCGACCACCACGTCGACGGCGGCGGCCACGTCCTCGACCGCGTCGGTCCCGTCCACGTGCAAGGCGGCCACCGCCGACGCCGGCACCGGCCCGTCGAGCTCCACCACGCTGGAGCCCAGCTCGCCGTCGCCCCGACCGACGGCGGTCGCGGGCAGGTCCACCGAGACGACCACCCGACGGCGGGGCGCGGCCGAATCCTCCCGCAGCAGTTGCAGGGCGTCCTGGGCGGCCCGGGTGAAGGCGACGTACTCCAGCTCCTCCTCGTCGCCCTCGGCGTACCACTCCCGCAGCATGGGGGTGACCGCGTGCCCGCCGCTGGCCGGCAGTCCCCGCTCGCGCAGCAGGGCCAGCATCGGCACGGTCGCCGGCACGTACACCCGGACCAACTCGTCGCCCACCATCGTCTCCCCTGTCCGTTACGGTCCCACCCGGCCGTGCTCGCCGGGCCTCTCGACCCGGGCCCACGCCGGCTCGTGACGGCCCTCGCCGTCCGGGAGGGACCATGGAAACCCCGAAGGCCGATCATGCCGTACGCCGAGACCGTCATACACCGCGCACCGCCCCGGGGGAAGCCGCCGCACCGACGGACGACACCACCCTGCGCCCGGGGGACCGCTCCACACGGACGGGCACCGACGGCCGGGGCCGGTCGGGTCAGAGCCGCTCGGTCAGAGCCGGTCCGAACCGGTGGGTCGGTCGGAGCCGGTCGGTCAGAGCCGGTCGGTCGTGGACCTGACAGTGAGGGCTGGCCGGCAGGGTCCGGTGCTGGGCGGGGAAGGCAGTCGGTGGCAAACTGAGCCCAACGACGCCAAGCCGAGGGGTTTCCGTGGAGCCGAGGTTTCTCCTGCTCTCCGACGTGGCCGCCGAGCTGAACGTGTCGGACTCGCAGGTCTACCACATGGTACGCAGCGGCGAGCTGCCCGCCATCAAGATCGGCGGACGGGGTCAGTGGCGGGTCGAGCGCGCCCGGCTGGAGGAGTACATCCAGCTCAAGTACGCCGAGACTGCCGAGTGGGTACGCGGCAACCCGCTCACCGACCGCGACCCGGAGTGATCACGCCAACCCGCTGAGCCATTGACCCCGCGCGTTGCCATGCCCGACAATCGACGCTGTCGGAAGCAAACGTAGGCAAACGTAGAGAACGAGGGGGCAGCGATGGCCGACTCCCGCCGTCCGGGGCCGACCCGACCGCCGATCCGGTTGCGCCCCGCCCCCGTCGCCGATCCGCCCTACGTCGACGAGGTGCCTGATCTGTGGCCCCGGCCAGCCGGCCAACTCGCCCTCGACCTGTTCGGTACGGGACAACCGCCCGTCGGCCGCCCGGCCAGCAGGCGACCCGACCCCCGGCCCCGCCCCGGGCATCCGGCCGCCCCGCCACCGCCACCGCCCGCCACCGCCACTCCCGAGGCGACCCGCGCGGCCCACCGGTTCGTCGGCACCTGCCTGGAGATCCTCAACGGCTACCGGCCCCCCGGCCAGATCCGGGCCCTGGTCGAGCCGGGCTCCACCGTCGAGGTGACCGAACAACTCGCCCGCGCCGCCTCCCGCACGCCGCCGGTGCGTCGGCGCTCCACCCGGCCCGCCGTACACCTACGCCGGCTGCGGGTGTGTGAGCCACGAGCCGCAGCGGTCGAGGTGGCCGCCGTGGTCACCGCCGGCGGTCGCACCTGGGCAATGGCGCTCCGCCTGGAACACCGCCGGGGCCGCTGGCTCTGCACCACCCTCCAGGTCATCTGACCCCGCCCCCCACCCCGCCCCGCGCCCCGCCGCCCCGCGCCCCGCCGCCCCGCCCCGCGCCGCGCCGCGCCGCGCCGCGCCGGCGGAGTGTTGATCAAGAGGTTTAGGTCATCCCCGGAGATCGAACTGACGCAAACTTCTTGATCACCGCGGAAGGCGGCACACGGGGGTGGCAGGACGGGGGTGGCAGGACGGGGCAAGCGTCACGACAGGAACGGCAGGACGCCCGCCCGCTAGGCAGCGCGGGCGGGCGTCCTTTCGGTGCGGATCAGGCGCCGCCGTTGGGTGCGCCGTGGCAGCGCTTGTACTTACGGCCGGAGCCGCACGGGCAGGGGGCGTTACGGGACGGGCCACCCTCGGCCGCCCGGTCGACCGGGCCCGTGTTGCGTCGGGCGGTGCTGGCCGCGGCGGCCTGGCCGCTCGCCCCGGCGGCAGCCGGGCGAGGCGACGGACCGGCGGCGGGCCGGGCCTGGGGCCGGGGCTGCTGCTGCCCGCCCCCGATGCCGAGCGCCGGCGCCGAAGGCGCCGGCTCGGGCCGCTCCACGGTCACCGCGCCCGCGCCGGCCTCACCGTCGATGGTGGGGGCGGAGTATTGCAGGCCCTGCTGCTGCGGCGCGCGGTTGAGCCCCTTGGCCCGGATCTCGACCGGCTTCTCCAGCAGCTGGACCTCCTCGGCCTCCGGCTCCGGCTCCTGGACCTGCACCTCGAGGTTGTAGAGGAAGCCGACCGTCTCCTCCTTGATGCCCTCCATCATGGTGGCGAACATGTCGAAGCCCTCGCGCTGGTACTCGATGACCGGGTCGCGCTGGGCGTACGCCCGGAGGCTGATGCCCTCCTGGAGGTAGTCCATCTCGTAGAGGTGCTCACGCCACTTGCGGTCGATGACCTGGAGCAGCACCATCCGCTCAAGCTGCCGGGTGGCCTCCTCGCCGAGGCTCTCCTCGCGCCTGTCGTACGCGGCGTTCGCGTCCTCCCGGAGGCGGGCGAGCAGGAAGTCCTGGTCCAGGCCGGCCCGGGAGCCGACCTCCTCCTCCAGTTCCTCCACGGTGACGCCGACCGGGTAGAGCTGCTTGAGGCTCGTCCAGAGCTGGTCGAGGTCCCAGTCCTCGGCGTAGCCGTCGCTGGTGGCTCCCACCACGTACGCGCCGACGGTGTCGTCGATCATGTTGCGGACCTGGTCGGAGAGGTCCTCGCCGTTGAGCACGCGCAGCCGCTCGGCGTAGATCACCTGGCGCTGCTTGTTGAGCACCTCGTCGTACTTCAGGACGTTCTTGCGGATCTCGGCGTTCTGGCCCTCGATCTGGGCCTGGGCGTTCTTGATCTGCCGGGTGACCATCTTCGACTCGATGGGCACGTCCTCCGGGATGTTGAACCGCTCCATCACCGCCTCGACGGCACCGGCCCGGAACCGCTTCATCAGCTCGTCCTGCAGCGACAGGTAGAACCGGGACTCGCCCGGGTCACCCTGCCGGCCGGCCCGACCGCGCAGCTGGTTGTCGATCCGGCGGGACTCGTGCCGCTCGGTGCCGAGCACGTAGAGGCCACCGGCGGCGGCGACCTCCTCGGCCTCGGTCTCGCACGCCTGCTTCCAGGTGGGGAGGACCTCCTCCATCGCCTTGGCGTACTCGTCCTCCTGCTCGGCCGGGTCGAGGCCACGCTGGCGCAGCTCGTTGGCGGCGAGGAACTCGGCGTTGCCGCCGAGCAGGATGTCGGTGCCGCGGCCGGCCATGTTGGTGGCGACGGTGACCGCACCCTTGCGGCCGGCCTGGGCGACGATCTCGGCCTCGCGGGCGTGGAACTTCGCGTTGAGCACCGAGTGCGGGATGCCCCGGCGGCGCAGCAGCGTGGACAGGATCTCGGAGTTCTCCACCGAGACGGTGCCGACCAGCACCGGCTGGCCGGCCTGGTGCCGCTCGGCGATGTCCTCGATGACCGCGTTGAACTTGGCCTTCTCGGTCTTGTAGATGACGTCGGCCTTGTCCATCCGGACCATCGGCCGGTGCGTCGGGATGGTCACCACGCCGACCTTGTAGACCTTGTTGAACTCGCCCGCCTCGGTCTGGGCGGTACCGGTCATGCCGGAGAGCTTCTCGTAGAGGCGGAAGTAGTTCTGGAGGGTGATGGTGGCCAGGGTCTGGTTCTCCTGCTTGATCTCCACCCCCTCCTTGGCCTCGATCGCCTGGTGCATGCCCTCGTTGTAGCGGCGGCCGTGCAGGATGCGCCCGGTGAACTCGTCGACGATCAGGACCTCGCCGTCGCTGACGATGTAGTCCTTGTCGCGCTTGTAGAGCTCCTTGGCCTTGATCGCGTTGTTGAGGTAGCCGACCAGCGGGGTGTTCACCGACTCGTAGAGGTTGTCGATGCCGAGCCGGTCCTCCACCTTGGCCACGCCGCGCTCGGTGACCGCGATGGTGCGCTTGGCGTAGTCGACCTCGTAGTCGCCCTCGCCGTCCTTGCCGGACTGGAGGCGGGCCACCACCCCGGCGAACTCGCCGTACCAGCGGGCGGAGTGCTCGGCCGGGCCGGAGATGATCAGCGGGGTCCGGGCCTCGTCGATCAGGATCGAGTCGACCTCGTCGACCACCGCGAAGTTGTGCCCACGCTGCACCAACTCGTCATGCGACCACGCCATGTTGTCGCGCAGGTAGTCGAAGCCGAACTCGTTGTTGGTGCCGTAGGTGATGTCGCACTCGTAGGCGGCCTTGTGCTCGACGGCCGGCCTGTTGGGCAGCACCACGCCGACGGTCAGGCCCAGGAACTCGTGCACCTGGCCCATCCAGGCGGCGTCGCGCTGGGCCAGGTAGTCGTTGACGGTGACCACGTGCACGCCCTTGCCGGAGAGCGCGTTGAGGTAGACCGCCATGACCGAGGTCAGCGTCTTGCCCTCACCGGTCTTCATCTCGGCGATGTTGCCGAAGTGCAGTGCCGCGCCACCCATCACCTGGACGTCGTACGGCCGCTGGCCGAGCACCCGGGCAGCCGCCTCGCGCACCGTGGCGAACGCCTCGGGCAGCAGGTCGTCGAGGGTCTCACCGTCGGCGAGCCGCTCCCGGTACTGATCGGTCAGTGACCGCAGCTCGTCGTCGGTGAGGTTGACGTAGTCGTCCTCGATCGAGTTGACGGCGGCGGCGATGGCCTTCAGCCGGCGCACCATACGGCCCTCGCCCGCGCGGAGGACCTTTTCCAGAATCGACACGGATCAACGCTCCCCTAGACAGTCTCGAACCATCGTAGGCGCTCCGTCGGCGCGATGGTCACTGGTGGCGGCGGTCCGGCCCGACTAAACCGACATAACACTCGGCTCGGCCCGCCACCGGCGGTTATCCGGTTACGCCTACCGCGAACGATCCGGCACGATGACTCGGATGGAGCCTGTGGAGATCATCGAGGGCGGCATGCTGCTGCGTCCGTGGCTCGCCGCGGACGCCGACGACGTACACCGGGCTTGCCAGGACCCGGACATCCAGCGCTGGACCACCGTACCGCGTCCGTACCGGCCTGAACACGCCCACGGATTCGTCACCGAGATCGCTCCCCGGGCCTGGGCCGACGGCACCGGCGCGCCGTTCGCGGTCTGCGACGCGGCCACCGGCGAGCTGCTCGGCTCCTGCGGCCTGGTCTCGATCGACCGCGCCCTCGACTCCGCCGAGATCGGCTACTGGACCGCCCCCTGGGCCCGCGGCCGGGGGGTCACCGTCCGGGCCGTCCGGGCGGTCGCCCGCTGGGCCTTCGGGGCGCTGGCGCTACGCCGACTCGTCTGGCAGGCCGAGGTCGGCAACCACTTCTCCCGGCTGGTCGCGCTGCGGGCCGGCTTCCAGGTCTCCGGCGAACTGCGGCTCGCCCACCCCGTCGAGGGCGGTCGGGCCGAGGGCTGGATCGGCTCGCTACTGCCCGGCGAGGTGCCGGCCGGCCAGGTGCCGGCCGGCGGTGCACCCGGTCCGGCCGGGCCGGGCACCCTGGACGCCCGCCGGGCCGCCGTGTTCGGCCGACCGCAACCCGTCCTGTTCGCCACCACCGGCGGCACCGAGCTGCGGCTGCGGCCGATGGAGGAACGGGACCTGGACGGGGTGGTCGCCACCTGCCGGGACGCCGAGACCGTCCGGTGGACCAGCGTGCCGCACACATACCAGCGCACCGATGCGGAGGACTACCTGGGCTACGGCGGGCTGTCCTGGGCGCGGGGCAGCAGCGCGTGCTTCGTGCTGGCCGACCCGGACGACGCCTACGCCGGCACCGTCGACCTGCGGTTGAGCCCCACCGATCCGCTGCTGGCCGAGGTCGGTTTCATGACCGCGCCGCACGCACGGGGGCGGGGCTGGATGCCGGCCGCGCTCGGCGCGCTCGCCGCCTGGGGTGTCACCAGCCTGGGCCTGGCCCGGGTCGAGTGGAAGGCCCACGTCGGCAACACCGCCTCCCGCCGGGTCGCCGAGAAGGCCGGTTTCACCGTCGAGGGCACGCTGCGGGGCGGGGTGTCGCAGCGGGGGAACCGGATCGACGCCTGGGTCGGCGCGCTGCTCGCCGAGGACCTGACGTGACGCCGGAGATCATCGAGGCCGGCCGGCTGCGGCTGCGGCCGTACCGCCTGACCGACACCGACGACCTCGCCGCCGGGTGTGCCGATCCGGTGAACCTGCGGTTCAACCCGACGATGCCGAAGCCGTACACCCTGGCCGACGCCCACCGGTGGATCACCGAGGGCGCCCCGGCGGCCTGGCGGAGCGGCGGCGTCGCGTACGCGATCGTCGACGCCGGCACCGACCGGCTCGTCGGCGGTGCCGGGCTCGGCCACCTCGCGCCCGGCCGGGGTCAGGCGGAGCTGGGCTACTGGGTGGCACCCTGGGCGCGGCGGCGCGGGATCGCCACCGCGGCCACCCGGGCGCTGGCGACCGCCGCGTTCCGGGCCGGCCTGACCCGGCTGGAGCTGCTCGTCCACGCCGAGAACCCGGTCAGCCAGCGGGTCGCGCTGGCCGCCGGTTTCCACCCCGAGGGGGTACGCCGGTCCGCCGGCCAGGACCGCGACGGCAGCCGGCACGACCTGCTCGCCTGGGTACGCCTCGCCGGCGACCCACCCGGCCCGGCCCCGCGCCCGCTGCCGGATCTACCCGACGGCCGGCTCACCGACGGGGTGGTGACGTTGCGGCGGCTCTCACCTGCGGACGCCGAGCCGCTGTACCGGCTGTACACCCGCCCCGAGGTGGTGGCGACCCGGGTCCGTCAGGCCCCACCGACCCGGGCAGACATCGCCCGACGTTGCGCCGTCGCCGAGAGCGAATGGCTGACCGGCCGGTCGGCCGACTTCGCGCTGCTCGACGCGGTGACCGGCGCGATGGTCGGCGGCTGCGCCCTGATCTACGACGAACCGGCCACCGGCCAGGCGATGATCGGCTACAGCCTGTTGCCCGAGGCGCGCGGCCGGGGTCTGGCCACCCGGGCCGTCCGGCTGCTCTCCGGCTGGGCGTTCGGCCCGGTCGGCCTGGCCCGCCTCTGGGCCGGCAACGCCCCCTGGGACACCGCCTCCCAGCGGGTCCTGCAACGGGCCGGCTTCCACCAGGAGGGCCTGATGCGCGCCCGCCTCCCCGCCCAGGGCACCACCCCCCGCCCCGACACGGTCCTCTGGTCCCTCCTCCCCACCGACCCCCAATAACCCCGCTCCCCCACCCCGCTCCCCCCACCACCCCACCCACCCCGCCCACCCGCGCCCACCCCCGCCCACCCCGGTGATCAAGAGGTTTGCGTCATTCTTGAAGATCGAATTGACGCAAACCTCTTGATCAACACGGCGGGGGCGCGGGTGTGGCCGGCGCGGGAGGGGCGGGGGGCGGGGGGCGGAGGGCGGGAGGGTCAGGTGTCGAGGGAGATGATGCCGTAGTCGTAGGCGTGGCGGCGGTAGACGACGCTGGGGCGGCCGGACTCCTTGTCGTGGAACAGGTAGAAGTCGTGGCCGACGAGCTCCATCTGGAACAGGGCGTCGTCGACCGTCATCGGGTCGGCGGGGTGCACCTTGGCCCGGGCGATGTGCCAGGGCTGGTCGTCGTGCTCCTCCGGGCGCTCCTCGACGGCGGTCGCGGTGGCCGTGCCGGTGGCGGCGACGGCGACGTCGTCCAGGCCGGCCACCGGCAGACCGGCGGTGGCGGCGGCGACGGAGATCGGCGCGTGCCGGCCCCGGTGTACGCGGCGGCGGTCGGCCGCCCGGCGCAGTCGGGTGTCCAGCTTGGCGATGGCCGCGTCCAGCGCGCTGTAGAAGTCGTTGGTGCAGGCCTCGGCCCTGATCACCGGCCCCCGGGAGACACAGGTGATCTCCACTCGCTGGCAGGTGTCGGACTGCCGGGGATTGCGTTCGTGGAACAACTCCACATCGACCCGGATGAGCTTGTGATCGTAGCGCTCGATCTTCGCGAGTTTCTCCGCTACGTGTACCCGGTAATGGTCCGGCACTTCGACGTTTCGACCCTTGACCACGATGTCCACGTGACCTCCCTTTTCCGGATGGTCGGCTGATCTACGAATCCGGTCGAGCACCCTCGGGAGGGCCCCTGGGAGCGTCGACCGGTCAGGTACGGCTACGCCTCCTTCCACCGTCGGGGGCGGGTGGGAAACCCTTCCTACCCCGACACGAAAACGCTAACTCCTGTTCGCCCGACAGTCACCCCCGGTTGTGGGAAACCCTCAGAGAATTAACAGCAACCAACACCATGGGGTGAAACGGAAACACGAAGCGTCACCAATGCCGCCGCTTTTGCGTTGCACCCAACACGGCCGCGCCGTATGGCGTCATTCCCGCCGCGCGCAAGGTACGACTCATCGCCGCCAGGGTCGCCCCGGTGGTCAGGATGTCGTCCAGCACCACCACGGTCCGGCCGCCCGCGCCCCGACCGGCCCACCCCGGTCGCAGCCGGAACGCCGACGCCGCCGCCTCGGCCCGTCCCGCCCGGTCCAGCTCCACCGAGTCCGGCCGGGGTAGGGCCCGCACCGGCACCGCCGTCCGTACGTCCCAGCCGGCCCGCCGCAACCTGGCCGCCGCATGCCGGGCCAACCGGGTCAGGTGGTCGCCGTAGCGCGCCCGGGCCGCCGCCGCCCGGTCCGGCACCGGCACCAGCAGCACCGGCCGGGCCGCACCCACCGATGCCGCCACCACCTCCGCCAGCAACCCACCCAGCGGCCGGGCCAGCCCGTGCCGACCCCGTTCCTTGTACGCCAGCAGCGCCTCCCGCAGCGGGCCCGCGTACGGACCGAGGGCGTGGCAGGGCGGCAGGTCGGGCGGGGCAGGGGTGGGGCGGGCCGGAGCCGGACGCAGTGCGGCGAGCCGGTGTACGCAGTCCGGGCAGCACCCCTGCCGCAGGGTCGCGTCCCGCCGACCGCAACCCGCGCACCCGGTCGGGAAGACCAGATCGGTCAGGTCCGCCCAGAGTCCGCCGACGTCCCGCACGACCGGCTCAGAACAGGAAGAACGGCGCGGTCGGGCTGCCCGCCCGACCACCGGCGGGCGGGGGCGGCACGTCCAGCACCTGCTCGGCCCGGATCGTCTCGACCGACGGTGACCGGTAGCGGTAGGCGACGCCGTTGGCCTCGTACATCATCATGCCCGTGGGCAGCACGTACGTGGGGTTGGCCGGGTACACCGACAGGTGGGTGACCCGGGCACCGACATCGGTGACCAGCCCCGACTGCTGCACCCCGTCCACGCCCAACTCGTACACCCCGGAACGGTCGGTCGATCCGGTCACGGCCAGGGTGTTCTCCTGCGCCCAGTCCACCGCCGACAGCTCGGTCAGCGTGGTGGCGACCTGCCGCACCGGCCCGAGCGAGACCACCCCGCCGTCGAGGCCCGCCGCGCTGAGGTAGAGCCGACCACCGACGATCAGTGCGATCCGGTGCCCGTCCAGCGAGGCGGCGACCGCGCTCACCGGCCCCGCGGCGCCCACCGCGACCGGGAGCATCCGGGCCCGGTCGTCGAACCGGTAGAGCCGCCCGTCGGCCACCACCAGCCCGTAGGGCTGGGCCGCCGCGAGCGGGCGTAGCCAGACCGGCCGCCCGATCGCCGTGAACGTCTGCGTCCCCACGGTCATCGCCTGCACCGGTGCGGCACCCGACCCGGCCACCAGCCGCTGCCGTCCGCCGGGGGCGGTGCCCACCAGGGCGGCGAGGATCTTCCCGTCGGCCCGCCGCAGGGCGGCCGAGACGATGTCGTGGTTGTCCTCCGTGCGGATCGGGACGGCGCCGACAGCCTCGCCCTCGGAGGCGAGCGGCCGGATCGCCCTCTCGTAGACGGTGAACCGCTGCGGCCCCTCGGTGAGGGGGTATACCGGGTTGTCGGCGCGGTGGGCGGCCAGATCGTCGATGGTCACCCGGGACTGGTTACGGGTGGTGAGCTGAAGCGGCCCGTTCAGATCGGACAGCGTCCAGGCCAGCTGGATGCCGAGCTTCTCCAGCTTGCGGCGGTCGTCCCCGGGCAGGTCGAGGTTGACCTCCCATCGGCCGTCGGTCTTCACCGCGTTGTTGATCAGGGCGGTCCGGTCCGGCAGGCCGCTCACCCCCTGCCGGAGCCAGTCCGACGGCCCGGCGATCAGCCACTTGACCGCCTCGCTGACCAACCGCTCGGCCGGCACGGCACGGGGCAGGTAACGCTGGTCGGCCACCAGCCGGGTGGAGTCGGAGTTCCAGAAGTAGACGTTCCGGCTCTGGTAGTACGTCAGCAAGGCCACCGTGTTCAGCAGCAGGACGCTGGGTGGATCGGTGACGTAGTACCCGGCGTCCTCCGCGTCCTCCCGGCCCGGCTCGGCGGATCCGCGCAGCGAGAACCGGTACTCCGTGTCGGTCGCCACCGGCGGGCCGAGCACCCCGTTGGACCGCAGCACCCCCACCTGCTGCACCGGCACCCGGACGGTGAGCAGTCCACTGGCGTTCTGGGTGATCACCGGCTTCTCGGTCGGCCGGACCACGTTGATCACGACCTCGCTGCCCTGCTTCTCGGCCAGCCGGTCGCGGTCCTCCCGGGCGATGAACTGTTTGACCCGCGCGTACGCCCGCTCCGGCTCGCCGGCTGCGGCGGCCAGGAAGTTCTCGACGAATTTCTCCCGGTCGCTACCGCTTGCCGCGCGGGTGGGTGGCTCACTACGACCGAAGCTGGACGCGCCCGCCGAGACGGCCGGTCCCGAGCCGTCCACCTGCACGTCGGTGTGGTCGGGGATGCCGCAGCCGGCCGGGACGAGCGCCAGCAGCACGGCGCAGAGCAGCCCGGCCAGCGCGCGACGGCGGTCCACGACCGGGCCTCCAGCCGCGCGGCGGCGGTCCACGACCCGACGTCCGCCCGCGCGACGGCCGTTCACGACCCGACCTCCGCCCGGTCATCGGTGGCGGTCGGCCCCGGGCCGATGGCCAGGACGCCGTCGCCGCCGGGGCCGATGGCCAGCAGGTCGCCGTCGCGGGGGCCGCCGAAGGGCAGGGTGGCGTCGGCCGGCACCAGCCGCAGCGGTGAGGTGGTGAGTCGGTCCCCGGAGCGGACCGGCAGGGTGAGCCGGAACTGCGCGCCCTGCCCGGGTGCGCCCCACGCCTCCAGCCAGCCGCCGTGCAGGCGGGCGTCCTCCAGGCTGATCGACAGGCCGAGCCCGGTCCCGCCGGTCTGCCGGGCCCGGGACGGGTCGGCCCGCCAGAACCGGTTGAAGACCAGCTTCTCCTCGCCCGGCTTGAGCCCGACCCCGTGGTCACGCACAGTGACCGCGACGGTGGTCTGGTCGACGCCCAGGGTGATCACCACCGGTTTCGCCTCGCCGTGCTCGACGGCGTTGCCGACCAGGTTGCGCAGCACCCGCTCGACCCGGCGCGGATCCACCTCGGCGATCACCGGGGTCGTCGGCACGGCCAGTTCGATGGTGACGCCGACCCGTTCGGCCAGCCCGGCGAGGCGGTCGGCGACCCGGTGCACCACCGGCACCAGGTCGGTCGGCTCGGAGTCGAGCATGGCGAAGCCGGCGTCGAAGCGGCTGATCTCCAGCAGGTCGGTGAGCAGCTCCTCGAACCGGTCCAGCTCCGCCTGGAGCAACTCGGCGCTACGCGCCACCGCCGGGTCGAACTCGTCGCGCTCGGCGAAGATCAGGTCGGCGGCCATCCGGACGGTGGTCAGCGGGGTACGCAGCTCGTGCGACACGTCGGAGGTGAACCGGCGCTGCAGCCGGGACATCTCCTCCAGGCGCAGGATCTGCCGTTGCAGGTTGGTCGCCATCTGGTTGAAGGAGGCGGCGAGCAGGGCGAGGTCGTCCTCGCCGTTGACCACCATCCGTTGGTCGAGCAGGCCGGCGGAGAGCCGCTGGGCGGTCCGCGCGGCCACCCGGACCGGGGTCACCACCAGCCGGGTGACCAGGGCGGCGAGCAGGCCGAGCAGCAGCACCAGGGCCACCCCGGTGGCCAGCACGGTGGACCGCGCGTCGGCGGCGGTGGCGTCCTGCCGGTTGAGCGGGACGAGATAGTAGAGCTCCAGCTGGCCGAAGCTGGTCGGCACCGGGGAACCGTAGACCAGGTACTTCGTCCGCTCGCCGTTGAGCCGGCCGGTGCGGATCTGGTGGGCCACCTTGCCGTCGGCGACGGCGGCCCGCAGCTCCCGGCTGACCAGCGGCCGGACGTCCGTCGCCGGTGAGGTACGGGTCTCGATGATGCCGACGTAGTTGTCGGCGGTGATCGCCACCACCACCCCGCTGGTCTGCTGAGGATCGCCCCCGGCCAGGTAGTTGACGGTGCCCTCGATGGTGTCCTGGAGCTGCGCCTCCTGCGGCTGGCTGTAGAGGGTGAACTGCTTGGCCGAGTAGTCGCTGCCGTTGCGCAGCCGCAGCAGCACGTCGGTCTCGGCGTTGTCGAGCAGGATGCTGGTGATCTTGTCAGCGATCAGGTAGGCGAAGCCGCCGACCAGCAGACTGGACACCACCAACGTGATGGTCACCACCCGGACCTGCAACGACCGCCGCCAGGTCTGCCGCAGGCCGGCGGTCACCCGCAGGCAGCGGCCCACCAGCACACGGTGCAGCGCCCGCGCGGCAGGACGCCAGCCGGCGGTGTGCTCGGGGGTGGGGTTCGGTGCGCTGGTCACTGTGTAGACCAGGCTATCCGGTACCCGCCTTGTAGCCCACGCCCCGCACGGTCAGGATGATTTCCGGCCGCTCCGGATCCGGCTCGATCTTGGCGCGGAGCCGCTGGACGTGCACGTTGACCAGGCGGGTGTCCGCCGCGTGCCGATAGCCCCAGACCTGCTCCAACAGGACCTCCCGGGTGAAGACCTGACGCGGCTTGCGGGCGAGCGCGACAAGCAGGTCGAACTCCAGCGGCGTCAGTTTCACCTCCTCGCCGTCCCGGCTGACGGTGTGGGCCGGCACGTCGATGGTGATCTGGTTGCCGGGCGGCCCGATGGTCAGCATCTCCGGTGCCACGTCCTCGCCCCGACGCAACCGGGCCCGCATCCGGGCCACCAGTTCCTTGGGCTTGAACGGCTTGACCACGTAGTCGTCGGCACCGGACTCCAGGCCGAGCACCACGTCGACGGTGTCGCTCTTGGCGGTCAGCATGACGATCGGCACGCCCGACTCGCCCCGGATGGCCCGCGCCACGTCGATACCGCTCATTCCAGGCAGCATCAGGTCTAGTAGCACGATATCGGGGCGACTGTCCCGGAACGCGGCCAACGCCCGTTCCCCGTCGGCGACGAACGAGGGCAGGAAGCCCTCACTGCGCAGGACGATGCCGAGCATCTCGGCGAGCGCGGGGTCGTCGTCGACCACCAGTACCCGGGCTCTCATGGGGTTTATGTTTCCATCCCCGTTCAGTTGGTGGGATCGGAGTCTGGATGGCACGGTACTGCCGGAAGAGGTGTCACCGCACGTCCCACGCGCGATATCTCCCCCGATGGCCGCATCGATGGGCCGCACGGCGGGTCCACCCGGCCCGTCGGGCCGTGTCACCATGATCCCCGGGCAGGTCGCCGCCCGCCAGCCACCATCCGCAGGAGTACGCGTGCCCGACGTCGGCCCGACCGCCGTGCTCCCCAGGCGTCCGCTCACCGTCGGTGAACTGCTCGACTCCGCCGTGCTGCTGCTGCGCTCCCAGGGGCGGGTGCTGGTCCCGGCGGGCGTCCTGCTCGCCACCGGTGAGCAACTACTGCTGTACCCGCTGCGCCGGCTCGCCGACGCCGTACCCCCGGTGTGGTGGAACGACAGCGGGTCGTTCCCGCTCTGGTGGCAACTGCTCGCGGTGGGCGCGGCCAGCGAGGCGGTGATCGTCCTGCTGCTGGGCAACCCGGCCGCGCGGGCGGCCGGCGTGGCGCTGCTGGGTCGCCGGGCCGGCGTGGGCGAACTGCTCCGCCCGGCCGGGGCCCGCTGGGGCGTCACCCTGCTGCTCGCCCCGGTGGTCGGCCTGCTGATGCTGGTCACGGCGCTGCTCGGCCCGGCCTGGCTGGTCGGCTACGGCCTGCTCGGCTCGGTCGCCGCGGCGGTGGTGCTGGACCGGACGCCCGGGGTGTCGGTGGTGGTCCGCGCGGCCCGCGTCGCGACCCGGGGCCGGGCCGCCGCCGTCCGGGTGCTCGGATACCTCGGCTGGTGGGTGCTGCGGGTCGGCCTGGCCCTCGGCCTCTTCTTCGGCGTCCAGTCGCTGCACCTGGTCGACCTGGCCGACCCGACCGTCCGGGTCGCCGCCACGATGGTCGCCTGGGCGGCGGTGAACAGCGTCGCCTACCCCGCTCTGGCCTGCCTGGACGCGGTGCTCCACCTGGACACCCGGATGCGCACCGAAGGGCTGGACATCCAGCTGGCCCGTACCCCCGCCCGGGTCCTCGCGGCCGGCCTGCCGGCGGCCGACCGGTGAGCCGGTGGTGGACGGAGTCCGTCGCCGCGCTCGGCGACGTGCTGCCGCTGCCGCTGGCGGCGCTGCTGCTGGTGCTGGCCGCCGGGCTGACCGCGCTCGCCTGGTACCACTTCCCGGCCTGGGTGCCGCGCCGACTGCCCCGGTTCCGGCTCCGGTTCCCCCGGCTCCGGTTGCCCCGGTGGCGGCGACGATGCCGGGCGCACCGGCCGGCCGACGGCACGGCCGCTGCCGGGCTGCCCCGCCCCCGCACCGGTGACGACACCACCCCCGTCGGCCCCGGGCGGTCCCTGGCCGACCGGCTGGCCGCCGAGGGCCGGTACGCCGAGGCCGTCCGGGAGCGGCTGCGCGACATGGTCCGCCGGCTGGTCGCCGTCGGCGCGGTGGCCCCCCGCCCGGGGATGACGGTCACCGAGTTGACCGACGCGGCGGCCCGCGCCCGCCCCCAGGTCGCCCCGCCGCTGCGCGCCGCCGGGGCGATCTTCACCGAGCTGTGGTACGCCCAACGCCCGGCCGCCGCCGGACACGACCACCGGATGCGGGAACTCGCCGACGACCTGGACCGGGCGCTCGCCACCCCACCGCCGGACGGGAGCGCCACGTGACCCGACCCACCACCGCGCGACGGCACCCGGTGACCCGGTCCACCGCCCCAGCCGCGCCCCGGGATCTGCCGTGACCCGTCCCGCCACACCGCCGACCGGCGGCCCACCTGTCGCACCGCCGACCGGCAGCCCACCACCTGTCGCACCGCCGACCGGTGTACGCCCGCAGGCCGGTCCGCCGGCACCGGCCCGGCGGCGGCGACGCCGGCACCGGGTGCTCGTTCCGTTGGCGCTGGCCGCCGCACTGATCGCCGGCACCATCGGTGCGCACGCCCTGGACCAGCCCGACCCGACCGATCCCGGTTTCCTCTCCCCGGTCGCCACCGACGACGACGGTGGCAGCCGCCTGGCCGACGCGCTGCGCGCCCGGGGCGTCACCGTCCAGCGGGAGACCGACCTGCTGCCCGCGCTGCTCGCCCTCGACAGCACCGCGTCCACCCTCTTCGTCCCGGCACCGGAACTGCTGCATCCGGACACCCTCGGTGCGCTCGGCGAACTGCCGGCCGGGCGGCGGCTGGTCCTCGTCGACCCCTCCCGGCGGGTACTGGAATCGGCCGGCCTGCCGCTGGTGCCGACCGACCGTCGGTGGGCCACCCGGGCGGTCGGACCGGAGACCGACGGCCGGCCCTGCCCGCTGCCCGAGACGACCCGGGCCGGGGTCGCCGCCGCCCAGCTCCAGCGGTACGCCGCCGCACCCGGCATGCCGGTCGCCCTGGACCGCTGCTACTCCGCCGGCCTGGTCCGGCTGCCCGGCCGGGCCGAGACGGTGGTGATCGGCGCCAGCGACCCGTTCCGCAACGACCGGATCGCCGAACGGGGCAACCGGGCGCTCGGCACCGGCCTGCTCGGCGTCCACGACCGGGTGGTCTGGCTGGACCTGGACGGTCCGGCACCGGCACCGTCGTTCGGCCGTACCGACGGCAGCGGAGAACCCGCCTGGTCGCCCACCCCCGGCGGCTCCACCGAGTACGACGGCGGCGGCACCGGTGAGGGCGAGGGTCGACCGGGTGGCCCCCGTCCCTCCTCCGGCGACGACGGGTCGGGCGACCCTCCGGACCAGGCCGGTCCTCCACCACCGGCCGACCATCCGCTGCTGGACGCCTTCCCGCCCTGGTTCTGGGCGTTGCTGGTGCAGCTCGCCCTGGTCACCCTGCTGGTCGTGCTCTGGCGGGCCCGCCGACTCGGCCCGCCGGTGACCGAGCCGCTGCCGGTCGAGGTCCGCGCCGCCGAGACCGTCCTCGGCCGGGCCCGGCTCTACCAGCGGGCGCGTGCCCGGGGTCCGGCCGCCGCGACCCTGCGTACCGCCGCGCTGGACCGGCTGCGTGGCCGGCTCGGTCTGCCCGCCGCCACCGGGCCCGGGGAGCTGGCCGCCCGGGTGGCCGAGCGGGTCGGCGGCACCCCGGAGCAGATCCGCGAACTGCTCTACGGCCGGGCCCCGGAGACCGACGCCGAACTGCTGGAGCTGGCCCGGTCGCTGGACCGGCTGACCCGTACCGTGGCGGCAGCCCCCGGCCGCCCGACCGAAGGAGACCACAGGTGACCCGACCCGCCACCGCCGTCGAGCCCACAGCCGGCCCGGACGACGCCCGGGCCGCCCTGCACCGGCTGCGCACCGAGGTGGCCAAGGCGGTCGTCGGCCAGGACGCCGTGGTCACCGGCCTGGTCATCGCGCTGCTCTGCCGGGGGCACGTCCTGCTGGAGGGGGTGCCGGGGGTGGCCAAGACGCTGCTGGTCCGCACCGTCGCCACCGCCCTCGACCTGGACTCCAAGCGGGTCCAGTTCACCCCCGACCTGATGCCCGGCGACGTCACCGGTTCGCTGATCTTCGACCCGCGCACCGCCGCGTTCACCTTCCGGGAGGGGCCGGTCTTCACCAACCTGCTGCTCGCCGACGAGATCAACCGGACCCCGCCGAAGACCCAGTCGGCGCTGCTGGAGGTGATGGAGGAACGTCAGGTGTCGGTCGAGGGGGCCCGCAGGCCGCTGCCGGACCCGTTCATCGTGGCCGCCACCCAGAACCCCGTCGAGTACGAGGGCACCTACCCCCTGCCCGAGGCGCAGCTCGACCGGTTCCTACTCAAGTTGACCGTGCCACTGCCCAACCGGGACGAGGAATTGGGCGTGCTGCGCGCCCACCACGCCGGGTTCGACCCGCGGGACCTCGGCGCGGCCGGCGTACGACCGGTGGCCGGGGCCGCCGACCTGGCCGCCGCCCGGGAGGCGGTCGGCCGGGTGCACGTGGCCGAGGCGGTGCTCGGCTACATCGTGGACCTGTGCCGGGCCACCCGGGCCACCCCGGCGCTGGAGCTGGGTGCCTCGCCCCGGGGCGCGACCGGGCTGCTGAGCACGGCGAAGGCGTGGGCCTGGCTCGCCGGCCGCGACCACGTCACCCCCGACGACGTGAAGGCCACCGCCCGCCCCACGCTGCGGCACCGGCTGCGGCTGCGCCCCGAGGTGGAGTTGGAGGGGGTCGGGGTCGACGCGGTGCTGGACACGGTGCTGTCCACCGTGCCGACCCCGCGATGACCTGGCGGGCGGCCGTCCTGCTGCTGGCGGGCGTGCCCACCCTGGCGTTCTGGCCGGACCCGTTGGGCGGGGTGGCCGTGATGACCGGCGCGGTGCTGCTGCTGACCGCCGTGGACTGGGCGCTCGCCGCCCCGCTGCACGGGATCACCGTCGACCGCGAAGGTGACCGGGCGGTCCGGCTGGGCCACCGCGCGACCGTCACCCTGCGCCTGTCCAACACCTCCGGCCGTACGCTGCGCGCCCAGGTGCGCGACGGGTGGGTGCCGTCCGCCGGGGCCCGTCCGGACGTACCGCCGGGTCGGGTGTCGCGGGTCGGACCCGGCGGGGTGCTGGTGCTGCCCAGCCGGCTCACCCCCACCCGGCGCGGCGACCGGCCGGCGGTGACGGTGACGGTGCGCTCGCTCGGGCCGCTCGGGTTGGCCTTCCGGCAGCGGGCCGGTCGGCCGGTCGCCCCCGGCTGGACGCTGCGGGTGCTGCCCCGGTTCGACTCCCGGCGGCACCTGCCGGAGAAACTGTCCCGGCTGCGGGTCATCGACGGCACCCAGGTCACCCGGGGGCGGGGCCAGGGCACCGAGTTCGACACCCTGCGCGAGTACGTGGTCGGCGACGACGTCCGGTCGATCGACTGGCGGGCCAGCGCCCGCCGCTCGGACGTGCTGGTCCGCACCTGGCGGCCGGAGCGCGACCGCCGGTTGGTCTGCGTGCTGGACACCGGCCGCACCTCGGCGGTACGCGTCGGCGACGAGCCCCGGCTGGACACCGCCATCGACGCGGCGCTGCTGCTGACCGCGCTGGCCTCCCGGGCCGGCGACCGGGTCGACCTGCTCGCCGCCGACGCCGGGATCCGCGCCACGGTCACCGGCAGCGGCCAGCCGGCCCTGCTCCACCGGCTGGTGCACGCGCTCGCGCCGCTGCACCCGGCGCTCGTCGAGACCGACTTCGAGCTGATCGTCGCGGAGATCCTGCGCCGGCACCGGCGACGCAGCCTGGTGGTGCTCTTCACCGCCCTGGAGGCGGGCGCGCTCGCCGAGGGTCTGCTGCCGGTGCTGCCCCGGCTGGCCGCCCGGCACCGGGTGATCGTGGCGGCCGTGCACGACCCGGTGCTCACCACGCTGACCACCGCCCCGCCGGTACGCCCCGAGGACGCCTATGCCGCCGCGGCCGGCTGGCGGGCGCTCGCCGAACGGAACCAGGTCCGCACCGCCCTCGGCAGGTACGGCGTGACAGTGGTGGACGCCCCGGCGGCCCGGCTCGCCCCCGCCCTGGCCGACACCTACCTCCGCCTCAAGGCCCTCGGCCAGCTCTGACAGTGGGATCCCACCCTCCGACAGTGGGGAGGTCAGCGCGGGCGGTGGGTGGGGTACCAGGCGCGGGCGGGATCGGTGGAGGGCCAGAGTTCGGCCAGCCACGGGTCGGCCCGCTCGGCCGGTACGCGTCCGGCGGCGACCGCCCGGCGACCGAGCAGCACCACGTACGCCAGGAAGCCCAGCCACACCGCCGCGCCCACGCCGACCCGCAGCGCCACCGGCACCGGTGACGGGGTGACGAACGCCTCCAGCAGTGCGGAGATCGCGAAGAGCCCCACCAGGCCCACCGCGACCAGGATCGCCGAGCGGCCCGCCTCGGCGACCGCCCGGCCCCGGCCCAGGTGATCCGGCGGTGAGATCCAGGCCCAGGCGGTCTGCAACCCCACCCCGGCCGCGACGAAGACCCCGGTCAGCTCCAACAGCCCGTGCGGGGTGATCAGTCCGAAGAAGACGTCGGCCCGGCCGTAGGAGACCATCACCCCGCCCACCACGCCGACGTTCAGCGCGTTCTGCCACAGCAGGTAGAGCACCGGCACCACGAGCACCCCCGACGCCAGGCACTGGGCGGCGATCCAGGCGTTGTGGGTCCACAGGTGGAAGGCGAACGTCGGTGCCGAGAACTCGGTGTAGTAGCCGGCGAAGCCGGAGTCGACAAGGTCGGCGGCGGCCTCCTGGCCGATGAACGCGGCGGCGGTGCCGGGGTTGGCCGCGACGTACCAGATGAGGAAGCCGCTGAGCAGGCTGAACCCGGTGGCCACCGCACACCACCACGGCCAGGCCCGGTAGACCGCGCCGGGGAACCCGACGGTGACGAACCGCCCGAGGGCGGCCCAGGACGGCCGGCGGCGGCCGGTGATCCGGGCGCGGGCCCGCAGCACCAGCTGGGAGAGCCGGCCGACCAGGGCCGGATCGGGTGCCCGGCTGCGCAGCGCCGACAGGTGGGTGGCGGTGCGCTGGTAGAGGACGATCATCTCGTCGATCTCGTCGACGTCGAGCCGGCGACGGTCGCAGTACAGCTCCAGCCGTCGCCACTCGTGGCCGTGCTCGGCGACGTACGCGTCGAGATCCACTGGTCCTCCCCCGTCCCGCGCCCATAGTGTTCACTGTCCGGGTGAGCGCGCAACCACCGGTGCCGGCCGGCGTCGGCCCGGCGGGCAGTTGGGCAGACCTCGGAGCAGCCGTCGGCCCGGCCGATCGAGGGGCGGACGCCGGGCTGGTCAGCGGCGAGGCCGTCGAGCTGGACGTCCGGGCGGCACGACTCGGTTCCCGGGTGCTGGCGCTGCTGATCGACATCGCCGGTCAACTGCTCTGCGCGGTCCTGCTGGCCCTCACGCTGACCCCGCTGGTGCTGATCCTGCTCCCCGAACCGGTGGTGGACCGCGCACTCACCGGAGCACTGGAGACGCTCGGCCTGGTGCTGGTGGTCGTCGGTTACCCGGTCGCCTGGGAACGCCTCAACCACGGCCGTACGCCCGGCAAGCTCGCGGTGGGGCTGCGGGTGGTCAGCGCCGACGGCGGTCCGGTGGAGTTGCGGCAGTCGTTGACCCGGGCGCTGGTGGGGGCGGCGGTGGAGTGGCCGGGGCTGGTGCTGCCGCTGCTGAGCTGGGTGGCCGGGGCCACGGTGATGCTGACCGACCCGCGCGGCCGACGGCTGGGCGACCTGGTGGCCGGCACCATGGTGGTGCACACCCGGACCACGCAGACCTGGCGACCGGCCCCACGGATCATCCCACCGTTGGCCGGATGGGCGGCCACCCTGGACCTGACCAGGCTCGACGACGCGCTGGCCCTGGCGGTACGGCAGTACCTGACCCGGGGCGAGCAGATCGTCGAGCCGTACCGGAGCCGGTTGGCCCGGGGGTTGTGGGGCGAGGTGGCGGCGGTGACCACCCCGACGCCGCCGCCCGGCGTACCGGAGTCGTTGCTGTTGGCGGCGGTGCTGGCGGAACGCAACAGGCGGGGTGCGCTGCGGCTGCACCGCAACCGGGCACTCACCGCCACCATCTGGTCCGACCCGAATCCGGCCCCGGCCAGCCCCGCCCCCGCCGGTCCGCCGACCACCACCGGTCAACCGACCACCCTCGGGCCGCCGACCACCACCGGTCAACCGGCCACCGCCGGGGTACGCCCGGTCGGGCCGGCGCTCCGGGCGGCATCGCCGGACCGGCCGGCCTGACCGGATCGGTGCTCAGCTGAACAGGGCGCGGCCCCACCAGTCGGCGGCGTCGCGCACCCCGGGCGGGCAGGCGAACAGGCCGCTGGAGACGTGCCGCAGGTACTCGTTCATCGAGTCGTTGCGAGCGAGCTGGGTCTGGATCGGCACGAACTGCCGGCGCGGGTCCCGCTGGTAGGCCATGAAGAACAGCCCGGCGTCGAGCCGGCCCAGCCCGTCCGACCCGTCGACGTAGTTGTAGCCGCGGCGCAGCAACCGGGCACCGTTGTTCAGGGTGGGATGGGCGAGCCGCACGTGCGAGTCGACGGCGATCACCGGCTGGCCGTCGTCGCCCTTCGCGGCGAAGTCCGGCTCGTCGAACTCGTCCCGACGGCCCAGCGGAGCGCCGCTGCCCTTGGTCCGGCCGACGATCTGTTCCTGCTCGACGAGCGAACTGCGGTCCCAGGTCTCGATCTGCATCCGGATCTTGCGAGTGACCAGGTAGGACCCGCCGGCCATCCAGTCCGTACCGTCGTCCGGGTGGGCCCAGAGCTGCTCGCGCAGCAGCCCGGCGTCCTCGGCCTTCAGGTTGGCGGTGCCGTCCTTGAAGCCGAAGAGGTTACGCGGGGTCGCCTGGTCCCGCGACGTCGACGAGGTACGCCCGAAGCCGAGCTGCGACCAGCGGACGCTGACCACGCCCATCCCGATCCGGGCCAGGTTGCGGATGGCGTGCACCGCCACCTGCGGGTCGTTGGCGCAGGCCTGCACGCACAGGTCACCACCGGAGATCTCCGGGCGCAACGCGTCCCCGGCGAAGTGCGGCAGGTCGGCCAGCGCGGCGGGCCGGCGGGCGGCGATGCCGAACCGGTCCCCGCCCTGCGCGTCGCGGAACAGCGTCGCACCGAAGCCGACGGTCAGGGTCAGCTGCGACGGGGGTAGGCCCAGCGCCTCACCGGTGTCGTCCGGCGGCGCCTCCGGCATGCCGCCGACGGCGCCGATCACCCCGGCGTCCTTCCCGCCGGTCATCCGGGCGGCGGCGGCCGTCCACTCCTGGAGCATCGCGACCAACCGGTCCCGGTCCTTGGTGATCACGTCGAAGGCGACGAAGTGCAGCCGGTCCTGGGCCGGGGTGGTGATCCCGGCCTGGTGCTCACCGTGGAACGGCACCGCCCCGGCGGCCCCGTCGTACGCGGCGGCCCGGTCACCGTCGCGGGTCAGCGCGCCCGCTCCGGCGGCCACCCCGGCGACCCCGGCGACGCCGACCCCGGCGAGGGTGATCGCCCGCCGTCGGGACAGCCGGCGCCGACCCCGGCCGGCGGTGCTGCTCTGCTCGCTCATCGACTCTCCTGGGAGGGACCGGCCACCCTCGGGCGGCGGCGACCTTGCTGACCCGTCGTCACCTGGCGACGGCGGCGGCGACCTTGCTGATCGGCTCGGCGAGGGCGTTGATGCTGTCCGACAGCTCCTTGAGCTCGGCCTTGCTCAGCTGGGTGTGCAGCTTCCAGCCGTCGCCGTCGCGGTGCTTGCCGAGCGCCGCCTCCACGTTGGCGAACTCCTTGTCGAGCTGGGCGACCAGCTCCGGGGCGCGCTGTTCCAGCGCCGGGCGCAGCGCGGCGACGGCCGCCTTGGAGCCCTCCAGGTTGGCGTTGAAATCCCAGAGGTCGGTGTGCGAATACCGCTCCTCCTCGCCGGTGATCTTGCCGCTGGCCACCTCGTCGAGCAGTGCCTTGGCCCCGTTGGCGAGCTGGAGCGGGGTGAGCTTCTCGGCGTTGGCCCGTGCCACGATCTCCTTGACGTCGGCCAGCAGCCGGTCGGCGATCGGACCGTCCTTGCTGATGTCGCCGGTGGTCCAGAGGTCCTTCTCGATGCGGTGGAAGCCGGTGAACTCCATGCCCTCCTCGACCACCTCCTCCCGACCGTCGATCTTGGGGTCGAGGTCGCCGAAGCTCTCCGCGACCGGCTCGATCCGCTCCCAGTAGGTGCGGGCCACCGGGTACAGCGCCTTGGCCTTCGGCACGTCGCCGGCCTTGACCGCGGCGACGAACTCCTCGGTCTTGGTGAGCAGGGCGGCGGTCTGGCTGGTCACGTACCGCTGGTAGCTGGCGGTGGCCTCGGTCAGCGCGGCGTCCGGGGCGACGGTCGCGGCGGTGCCGCTGACCTTCAGCGCGCCCCGGATGCCCCGGCCGCTCATCCCCGGCTTGCAGGCCGTCTCGTACGTCCCGGCGGGCAGCTCCACCCGCAGCTCCCGGCTGAGCCCGGGGGCGATGTTCTCCACCTCGCCCATCACCCGGTCACCGGCGGCATAGACGTAGAACTCGTTGACCTTGCTGCCGGAGTTGGTCACCGTGAACGTCGCCTGGCCGGCGTCCAGCTCGGTCACGTCGACCTCGCACACGCTGTCGGTGGCCTTGACCTTGACCGTGTTGCCGGTGCCGGCGTCCTGCCGGTCGTCCTTGGCACCGCAGGCGGTGACACCGGTGAGGGCCAGCGCGCCGACGGCGGCGGGCACCAGGAAACGGGTGGTACGCATGTTGCTTGTCTCCTCGCAGAGGGCGGTGGATCAGACGCGCCGCGACCCGGCCGGCTGCGCGGTGGTGTCGGGGGTGGCGGGTCGCTCGGGTGCGTCGGCCGGCACGGGCTTCGCGGGGGTCGCCGGTCGACGCAGGAACAGCACAAGCACCGGTACGGCGTACGCCACCCAGGCCACCGTCTCCAGCACGCTCGGCGCGGCGGTGATGTTGAACATGCCGGCGAGCAGGGCGGCGTACCAGGTGCTGGGGTCGAGCACACCGGTGATGTCGAAGGCCAGGTCGTTGAGGCCGGGCAGCACCCCGGCCTCCTGGAAGTCGTGCACGCCGTACTTGAGGATGCCGGCGGCGACCAGGATCAACAGCGCGCCCGTCCAGGTGAAGAACGTCGACAGGTTGATCCGCAGGGCGCTGCGGTAGATCAGGAAGCCGATCCCGACGGCGGTGGCGATGCCGCCGACCAGGGCCAGCAGCGGCCCGGAGCCGGTGCCCCCGGTCGCGCTCTGCGCCGCCGAGTAGAAGATCAGGGCGGTCTCCAGACCCTCCCGGATCACCGCGAGGAAGGCCATCCCGGCCACCGCTAGGGAACCGACGGCGAGCGCCTCGCTCAGTTTGCCGCGCAGCTCGCCGGCGATCGTCCGGGCGGCCCGGCGCATCCAGAAGATCATCCAGGTCACGAAGACCACGGCGGCCACCGAGGTGACCGCCTCGAACAGCTCCCGGTCCTCGGAGCGGGCCAGCAGCGAGGTCGAGGTGTACTCGATGAGCCAGCCGAAGAGGATCGAGAGCGCCACGGCGAGCCCGACGCCGGCCCACACCTGGGGTAGCCGGTCGCGGCGCTGCGACTTGACCAGAAAGGCGATCAGGATGCTGACGACGAGCGTCGCCTCCAGGCCCTCCCGCAGGCCGATCAGGTACGTGGCGAACATCGGTACTCCGTGTGGTGGTCAGGCATGCCTCAGGTAACTTAGGGCAGCCATACCTTCCTCCTGATCGAGGGCCACGTCAAGTCGTTCATGACAAGGTTCACCCTGGTCGGGAGCAGCGCTCGGAGAGCCTGCCGAGGGGTGTCCCACCGCCGCCCGACGTGACACGATCCCAGGTGTTCCCCAGGACAGGACGGTCATGCCCGACGCGCTGCGCAGCCCCCTCCGCCGCCCACCGGCCGGTTCGCCCGCCCCGGGTGCGCTTCACCACCGTCGGCCGGGACACCGCCGGTGAAGGGCTTCGGCCCGTGGCTGGGCGTACTCACGCTGGTGCTCGTCCTCAACGCGCTCCGGCTGCGCCCGCTGGCCGTGGCGGTCTCCCTCGCCTGGCTCGTCTGGTGCGTGTGGACCTGGATCCGCCCGGCCCGCCGCAGACCCGACGCACCCTGACCTCGACACGAGGGAGGGGGCCGGCCATGTCGCGGTCGGCCCCCTCCCTCGTCAGGCGCGGTGCTCAGTAGCGGTAGTGCTCCGGCTTGAACGGGCCCTCCGTGGAGACGCCGAGGTAGGCGGCCTGCTCCTTGGTCAGCTCGGTCAGCCGGGCGCCCAGCGCACCCAGGTGCAGCCGGGCGACCTTCTCGTCCAGGTGCTTGGGGAGCACGTAGACGCCGGTCGGGTACTCGTCGGTCTTGGTGAACAGCTCGATCTGCGCGATCGTCTGGTTGGCGAACGAGTTCGACATCACGAAGCTCGGGTGACCGGTGGCGTTGCCCAGGTTCAGCAGGCGGCCCTCGGAGAGCACGATGATGGCGTGACCGTCGTCGAAGCGCCACACGTCGACCTGCGGCTTGATGTTCTCCCGGGTGACGTCCGAGCGCTTCATCAGGCCGGCCATGTCGATCTCGTTGTCGAAGTGGCCGATGTTGCCCACGATGGCCTGGTGCTTCATCCGGGCCATGTGCTCGTTGGTGATCACGTCGAAGCAGCCGGTCGCGGTGATGAAGATGTCGGCCTGCTCGACCACGTCCTCCAGGGTGGCGACCTGGTAGCCGTCCATCGCCGCCTGGAGGGCGCAGATCGGGTCGACCTCGGTCACCACGACCCGGGCGCCCTGGCCGCGCAGCGACTCGGCGCAGCCCTTGCCCACGTCGCCGTAGCCGAGCACGACTGCCATCTTGCCGCCGATCAGCACGTCGGTGGCCCGGTTGATGCCGTCGATCAGCGAGTGCCGACAGCCGTACTTGTTGTCGAACTTGCTCTTGGTCACCGAGTCGTTCACGTTGATCGCCGGGAAGAGCAGGGTGCCGGCCCGGTGCATCTCGTAGAGCCGGTGCACGCCGGTGGTGGTCTCCTCGGTGACGCCCTTGATGCCGGCGGCGATCCGGGTCCACCGCTGGTTGTCCTCGGCGAGGCTGCGGTGCAGCACCTCGAGGATGACCGCGAACTCCTCGGAGTCGGCGGACTCGACAGGCGGGACGACCCCGGCCTTCTCGAACTCGACGCCCTTGTGGACCAGCAGGGTGGCGTCACCGCCGTCGTCCAGGATCATGTTCGGGCCCTGGCCGTCCGGCCAGGCGAGCACCTGCTCGGTGCACCACCAGTACTCCTGGAGGCTCTCGCCCTTCCAGGCGTAGACCGGGACGCCGGCCGGTGCCTCGGGGGTGCCCTCGGGGCCGACCACGATGGCCGCGGCGGCGTGGTCCTGGGTGGAGAAGATGTTGCAGGACGCCCAGCGGACCTGCGCGCCGAGGGCGACCAGGGTCTCGATCAGGACGGCCGTCTGGATGGTCATGTGCAGCGAACCGGTGATCCGGGCGCCGGCGAGCGGCTGGGCGTCGGCGAATTCACGGCGGATCGCCATCAGGCCGGGCATCTCGTGCTCGGCGAGGCGGATCTCCTTGCGCCCGAACTCGGCGAGCGACAGATCCGCCACCTTGTAGTCGCCCTCGGCGAGGGCGCTCGGCCGGGCGTCGCTGGATGACGCCGGGAGGGTGCTGGTCATGAAGGCTCCTGTCGAACGATGGCTGCGCAACCATCCACCTTACGCGCATCCGAGGGATGCACGGCGGGCCGTCCCCGGAACGACGCACGGCGGTGGGTGCCGGACAGCGCACGGGACGGTCGGTGCCCGGACAGCGCGCGGGGCGGCCGGCGTCGGACGGAAACTCCGCCCACCTGCCGACCGCCCCGTGCATCCCCCCGGTTTGGTTCCCCCGCGCGCCGCCGGACCTTCGTCACGACAACGCTGCGCACACATGAAGTTACCCTAAGCCATGGCGCTATCACGCCAATTCCGGAAAGTCGGATTTGTGGCGTGTCGGGGTTTCTATGATTTTTCGCTGCCGACAACGATCTGACCGCCCCGCCCCGCCCCGCCCCGCTGCGGGCTGCGGGCTGCGGGCTGCGGGCTGCGGGCTGTCGGCTGTCCGTACCGTCAGGCGCCGCAGGTGGCGACGAACGCCTCACCCGTACCTGAGACGACCAGGGTCGTCGCGGTGGCCGCGCCCACGGCGGCCTGTCCCGGCCCGAGCGTCACCGCGCCGGCCCCGTCGTCCACCGCGACCCTGCCCCGGTGGCAGAGCACCACCCGGGGGCCCGGCAGCGGCAACCGCACCTGCGGCCCGGCCGCGTCCACAGTCACCCGGTGCAGCGCGAACTCGTCCACCGGCACCGGCCAGCGCACCACGCCGGGCATGACCGGACAGGCGACGACCACCGGATCGTCGAGCACCTCGAAACGCAGCACCCGCAGCAACTCGTCGACGTCCACGTGCTTCGGGGTGAGCCCGCCACGCAGCACGTTGTCACTGGCCGCCATGATCTCCACCCCGGTGCCGTGCAGGTAGGCGTGCAGGTTGCCGGCCGGCATCCAGATCGCCTCCCCCGGCGTCAGCCGCACATGGTGCAGCAGCAACGCCACGAGCACCCCCGGGTCGGCCGGGTAGCGGGCCGACAACTCCCGGGCCAGTTCCGCATCCGGCCCGGCGACGTCCGCCGTGCGCACCGCGTCGATCAGCCCGGCACGGTCCACGTCCGGCCAGCTCAGCAGCGCGCGTACGGCCTCCCTCAGCCCCGCCGGCCCGGCCCGCAACGCGGCCACCACCGGCGACAACTCCGGTACGCCGAACCCGGCCAACGCCGTCGCCGACACCCCCGGGTCACGGAACCCGCAGAGCGCGTCGAACGGTGTCAACGCGACAAGCAACTCCGGCTTGTGGTACGGATCGACGTAGTTGCGCGGCCCCTCCGCCCGGCCCGCCTCGGCCGCGTGCCCGCCCCGGGCCTGCTCGGCCGCGTAGCCGGCGCGGGCCTGCTCGGCGTCCGGGTGGGCCTGGAGACTCAGCGGGGCGTCCGCGGCGAGCACCTTCACCAGGAACGGCAGTCGGGTGCCGAACCGGCCGACCAGCCGGTCGCCGAGCCAGTGACCCGGCTCGGCGACCAGCAGGTCGGTCAGGTTCACCCGCTCGCCGCCGCGGTCGACCGTGGCCGGGCCGCCCGGGTGGGCGCCCAGCCACAGTTCCGCCTCCGGGCCGGCGCTGGGCACCGGTCGCCCCTGCAGCTCGGCGATCGCGGAGCGGGATCCCCAGGCGTAGTCGCGGATCGACCCGTGCAGCAGTTCCACGGTCAGCCTCCGGCCCGACCGGCCACCTCGTCCGACTCGGTCGCCGGGGATACCACCGCGGTCGGCGCGGCCGTTCCGGTGCCCGCCCGCTCGGCGGCGACGCTGTAGATGTCCGGCTCCAGGTAGATCACCCGGGCGATCGGCACGGCCGCGCGGATCCGCGCCTCGACCGCGTTGATCCCCCTGGCCAGCTCCTCGGCGCTCTCACACGCCGGGACGCCGATCTTGGCGGCCACCATCAGCTCCTCCGGGCCGAGGTAGAGCGTCTTCATGTGGATGATCCGCTCGACCTCCGGGCCGCCGGTGACGGCCCGCTCGATGGTCGCCAGGTCGCCCGGGTCGGCACCCTCACCGAGCAGCAGGCTCTTCGTCTCGATCGCCAGCACGATCGCGATGATCACCAGCAGTACACCGATCATCGCGGTGCCGGCGGCGTCCCACATGCCGTTGCCGGTGATCAGCGTGAGCCCCACGCCGAACAACGCGAGCACCAGACCGACCAGCGCGCCGAAGTCCTCCAGCAGCACCACCGGCAGCTCCGGCGCCTTCGCCCGGCGGATGAAGTTCACCCAGGACTGGTTGCCCCGGGTGTGGTTGGACTCCTTGATCGCGGTACGGAACGAGAAGCCCTCCATCACGATGGCGGCCAGCAGCACCGTCACCGGCACCCACTGCCACGCGGTGATCGGGTGCGGGTCGGACGCCTTGTGCCACGCCTCGTAGAGCGCGAAGAGACCACCGAGGCTGAACAGCACGATCGACACGATGAACGCGTAGATGTAGCGCTCCCGGCCGTACCCGAAGGGGTGCTCCGGGGTGGCCGCCCGCTTGGCCCGCTTGCCACCGAGCAGCAGCAGCGCCTGGTTGCCCGAGTCGGCCACCGAGTGGATCGACTCCGCCAGCATCGACGAAGAGCTCGTCAGCAGGAACGCGATGAACTTGGTGATCGCGATGCCGACGTTCGCCAGCAGGGCGGCGATGATCGCCTTGGTCCCGCCGTTCGCGCTCACGCCGCCACCCCGCCGCGCGACGCGGCGACGTGGGACGCCGCACTCCTAAGCCCGATGGCGCGGTCCCTGCGTCCGTTCACTGGTTCGACAGCTCCTTCATCTCGGTGACGGCCGGAACGGCCATCGGGTCCAGCCCATGGGCCAGGGCCAGATAGATCGACGCGAAGTCGGGCACCGCGATGAGCGAGGCGAGCCGTTCCAGCGCGGAACCACCCTCGGCGGTGACCACGTCGCAGCGCACGCCGCGCCGCTCCGCGAGGGTCTGTACCGCGTCGGCGCGGCGCTCCTCGACGGCGAGCGGCTCGTCGGTGTCGTCGTCGGCGTTGAGGCCACCGTCGCGCAGCAGCACCAGCCGCAACCGGGTCGGGTCGGGCTCGGCCTCGTCCGCGTCGGCGAAGATGTCCCGGGTCGACTCCACCAGGCCGCCGAAGACGCCGTCGAGCAGGCCGACCCGGCCCCGGCCGGCCTCACCCAACGCCCCGGTGACCACCGGGTAGCGGGCGTTGGCCGACAGCGTGTCGCCGAACCGGCGGGCCGCCACGGTGGCCAGCGGGGACGAACCCCAGACGATCGGGATCGACCCGGCCAGCCCCAGGGCCAGCGACTTCGCCGGGTTGACGAAGGACTCGGCGGTCGACCGGCACCGGTCGGCGTCGGCGTCCAGCCGGGCCGCCGTCTCGGCCAGATCCGCCTCGTTGACCTTCACCAGGCCGAGCGTACGGGCGGCGAGCAGAACCGGCACGGTGAGCGCCCAGAGGCTGGCGCGGGCCGGGGCGCGACGGGGCACCGGGATGAACGGTGCCCTGGCCCGTTCGGCCACCGACTGCAACTGCGAGTCGGGGGCGCCGACCGCGACCAGCCGGGCACCCCGGCGGTGCGCGGCCTCGGCGGCACCCAACGCCTCCGGGCTGCGACCGGACGCGCTGACCGCGATCACCACGTCGGCCGCGCCGACCCAGCCGGGCACCCCGGCGCTGCGATGCGGGATGACCGGCACCGGGCAGCGCGGCCCGGCGACCGTGGCGAGCACGTCCCCGGTACGCCCGGCGGTGCCGATGCCGGCGATGACTACCGCCCGGGGGCGGCCCTCGTCCTCCAGCAGCGCCAGGTTGGCCTCGGCGGCCAGCGCGGCGGACTCCCGCACCTGGGCCCCGGCCGAGGCGGTGAAGCGCAGCATGCCACCCGGGTCGTGGCTGGCGACCGCGTCCGGGTCGTCAAGCATCGATTCGTTGGCCACCCGCCGGCCACTGACGCCGGCCGTTCCGTCCATCACCGCTGCGCCTCCGGCCCGCCGCGCGCCTCGTCCAGCAGCAGCACCGGCACGTCGTCACGCACCTCGAAGATGCGACCGCACTGCGTGCAGGTGAGGGTCTGGGCCTGAGCGTCGTAGTCCAGCGGTGCGTGGTGTGTGTCCGGGCAGGCGAGGATCTCGAGCAACTGCGGGTCCAGGGCCACGGCGCGGCTCCTTCCACGTGTGTGGTCTGTGCCGGTCGGCGGTGCCGACCGGCGGAGGGGATCTTATCGGCGAACCCGTTCCAGCACCTCGTCGCGCAGCGAGGTCATCCGCTCCTCGGTCGGGCCCTCCACGTTGAGTCGCAGCAGCGGCTCGGTGTTGGAGGCGCGCAGGTTGAACCAGGCACCGTCGGGGAAGCGCAGGGTGAGCCCGTCCAGCTCGTCGGCCTCCGCCTGCGGGTACGCGGCGCGCACCTCGGCCACCCGGGCGGCCTGGTCGGTCACCGTGGAGTTGATCTCGCCGGAGGCGACGTACCGTTCGTAGACGCTGGCCAGCAGCGACAGTGGCTGGGACTGCTCGCCCAGCGCGGCCAGGGTGTGCATGGCGGCGAGCATGCCGGTGTCGGCGAACCAGAAGTCCCGGAAGTAGTAGTGCGCGGAGTGCTCACCGCCGAAGATCGCGTTGGTGCGCGCCATCTCGGCCTTGATGAAGGAGTGGCCGACCCGGGCCACCACCGGCACGCCCCCGTGCTCCCGGATGATCTCCGGCACCGCCCGGGAGGTGATCAGGTTGTGGATCACCGTGGAGCCCGGGTGCTTGGCCAGCTCGCGGGCGGCGACCAGGGCGGTGATCGCCGACGGGGAGACCGGCTCACCCCGCTCGTCGACCACGAAGCAGCGGTCGGCGTCGCCGTCGAAGGCCAGGCCGAGATCGGCGGAGTGCGCCACCACCGCGCGCTGGAGGTCGACCAGGTTCTTCGGATCGAGCGGGTTGGCCTCGTGGTTCGGAAAGGTGCCGTCCAACTCGAAGTAGAGCGGCACGATCTCCAGCGGCAGCGCCGGCAACGCCGCGTCGCCGAGCACGCTCGGCACCGTGTAGCCGCCCATCCCGTTGCCCGCGTCCACCACCACCTTGAGCGGGCGGATGGTCGACAGATCGACCAGCTTGCGCAGGTGGGCCGCGTAGTCGGGGAGCAGGTCGCGCCGGTCGACCGGGGCCGGCGACGCGGCGGGCGGCCGGGTGCCGGCGTCCAGCAGTGCCTGGGCCCGGACCCGGATGTCGGCAAGACCGCTGTCCTGACCGATCGGGCGGGCACCGGAGCGGCACATCTTGATGCCGTTGTACTGCGCCGGGTTGTGACTGGCGGTGAACATCGCCCCGGGCAGGCCCAGCGCGCCGGAGGCGTAGTAGAGCAGGTCGGTGGAGGCCAGCCCCAACTCGATCACGGCCCGCCCCTCGGCCCGTACGCCGACGGCGAAGGCGGCGGCCAGCCCCGGGCCGGTGGCCCGCATGTCGTGCGCGACCAGCACGGCGTCGCCCGGCTCCCCGGACTCGTTGAGCACCTGGGTGAGGGCGGCACCGAGCGCCTCGGCGGCCCGCTCGTCCCACTGGTCGGGCACCGTCCCCCGGACGTCGTACGCCTTCACGATCTGGGACAGGTCAGACACCGGTTTCAGCTCCTCGGCAGGGGTCGTCAACGACCCTGAGCGTATCGGAGCGGTGGCGTCCACCCCCTCCTAGCCGGGGAGCTGGGGCGTGATCGCCGTCGGGTCACCACCGGTCGAGGGCACCGAGGCCGGTCGGCCCTGGGCTGGCGGAGCCGGGACCGGACCGCCCTGAGCGGGCGGGGCCGAGACCGGACCGCCCTGAGCGGGCGGGGCCGAGGACGGCGCGGTGGACGACGGGCGGGCACCGTACACCCCGCCGGCCGGGCGCGGGGTGGGTGTCACGGCCGGGTAGGTGCCGGGCGCCCCGTACAGACCGCCGGGGCGGATCGGCGCGGACGGCGGCCCGCCGTCGGGGCGAACCGGCGCGGACGACGGCCGCTGTCCCCCGTACACCTGGCCGGATGGCGTCGGTGCCGGGCCTGGCACCACGCCCCCGGAGCGGTAGGTGGTCGGACCCGGGTTGCGGGGTTGCGGCAGGGCCGGAAAGTCACCCGGGTCGGCGTGGCCAAGATCGGCACGGGCCGTGTCGGCGTGGGCGGTGTCGGCACGGGCCCGGTCGGCGCGGGACCGAAAGATCAGCAGGGCGATGAGCCCGGCGCCCAGGATCACCAGGGCGATGCCGGCAAACATGATCATGGATCCTCCGGAGGTCTCTGCGGCGGCGCTGGCTCGGCCGGCGGGCGGGGCGGCGAGCACGGCCTGGGTGGTCGCCGGCTCGGTCGCGGGGATGGTCGCGTCGGGGGTGGGGGTGGAGGTGGGCTTCCTGGTCGGGGTGGGACTCGGGGTCGGGGTGGAGGCGGCCCGCCCGCCGACCCTGGACGTGTCGGCGCCCCGGCCGATCAGTCGGCCGACCGCCGTCGTCGCCTCACCGACCACCTCCAGTCGACCCGCGGGCGCCCCGGCCAGGAACGCCACCCGGTAACGGACGGTGCTGCTCTTCCCCTTGCACAACGCCGACTCTGCCGGCGAGGTACGGGAGACCCGCACCATGCCACCGTCACCGGAGACGGGCACGGCGGACCAGCGCCCCCCGACATTCACCTCTACCCGCACCTGATCTGCGGTAACCCCGGTGAGGCTCAGCCCCAGACCGGTGCGCAGCAGGACGCACCCGTCGGTGCGCTTGCGCACCTCGATCGAGACCCCGCCCGGAGAGCCGCCGGCGGCGAAACCACCCGGGGCCCGGACCCGCACCCGGTCCGCGTCCGCGTACGCGGGGAGCGCGCCGACCGCCACCAGGCCACTGAGCAGCGCGCCGATGGTCACCACCCGCGCCGCCTGTCGACGCACGGACATCTCCCACCTCACCATCCCGCCCCGGCGGCGGCCGCCGGTCAGGGTACTACCAGGTCAACAGGGCACCCGTCGACAGCGCGCCCCGCATGTGTGCCGCATTACCCTCCTCGGGAGGCGGCACCGAAGCCGTCGCCGATGCGGTGCGGGACCGCGGGCATCGGTGACGCTCGACCCGTCGCCGGGTGGCTGCCGTGTCCGCTCAGCCGGTGCGGGCGGGACCGGTGGCGGTGGCGAGGGTGTCGCGGCAGAGCCGGTCCGCGGTACGGGTGGTCTCCGGCAGCCGGTACCGCGGCGTCAACGCGAGCACCTGGTCCACCGCGTTGTCCAGACTCATCCCATGCCCGACGCTGACGAAGACCGGCCGCACCCCGTCCCGGGTACGCAGCACCCGTCCGACCACCTCACCGGCGTCGACCAGTGGGGCATCGTCCCCCCGGCGTGGACCCGGCCCGGCCCACTCGCCGACCAGCGGGGTCTTGCCCACCCCGATCGCCGGGAGCCCGGTCACCACGCCCAGGTGACAGGCCAACCCGAAACGACGCGGGTGGGCCAGCCCGTGCCCGTCACAGACCAGCAGCTCGGGACGGGTCGTCAGCCGGTCAAGAGCGGCCAGCAACGCCGGCAGCTCCCGGAAGGCGAACAGCCCCGGCACGTACCCGAAGGAGGGCCGGCCGACACTGACCGCCTTGTCCACCACCTCCAGGGTCGCGGCGTCGAGCACGGTCACGGCTGCGGCAAGCAGGTCACCATCCTCCGCGTACGCCACGTCGAGGCCGGCCACCGTCGCGGGCCGACGGGGACCCGGCCCGACCAGGTCCGCGCGGGGCCGCAACCGATCCTGTACGGCCACCGCCTCGGCGACCGTCAACTCCTGCGGCCCGGTGCCGTGGTGTCGCTCCGGCCGCCGGGCCGGCTCAGCTCGGCCCACCGTCGCGCCCGTCCTGCTCTTCCTTCTTCCTGTCGAAGGCACCGAAGGCGACGGCGAAGGCGATGCCGATGGAGATCCCGAACGCCACGCCGACGGCGTCCTGGAACAGGATCCATCCGACGATGACGCCGATGACCAGGCCAGACACCCAGGCGGTGGTCCGACGTGTCTTGGCAGCGGGGTCCGTCATCGCTTCATCCTATGTGAACACCGCAAATCACCCTTTTCACCAGCAGACCAACCCTGGCACCCACCTCACCCGCCGAGATCCGGATCAGCAGCCGAATCCCCGGCGGAGCGGAGCGCCTCCTCGAACATCACAAATGTCCTCCGCCTGATACCCCGCACGATCGCCTGTTCCTTGGCGGTCGGACTGCGCCGCTCGCGCCGAGCCGAATCGAGAATCGCCGCTGCAGTCTCGTACAGAGCGAACACCGGCCCGTCGCCGGACAGATAGTCCGACCTGTACCTCTCCACGTCCTGCACGAACTCTTCAGCCGAACGCTTCGAGATCTCACCAGCGGTGGCGAACACGAGCTCGTCAAGGATGCTGTCGTCCCGCTGCCACCCGCCCGTCTCCATGGCGATGCGGCACACCTGCGGGGACCCGTCCTCCGCCGCGACGACCTTCACGGGAGAGTCGTAGTAGGAGTAGTAGGCCGGCAGGTCCCCGCCTGCGCCCATGGCGGACATCATGTCTCCCCGAGTGTCGACATCAACGCGCGCCAGAACAACTGTTGCTGCTGACGCAGAATGCTGGTCACGAGTGCCCACTCCACCCCGGTGAGGGTCCGGCCGTCCTGACGAGCAAGGCTATCCAGGTCACGGCGGACCTCATAGAGGGCATGCTCCCAGGCGGCCACCTCATCGAGCGCCGCCAGGTGCAGCCGGAACTCGGCGAGATGGCCGTTCGTCATCTCAAGAACGAGCTGCACATCCCGGTAACCACTCTCCTGCGGGACGACGAATCTATCCTCGCAACGCACGATCCGGGCTTCGGGATAGCTTCGCAGGCGGTCAAGGGCGCGATAGAGATCGTGCAGGGACTGGAACTCCACCTTGGCACCGGCAAGGTCCCGTAGCCGGGACACGTCACCCCGATACTTACGGACCTTGTCCTCGGCCCGCTGGCGATCCTTCGGGCCTCGCCGCCAGCCAGCCGAGCCGACGACCCCGCCACCGTCGTACGTCAGGTCGACGGCGAGTTTGTTCAACTCCAGTTGAGCCACCGCAGCGGCGGCATACAGCGAATCCAGGTATGTCGCCCGATAGGCCGGGTCCACCGCACGACGACGATCGAACCCGGGCTGCCGGACATCCTCGCCGGTGGTCACGACACTGGCACTGACCAGAAGCTGCTCCGGAGAGAGCGGTGTCGGCAGGGGTACCGGTGGTTGTTGCCTGGCAATGGTGTCCGCATCCCTCACAGCCACCTCGTCGAGCAGCGAGCCGAGTGCATCGACTGCTGCTGGATGTGCGGCGAGATGGTGCAGCGTCAGCGGGCGTGCGGTCAGCGAGTTGGCCAGTTCGGGTGTCGTCAGGATCATGCGGGCGAGTTCTGGTCGCTGCGTCAACTGTCGTACGAGTGTCAGGGCGAGGGCTCGTTGACCGTCGGGCGGGTTGCGCCAGGTCTCGTCCAGCATCCGCAGGACCCTCGAATCGCCGAGCAGCCTCGCCACGTCCGCCGCGCCGGCCTCGTCCAGATGCGGGACGAGCCGTCGGATGGTCGAAGCGTCGGCGCCCGCGGCGATCTCTGCGGGCGGCAGACCGGCGCTGAGGACGGCATCGAGGCCGGCACCGCTGGACAGCAGCTCACGCAACCGGTCGGCAGGGCCTCCTGGTGATTGATCGGCCACCCGCTGCGGTTCCTCGTCGGCATGGTGGCCGGCAGGTGCCGGCGGTCGCTCGGGGTTCCCGCCCGCTGGTCCCACCTGCTCGGCAGATCCATGCCCGTCGAGCAGGTGCATCCGGTTGAGGTACGGGTCGCCGTACCCCTGTTCGTCGTCGGGTGCCGGCGGGTGGTCGGGCAGGTCGGGATGGACGCTGAACCGCCCCCGGGCCAGTCCGCCCAACGGCATCGGTCGGCCGTCACCGCCGAGGATCAACGCGTCGACGCCGACGACGTTGTCGGGGTGCCGCCGACCGGCATGTGCATAGAGCGGACGGTCGTGCACCGCTCCCGACTGCGGGTCGAGGTAGAGCACCGTGCCGTTCTGGTTGAGCGCCACCCAGGCGTGCGAGCCGCCGTCCTCCCACTCGGTGATCAGGAAGGCGTAGCTGCCGTGACCGCCGAGGACGAGCTGGTCGTGCAGGTTGCGGTAGCCCCGCTCGACGGACCGGCGCAGGGCTGCCGGCCCGGGTGTACCGCCCTCGTCGACGGCGAACAGCTTCTGGAACCGTCCGCCGGTGACTTCCTCGACCCGGCCGGGTCCGCCGGTCTCGCCATTGACCGGACGCCGGACGTCGCCCTGCAGATATCCGTCGAAGGTACGAGGCGCGGCAACCCTGGGCCGACCGTGCAGCCACGTCTCGTACAGGGACAGGGTGCAGTCCAGGCAGTTGATGCCCCGGGTCGGATCGGCCTGTGGCCCACCGTCGTTGGCCAGCGCGAACCACCCGCCCTGCCGGGGGTCTGCGGTACGCACCACGCTGCCGTCCGGATGCCGGGGCAACTGCCGTTCGAGGTCGGTCTGGTGCAGGGCGAGCG
Organism: Micromonospora sp. NBC_00421; assembly: GCF_036017915.1. NCBI lineage: Bacteria > Bacillati > Actinomycetota > Actinomycetes > Micromonosporales > Micromonosporaceae > Micromonospora > Micromonospora sp. NBC_00421. The sequence goes on from NZ_CP107929.1 coordinate 4,719,786, forward strand.
GAGGACGCAGTCCACCGACCTCCCCGTACCGGCGGGAGCGGTCGATGGGCGGCGGATCGTCGTCACCGCTCAGCGCCGACCGGTCACCCGTCTCGACCGCACCCCTCGCCAACTCGGCAACATCGTCGTTGATGCGGTGGAAGTCATCAGGATCCTCGACGAAGGTGTCTTCCGGGGCAATCGAACCGTTGCTGATCGCGTCGGCCAGGTCCAGCTCTCGGTAGCTGTCGGCCTGTTCCAGGTTCGCGATCTGCTGGTACCAGCCGGCCATCTCAAGACGGCCTTCACGCTGCAGCTGAATCGCACGACGGGCGGCCCGATGTGCCCTGGCTTCGTGCTCACGAGCGACCTCCCTGCGGAAACCGGCGTTGTCTCTTCGCCGCCGGTCCTCGAACCAGTGCCGCTGCGACTCGAAGTAACCCTGGTAGCGACGCCGTTCGAGCGCTTCCCGTTCCGCCGCCCACTTGGCGGCGTACCACTGCGGTGTTCTCGGGCGCGGTGGCCCGTCGCCTGCGGACGGTGTAGAGGCGATCGGCTCGGGAGCGGGCGAGAGGACGGGAGCGGGCGAGACGACCGGGGCCGGTGCCAGCGCCTCCAGGAGCGGGAACCGCCTGGCACCCTGTCGGTCGACGTCGCTGTCGTCGATGCCCGGTGGACCCGGGTCGCGGGCGGTCGGCGGGGTGTGCGGCCCCGCGACCGGTGCGCCGCCGTGGTTCGGGGGACCCGACGTCGGTCCGCCCGCTGTCGTCACGGTCGCGGCCGCACCGGCCTGTGCGGTGTCGGCACCGGGCGGTGCGGTGACCGCAGCGGTCGTCGTCGTGACCGTCTCGACGGGCCGACCTGCCAGGGGTGGGGAGGCTGGCTGATCCGCCAGGGGTGGGGAGGCCAACTGATCCGCGGTGGCCGATGACAGAGTGGGGCTGGACGCCACCGACTCGACGACGGCCGGCGGTGCGGCAGCATCGGCGGAGAGGTGGGCGGCCGGCCCGGGTGGAGGCGGATATGCCGCCGGGGCGGGTTCCGCCTGCCTGTCGAACTGGCCGAGGGCGGTGGCGCGACCGTGGTCGGTCGTCACCGGCAGATCGTGTGGTAACGGCGTCTCGACACCAGCGCCTGGTCCGCCACCGGTCCCGACGACCGACCCGGCCGCCACCGCCTGTCCCGGCCCGGACGCGCCGACAGACGGCGTTGTCTGGTCACCCACGGCCGGAGGCGGCAGTGGTGGGGCCGGAAGACCGGCGGACAATGGGGATGCATCGGTCAGTGAGCGCAGCCGGGCGTGCAGCGCGGCGTCCGCCTGCCCGGTCGCCGACCCGCTGACTCCGGAGACGGCGGCCCGGGTCGCATCCTCCAGCGACATCGCTCCCTGGCCGGTGACCAGGCCCGCCGCGCCCTCCGCCAGCACCTCACCGGTCATCTCTCGGCCGAAGTGCTCGCCGATCCGGGCCGCCCGGCCGGTGGCGTGCCGTCCCAGACCCGCCAGCGGCGCGACCGCGCCACCGGCCAGCCCACCGAGCGCCGACGCACCGAGGTCGGCCAGGTCGAGGCCGTGCCGGCGACCGGCGGAATTCTGGTACGCCTGCGTCGCCAGACTGACGCCGGCCTCCTGCCCGGCCTCGAACAGACCCCCCTTGACCGCCTGCCTGCCGAGCCCGCGCACTCCGCCCCTGGCCACCTCCTTGACGGCCCGCTCGCCCGCTTCCTTGAGCCCCTGCCGGAGCGCCTTGTCGGCCAGTCGCGCCATCAGCCGACGGAAGATGTTCTGGATCACGAGTCGGCTGGCGGTGACCGCCGCACCCGCGGCCGGGGAGGCGGCCCCGGCGGTGAGCGCGGCGGCGACGGCGAGGGCGAGCAACTCGACGACCAGGAGACCGAGCTCGATCCACACTTCGATCTTGGCGGCCTCGATGTCGCAGCCGCACTCCTCGACCAGCCGCCCCAGGTCGGTGCTGGCCGCGAGCAGCACCGGCAACGGGGCTTCGTCCCCCTCGGCCAGCCGCCGCCAGGCCGCCTCGAACGCCTCCGGGACCGCTCCCACCCCGCCGTATCCGCTGCGGACCTCGGTGGCGGCGGTGATCGCGTCGTCGCGCGGGCCGGCCAGGGCACCCGCCATGGCGTACCACTTGTCGGCGAGGTCCCAGACGGCGCGTTCGTTTCCCTCCGGCCATTCCACGCCGACCACCCAGTCGAGCGCCTCGTAGGCCCAACCCGGGAGGTCCCACGGGCTGTATTCGAGGGGGTGCGGAATCGGGCTCGGTAGCACGCTCAAGGCTTCCCCTGCAGGTCAGCGCCGGCGGTCGCGCGGGTCGACCACCCCGTCGAGGCGTCGGCCGCTCGCTTCGTCGGTCCGCACGTCGGCGTCGACCGAGCTGACCACGTCGGTGCCGAGCCTCTCCAGCGACCGGCCGAGCCCCGCCCAGGCGCGCAGCAACGTCTCTTCGTAGGACCGGTAGTTCTTCTCGAAGGCGGCGCCGATGTCGTCGCGACCCCACGGGCGGATAGCGCTCGCCGCCGCGATCTCCCCACCGTGGGCGGCGCGGCGGGCAGACATCGATTCACCGGCCAGGTGCAGGTCGGTGCCGCCCCGGCGGGCCCGGCCCGGGTCGAGCCAGAGCTGCCCGTCACCCATGCCGCTCCCCCTCCCGCCGGAGGACCGCGTCGGCCCGCCCGAGCAGCGCGCCGAAGTCGCCCGTACGCAGGAACTCCACCGACCCCGAGCCGGCCGGCAGGTGCGTGGCCACCAGTTCCTGGGTTGCCCGGCTGGCACGGGCGCAGGCCCGGTGCACGGTCGTGGTGATCTTCCGGCTCAGCGCCTGGTGGTCGCGGTCGTGATAGACGGCACCGGTCAGCTCCACCGAGATCAGCTCACCCCGGGCACCCACCGTCGCGGTGACCTGGCCGTCGTCCGAACGCTCGGTGATCCGCAGCGCGGCCAGCTCGGACCGGAGATCGTCCACGCCGGACCGCAACCGCTGGTATTGGCCGTACACCTCGTCGAACCGCGCCCGGAGCGCCTGGTTCGCATCGCGGTCCACCTTCTCGGCCAAGGCCACCCTCCCCGGTCACCGTCAGTCAGGCGAACCATACCGGGCGCCACGAATCCGTGGGGTCCGGTACTTTCGGGCGGTGATCGATCGCCAGCAGGCCGAGCAGCTCGCCGACGTGTGGGCCCGGCGTGACTCGCAGCGCCTCGGCTACGAATGCCGGGCCACGCTCGACGAGTTCGACCTCGGCTACGTGATCAGGTCGACCGTCGACCGCGCGGTCGACACGAACCCCGGCGACCTGCCGACCACCGTCGTCGACAAGGAGACCGGGGAGGTCACCACCTGGCCCCGGGTGCCGGCGGCCGTGGTGCAGCAGATGTACCGCCGCAGCCGGCCGGCCGGCGTGCCCGCGCCCCGGACCGTCGACCCGGCCATCCTGCTGTTGCGCGAGATCCGCCGCCTACCGACACCCGCCACGGTCGCGCACCTGACCGTCGACGGCCGCACCTACGTCGGCCACGGCGCCAAGGGCGACGTGGAGCTACGCCACCACCCGCTGGTCCGGGCCTACCTGGACGAACTGCCCCCGGGCCACCTGGTCCGCGGCGGCGACCGGCACGCCGAGCTGATCGTCGTCTCCGACCTCCTCCACGAGTACGACCACCGCCGCGCCGCCGCCGGCCAGCCCTCGCTGACCATGCCCGAGGCGGAGTCGCTGCTCCTGGCCACCGGAGTGGACGTGTTCCTGGTCCGCGAACCCGGCGACCCGAACGCCGGCCCGGCGGAACGCCCGTGCGACTCCTGCCTCAACTTCCTGGTGCACTTCGCGGTCGTCGGCTGGTCGGAGCTCGCATTCACCAGGCAATGGCGACCAGGCCGACAAGCCGCCCCCGAGCCGGGGCGCTTCCCGCCCGAGGTCGCCGATGCGCTGGTGAGTGCCGGCTGGCGGCCCGGCTTCGGCGACGACGGGCTTGCCGAGGAGGCGATCACGGAGACGCGGGAGATCTCCAGCCGACACCCCGCCCTCGATGCCGCGCTGGACGCCCTCACCAAGTTCCCAGGGCTCGCCTCCGGTCGGCGTGGTCCGGGTCGGCAGGTGTGGATATCGCGGTTCTCCATCGACCCCGTGCACGCCGCGTACACCGTCGACACGCTGGCGGACTTCGGTGCCGTGCTCGGCGTGCGGCTCTTTCCGATCGGGGCGCAGCACCCGGACGGCATCCTGGCCGTCGACGAGCACGGCCGGGTCTTCGCGTTGGACCAGGCCGGTGAGTGGTTCCTCGGCGACGACGTCGACGCCGCGCTGACCACCCTGCTCCTCGGCCTCACCCCGCCCCGGGTCCGGGACGACGGCACCTGGTGAAACGGCTGTGCCGGGCCCACAGCTGCACCCCGGTCAGCGCATCGGCAGCGTAGACGACCCGGGGTCGCACGGAAACAGTCGCTCAAGCCCTTGTCTGCCGCGAATTCAGTAGCCAAGATGGCAGTCAGACTGCGATTACCTCCGCTGACCCGACCCTCAGCCACCCTGGAGCGACCTCACCATGAGCGACCAGCAGCAGCTGCGCAACTTCGTCGACGGTGCGTACGTCGACCCGGTGGACGGCGGGTACGCCGACCTGATCGACCCCTGCACCGGTGACGTCTTCGCCCAGGCACCGGTCTCCGGAACGGCGGACGTGGACGCGGCGATGCGGGCCGCCGCCACCGCCTTCGAGACCTGGCGGGACACCACCCCGGCGGAGCGGCAGCGGGCGATGCTGAAGCTCGCCGACGCGGTGGAGTCCCGGGCCGCCGAGCTGGTCGACGCGGAGGTGCGCAACACCGGCAAGCCGCGTCAGCTCACCGCCGAGGAGGAGCTGCCACCGGCGGTGGACCAGTTCCGCTTCTTCGCCGGGGCGGCCCGACTGCTGGAGGGCCGCTCGGCCGGGGAGTACCTGGCGGGGCACACGTCGTACGTGCGACGGGAGCCGATCGGCGTCTGCGCGCAGGTCACCCCGTGGAACTACCCGCTGATGATGGCGGTCTGGAAGATCGCCCCGGCGTTGGCGGCCGGCAACACGGTGGTGTTGAAGCCGTCGGACACCACGCCGGTGTCGACGCTGCTGCTGGCCGAGATCGCCGCCGAGTTCTTCCCGCCGGGGGTGTTCAACGTGGTCTGTGGCGACCGGGACACCGGTCGTACCCTGGTGGCGCATCCGACCCCGCAGCTGGTGTCGATCACCGGCTCGACCCGGGCGGGCATGGAGGTCGCCTCCGCTGCCGCGCCGGATCTCAAGCGGACCCATCTTGAGCTGGGCGGAAAGGCCCCGGTGGTGGTCTTCGACGACGCGGACGTGGCGGCGGCGGCCGAGGCGATCGCGATGGGCGGCTACTTCAACGCCGGTCAGGACTGCACCGCGGCGACCCGGGTGCTTGTCGGTCCGGGCGTGCACGACGACTTCGTGTCGGCCCTCGCCGAGCAGGCCCGCAACACCAGGACCGGCGGCCCGGACGACGCGGACGTGCTCTACGGCCCACTGAACAACGCCAACCAGCTGGCCCGGGTCAGCGGCTTCGTCGACCGGTTGCCCGACCACGCCGAGCTGCACACCGGTGGCGCGCGGGTCGGTGGGCGCGGCTACTTCTACTCCCCCACCGTGGTCTCCGGGGTACGCCAGGCCGACGAGATCATCCAGCAGGAGGTGTTCGGCCCGGTCATCACCGTGCAGCGGTTCGACGACGAGGACGAGGCGGTGCGCTGGGCCAACGGCGTCGACTACGGCCTGTCCGCCTCGGTCTGGACGAAGGACCACGGCCGGGCGATGCGGATGACCCGCCGGCTCGACTTCGGCTGCGTCTGGGTGAACACCCACATCCCGTTCGTCTCGGAGATGCCACACGGGGGCTTCAAGCACTCCGGGCACGGCAAGGACCTGTCGGTCTACAGCCTGGAGGACTACACCCGGATCAAGCACGTCATGCACCACATCGAGGGCTGACCCATGGTCTCCAGCGCGGAGCTGCACCGGCGGCGGGGTGCTGCGGTGGCCCGGGGTGTCGGCAGTGTGATCAGTTCCTACGTGGACACCGCGAGCGGCGGCACCATCGTCGACGTCGAGGGGCGGGAGTGGATCGACTTCGCCGCCGGCATCGCGGTCACCAGCGTCGGCAACTCCGCACCGCGGGTGGTCGAGGCGGTACGGGCGCAGGTCGAGCGGTTCACCCACACCTGCTTCATGGTCGCGCCGTACGAGTCGTACGTGGCGGTCTGTGAACAGCTCAACGCGTTGACCCCGGGCACCTTCGAGAAGCGTTCCGCGCTGTTCAACTCCGGTGCCGAGGCGGTGGAGAACGCCGTGAAGGTCGCCCGGCACGCCACCGGGCGGCAGGCGGTGGTGGTCTTCGACCATGCGTACCACGGCCGGACCAACCTGACCATGGCGTTGACCGCGAAGAACATGCCGTACAAGCACCGGTTCGGGCCGTTCGCCGGGGAGATCCACCGGGTGCCGATGTCGTACCCGCTGCGCGACGGTGGGCTGTCCGGGGCCGAGGCGGCGGCCCGGGCGATCGACACGATCGAGAAGCAGGTCGGGGCGGAGAACGTGGCCGCGCTGCTGATCGAGCCGATCCAGGGCGAGGGCGGTTTCGTCGTACCGGCGGCGGGTTTCCTGCCGGCGATGCGCCAGTGGGCGACGGCGGCCGGGGTGGTGTTCGTCGCCGACGAGATCCAGACCGGTTTCTGCCGTACCGGGGACTGGTTCGCCTGCGACCACGAGCGGGTCGTGCCGGATCTGGTCACCCTGGCCAAGGGCATCGCCGGCGGGCTGCCGCTGGCGGCGGTGACCGGCCGGGCGGAGCTGATGGACGCGGTGCACGTCGGTGGCCTCGGCGGCACCTACGGCGGCAACCCGATCGCCTGCGCGGCGGCGCTGGCGAGCATCGAGACGATGCGGGAGCTGGACCTGGCCGCCGCCGCCCGGCGGATCGGGTCGGTGCTCGCCGACCGGTTGCGTGCCATCGCCGCCCGCGACCCCCGGATCGCCGAAATACGCGGCCGGGGCGCGATGCTGGCCGTGGAGCTGGTCCGGCCGGGCACCCTGGTCCCGGACCCGGCCGCCGCCAGCGCCGTCTCGGCGGCCTGTCACGCGGCCCGCCTGCTCACCCTCACCTGCGGCACCTACGGCAACGTGCTGCGGTTCCTGCCGCCGCTGGTGATCTCCGACGACGAGCTGGCCCGTGGCCTGGACATCCTGGACGCCGCCTTCGGCTGACCGCCGACGGCGCTCAGCGCACCAACTCGACCAGGTTGCGCCGGATCACGTTCTTGCCGGGCTCCCGGACCAGCTCCATCGCTGCGGCGTTGAGCAGCACACAACTGCCCGACGGCCCACTCACCGACACCGTCGCCGCCCTGCCGTTGTCCAGATTCGTCACCCGCAACCGGGTGCCCACCGGGAACCGGTCACTCGTCGCGGCCGGGGCACCGCCCTCGGCGGAGAAGGTGATCGATCCACTGCACGCACCCGGTTGGGCAGCCACCCCCGTCGACGGCTTCGTCGGCCGGGGGGCGGCCGGAGGCTGGGCGGCACCGGGCCGGGTCTCGCCGGGCGCGGGGGCCGCCGGCACCTCGGCGACGGCCCGCTCCACCAGGTTGCGCCGGATCACGTTCTTGCCAGGCTCCCGGACCAGCTCCATCGCGGCGGCGTTGAGCAGCACACAACTGCCCGACGGCCCACTCACCGACACCGTCGCCACCTTGCCGTTGTCGAGATTTGTCACCCGCAACCGTGTCCCGACCGGAAACCGGTCACTCGTCGCGGCGGGCTCCCCACCCTCGGCGGAGAAGGTGACCGACCCGGAGCAGAGGCTCGGGCGGGTGGGCGTGGTGTCGGCGAACCCGAATCCGGTCCCCACCGCCACCACCGCCGTGGCGATCACCGCCACCCCCGCCGCCAGTACGTGCTTGCGCTGCACCTTCACCACGTCTCCCCTCGCCGCCGTTGCCTGCACCGCCTGATACGGCCCCCGACCCTCCCCCGTTCAACCCCACCCGCCACCACCCCCGCGATCCCAATGTCGATCAAGGAGTTGCGGTGGGCCTTTCACCCCTCTGATGCCGATTTCCGCTCCCCACAACTCCATGATCGACCAGTCAGGTTCGGAGGAGTTCGGCTATCTGGGTGGTGATGTGGGAGGGGCGGTGGTAGAGGTCGCGGGCGGTGAAGTGGCGCATGCGCCAGCCGCGGGCGGCCAGCCAGTTCATCCGGGTACGGTCGTGGTCCAGGCGGTCGCGGTCGAGATGGGACAGGCCGTCGTACTCGATGCCGACCCGTGATCGTCGGTATCCGAGGTCCAGTCGGTAGCGCTGGAAACCCGCGTCGTCCGACACCCAGATCTGCGGTTCTGGCGTCGGCAGCCCGCCGTCGATCAGGACCAGCCGGAGTTGGCTCTCCTGCCGGCACTCCGACCTGGGATCGGCGAGCCGCACCAACTGCCGCGCCTGGTCGACACCCCGCAACCGCGCGTGCCGACCAAGCTCGGCAGCCAGTTCCTCAGCGTGGCAGGCACCCACCCGTAGGCACAGGTCGAGAAGTGGCAGTGCGTCCAGCCGGGCGACCGTCCGGGCCAGGTCCACCGCGCACCGGTCCGCGGGTGCGCACGGGAGGCCGGCCAGCAGGACCGGATCAGGTACGGGAAGCACCGCCTGATGCACCACGACGCCCCGAATCTGCGGCACCCGCCCGCCGACCGGCACGATCACATGAAGATCCTCGCTGGGTACGGCACCGAACCCGTGCAGTTGAGCACCCGAGTGAAAGCCGACAACGGCCCCCTCCGGAAGCCGATGCAAGAGGGCCTGCCACCGGACGCCCTCCTCACCCCCCGCCCCGCCGACACCCCTCGGGTGCCGCCCACTCCCCGACAGCCGCCCAATCCCCGGCGGCCGGACACTCCCCGACGGCCGGACACTCCCTGGCCCACCGACATCCCCCGGCCCGTAGACGCCTCGCGACCACCGGCGCAGTTCCCCATCACCGACCGCCCGCCGAACCCCCTCCCGACTCCATCCAGCCGACAACAACTCCGCATACCGAAACAGCTGCCCCGCCACAGTCACCCACCCTGCCCACCACCCCACCTCCCCACCACCCCCTGTGGACAACCCCCACCCTTATCCACAACCCCCACCCCACCCCACCCCCACCCCCACGCCCACCCCCACGCCCACCCCCACGCCCACGCCCACGCCCACGCCCACGCCCACGCCCACGCCATGATCGACGTCGATCATGGAGTTATGGTGGCCCAAAAAGCCACGGAAAGAGACAAATTCCCCACCACAACTCCATGATCGACGGGCAGAGTGGACGGGACGGGCAGCTTGGGGCGGGGCAGGGCGGACGCGTGAGGAGGGCGGGGGGCGACGCAGAGCGGGGCAGGACGCGGGGGCGACGCAGGGCGGGGCAGGGGCGGGGCAGGGGGTTATCGTTCCTCCATCGCCCAGGGGGAGCCGTAGGCGGTGAGCAGGTCGAGGAACGGGCGCGGGGGCAGCGCCTCCGGGCCGAGCACCCCGACGCCGGACCAGCCACCGGTGGCGAGCAGTTCCAGCGCCACCACCGGGTTGACCGCGGTCTGCCAGACCACCGCCTGGTGGCCGTACTCCCGCATGGACCACTCGTTGTCGACCACGTGGTAGAGGTAGACCCGGCGCGGCCGGCCGTCGGTCCCGGTGCCGGTGACGTACGTGCCGGCACAGGTCTTGCCGCGCATCCGGTCGCCGAGGGTGGCCGGGTCGGGCAGGCTGGCGGCGACCACGTCGCGGGGCGAGACCTGCACGCCGCGCACCGACACCGGGATGGTCGAGTCGAGACCGACCTTGTGCAGCGCCCTGAGCACCTCGATGAACTCGTCGCCGAGGCCGTACTTGAAGGTGACCCGCCTGGCCTTCACCCAGCGCGGGATCAGCAGCACCTCCTCGTGCTCCACGTTGACGCACTCGACCGGGCCGATGCCGGCCGGGAAGTCGAAGACCTCCGGCTCGCTGAACGGTTCGGTGGTGAACCAGCCCCGGTCCTTCTCCCAGATCACCGGCGGGTTCAGGCACTCCTCGATGGTGGTCCAGATGGAGAAGGACGGGGCGAAGTCGTACCCGTCGACGGTGAGGTTCGCGCCGTCACGGATGCCGATCTCGTCGATCTCGCTGAACAGCTCGTCGGCGGCGTACCTGGCGAACACGTCGGACAGGCCCGGTTCGATGCCGATGCCGCACAGCGCCAGCCGGCCGGCGTCCGCCCAGGTGGTGGCGGCGGCGAACTGCGCGTCGCCGAGCTTCACCCCGGTCTGGGTGTACGGCAGCGCCGGGTGCGGGTGGGACAGCGACATCGCCATGTCCAGGTAGTCGGCCCCGGCGGCGAACGCCCCCTCGAAGATCGGCATGACGAAGCGCGGGTCGACCGCGTTGAGCACGTGGGTGATCCGGTGTTCCCGGCAGAGCGCGGCGACCGCGTCCGCCGAGGAGGCGTCGAGCCGGGCGGCGACGAACCGGTCGCCGTGCCCGGCGACGGCCCGTTGCGCCCGGGTCAGGTCGTAGTCGGCGACGACGACGGTGGCGAAGAAGGACCGGCGGGCGGCGATGGCGACGGCGGCGGAGCCGACCCCGCCGGCACCGACGAGCAGGATGCGCATCAGGAATCGAACCCCAAACCGAGACGATCGAGCGTACGGAGCCAGTGGTTGCGCCGGCCGTCGTGCGCGTCGGCACGCGCCAGCGACCAGCGGGTGAGGTGGATGCCGGCGGCCCGGACGGGCTCCGGCGGGAACGGCAGCGGTGCCCGGCGGACCAGGTCGAGCCGGGTCAGCGGGGTCGGCTCGCCGGCCAGCAGGTCGAGCATGACCCGCGCGCCGAACCGGGTGGCCCCGACCCCGAGACCCGTGTAACCGGAGGCGTACGCCAGCCGCCCGCCGAAGGCGGTGCCGAAGTACGCGCAGAACCGGGTGCAGGTGTCGATCACCCCGCCCCAGCGGTGGCTGAAACGCAGCCCCGCCAACTGCGGAAAGGTGGTGAAGAAGTGGTCGGCGAGGGCGGTGAAGGTGGCCTGGCGCTGTGCGAGTTCCGGGGCGACCCGGTTGCCGAAGTGGTAGACCGCGTCGTAGCCACCGAAGAGGATCCGACCGTCGTCGGTGATCCGGTAGTAGTGGAACTGGTTGCCGGTGTCGGCCAGCCCCTGCCTGTTGCGCCAGCCGATCGACGCCCGCTGCTCCCCGGTCAGCGGCTCGGTCATCAGCGCGTAGTCGTAGACCGGCACGGTCCGGGCGCGCAGCCGGCGCAGCAGCGGCGGGAAAGCGTTGGTCGCCAGCACCACCTGCCGGGCCCGCACCACCCCGGGCACCCCGGCCGCGCCCGGCACCGTGCCGCCGCCCGTCGACCCGCCCCGTGGGCGACCACCGTCGAGTGCCGGGCTGCCACCTGTCGACCTGGCACCCGGGCCACCACCGGGGCGTGCGGCCGGGCTGCCGAGGGTGTCAGCGCGCAGCCCGGCTCCCTCGCGGCGCAGCCCGGTCACCCGGGTGTGCTCGTGGATCCGCACCCCGAGCGTCAGGCAGGCACGGCGCAGGCCCCAGGCCAGCCGCGCCGGGTCGACCAGGGCCACCCGGTCGGCGTCCCACAACCCACCGAGGTACGTCGGCGAGTCCACCTCGGCGCGCACCTCGTCTGCGTCGAGCAGCCGCACCCGGTGGCCGTACCGACGGGCCAGGTCGGCGTCCTCGGCGAGCCCGGCGAGCTGGTACGGGGCCACCGCCACCGCCAGTTCGCCGGTGCGGGCGAAGTCGCAGTCGATGTCGTACTCGGCGATGGTGGCGGCGATGGCGTCCAGGTTCTCCCGGCCGAGGCGCTCCAACTCGTCGATCTCGTCGGGAAACCGGGCCACCCCGTTGGCCAGGCCGTGGGTGAGCGAGGCGGCGCAGAACCCGCCGTTGCGCCCGGACGCCGCCCAACCGCAGACGCCCGCCTCGACCAGCAGCACGTCCCGCCCGGGGTCGGCCCGCTTGGCGAGCAGGGCGGCCCAGAGTCCGCCGTACCCGCCGCCGACGACGAGCAGGTCGGCGGGGTGCGTACCGTGCAGGGGCGGCAGCGGGTCGGGGCGTTCCGGGCGGTCCAGCCAGTAGGGCACGGGCGTCGCGTCGGCGAGCGCCCGGCCGGTATGCGGGAGGATCATGACGGGCCCGTCGCCCGTCGGCCGGGCCGGATCGGTGCCGGTGCTCCCCGGCCGCCGGTCGCGGCGACCGGGAGTGCGGCGCGGCGGGACCGTCGACCGCGCAGCGAGCTGAGCCCGACGAGCAGCAGCGCGATGGCGAACATCGCCGTGCCGATCACGTTGACCTGGGGCGGGATGCCCCGCTGGGCAGCGCCCCAGACGTACATCGGGAAGGTGACCGTGGTGCCGGCGTTGAAGTTCGTCACGATGAAGTCGTCGAAACTCAGCGAGAAGGCGAGCAGCGCGGCGGCCACGATGCCGGGCAGCACCAGCGGCAGGGTGATCCGCCGGAAGGTCTGCCACTCGCTGGCGTAGAGGTCCATCGCGGCTTCCTCCAGCCGCCGGTCCATCCCGGCGAGCCGGGCCTTGACCGTCACCACCACGAACGACACGCAGAACATCACGTGCGCGATGACGATGGTCCAGAAGCCCTGCGGCACCCCTGCGGAGACGAACAGGGCGAGCAGCGAGGTGCCCAGCACCAGCTCCGGGGTCGCCATCGGCAGGAAGATCAGCAGGTTGATCCCGCTGCGGCCCCGGAACCGGTGCCGGACCAGGGCGAACGCCATCAGGGTGCCGATCACGGTGGCCCCGACTGTGGCGAGGAAACCGATCTGCGCGCTGCGGACCACCGCGTCGCACATCTCGGGCGTGGCGCACGGCTGTCGCCAGTTGTCCAGGGTGAACTCGTTGAAGTCGTACGACAGCCGGCTGGACGGGCGGTTGAGGGAGAGCCCGGCCACCACGGCGATCGGCAGGAACAGGTAGCCGAGCACCAGCAGGGCGACGATCACCACCCACCGGTCGGCCAACCACCGCGACACCCTCAGGAGCCCACCTTCATTCGCGACTGCGGGGCTCCGCTTCGCTGCACTCCTCGCGCTCATCAGAGCCCACCTTCATTCGCGACTGCGGGGCTCCGCTGCGCTGCACTCCTCGCGCTCATCACAACACCTCCTCCGTGCCGGCCCGGCGCAGGTAGACGAAGACCACCGCGAGGATCGCCGCCATCAGCAGGAAGGACAGGGCGGCGCCCTGCGGATAGTCCAGCCGGACCAGGAACGCCGAGTCGATGACGTTGCCGATCATGTACTCGTTGGGGGTGCCGAGCAGTTCGGCGTTGATGTAGTCGCCGGTGGCCGGGATGAAGAAGAGCAGCGTGCCGGCGATCAGGCCGGGCATCGACAGCGGCAGGGTGACCTTGCGGAAGGCGTGCAGCGGGCCGGCGTACAGGTCACTGGCCGCCTCCAGCAGCCGGTGGTCGAGCCGCTCCAGGCTCGCGTACAGCGGCAGCACCAGGAACGGCAGGAAGTTGTACGTCAACCCGAGCACCACCGCGACCGGGGTGGCGAGCAGCCGCCCGTCCGGGCCGAGCAGGTGCACGTCCCGCAGCAGCCCGACCAGGGCGCCGTTGTCCGACAGGATGGTCTTCCAGGCCAGGGTGCGCACCAGGAAACTGGTGAACATCGGGGCTACCACGCAGACCAGCAACAGGTTCTTCCACCGGCCTGCCTTCTGCGCTATCGCGTACGCCAGCGGGTAACCCATCAGCAGGGCCAGCACCAGCGCCGCCCCGGCATAGCCGAACGACCTGGCGAACTGCGGCCAGTACGCCTGTACCGCCTCCGGATAGTTGCCGAACGCCCAGGTCAGCACGTACCCGGTGGAGAGCGAGCCGGTCGGGTCGTAGAGGCTGGCGGCGGCGAGTTGCAGCAGCGGCACGGCGAAGAAGACGAGCAGCCAGGCCGCCCCCGGCAACAGCAGCAGGTACGGCAGCAGCCGGTGCCGACCCGGCCGGGCCGGTGACGGCTGCCCGGTCGCCGGCGTCCCGCCGCCCAACTGCGCCAGTGCGGTCACGACGGTGCCCCGACCGGCTCGTCGACCAGCGGGACCGTCCGGTCGTCCTGCCCCGGCTCGCGGGGCAGCAGGAAGGCGTGCCGGGGGTCCCAGTGCGCCACCACCGACCCGCCGACCGGGTGCTGCCCGCCGACACCGCTGTTCGCCGCGAACGCGGACAGTTCACTGCCCCACCCGGTGCGCACCAGATACTGGGTGCTCACCCCCACGTACGACGCGTCGGTGATCACCCCGGTCACCTGCTGGTGGCCGGCGGGCACCTGGTCGGCGGCCTCGACCAGGTGCAGCTTCTCGGGACGTACCCCCAGGTAGACCGCGCCCCGGTCGGCGCGGGCGCGGGCGACGGGCACCGAGAAGCGGACGCCGTGTGCGGTGACCGGCACCTCGGACCCGGCCGGGCCGGCGGCCTCGGCGGCGAGCAGGTTGGACTGGCCGAGGAAGTTCGCCACGAACGCCGTCGCCGGGTACTCGTAGAGTTCGGCCGGGGCCCCGAGCTGTTCGATCCGCCCGGCGTTCATCACCGCGACCGTGTCGGCCATCGTCATGGCCTCCTCCTGGTCGTGGGTGACGTGCACGAAGGTGATGCCGACCTCGGTCTGGATCCGCTTCAGTTCGATCTGCATCTGCCGGCGCAGCTTCAGGTCGAGCGCGCCGAGCGGCTCGTCGAGCAGCAGCACCTGCGGGTGGTTGATCAGGGCGCGGGCCAGCGCGACCCGTTGCTGCTGGCCGCCGGAGAGCTGGGTCGGGCGACGCCGGCCGTAGCCGTCGAGCTGGACCAGTGACAGCATCCGCCGGACCTGGTCGTCGACCCGGCGGATGCCCCGCCGGCGCAGCCCGAAGGCCACGTTCTCGGCGATGTCGAGGTGCGGAAAGAGCGCGTAGCTCTGGAAGACCGTGTTGACCGGCCGCTTGTACGGCCGTAGCCGGGTTATGTCCCGGTCGCCGAGGAGCACCTGCCCGCTGGTCGGCTCCTCCAGCCCGGCGATCATGCGTAGGGTGGTCGTCTTGCCGCAGCCGGACGCCCCGAGCAGCGCGAAGAAGGAGCCCTGCGGGACGGTCAGGCTCAGCTCGTCGACGGCGGTGAAGATGCCGAACCGCTTGGTCAGGTGGGCCAGCCGCAGGTCACCGGCCGGTGCCTCGTTCGCCATCCCGCTCACGCCCCGATGACCTGCTGGAACTTCGACTCGTATTCCTTTTCCTGTTTCTCGTCCAGGGCCATGAAGACCTTGGACTTCGCCAGCAGGGCGTCGTCCGGGAAGATCAGCGGGTTGGCGGCCAGCTCCGGGTCGATCTTCTCCATCTCGGCCTGGGCACCCTTGACCGGGCAGATGTAGTTGACGTACGCGGCGAGCTTCGCGGCCACCGCCGGTTGGTAGTAGTAGTCGATCAGCGCCTCGGCGTTGGCCTTGTGGGTGGCCTTGTTGGGCACCAGCATGTTGTCGCTGAACAGCATCACGCCCGAGTCCGGCGCGACGAACTTCACCTTGGGGTTGTCGCCGGCCAGTTGGATCACGTCGCCGGACCAGCCGACGCACGCGGCGATGTCACCCTTGGCCAGGTCGGGGGCGTAGTCGTTGCCGGTGAACCTGCGGATCTGCTTGGACTCGACGGCCTTGCGCAGCTTGTTGAGCGCGTCGTCGAACTGCGCGGCGGTGAACTTCGCCGGGTCGTGCCCGTTCGACTGGAGCAGCAGGCCCATGGTGTCCCGCATCTCCGACAGGGCGGTCACCTTGCCCTTGAGATCGGGGCGGGTGAGCAGCTCGTCGACGGTCCGGACCTCGCCGGTGACGCTGCCGTTGTAGGCCAGCCCGGCCAGGCCGGACTGCCACGGGACGGCGATCCGGTCCTCCGGGTCGAAGGAGCGCCCCCGCAGGGACGCCAGCAGGTTGGCCGCCACGTTCGGCACCTTGGCCGGGTCGAGCTTCTGGATCCAGCCGAGCCGGATCATCCTGGCGGCCATCCAGTCGGTGAGGACGATGATGTCCCGCCCGGTGCTCTGGCAGCCGGCCAACTGGTTCTGCACCTTGCCGAAGAACTCGTTGTTGTCGTTGATGTCCTCGGTGTAGGTCACCTTGATGCCGCTGCCGGCGACGAAGGCGTCGAGGCTGGGGCGCTTCGCGGCGTCCTTGTCGTCCACGTCCATGTACTGCGGCCAGTTGGAGAAGGCGAGGGTCTTCTCCGTGGCGGACAGGTCGTCGCTCTTACAACCGTCCTCGGTCTGGGTCGCGGCCTTCGTGCCGCAGCCGGCGAGGCTGCCGCCCGCAGCGAGCAGGGCGGCCGATCCGAGGGTGCCGGTGAGCAGTCCACGCCGGGTGAGGGGCCGGAGGGGAGTACGCATGTGACGACTCCTAGGGGGTCGTCCGTCGGCGGCGGGGACGGGGGTGCGGCGCCGGCGGGAGGGGTCGGGTGCCTGAGACGAATGATCCTGGCATGAGGTCACCAGCCCCACAAGGGATTCCGTTGCCGCAATAGCCTCTGACGACGAATTACGCCAGACTGCGCGATGGCACTAGGCTCGGCTCGGAGAACGGACATGGGGAGCGGTCGATGACGATCCGGCAGCAGGAGAACGGCACCGGGGGGCGGCGCGTCACGGTACGTGAAGGTTCCAGCCACGCACTGTTGGACGACGTGGCGAAACAGATCATCGAACAGCTACAGGAGGACGGCCGTCGGCCGTACGCGACCATCGGCAAGGCGGTCGGGCTCTCCGAGGCGGCGGTCCGCCAGCGGGTGCAGCGGCTGCTCGACGCCGGGGTGATGCAGATCGTCGCGGTGACCGACCCGCTCCAGCTCGGCTTCCCCCGACAGGCCATGATCGGCCTGCGCACCGACGGCGACCTGGAGGCCGTCGCCGACCGGCTCGCCGAGTTCGACGAACTCGACTACGTGGTGATCACCGCCGGCTCGTTCGACCTGCTCGCCGAGGTGGTCTGCCGCAACGACGCCCACCTGCTGGAGATCCTGCAACGGCTGCGCTCGGTGCCCGGGGTGCTCGCCACCGAGGCGTTCGTCTATCTCAAGCTGCGCAAGCAGACCTACACCTGGGGTACGGCCTGAGCCCACCCGCCGTGGTCCACTCCCCGGGGCTCAGCGGGCGGCGACGAAGGCACGCCAGGCGTCGGGGCTGAAGCTCAGCGTGGCACCTGCCCGGTCCTTGCTGTCCCGCACCAGCACCCGACCCGCCAGATTGTCCGCCACCTCGACACAGTCACCGCCATTGCTGCTGCTCCGAGTTGCCGTACGCCAGCGGGGCTCGATCACGTCCACGGCAGCGGCACTCACTTCTGGGCGGCGACGAAGGCTCGCCAGATCTCGGGGGTGAAGCTCAGCGTGCCGCCGGCCCGGTCCTTGCTGTCCCGCACCAGCACCCGACCCGGCAGATTGTCCGCCACCTCAACACAGTCACCGCCGTTGTTGCTACTGCGGCTGGCGGTCCGCCAGCAGGGCTCGTCGATCACGTCCATCTCTCCACCGCTTCCCGGATCAGCTCGTTCGATCGACGAGCGGGCAGCGCCTCGCCGGCCACGCTCTCCCACCTTCTGCCCAGGCTAGCAATGTCGGCGCTCTCAGTCACCAGCTCGCCACGGAGCTGGTTGTCCAGATAAGCCAGCTCGCTGCCGTCGGGCAACCGCGCCAGCATGAACGGCCCAGCCAGACCGGTGTGCCAGGGTCCACCGAGCGGAATTACCCGCACCTGCACGTGCTCCCGCGCGGCGACGGCCGCCAAGTGGGCCACCTGTCCGGCCATGGTCGCGCGATCGCCAACCACTCGATGGAGCACCGCCTCGTCGATCACGAAAACCAACTGGGCCGGAGGGTCACGGTCGAGCAGGACCCGTCGCTCCAACCGCCCGCCCACCAGTTGAGCAACCTCGTCAGGCGGGAGCAGGCCGCCGGTCCCCAACACCGCTCGGGCGTACTCCTCGGTCTGGAGCAGGCCCGGCACGAGCAATGACTGGTACGAGCGGATCGACGTGGCGTCCTGCTCCAGCTCTGCCCACGGGCGGAACCAGGGCAGGTCGCGGCGACGGTAGGGCTCGGGCCAGAGTTCGGCCGGTTCCCGACCGAGAATCCCGGCCACCGCGACCCGGGTCCGGGGATGCGGCACCCGCCCGGCGCTGAGCCACCGGCCGGCCGTCTTCGGATCGACACCGACCTGATGCGCGAGGGACTCGACCGTCTCCCCGCGCTCGGCCATCGCTACGCGAAGCACCTCGTTCACCGGCAGTTCCTCCCGCCCGATCAACACACTCCGGCGCACCCTAGCGACAGTGCGTGTCGATGTCCGCCCGGCATCGGCGTGTTGGCCCGGGACCTCTCCGAAAGCCCCCGAGGTGCACCGGAAGTGCACCGGAAATGCCCCACCCCGGTCACCCCCTTCCCACCGGACCACTCCGGGGTGCCGGAGTAGCGCCGTCCCACGCCCCGGACGCCACCGTTCAGCCCGCAGGCTCTCTTCGTCCACCCCTGAAGGCCGGAGTAGCGGCATCCCGCACCCCGGACGGCCCCATGCGCGGCCCGCAGGCTCGCTTGATCAACTCCCGTGGGCCGAGGTTGCGGTGTCCGGGATACCGCAACCTGGACGCCGTTGAGTCGATCATGGAGCCGGCGGAGGTCGAGTCGGTCGCACCGTCGCAAAGCGTGTGCGGATTCCGTTGCCAACCACCCGCAGTCGCGCTGAATCCGTCGCCTTGAAGGCGAAGTGGGCTTGCATTTCGCGGTCGGGCTGTGGGATAACCGTGGGCAGAGCGGCCGGTGTCACAGCTGCCCGGCCCGAGACCCGATGGGGCTGACATGGCCGACGCCACCGACCACCTCTGGATGCACTTCACCCGGATGGCCAGCTACTCCGCCGGCGAGGTGCCCACCATCGTGCGCGGCGAGGGCGCGTACGTCTGGGACGCGCAGGGCCGCCGCTACCTGGACGGGCTCGCCGGGTTGTTCGTCGTCAACGCCGGGCACGGGCGTACCGAGCTGGCCGAGGCCGCCGCGAAGCAGGCCGGTGAGCTGGCGTACTTCCCGCTCTGGTCGTACGCCCACCCGAAGGCCGTGGAGCTGGCCGAGAAGATCGCCTCGCTGACGCCCGGTGACCTGAACCGGGTCTTCTTCACCACCGGCGGCTCGGAGGCCGTCGAGACGGCGTGGAAGCTGGCCCGTGCCTACTTCAAGCGCACCGGCAGGCCCAACAAGCACAAGGTGGTCAGCCGCTACCTCGCCTATCACGGCACCTCGATGGGTGCCCTGTCGATCACCGGTCTGCCCGGCATCAAGAGTGACTTCGAGCCTTTGGTGCCCGGCGGGATCAAGGTGCCGAACACCAATTTCTACCGGGCCCCCGAGCACGGCGACTCGCCCGAGGCGTTCGGCCGCTGGGCCGCCGACGAGATCCGCCGGGCCATCGAGCGGGAGGGGCCGGACACGGTAGCGGCGGTGTTCCTGGAGCCGGTGCAGAACTCCGGCGGCTGCTTCCCACCGCCGCCCGGCTACTTCCAACGGGTACGCGAGATCTGCGACGCGTACGACGTACTGCTCGTCTCCGACGAGGTGATCTGCTCCTGGGGCCGGCTCGGCGAGTACTTCGGCGCCGCCCGGTACGGCTACCAGCCCGACATCATCACCACCGCCAAGGGCATCACCTCCGGCTACGCCCCGCTCGGCGCGATGATCGCCAGCGACCGGCTGATGGAGCCGTTCCTCACCGAGACCGGCATGTTCGCCCACGGGGTGACCTTCGGCGGCCATCCGGTCTCCTGCGCGGTGGCCCTGGCCAACCTGGAGGTGTTCGCCCGGGAGGACCTGACCGGCCACGTCCGGGCCAACGAGGACGCCTTCCGGTCCACCCTGGAGAAGCTCACCGACCTGCCGATCGTCGGCGACGTCCGGGGCGACGGCTACTTCTACGGCATCGAGCTGGTCAAGGACAAGACGACCCGGGCGACCTTCGACGAGGCGGAGTCGGAGCGGCTGCTGCGTGGCTTCCTGTCGTCGGCGCTGTTCGCCGCCGGGCTCTACTGCCGGGCCGACGACCGGGGCGACCCGGTGGTCCAGCTCGCCCCGCCGCTGATCGCCGGGCAGGAGCAGTTCGACGAGATGGAGCAGATCCTGCGCGCCGTACTCACCGAGGCGTGGTCCCGCCTGTAGCCCCTGCGGCCCGGCCAGCCGGCTCACCTCCGCCGGCCGGACCGGTCGCCGACCCCGCCGGCCGGACCGGTCGCCGACCCCGCCGGCCGGACCGGTCGCTCGCAGGCCGACCGGCCCGGCACTGTCCCCCCGGAGCCCCCATGCGCTACCAGGAGTTGTCGCACTGGCTGTCCACGATGGACGAACCGTTGACGCCCGGCCCCTCGCTGCCCGGTGACACCGACGCGGACGTGGTGATCGTCGGTGCCGGCTACACCGGGCTGTGGACGGCGTACTACCTCGCGGTGGCCGATCCGACGTTGCGGATCGTGGTGCTGGAGGCGGAGATCGCCGGGTACGGCGCGTCCGGGCGCAACGGCGGCTGGTGCTCGGCTCTGTTGCCCACCTCGCTGCCGGCGCTGGCCCGTCGGCACGGCCGGCCGCAGGCGCTGGCGATGCAGCAGGCCATGCACGACACGGTCGCCGAGGTGGGCCGGGTGGCCACAGTGGAGAGAATCGACTGCGACTGGCGGCACGGCGGGACGGTGCTGCTGGCCCGTACCGACGTCCAGCTCGGACGGGCCCGCGCCGCCGTCGCCGAGGCCCGCGAGCACGGGCTCGACCCCGACGACCTGGTCCTGCTCGACGCCGCCGGGGCCGCCGCCCGGTGCGCCGCCGAGGGGGTACGCGGTGGCACGTACACCCCGCACTGCGCCGCCGTGCACCCGGCGAAGCTGGTCCGTGGCCTGGCCCGCGCGGTGCAACGGCACGGGGTGCGGCTGTACGAGCGTTCTCCGGTCACCGCGATCCGGCCCGGCGCGGCGGTCACCCCGCACGGGACGGTACGGGCGGCGGTGGTGGTCCGGGCCACCGAGGCGTACACGCCGGTGCTGCCCGGCCACCGCCGGACTCTCGTCCCGGTCTACTCGCTGATGGTGGTCACCGAGCCGCTGCCCGAGCCGACCTGGGCGCGGATCGGGCTCGCCGGTCGGGAGACCTTCGCCGACTACCGGCACCTCATCGTGTACGGCCAGCGCACCGCCGACGGACGGCTGGCCTTCGGCGGGCGCGGTGCGCCGTACCACTTCGGGTCCCGGATCTCCCCCGGGTACGACCGGGAGCCACGGGTCTTCGCCGCGCTGCGTCGGACGCTTGGCGAACTCTTCCCGGTGCTCGGGCCGCACGTGCCGGTCGCCCACGCGTGGGGCGGCCCGCTGGGGGTGGCCCGGGACTGGTCCGCCTCGGTCGGGCTGGACCGGTCGTCCGGGCTGGGCTGGGCCGGCGGCTACGTCGGTGACGGGGTGGGGACGAGCAACCTCGCCGGCCGTACCCTGGCTGACCTGATCCGGGGCGTGGAGTCGGAGCTGACCGCCCTCCCCTGGGTCGGCCACCGCTCCCCCCGCTGGGAGCCGGAACCACTGCGCTGGCTGGCGATCAACGCCGGCCTCCGGGTGATGTCCTCCGCAGACGGTGCCGAAACCCGCACCGGCCGCCCCGCCCGCCGCGCCACCACCTTCACCCACCTCCTAGGCCACTGACCCACCCCCACCCCCACCCACCCCCACCCGCCGACGCCCGCCGCCCGCCCCACCCGCTGACGCCCCGGTGATCAAGAGGTTTGCGTCAAGTTGAAGATCGAAGTTGACGCAAACCTCTTGATCACCGGGGCAGGGCGGAGGCCGGGGGGAGGGGGGAGGGAGGGGGGAGGGCAGGGGGGTGGGGTTAGTGGTTGGGGGGGATTACGCGGAGGTGGCCTCGGCGGCCGGTGGGGGGGTTCTGGGGGTGGTGGGTTGGGGGGTGGGGGTCGTCCTGGGGTGGGCGGGGGGCGACCGGGCGGGCTGCCTCGCGGACGGCCTCGGCCAGGGCGACCAGGTCGTCCGTGGTGGGCGGCGGGGGCTCGAACTCGCCCTCGTGCCGCACGACGTCCCAGCCCCGGGGGGCGGTCAGGCTTCGCGCGTGCTGCTCACACAGGTCGTAGGTGTGCGGCTCGGCGAAGGCCGCCAACGGGCCCACGACGGCGGTCGACTCGTTGTAGACATAGGTCAATGTGGCAACCGCTTGCCGGGGGCAGGCGTTACGGGAGCAGCGCCGTGGTGACCTCACGTGCGGCAGGGTATCCCCATTACCGGGTCCGACGCACCGGTTCGCTTTGCGACACGCCCGTCACCGTGATCACAATTCGCACCTGGTGCTTCCGCCGCGCCCGTCGACAGGCGCTGCCGTGGGCCGGACCGGGCTGAGGACTACCCTTTGCCTCATGACGAGCCCGGAACACCGCCGCCCCGGCTCCGGCCGGCGCAACCACCGCGACCGCCACGGACGTGGCCTGCGCGGGCGGCTGGTGCCGGCGACAGTGCCACTGGCCCGGACCAAGGCCGAGATCTTCGACGACCTGGTACTAGACACCGTGGAAACCCTGGAGCGCCGGTTCGCCAAGGAACTGGCCGGGGTCGAGTTCGCCGTCGAGGACGTCCCACCCGACCTGAACGTCTACGACTCCGACGTCCTGGAGGACGGCGAGGTGCCGCTGGCCCGGCTGCTGCCCGGCCGGCCGGGGCAGCGGCAGGAGGTGCCGCCCCGGATCGTGCTCTACCGCCGGCCGTTGGAGTTCCGCGCGATGGACCGCGAGGACCTGGCCGACCTCGTTCATGACGTGATCATCGAACAGGTGGCGAACCTGCTCGGGGTCGACCCGGACGAGCTGGCCTGACCCGCGCGGCCGGTCACGGCCACCGCACCGCATTCGGGCACGACCCCGCGCACCGCCGCGCGACCGGCCACGACCCACCGCACCGCGACCGGCCACGACCCACCGCACCGCGACCGGCCACGACCCACCGCACCGCGACCGGCCACGACCCACCGCACCGCGACCGGACACGACCCACCGCACCGCGACCGGACACGACCCACCGCACCGCGACCGGACACGACCACCGCGCCGACGCGCGACCACTGCACCGCTCCGACGTCGGTCACCCCCGCGACCTCGTCGGGCGTGAGCCGGGCGGCCCCCACCGCCCCGGCCCGGCCCTTCGACTCAGGCGGCCCGCCGCTTGAGCTTGCGCCGCTCCCGTTCGGAGAGCCCGCCCCAGATCCCGAACCGCTCGTCGTGCCCGAGAGCGTATTCGAGGCACTCCGTCTTGACCTCGCACCGCGAGCAGATCCGTTTCGCCTCGCGGGTCGAGCCGCCCTTCTCGGGAAAGAACGCTTCCGGGTCGGTCTGCGAGCACAGCGCCCGCTCCTGCCACTCCGGCGCGTTTCCGAGCAGGTCGGCCACCTCAAGCTGGCCGTCCATCAGATGCCTCCTTGTCGCGCACCGACGTCACCGCCGCTGCGACCCCCCACGCGAAAGGCGTGCTTGTCCGTCCGGTCCCTATTTGTTGCGTTCCGCGCGAACAACCCCATCGAAATTACACGCGTGTAATGCGTGCGCCGTCAAGCCGGACTTGATAATGGAGTCGCCCTCCCGACATGCCACCGGACGGTCACCCGGACCATCCGGCCCTCGCAACCTGCCCTATCGATTCAGACCCCGGGCGAGTAACGCCCCGTCCGGCGAGTTGCCCCAGATTTCTGCTGTGGCGTCGCCGCCCCGGACGCCGTCGGAGCACGCCGACGGACACTCCGCGCAGTCGACCCGCCAAGATCATGAGCATGGTGGGGGACAGGTTAACGCGGTTGGCCCCGGACCGCTCGTCGAGCCGGAAAAGCCGACAGCGCCCCGTCCACAATGTGGACGGGGCGCTCGGGTCGGTGGGTTGTCGTGGCGCTCAGACCGACCGTGGTGGGCTGCTCGGCCAGACGAATTCGGCGATCGCCCCACCGTCGACGGAGATGGCCCCTGCGGGCGTCTCCTCGTCCCACCAGACGGTATACAGGCCCGCCGTCAGGTCCGGGTAGACCGCACTGTGGAACACCCCGTCCCGGACGATCCGCTCTCGCACGGCCGAGTGCGTGCGTACCGCGCCGTCCTGGTCGACCCGGCTGATCTCGATCTCCCGACCGTGCAGGTCACGTCCGGTGTAGATGATCAGAGCACCGGTCTCGCCCCCGACGTCGAGCATCACGGTGCCGCTCTCCGTCGGCCCGTACTGATGGTGATGGTGGTGGTGTCCGCTCACGCCGGTCTCCGTCCGGTCAGGAGTTCGCCGCGGGCGGGTTGTTGAACCCGTCGTACGGCGTGCCGAGGAAGGGGAAGTCCCGCAGGAAGGGCGCCGTCACGTCGGCAGCACTCAACCCCGGAGTGACCGCGCCGGCCGCCGCGTCCGGCGTGAACTTCTTGTCCACCAGTGGCACGGTCACCCCGGCCACCGCCCGCAGCGCGATGCTCACCACGTCGTCGACGACCCGGCGGCCGTTGGGGAAGCCGGCCAGGTCGCCCCCGAGCAGACCGAACTGGTTCGGCCTGCTGCTCGGCTTGATCGCGGTGTTCAGCCGCAGCATGTCGGCCTGCACGTCACCGGTGAGGTTGGTGAAGCCGTCGATCAGCCCGGACGGGATGCCGGTGAGCAGGATGGCGACCAGGTCGGCCCGGGGCTTCTTGGACTTGTTGAGCGCGTCCAGGTTGGGGAAGACCCCCGGGTAGAGCACCGGCAGCAATGCGGCCAGCTCCGGCTGCTCGACGAACCGGGCGAACCGCTTGTCCTCGGTCGGTGGCAGCGTGTTCCACAGGTCCTTCTTGGACATCGGCACGATGACCTCGTTGAACAGCGGATTGCCCAACCGGGACACCTGGGTCCACGGGCCGACGGCGGAGTCCGCGGCGACATGGTCGCCGAGCACCCGTACCTGCTGCCGGGAGGCGGTCGTCCACACCCCGATCGTCGAGGCCCGGTCGCCCGCGCCGTACCGGCTGGCCTTGCGGCGCACCTTGCTCAGCGGCACCTGCACCGCGATGCTGTGCACGTTCATCCGGTCCACCGAGTTGACCGGCTCGCCCTCGGTCTTGAACAGCTTCTTGCCGGCCACGTGCAACTGCTGGAACGGCCGCAGCGTACCCAGGTCGAAGATCGCGCCCAGGTCGACGAAGAAGCCGTCCGCACGCTGCCCGGCGAACACCTTCTCCCCCGTCGACAGCTTGTACGTCGCCTGCCGGACCAGGTCGTTGTACTTCGGGATGGACAGCGGCCCGACGTTGCACGGCGGGCAGGGCAGCTTGTGCGCCAGCACGTGCTCCTTGCCGTCGGTCACCCGGGTCAGCTTGTAGAACTGCCGCCGGTTCCAGTTCTTGCTGTCAAGCGACTCGATCGGCCCTGTGTTGTAGAGAAAGCTGTTCTCGTTCGTGATCTCGGTACGGAATTCGAACCGGTAGGTCACGTCGGGATGGCCGTCACCGTCGTTGTCGATATGGATCTCATACCGCACGTCGTCGCCGAACTCGAAGAAGTTCGGGCCGCCCGAGGGGAGCTGCAACGGCACGTAGTTGGCGATCAGCGTCACCGAGTCGGGCCGGTCGGGGCTGACGAAGGCGTACAGGTCGGAGCTGTCGGCGACCGGGTCCTTGCTTATTTCCGGCGCTTCGCGGTGGGACGACATGGCGGACCAACCTTTGCGGGATCATGAGGAATCAGGGCATGACGAACCGGGCGCGGAGCCTGCGCCTGGCGGTGAAGGGGAAGAGGGCGGGCGGTTCAGGCCACCCGGGGCAGCGGGCGGGTCACCCCCACCCGGTGACGGCGGACGGGTCAGCCGCGTCCGGCGGCACGTCGCAGCCGGTCCGCCAGCCCTCGGTCGCGTACCTCGATCCGGGACGTGCCGACGAAGACGTCCAACGTCCCGGACCTGGCGTCGCGCAGGTGGACCACGATCGGACCCTCCGCGCTCGTGGTCGACGGGGAGTTCTGTGCCGCCGACACGCCGGTCACCGTCAGGGCCGCCGCGCCCAGCGTGGCACTCGCCGCAGCGGTCAGTGTCTGCCTGCGGGTCAGTCGCGGCCAGGAACGCTTCCGCACTTCGCTCGTCATGGGGGAACCTTTCCTCCGGCGGCGCGTGAGCGCGCGCGGTGTGGAGCGCGAGGTCGCCGGCGGCGGCCCTCGCCTCAACCGCCGCCGGCGAACACTGGTACGGCCCGCACGCGTGAAAGGTTCGATGTCACCGCGACGGATGACCGTACGCGGTCGTCCGCTTGCGCGCCGGTCGTCCGGCGGCGGCGGCGATCGACCGCAACTGCTCCTCGGTACGCGCCGATCCGTTGCCCGAACCGGCCATCCGGGAGATCGTCTCCTCCATCAGGGTGCCGCCCAGGTCGTTGCAGCCGCCCCGCAACATCGACACGGTGCCCTCGTCGCCGAGCTTCACCCAGGAGCACTGGATGTTGTCGATCCGCCCGTGCAGCAGCAGCCGGGCCATCGCGTGCACCACCCGGTTCTCCCGCCAGGTCGGACCGGGCCGGGCGATGCCGGCCAGGTAGATCGGCGCGTTGGTGTGCACGAACGGCAGCGCCACGAACTCGGTGAACCCGCCGGTGCGGTCCTGCACCCCGGCCAGCACCCGGAAGTGCGCCAGCCACTGTCCGGGGTGGTCGACGTGCCCGTACATCATCGTGGAGCTGGAGCGGATGCCCAGCTCGTGAGCGGTCGTGACCACCTCGACCCAGGCGGCGGCCGGCAGTTTGCCCTTGGTGAGCACCCAGCGCACGTCGTCGTCGAGGATCTCGGCGGCGGTGCCCGGGATGGTGTCCAGGCCGGCCTCGCGCAGCATCGTCAGCCAGTCCCGCACCGGCACGCCCGCCTTGGCGGCGGCGGTGACGATCTCCATCGGGGAGAACGCGTGCACGTGCATCCCGGGCACCCGGGCCTTGATCGCCCGGACGATGTCGGCGTAGCCGGTCACCGGCAGCTTCGGGTCGATGCCGCCCTGGAGGCAGACCTCGCCGGCACCGGCCGCCCAGGCCTCCTCGGCCCGGTCGGCCACCTGCTCCACCGACAGCCGGAAGGCGTCGGCGTCCCGCTCCCGCTGGGCGAACGCGCAGAACCGGCAGCCCACGTAGCAGACGTTGGTGAAGTTGATGTTCCGGTTGACCACGTAGGTGACGTCGTCGCCGACGGTGTCCCGCCGCACGTCGTCGGCGAGCCGGCACAGCGCGTCCAGGGCCGGGCCGTCCGCGCCGAACAACGCCAGCGCCGCGTCGGCGTGCCGGGGCTCCAGCAGCGCCGCCGGATCGTCGGCCGCCAGCCTCAGCCCCGCCCGCAGGTCACCGTCGGCACCCGGCACCGGTCCACCCGACGCGGCGGGGCTCACCTTGCCGGCGACCTCCGCCCAGCCGCCGTAGACGCTGTCGAAGTCGCCCCGCCGGTCGTCGCTGCGGCCGGTGGTGTCGATGGTGGCGTGCAGATCGGTCCGGCCGCCGCCGAAGACCTCCTCCGGCTCCTGCCAGGGGCGACCCACCGGCCGGGCCGCCTCGACGGCCAGCCCGGTCGCCGGATCGGCGAGCGCGGTGACGTGCGGCAGCAACCGGGGGTCGAGCCACGGATCACCGGCCCGGACGTACTCCGGGTAGACCGTCAGCCGCTCGCGCAGGGTGAAGCCCGACTTCTCGGTCTGCCGGGCCAGCTCGTCGAGCTGCGGCCAGGGCCGCTCCGGGTTGACGTGGTCCGGGGTGAGCGGGGACACCCCACCCCAGTCGTCGATGCCGGCCCGCAACAGCAGGTCGTACTCGTCCTCGATCAGGTTGGGCGGGGCCTGGATGCGCGCCTTCGGGCCGAGCAGCAGCCGGGCCA
Source organism: Micromonospora sp. NBC_00421 (assembly GCF_036017915.1). NCBI lineage: Bacteria > Bacillati > Actinomycetota > Actinomycetes > Micromonosporales > Micromonosporaceae > Micromonospora > Micromonospora sp. NBC_00421. The sequence continues at coordinate 4,747,716 of NZ_CP107929.1, forward strand.
CCGCCACGGTGGCCGCCAGGTCGTGCAGCTCGGCGTCGGGCAGGCCGCCCATCGCGGTGTCCGGCTTGGCGCGGAAGTTCTGCACGATCACCTCCTGGAGGTGGCCGTACTCCCGGTGCGACCGGCGGATCGCGAAGATCGCCTCGACCCGCTCGGCCGGGGTCTCGCCGATGCCGATCAGGATGCCTGTGGTGAACGGCACCCCGACCCGGCCGGCGTCGTCGAGCACCCGCAGCCGGACCGCCGGTTCCTTGTCGGGGGAACCGAAGTGCGGCCCGCCCGGCTCCGACCAGAGCCGGGTGGCGGTGGTCTCCAGCATCATCCCCATGCTCGGCGCGACCGGCTTGAGCCGTTGCAGCTCCGACCAGGAGAGCACCCCCGGGTTGAGGTGCGGCAGCAGGCCGGTCTCCTCCAGCACCGCCACCGCGCAGGCCCGCAGGTAGTCCACTGTGGAGTCGTAGCCCCGCTCGTCCAGCCAGGCGCGGGCCGCCGGCCAGCGCTCCTCCGGCCGGTCACCGAGGGTGAACAGGGCTTCCTTGCAGCCCAGCGCCGCACCCTGCCGGGCGATCGCCAGCACCTCGTCGGTCTCCAGGAACGCCGCCGGCAGTCGGTGCGGCACGGTGGCGAAGGTGCAGTAGTGGCACCGGTCCCGGCAGAGCCGGGTCAACGGGATGAACACCTTCTTCGAGTACGTCACCACGCCCGGCCGGCCGGCGTCACGCAGCCCGGCGTCCCGGACCTCCCCGGCGGTCCGGAGCAGCTCGTCCAGCTCGTCGCCCCGGGCCGCCAGCAGCGCGGCGGCCTCGTCGACGTCGAGCGCGCGCCCGGTGGCGGCCCGGTGCAGCGCCCGTCGCACACTCGCCGAGGTCGGGCCGGGATCGGTGCGGTGAACCATCCGCCCAGCCTAGGCGCTGGGCGGGACGATCCGGCAGACATGCGACCCGGGTGTGACATCATCCCCGACCCGGCCGGCGCCCGGCCCCACCGCACCGGCCGGGTCTCCGGTCGTACGCCGCAGCGTCGACCCGACCCGGCCGGGTGTGCGGGTCAGTGCGGGGTGTTCGGGTCGTCGCGACGGAAGGGCTGGGTACGGTCCGCGTCCCCGGTGCCGGTGGGCGGCTCGCCGGCCTGACGCGGAATCGTCTGGGTCGGATCGGCCGACGGGGGCTGCCCGAACGGCGGAGCCACCGGCGGGGCGGACTGCGGAGCAGCCCCGAACGGCGGCGCGGACTGCGGAGCCCCGAACGGCGGGCCCGACTGCGGCGGGACACCGGTCGGTGGCCCGGACTGCGGCGGGGCGGACTGCGGCGTGCCGAACGGCGGAGCCGACTGCGGCGGCGGGGCGAATCCGGGCTGGCCGTACTGCCCGGCGCCGGGGTGGCCCGGGGGCGGGTAGCCGGCACCCGGGTAACCACCGGGCTGCTGCGGCCAGCCGGGCTGCGGCTGGCCGTAGACGCCGGGCTGGGGCTGCGGCTTCGGCACGTGGTAGAGGGTGCGCCAGATCCGGTACACCACGAAGGCGGCCAGCCCGAAGAGCGCCAGCCAGGCCGCCCGGGTCAGCATGCCGAGCAGGGCGTCCAGCACCTCCGCCTCGGCCAGCCGGCCGACCAGCCAGATCAGGAAGGTCAACACGCCGAACAGGGCGCCGAAGGCGTACTCGGCGAGGGCCACCTGGGTGAACTGCTTCGCCCGGCCGGACACCGGGGCGAGATGGGTGACCAGCAGGACGGCAAGCAGCGGCAGCACCGTCGCCTCGATGCCGACGAAGGCGAAGAACTCGCTCCCCGCCCGCCCTGAGAAGGTGCTGTAGTCCGATGTCGGTACGAGCAGCCGGACGAACCCGACGAAGAGCAGCACGGCGTTCGCGCCGAGCAGGACGAGCGCGGTGAGTTCGCGCAGGGGTGCGGTGATCTGGCGGGCCTGCGACGCGTCGTGCGACGCGGGCTCGGCGGGGCTGGTCACGAACTCTCCCTCGGGGCGAAACGGACAGATGCCGACGTGAGCCTAGTCTCCCGGGACACCCACCGGCGGGACGCGTCCCGTACGGGAGGATGGACGACATGCGCATCGTGGTTCTGACCGGCGGGATCGGGGGTGCCCGATTCCTGCTCGGCGTCCGGGCGTACGCCCGCGAGGTGGGCGCCGAGGTGACCGCCGTGGTCAACGTCGGCGACGATCTCTACCTGCACGGTCTGAAGGTCTGCCCCGATCTGGACAGCGTCCTGTACACCCTGGGCGGGGGCGCCGACCCGGAACGCGGGTGGGGTCGGGTCGGCGAGAGCTGGACCATCAAGCAGGAGCTGGCCGCGTACGGCGCCGAGCCGGGCTGGTTCTCCCTCGGTGACAAGGACGTCGCCACCCACCTGGTGCGCACCACCATGATCACCGGCGGTTATCCGCTGTCGCAGGTCACCGAGGCGCTGGCCGCGCGCTGGCAGCCCGGCGTACGGCTGCTGCCGGCGACCGACGATCGGCTGGAGACGCACGCGGTGGTCGACCTGGACGGCGAGCGGCGGGCCATCCACTTCCAGGAGTGGTGGGTCCGGTACCGGGCGGGCGTGCCCACCGACCGGTTCGTCTTCGTCGGTGCGGACAGCGCCAAGCCGGCCCCCGGGGTGACCGAGGCGCTGGCCGCCGCCGACGTGGTGCTCGTCGCGCCGAGCAACCCGGTGGTGAGCATCGCCCCGGTGCTGGCGGTGCCCGGCCTGCGCGACGCGGTCGCCACCGGCCCCGCCCGGGTCGTCGGGGTGTCACCGATCATCGGCGGCGCACCGGTACGCGGGATGGCCGACCGGTGCCTGGAGGTGCTCGACGTCGAGTGCAGCGCCGCCGGGGTGGGCCGGCTCTACGGCGGTCGCAGCGAGGGTGGCCTGCTCGACGGTTGGCTGGTCGCGCCCGAGGACGACGGGGTGACGGTGCCGGGGGTGACGGTGCGCGCGGTCCCGCTGCGGATGACCGACGAGGCGGCGACCACGGCGATGGTCCGGGCCGCGATGGAGCTGGTGTGAGACTGGAGATCCTGCCGGTGCGGGGCATCGGTGACGTGACCGAGGGCGACGACCTGGCCGTGCTGATCGGCACCGCCGCACCCTGGCTGCGCGACGGCGACGTGCTGGTGGTCACCAGCAAGATCGTGTCCAAGGCGGAGGGCCGGCTGGTGGACGTGCCGGCCGACGGGCCGGAAAGGCTCGCCGCCCGGGACGAGATCCTGGCCGCCGAGACCGCCCGCGTGGTGGCGACCCGGGGGCAGACCCGGATCGTGCAGACCCACCACGGTTTCGTGATGGCCTCCGCCGGGATCGACGCGTCGAACGTCGACAAGACCCGGCTGGTGCTGCTCCCGGTGGACCCGGACGCGTCGGCCCGGGAGCTGCGCGCCGCGCTGCGGGACCGCTACCGGGTCGACGTCGCGGTGATCGTCAGCGACACGATGGGACGGCCGTGGCGCAACGGGCTGACCGACGTGGCGCTCGGCGTCGCCGGGATGGCCGCGATCCGGGACCACCGGGGCGAGGTCGACCCGTACGGCAACGAGCTGCAACTGACCCAGATGGCGGTGGTCGACGAGCTGGCCGGCGCGGGTGAGCTGATCAAGGGCAAGTGCGACCAGGTCCCGGTCGCGGTGGTCCGCGGCTACCTGCCGACGACCCGACCGGCCGACGACGGTCCCGGGGCGGCGGCCCTGGTGCGGGAGAGCGCGTTGGACCTGTTCTCGCTCGGGACCGCCGAGGCGACGGCGGCCGGGCTGCGCGCCGCCGCGACGCTCGCCGACGGCCCCGGCGGGGCGCCGGCCGACCCGGCCACGGTCGACCGGGCGATCGCCGCGGTGGCCGAGGTGGTCGCCCCCGGCACCACCTTCACCCAGATCACCGACGACGAGGTACGCGCCGGTCTCGCGGCGACCGTCGACGGCTGGCCGGCCGGGGCGACCGGTCTGGTGCTCGGCGCGGCACCCACCCCCGTCGACCGGCCCGACCTGGTGCGTTTCGGCGCCGACCTGCACCGGCTGCGGATCGCGCTGGCCGCCGAGGGGATCGCATCGGCCCTGCTGCCGCCGCCGACGGGCAGCATCGCCAGCGCCTGCCTGGCCCTCTGAGGGCCGCCGGTCAGGCGTCGAGCATGGCGCGGCCGAGGGGGGTCAGGGTGTGCAGCACCGTGTTGCGGTCCCGCCGGCTGACCAGCAGGCCGGCGTTGCGCAGCACGGCCGTGTGCTGGCTGGCGGCGGCGGCCGAGATGTGCAGGCGACGGGCCACCTCGCCGGTGGTCGCGCCGTCGTCGCTGACCTCGAGCACCGCCGCCCGGGTCCGGCCGAGCAACGCCGCCAGTGCCTCCCGACCACCGTCACCGGCGGGCCTGCCACCCTCGCCGGGGGGCGGGTCCAACCCGCCGAGCCGGTCCGCCGGGTAGACCAGCACCGGCGGCAGCGCCGGGTCGAGCAGGGCGACCGGGGTACGCGCGCAGAAGAACGACGGCACCAGCAGCAGCCCCCGACCGTCCAGGTGCAACTCCCGACGGTTGGGATAGTCCATCACCTGGAGTACGCCGGACTCCCAGCGCATCCCCGGCCGGAGGCTCGCCAGCAGCCCCTCCGCGCCACCGTCGAGCAGGGCTCGGGCCCGTACCGCCCGGTCGGCCTCCACCGCGGCCCGGATCCGCGACCAGTACGGGTCGATCGCCACCGACCGGTACTGCGCCATCGACTCCGTCAGGTGCCGGAGCACCTCCGGCTCGCCCCTGGCCAGCGCGGCGGCCGACGACGGCAGCGGGTTCGTCCCGGCCAACAGGCTCAGGTCCCGGCGCAGCAACTCGGTCGGGGTGGACCGGACGGCGTCCAGCCCCGCCTCGAAACCGTCCAGGCTCTGGTAGGGGGTGAGGAAGTCGGGGAAGTAACCGCGGGGCGGGTTCAGCGCGAACAGCAGCCGGAACTGGTCGGCGGCGGTCTCCCGGCGCAGCCCGCCCGCTACCCCCCGACGCCAGCCCGCCATCAGCGGGTCGCGGGTCCGGCCCTGGAGCAGGTGCAGGCTGAGGACCAACTCCCAGACCGGGTCGGCGGTGGGGGCGACCCGGGTCCGGAGGATGTCCTCCCGGGAGAAGTGAATGGTCAGCATGGAGCGCTCCTGGGGCGGGGCAGGGGGATGCCCGCCGACCCACTGAACTGTACCGGGCGGCACTTATCTCCACTTTTAAGCGTGGACTGAAAGACCTCGACGCAAGTTCCACCGGTTGACATGCTCCTACTGCCCGGTACGACGTGTGGGTTCATCCCGCCGCCGCCCGGGTGGCCGGGGGCCGTGGCACCCGGGAGGCACCACGAGGGTCTGCGGCCCTGGTTCCGCAGAGGTGTCACCCGGGTCCACCGCCCGTCCGGCGGGTCGACTCAGCCGATCCAGAGCGCCACCCGATGGTCCTCGTCGGTGACGTAGAAGCTGCGTCCGTCCACCTCGGCCACCCCCTCGACATTCCGGAACGGCGTCAGATCGGTCACCAGCTCGCCCGCGATCCGGCCGTCGTCGGTCGGCTCCCACCGGAACCGGACGTGCCGCGAGGTCACCTCACCGCCGGTCGGATGGTCGTCCAGCAGCACCGATCCCTTGCCGAGCGCATCGATCGACCCGACCACCGCCGCGTACCCGCCGTCGGCCGTCGGGGTGACCGCGCGGAAGCCCACCAACGCGCCGGGCGGCGTCACCCCGGTCACCGCGTACGCCCGGCCGACGCGCGGCCAGCCGCCGCCCGGGGTGAACATCTCGGGCACACCGGCCAGCTCGACCAGGACCGGTTCCCCGTCCACGGTCACCGGGAAGCGCAGCCCGAGCAGCACCGTCCCGTGCGGGGTGAACGCCGCCGCCTCCACGTTCAACGGCACGTCGTCGTCGGCCAGCCGGCGTACCCAGGACTTGGCCTTTGCCGTGCCCCGGGACACCGTCTCGCCGATGAACCGCGCCCGGACCCGCTCGCCCGGCGGCAACGGGGTGAACGCCGCCTTCACCAGCGCGTCGTTGACCGCCCGGTGCACCCGGAACCGGTTGCGGACCACCTGCACCGGCAGGGTGCCGGTGGCCGCGTCGTCCTCGCGGAACCTTGCCACGAACGCCCGGCGGGGGCGCAGTGGGCCGGCCTTCGAACCGAAGTGCGACCCGAAGACGTACACCCAGCCGTCGTGTGCGGCAAGCGCCTCGCCGTCCTCGGTGCGGCCGTTCTCGACCCCGGCGTCGGCTGCCACGTGGTGGGCCACCCACTCGCCGTCGGTGCGTTCCAGCAGCAGGGCCAGGCACTGTTCCACCGGCCCCTCGTCGAGCACCGTCCAGAAACCACGGACGGCGTCGTGCGCCCGCAGCAGCGACCGGGACCGGACCGGCAACAGGTCGCTGGCCTCGTTGCCGGCCACCACGAACTCCAGAAGTCTCAGGCTCACCGCGCCAGGGTACGGAGCACACGCTCGTAGAGTGGCGGGATGTCCGACGCCTCCCCCGCCAACCGCCCCGGCACCCGGCTCCCCACCGCCGACCCGTCCAGCAACCCAGATCCGGCCCGGGTGCCGGGCGACGGGAACGTGGCGCTGCACGCCGACGCGGTCGCGGTGCTGACCGGCTGGACGCCGACCCGGCCGGCCGCCGCCGAGGCCCGGGACCGCACCCTGGCCCTGCTCGCCGACGGCCCGGCCGCCCTGACCCGCCACCACCTGCCCGGCCACCTCACCGCGAGCGCGCTGCTCCTCGACGCCGCAGGTACCCGGGTGCTGCTCTGCCTGCACGGCAAGCTGCACCGTTGGGTGCAGTTGGGCGGGCACTGCGAACCGGGCGACGAGACGTTGGCCGGGGCGGCGCTGCGCGAGGCCACCGAGGAGTCCGGCATCGCGGGTCTGGTCATCGACCCCGTCCCGATCGACGTGGACATCCATCCGGTGGCCTGTCAGGGCGGCTCGCTGCACCACGACGTCCGGTTCGCGGTCTTCGCCCCCCAGGACGCGGTCGAGCGGGTCAGCGACGAGTCCGAGGCGCTTGGCTGGTTCCCGACCGACCGGCTGCCGGAGCCGCTGGCCGGCGGGACCGTCCAACTCGTCGCCCCGGCCCTGGCCGCCCACGCCCGCCGCCCGGCTGAGCGTCAGCCCGGCCCCTGACCTCTAGGCCCCTGAGCGCCCGGCCCCCGACCGCCCGGCGGTCGGAGCGTCACGCCGCCGGGCGGGGTCAGGCGTCCGGCGCTCAGACCAGTCCGTCCTCGCCCCTGGCCTTCAGCTCGTCGACGAGGGCCTTGACGTCCTGGGCCCGGTCACGGGGGCAGACCAGCACCGCATCGGGGGTGTCCACCACGATCAGGTCGCGGACCCCGAGGACGGCCACCAGCCGGCCCGACTGCGGCACCACCACCAGGTCGTGGGCGTCGTGCAGCAGGACTCCCGGCTTGGCGTCGGTGCCCAGCACCACGTTGCCCGCCGGATCGGCGGGCAACACCTCGCCGAGGGTGTGGAAGTCACCCACGTCGTTCCACCCGAAGTCGCCCGGCACGGTGGCGACCCGGCCGGCGGTGGCCGCGCCCTCCATCACCGCGTAGTCGACGGAGATCTTCGGCAGCGTCGGCCAGACCGCGCCGAGGACGTCGTCCTGCTCCGGAGTGCCCCAGGCCGCCGCGATCGAGACCACCCCGGCGTGCAGCTCCGGCTGCTGACGGGCCAGCTCGGCGAGGAAGACGTCCACCCGCCAGACGAACATGCTGGCGTTCCAGAGGTGCCGACCCGAACGCAGGTACGCCTCGGCGACCGGCGCGGCCGGCTTCTCCTTGAACTCGGCCACCGGGCGCAGCGGGCCGTCGCCGGTCGGCTCGCCGGTCTCCAGGTAGCCGTAGCCAGTCTCGGCCCGGGTCGGGGTGATCCCGACCGTCATGAGCAGGCCCTGCTCGGCGCCCCGGACGGCGGCCCGGACGGTCTGCACCCAGGCGGCGGGGTCGCGGATCAGGTGGTCGGCGGCGAAGGAGCCCATCACCGCCGTCTCGTCCCGCCGCGCGATCACCGCCGCCGCCAACGCGATCGCCGCGCAGGAGTCCCGGGGCGAGGGCTCCACCAGGATGTTCTCCTCGGGCACCCCGCTCAGCTGCCGGGCCACCGCCGCCGCGTGGGCGGCCCCGGTGACCACCAGGGTGCGCTCCGGTGTGGTCAGCGGCGTCAGCCGGTCGACGGTCGCCTGGAGCAGCGACGCGTCGGTGCCGGTGAGCGGGTGGAGGAACTTGGGGTGCCCCGCGCGGGACAGTGGCCACAACCTCGTGCCACTGCCACCCGCCGGGATGACGGCGTAGAGCATCAGCACATCATGCCCGAACCGCCACAGGTCGGATGGCGGCTCGGCCGTACCGTCAGCGACCACTCAGGAACGGGCCCGGCTCCAGGCGGCGATGTGCACTTCGGCGCTGGACGCCCAGGTGAACTCCTTGGCCCGGTCGACACCCGCCTTGGCCAGCGACAACCGGCGCTGCTCGTCGTCGAGCAGGGCGGCCAGGTCGGTGGCGATCTGGTCCGGGTCCTCACTGGTGTAGGCGACCGCGTCGCCGCCCACCTCGGGCAGCGAGAGCCGGGGGGTGGTCAGCACCGGGGCGGCGCAGGCCATCGCCTCCAGGATCGGCAGGCCGAACCCCTCGCCGTACGACGGGTAGGCGGCGACCAGGGCGCCGCCGAGGAAGCCGGGCAGGTCGGCGTAGCGCAGGTAGCCGGGGCGCAGCAGCCGCAGGTGGGAGGGGACCTCGGCCACCGCGCGGTCGATGTCCTCGTCGTGGCCCTGGCCACCGGCGATCACCAGGGCCGGCGGATTCTCCCGGTCGCCCACCGCCCGCGCCCAACCCCGGATCAGGTTGGGTACGTTCTTGCGCGGCTCCTTGGCCCCGAGGAACGCGATGTAGCTGCTGCCCGCGAGCCCGAGCCGGGCCCGCACCCGGGCCTTCTCCTCCTCGCCCGGGGCGTGGAAGGCAGTCTGGTCGACCCCGTGGTAGGCCACGTCGATCCGGGTCGGGTCGGCGTCGAGCAGCCGGATCAACTCGTCGCGGGTGGCCTTGCTCGGCACGATCACCCGGCTGGCCCGGCGTAGCGACGTCTTGATCGCGCTGCGGAAGAACGTCCGCCGGGACTTGTCGTAGTGCTCCGGTTCGGTGAAGAACGTCGCATCGTGCACGGTCACCGTCACCGGGCAGCCGGCCCGCAGCGGGCAGGTGTAGAACGGCGAGTGCAGCACCTCGGCACCGACCTGCTGGGCGAGCAGCGGCAGGCCGGTCTGTTCCCAGGCGAGCCGGGCCGGGCGGTGGGCGACGGCGGCCGGGGCGGGGATCACCTCGGCCCCGGGCAGCATCCGGGTGTAACGCTCCAGGTCGGTGCGCAGGCTCACCACGACCAGGTCGACCGTCTCCCCGCAGACTGTGCCGAGGGCTCCGAGCAGGCCATCGACGTATCTACCGACGCCGCCACGGTCGGCGGGGACACTCGTGGCGTCGATGAGCACGCGGGGCGGGCGACCGGCGGTCACGGGGCGACTCCTTGCACTGACTGGTCTGTGGGGAACAACACTCCGGGCAAGCCTACGCCGGAGCCCGGCGCGGACGCTGACTCCGACCCGACCGTACGCCGACTTGTCATCGCCATCGGATACGGACGGCGGGGGCGTATCGTTCGCGCCGATGGCCGACAACATTGCCCGGGTGTTCGCCGCCGCGATCGCGGCCGACCCCGCCCGCCCCCTGCTGACCTGGTACGACGACGCCACCGGCGAGCGCACCGAACTCTCCGGCGCGACCCTGGCGAACTGGGTGGCCAAGACCGCCAACCTGCTCGTCGACGAGCTGGCCCTGAGCCCCGGCGATCCGGCCGGGGTGCTGCTGCCACCGCACTGGCAGACCGCCGCCGTGCTGCTCGGCTGCTGGTCGGCCGGGCTGACCGTGCGCGACGAACCGGGCGAGGTGGACGTGCTCTTCGCCGCCGCCGACCGGGTGACCGAGGCGGACGCCTGGCCGGCCGGCGACCGGTACGCGCTGGCGCTCGCCCCGTTCGCCGCCCCGCTACGCGAGGTGCCCGCCGGGTTCGCCGACTACGTCGTCGAGGTACGCACCCAGGGTGACCACTTCACCCCGTCCGCCCAGGGCGGTCCTACCGACGCGGCCCTGCTCACCGAGGCGGACGCCCGCGCGACGGCCCTCGGCATCTCCCCCGGCGACCGCCTGCTCATCGACGCGACCACCCACCCCGACCCGCGCGACTGGCTACTCGCCCCCCTGCTCCGCCAGGCCACCATCGTGCTGACCGGCAACCCCGACCGGTCCCGCTTCCCCACCCGCACCACCACCGAACGCACCACCCACACCCTCACCTGACCCCCCTCCCCCGCCCAACCTCCCCCCGCCCACCCCCGGCCCTGCCGCCCCCGGCCCTGCCGCCCCCGGCCCGCCCGCCCCCGGCCCGCCCGCCCCCGCCCCGGTGATCAAGAGGTTCGCGTCAACATTCCACCGACAGATGGCGTAAACCTCTTGATCACCCGGCCCCGACAGCGCCAGTGTCCGGTGATCAAGAGGTTTGGGGCAGGAACTGTGGGCGGATTGACGTAAAGCTCTTGATCACCGGGGCGGGCCGGGGGCGGGGGCGGGCGGAGTGGCAGGCAGGGGCGGGAGCAGGCAGGGCGGGGTGGGGTGGGGTGGGGTGGGGTGGGCGGGGTGGGGTGGGCGGGGTGGGTTACGGGGTGGGGCGGGATTGGGCGAAGGTGGCGAAGGCGGCGAGGGACTCGGGGTTGGCCAGGGCGCCCTTGGCGGCGGCCGAGTCGACCGGGGTGCCGGTGAGGATCTTCTTGACCGGCACCTCCAGTTTCTTGGACGACAGGGTGCGCGGGACCGCCCTGACCTGGTGGATCTCGTCGGGGATGTGCCGGGGCGACAGCGCGGTACGCAGCTCGCGGGCGATCTTGCGGCGTAGCGCGTCGTCGAGCTCCAGGCCCTCGGCGAGCACCACGAACAGCAGCAACTCCCCCGCACCGCCCTCGTCGTCCTCCAGGTGCACCACCACCGAGTCGACGACCTCGTCGAGGCTCTCCACCACCGAGTAGAACTCGGCCGTGCCGAGGCGTACCCCGCCCCGGTTGAGGGTGGCGTCGGAGCGACCGGTGATCACGCACCCGCCCCGCTCGTTGATGGTGATCCAGTCGCCGTGCCGCCATACCCCGGGATAGACGTCGAAGTACGCCTCGGCGTAGCGGCGGCCGTCCGGGTCGTTCCAGAATCCCACAGGCATGCTCGGCATCGGCGCGGTGATCACCAGTTCGCCCAGCTCCCCGAGCACCGGGGTGCCGTCGGCCGAACGGGCCTCCACCTTCGCCCCGAGCGCCCGGCAGGTGATCTCACCGGCGTACACCGGTAGCAGCGGCACCCCGCCGACGAAGCCGGTGCAGACGTCCGTCCCGCCGGACAGCGACTGGAGTTGGAGGTCGGTGCCGACCGTCTCGTACACCCAGGTGAAGCCCTCGGCGGGCAGCGGCGCACCGGTGGAACCGACCCCGCGCAGCGCGGACAGGTCGGCGATCTCGCTGGGCACCAGGCCGGCCTTGCGGCAGGCCAGCAGGAACGGCGCGGACGTGCCGAAGTACGTGGTGCCGGTCTCCTCGGCCAGCCGCCACAGCGAGCCGAGGTCGGGGTGGCCGGGGTTGCCGTCGAACAGCACGATCGTCGTCCCGACGGCCGGCCCGGAGACCAGGAAGTTCCACATCATCCAGCCGGTGGTGGTGAACCAGAAGAACCGGTCGGCCGGGCCGAGATCATGGTGCAGGGCCAGCATCTTGAGGTGTTCCAGCAGGATGCCGCCGTGCCCGTGCACGATCGGCTTCGGCAGGCCGGTGGTGCCGGAGGAGTAGAGCACGTAGAGCGGGTGGTCGAACGGCACCGGCGTGAAGGTCAGCGGCTCGTCGGTCTCCGCCGCCAACTCGGCCCAGCTCAGGCCATCCTGGGGTACGCCGTCCGGCGCGGCCTCCGTGCGATCGGCGGGGCCGTCAGGGCTGGCCGAGACAGAGCCGACGGGGTTGGCCGGGCTGGCCGGGACAGAGCCGGCAGCGGCAGGACCGGCAGCGGCAGCGGCAGCGGCAGCGGCAGGGCTGACGGAAGCAGGGTCGGCGGGGGCCAGCGGGTGCAGATAGGGGATGTCGACGGTATTGGTCAGCGACGGCAGGGCGGCCCGGATGGCGGCCACCTCGGCGCGTCGGTCGACAGGCTTGTCGCCGTACCGGTAGCCGTCCACGGCCACCAGGACCTTCGGCGCGATCTGCTGCCAGCGGTCGACGACGCTACGGGTACCGAACTCCGGGGCGCAGGACGAGAAGATCGCCCCCAGGCTGCTGGTCGCCAGCAGCAGCACGTACGTCTCGGGGATGTTCGGCGCGTACGCGGCCACCCGGTCCCCGGCGACCACGCCGAGCCGGCGCAGCCCGGCCGCCACCCGACGGACCTGTTCGCGCAGTTCGGCGGCGGTCAGGGTGACCGGCGGACGGGTCTGGGAGTGCGCGACCACCACCGGGTCGGCGTCGGCCCGACCTGGCATCCGCAGCACGTTCTCGGCGTAGTTGAGCGTCGCGCCGGGGAACCACCGGGCACCCGGCATCGCCGGATCAGACAGGGTCGCCGTCGGCGGGGTGTGCGCCACCACCTCGAAGTGGTCCCAGATCGAGCGCCAGAAGGCGTCCAGATCGGTGACCGACCACTGCCACAGCGCGTCGTAGTCGGCGAAGTCCAGCCCCCGGTGCTCCCGCAGCCACCGCAGGTAGCCCCCGATCCGGGACCGCTCGCGTACGTCCGCCGGCGGCGTCCACAGCACGTCACCCACCGCTCCACCCTCCCTGAGGCCCCGCACGGCACTGTGCCCCGGGCCGTGACGCCATCTTGCCTACCTGCCAGCGCCATCATCCACACCGGCCCCCACCACCGAAACGTGCCCCGCGCACACAATCCGGCCTGCCACCCCCGGCAGCCCGCCCCGCACCGCCCCCGCCGATCAAGCAGCCAGCTCCCACTGATCAAGCCGCCAGACCCCGCTGATCAAGAGGTTCGGGTCAACATCCCGCCCGGACCTGCCCCAAACCTCTTGATCACCCAGCCGGGGCATCCCGCCCCGGCCGCACCGACGGGCTGGAGCCGGTGATCAAGAGGTTTGCGTCAACATTGAGCCCACACCTGACGCAAACCTCTTGATCACCGGGCCGGGACGCCGCAGCCGAAGGGCTGGGGGGTGGTGATCAAGAGGTTTGGGGCAGGACTGGGCGCGGAGTTGACGTAAGTCTCTTGATCACCGGGGTGGGAAGGGGAGCCGGGCGGGGGTGGGGGGTGGGGGTGGGGGGTGGGGTGGGGGTGGGGGTGGGGTCAGGAGGCGCGGTGGGCTTGGATGGCGCGGCGTTTGGCCAGGCGGTGGGCGCGGCGGATTTCCGCCTCCTTGTAGCGGCGGTGGTCGTCGGGGGTTTCCGGGAGGACTGGGCGGACCGGGCGGGGGGCGCCGGCTACGTCCACGCCGACGAAGACGAGGTAGGCCGTGGCCACCCGGACGGGTTCGTCCTCGGCCGAGTCCCAGCGCTCGGCGACCACCTTCACACCCACCTCCATCGAGGTGTTGCCGGTCCAGTTGACCTGGGCGTGGGCGTGCACCAGGTCACCCACCCGGACGGGTTCGGAGAACACGATCTCGTCGATCGAGGCGGTCACCGCCGTGCCGCCGCTGTGCCGGGCCGCCGCCGCGCCGGCCACGTCGTCGACGAACTTCATCAACACCCCACCGTGCACGGTTCCGTACAGATTGACATCGACAGCGGTCATGATGCGACTCAGCGTGACCCGGGAGTACGACGTCGGCTTGCCGGCAGGGGTGGTGGGGTGCTCGGTCATGGCAGAAACGGTACGGTGCGCCAATGCGACATCTCTGGAGCTTCCTCGCCGGGTTGGTGGTGGCACCCGTCACGTGGGTGCTGATCACTCTCGGGCAGGACGGGTCGGGCCGGACCGTGGACCGCTGGGTGGAGATCGGCACGTACAGCACGGCCAACCTGATCGAGCCGGCCGTCTACCTCGGCGTCGCCGGCATCCTGCTCGGCCTGGTCGGCACGCTGCGCACCTCACCGGCCGGCCCGCTCGTCGCCGGGCTGCTGCTGGTCACCCCGTACGTCGGGATGTTCATCGCACCGTTCACCGTGCTCGACCGGATCCCGACCGGCTGGAAGGTGCTCGGCGACCCGCTGCCGCTGCGCCAACCGGTGCAGAACGGCACCCTGTTCCTGATCGGCCTGCTGCTGCTGGTGGCCGTGTTCAGCGCCCAGCGGTGGCGGCGCTGGCCGCAACCGGTGACGGGGACGGAACCGGCCCCGGCCGACTACGACACCCCGCCGCCGCCCAGCTACGCCACGAGCGACTGGCCGCCGGCCGGTCCGCCCGCCCGCAGCGAGCCGGACACCGCGCCGCTCACCCTCGGCTACCCGGACCTGGACACCCCCACCGAGCCACTGCCCCGGCGGACCGGCACCGAGTCCCCGTGGTCCGCGCCGCCGCGCTACGGCGCGAAGCCGGAGAACAGCACCGAGAACCGTTGACCGCCGTCGGGTGGGCCGGCAGGACCGGCCCACCCGAGCCGACCCATCTACTCGCCAAGGTTGAGGGCGGCCACTGCAACGAGGTGAAGCGACGGGCGGCAGGTCAACCGCCGTCCTGCCGTCGCCGGATGGCAGGCCAGAGCAGTCAGTGCGACGCCTTAAGGCCGCTGATGAACGCATCCCAGACGGCAGGCTCGAAGCTCAGCGTGCCGGCGTCGGAGGCCTTGGAGTCGCGGACGTCGACCTGCACACCCCGATCCCGCACCTCGACGCACTGGCCGTTGCTGCCGGACCGGCTCGACGTGCGCCAGGCGTTACGTTCCATGCTCGCTCAACTCCCTGATGAACTTGATCGACTCGGCGGGCGACATAGCCAGCGTCTTCAGATTGTCGTACGCCGCCGACAGCCGCGCCAGGTCGCGGCTCGACTCCAGGAACAGTTCGCCGGCAAGGGTTTCGATGTAGCCCAACGGCGGGTCGTCCGGCTCGAAGGCGAGCAGGACGAAGCCACTACCGTCGGCCAGATGAGCGCCGGCCTCGAAGCGCAACACCTGGATCGTGACGTTCGGCAGCCGAC
The DNA here is from genome assembly GCF_036017915.1 of Micromonospora sp. NBC_00421. Classification (NCBI taxonomy): domain Bacteria; kingdom Bacillati; phylum Actinomycetota; class Actinomycetes; order Micromonosporales; family Micromonosporaceae; genus Micromonospora; species Micromonospora sp. NBC_00421. The sequence continues at coordinate 4,762,869 of NZ_CP107929.1, forward strand.
TCAGCGTGACCAGGTGGTGGAGTTGCTCCCGCAGTACGTCCGGACCGCCGACCTCGGTCCGCACCGAGGCCTCGGAGAGGATCGCGTGCATCCGCAGCGGTGTCGGCTTGCGGTGCAGGACCTCTTGACGGGTCATCCGGGCGGTGACCCGCTGCTTGATCCCCTCCGGGTCGGTCTCCCGGCCGATGACGCTGACCTCGCGGGCGTACGCCTCGGTCTGCAGTAGACCGGGCACCAGCATCGGCTCGAAGTTCTTGAGCTCGACGGCTTCGGTCTCGTACGCGATGTAGGTGGCGTACTTGCCGCCGAGCCGCTGCCACCAGCCCTCCTCACGCAGGCCACGGGCCTGCTCCAACAGGGAGATGCCGGCTTCACTGTCAATCTTGACGCCGTAGGTGACCAGCAGCTCCATGACGTCCCCGGCACGAAGCTTGATCTCGCCGGACTCGATCCGGCTGATCCGGGACGACGAGCAGCAGACGATCTCTGCTGCCCGATCGCCGGTCAGCCCCTTTGCCTCGCGGAGCTTACGCAGCTCCCGGCCGAGTCGGCGAGATCGTGGCGTTGCGGGAGTGAATCGAGACATGCACACATCGTCACCCAGCATCACCAGATTGTCACCCCTAACCTGAGGAGCATCAACCCGACAGGGAACTTAGGCTTGCGCAGCATCACTTGATGGGGGACTCTAGTTACGCGCTGAACACGCTCCGCAACGTCCACAGTCAAGTGCGTGACGGGAGCACGCCAGCGTCCCGCCCTTGGCATGCCAGAAAGTGAGGATGCTGTGGTTTCCGGAGTGGTGATGTTGGTGTTCGGTGGCCTGGTGCCGGGCTTTCTGGTCGGGTTGCTGGCGTTCCGGGTCAAGTCGAGGTGGTGTCCGCGCTGCGGGGAGTCCACCACCACCGCCGTCCACCCGCCGATAGGGCGGAACCGGTGACCCGGCCGGTCCTGCCCGACGCCGACGAGTTGCCGATCGGCCGGCGGGTGGCCCGCTGGCGGGTGCGCCGCCGGATGACCCAGCAGATGCTCGCCGACCGCCTCGGCAAGTCCAAGAGCTGGGTGGACAAGGTCGAACGCGGCGTGCGCAGCCTCGACCGGTACTCGACCGTCCAGGAGATCGCCGAGGTGCTGCGCCTCGACCCGGCCGCCCTGCTCGACCCCCGCAGGCCGCTACCGGCCGTGACAGTCGGCCTCGACGGGGTCGACGCGGTCCGCGCCGCCCTGGCCCGCTACCACCACCGGCCCGCCCGGACGGTGTCGCCCGACGAGGTGCAACGGCACGTCGCGCATGCCTGGCTCACCTACCAGCATGCCCACTACACCCAGCTTCTCCGGGCCCTGCCCACCCTGCTCGACGCCGCCCACGCCACGCCGGGACCGCTGGTGTCCGCGTACCGGATCACCGCCTCGGTGCTGGTCAAGCTCGGGGAGGCCGACCTCGGTTGGCTCGCCGCCGACCGGGCCGTCGCCGCCGCCGTGGGCGACCCCGTCCGCGCCGGCACCGCCACCATCGCCGCAGCCCAGGCACTGCGCGCGCTCGGCCGCGACCGGCTCGCCCTCACCGCCGCCGTCGCCGCCATCGGCACCGCCGCCGACGACGCGGTACGGGGAACGCTGTTCCTCCAGGCCGCGCTGGCCGCCGCCGGCTGCGGCGACGGCCGCCGCGCCGACCACCTGATCGACCACGCCACCGTTCTCGCCGACCGGTGTACGAGCGACGACGACCCGCACCACACCGCATTCGGCCCCGTCGCCGTGCTGCTGGCCCGATTCCTCACCGCCCAACGTCTCGGTGACACGGCCGAGGCCGTCTACCGCCACGAGAAGGCCATCGGCCGCGACGACTGGCGTCGGCTCCCCGTCGAGCATCGGGCCGCGCACCTCGTCGACGCCGCCCGCGCCTACCTCGACGCCGGTGACCCCACCGCCGCCGGTCGTACGCTGGTCGACGCCGACGCCATCGCGCCCGCCGAGGTCCGCTACCGCCCCGCCGCGCGTACCCTCGTCGCCGAGATCGCCCGCAGCGGCCCGCCAGCCGCCGGCGTGGCCCGCCTCGCCACCACCCTCGGCCTCACCCGCTGACCCGCCGGCAGCCTCACATCGAGGTCGACGGCAGCTCACGGAACTTGACACCTACTTCGCACCTTGCCTGTCAGGTGCGAAGTAGGCGTCCGGAACGGAAGAGCTACGAGACAGGCGGTCATTCCTTGAGGAGTTGGCGGGCCATGACGATGCGTTGGACCTGGTTGGTGCCTTCGTAGATCTGGGTGATCTTGGCGTCGCGCATCATCCGTTCGACGGGGTAGTCGCGGGTGTAGCCGTACCCGCCCAGCAACTGCACCGCGTCGGTGGTGATCTCCATCGCCGCGTCCGACGCGAAACACTTGGCCGCCGCACCGAAGTAGGTCAGGTCGGCGTCGCCGCGCTCGGACTTCCCCGCCGCCGCATACGTCAACTGCCGGGCCGCCTCCAGCTTCATGCCCATGTCGGCGAGCATGAACTGCACGCCCTGGAACTCCGCGACCGCCTTGCCGAACTGCTTACGCTCCCGCACGTAACCCTTGGCGTAGTCGAGTGCGCCCTGGGCGATCCCGACGGCCTGGGCGGCGATCGTCACCCGGGTGTGGTCCAGGGTCCGCATCGCGGTGCCGAACCCGGTCCCCGGCTCACCGATGATCCGGTCGGCCGGAATCCGCACGTTGTCGAGGTAGACCTCCCGGGTCGGGGAGCCCTTGATACCGAGCTTCTTCTCCGGCGCGCCGAAGCTGACCCCCGGGTCGGACTTCTCCACCACGAACGCCGAGATCCCCCGGGACCGGGCGGCCGGGTCGGTCACCGCGAACACCGTGTAGAACTCCGAGACACCGGCGTTGGTGATCCACCGCTTCACCCCGTTGAGCACCCAGTGATCACCGTCACGCACCGCCCGGGTGCTCATCGACGCCGCGTCACTGCCCGCCTCCGGCTCCGACAGGCAGTACGAGAACATCCCCTCACCGGCGGCCACCGGGGTCAGGTAACGCCGCTTCAACTCCTCGGAGCCGGCCAGGATCAGCGGCATCGTGCCGAGCTTGTTCACCGCCGGGATCAACGACGACGACGCGCAGGCCCGCGCCACCTCCTCGATCACGATCGCGGTGGCCAGGGCATCCGCACCGGCCCCGCCGTACTCGACCGGGACGTGCGGGGCGTGGAAGTCGGCGGCCCGCAACGCGTCGTACGACGACCGGGGGAACTCACCGGTCTCGTCGGCCTCCGCCGCGTACGGTGCGACCTTCGCGGCACAGACCGCGCGGACCGCCTCGCGGATCGCGTCGTGCTCCTCGGGCAACCGGTAGACGTCGAACGTCTGCTCTGCGGCCATGTCGACCCTCCCATTTCACCGCTATCATGCGCAGTCTGTGACGTCCTGCCGGCCGCCGACTGCCGCAGAATGAAGAATAGCCATCGCGACCCCTGCCATGTTACCGACAGGTAGGATCACGCCGCACGGCCCCCGGAAGCGCACAACTACGCTGACAGGACGACAGGTTTTCCATCGGTGCCGGGCCAGGCGCCGCAGCCGATTGCGACGCAGTGAAGCGCCGCCAGCGCGAGCGGAGAAGACAGGCGTGACGATCCCGTACCCGAACATCCAGCCGGCGCCGACCATCTCCCCGGTGACGCCCCCCTCGGGTGCGCCGCGTCCCCGGGTGACCTTCCTGGGCACCGGCTACCTCGGCGCGACGTACGCCATCTGCTACGCCGAGCTGGGCTACGAGGTCCTCGGCTTCGACGTCGACGCCGACAAGATCGCCAAGCTGAACGCGGGCGAGGTGCCGATCCACGAGCCGGGCCTCGACGAGCTGCTGCGGCGCAACCTGGCCGCCGGCCGGCTGCGGTTCTCGACCGACATCGCCGAGACCGCCGAGTTCGGCGACGTGCACTTCATCTGCGTCGGCACCCCGCAGCGGGCCGACGGCATGGGCGCCGACCTGTCGTACGTCGAGGCGTCGGTGACCGCCCTGGCCCAGCACCTGACCCGCAAGGCGCTTATCGTCGGCAAGTCCACCGTGCCGGTGGGCACCGCCGAGTGGGTGGAGCAGCTCGTCGGCAAGCACACCCCGGCCGACCTGGCCGTCGAGGTGGCCTGGAGCCCCGAGTTCCTCCAGGAGGGCTTCGCCGTCGACGACGTGCTGCGCCCCAACCGGATCGTGGTCGGCGTCAAGAGCGAGTGGGCCAACGCCATGCTCTACGCCGCCCACAAGGGCGTCTTCGACCTGGCCGCCACCGAGGACCGGGAGGTCCCGCTGGTGGTCACCGACTTCGCCACCGCCGAGCTGGTCAAGGTCGCCGCGAACGCCTTCCTGGCCACCAAGATCTCCTTCATCAACGCGATGGCCGAGGTCTGCGAGGCAAGCGGCGGCGACGTCACCCAGCTCGCCCGCGCCATCGGCTACGACCCGCGGATCGGCAACCGGTTCCTCCAGGCCGGCCTCGGCTTCGGCGGCGCCTGCCTGCCCAAGGACATCCGCGCCTTCCAGGCCCGCGCCCAGGAGCTCGGCGCCGGCGAGGCGCTGCGCTTCCTGCACGAGGTGGACCTGATCAACCTGCGCCGCCGGACCAGGGTCCTCCAACTCGCCGCCGACCTGCTCGGCCGTCGCTCCGGCCCGGCCGGCCCGGACTTCTCCGGCACCCGGGTCGCGGTGCTCGGCGCGACCTTCAAGCCCAACACCGACGACGTCCGCGACGCCCCCGCGCTCGCGGTCGCCGCACTGCTCGCCAAGGCCGGCGCCGACGTGCACGTGTACGACCCACAGGGCACCGAGAACGCCCGCCGGGTCGCCCCCGAGCTGGTCTACGAGGCCAGCGTGAACGACGCGGTCTCCGGTGCCGACCTGGTCTGCGTACTCACCGAGTGGGCCGACTTCCGCAACGCCGACCCGGTCGTCCTCGGTGAGCTGGTCGCCGGCCGCAAGGTCGTCGACGGGCGCAACTGCCTCGACGCCGCACTGTGGACCCAGGCCGGCTGGGAGTACCGGGGCATGGGCCGCCCCTGACGCCTGCCGCGACGCGCCGGTGCGGGGATTGACGATCCCCGCACCGGCGCGTTTTTGTTACCCGCAACGCAACGGTAGGTGTCGAAATCCACGCCCGCTCAGGGCATGCTGCGTGGGGACGGCGTCCACAGTGCGGCCGGCCGGGGTGGAGGGATGTCGTGGAGAGCTTCCAGTGCTCCTCGTGCGGGCGGCAGATCAAGCCGGCGGCCCGCTGCCCCAACTGTGGGGCCGAGCAGTCGCAGTGGCGCGAGCACCTGGCCGGGATCGAACGCTCCATCGCCGAGATGAAGGCCCGCGAGGCCGAGATCGCCCGGGAGCAGCGACAGATCGCCGCCAAGATGCAGGCCGCCCTCTTCCAGCGGGACACCCTCGCCCACGCCGGCGAGGAACGCATCAAGCAGGCCACCCGGCCACGCCGGGTGCTCCGCCGCAAGGCGGGCCGCCGACCACCGACCGCCGCCACCGGAGCGCCACCCAAGGTGCCCCGGCAGGGCACCACCGCCGGCCCGGACGAGCCGCCGCTCCCACCGCCCTACCGGACGGCCACCTGGCTCGGCGCAGACAACCCGGAGCATCCGGCGGAGGCCTCCTCCCGGGAGGTGCAGAACATCCCGCTCGGGTTGGGCGCGCTGGTGCTGGCGGTGGCCGCGGTGGTCTTCGCCGCCGTCGCGACCAGCTCGATGGACGCCCTGGCCCGGCTCGGCATCCTGCTCATCGCCACCGTCCTGCTGCTGCTCGCCCCACCGGTGCTCGCCAAGCGGGGGCTGACCTCCACCGCCGAGACGATCGCCACGGTCGGTCTGCTGCTGGTGCCGCTGGCCGGGTACGCGCTGTGGGCGGTGGACCGGATCGGCGCCTCCGGGGCGGTCTTCTCCGGGATGATCTTCGCGTTGACCACCGGGGTCGCCCTCGCCTACGCGGTCGGCACCGGTCTGCGGTCCCCCCGGTTCGCGGCGGTGCTGGCCGCCCAGCCCGTGGTGCCGTTGCTCGCCCACGGCTGGATCAGCGGCCCGACCGGCTGGGCGGTGGTGTTCACCCTCGTGGCCGTGCTCGACCTCGGGCTGGTCCGCTCCGGCATCATGCGGGAACGACAGGCCCGACCGGAACCCGCCGCCCCCGGTCCCGCCACGCCGCCCCGGCAGCGGGTCGCCCCGGACGGCCGGCCGGAGGGGGATCCCGAGGAGTCGGCCGAGGTGCTCGACGGCACGGCGGCCACCCCGAGCGGCGCGCACCGGCCGGTGCCCGGGCTACCCGAGACGACCTGGCTGCTGCACGGGGTGGCGGTGGCGCTCGCCCTGGCGTACGCGGTCACCGCCCTGCTGCGGGTGCAGACCGTACCGGCGGCCACCGGGGCGGGTGCGGCGCTGCTGCTGGCCGCGGTGGTGGCCCTGGCCGGCACCCTGCTGCTGCGCCGCCCACCGCTGCCGGACGTGGGCGCCGGCATCCTCACCCTGGCCGCGATCGGCGCGCTGGGGCGGATCGCCGCGGTGGCCTTCCCCGGCCGGGCGCTGCTGTTGATCGCCGTGGTCATCACGCTGACCGGGCTGGCCGTGCGGGCCGTACCGGAAGCCGCCCGACGCGGGCCGCAGCTCGCCTCGGCCGCGGCGCTGACCGTCAGCGGCCTGGTGGTGGCCGGCGGTGCGCTGCGGGCCGGGCTGGCACCGGTGCAGGCGGCGCTGCCGGCCTGGCGGGCCGACCTGGCCCGGTTCCCCGCCGAGGTGACGGCCGCGGCCGGGCCGTCCGCCGGGCAGCTCGCCGCCAGCGCCCTGCTGCTCACCATCGCGGCGGTGCTGGCCCTGCCGCCCGAGATCCGCCGCGAGTTCGCGGTGGTCGGCGCGGGGCTGACCGCGCTGGCCGTACCCGCTTCGTTGGGCCTGGGCTGGGTGGCGGCACCCTGGCCGATGGTGCTGTCGGCGGTCGCGATCGGCGTCGCCGGGATCTCCGCCGGTACGACGCGGGCGGCCCTGGTGCACGCCGGCACCGCCACCGCCGTCGGGTTCGTCGGGGCCGGCGCCGCGCTGAGCCGACCGGCGGTGACCGCCGCCGCCCTGGCCGTACTGATGCTGGCGGGCGTGCTGGTGGCGCTCGCGCCCCGGGTGCGGATCGCCCCGGCCGCCGCCGACGTCGTCTCCGGGTGGGCGGCCGGTGGGGCGGCGTTCGCGCTGCCGGGCGCGGTCGCCGCATTCGTCGCGGCCACCGAGCCGTCCGGGCCGGTGCTCACCCCGGCGGTGCTGCGGGAGCTGACGGTGCCGATCCTGGCGGCGAGCTTCCTCGCCGTCTGCGTCACCCTCGGCTACGCGGCGATGATGCAGGTGTCGCAGCGACACCTGACCCTGCCGCACGCCGTCGGCACCGGGCTTGGCGCGTTGGCGGTGATCGGGGCCGCCTTCTTCGCCCCGGGCCGGACCGCCGCCGACCTCTGGCTCGGTGTGCTCGTGCTGATCGCCACCCTGCTGCTGCTCTTCGCCGGCCGGATCGACGCCGGCCGGCGCTCCGACCTCGCGCTGGACGGCGCCGACCTGGCCGCCGCCGCCGTCACCACGGCACTGATCGCCACCCTGGTCCGGATCACGGCGGTGATCTCCCCCGGCGGGCAGCTCGCGGTCGCCGCCGTGCTGGTGCTGGTGGTCGCCGTCGCCGCCCGGGCGATGCCCGAGGAGTGGCGGCGGGGGCCGGTGCTCGGCATCGCCGTCGGCGCCGCCCTGATCGGGGTGCTGGCCGGCTGGTCGGCGCTGCGCGGCGGGGTGGGTGTGCTGGCCACCCCGGGACCGCTCTGGGCCGGTGACCTCACCGGTTGGCCGGCCGCGCCGACCGGCGGCTCCACCTGGCAGGCCCCCGTCGCGTTGGCGCTGCTCGCGCTGGCCGCCGCGATCCTGCTCCCACCCCCCTGGAAGTACGACGTGGCGGGCGTCGGGGTGGTGCTGGCCACCATCGGCGTGCCGGCCGCCTTCGACCTGCCCTGGTGGTCGCCCGTCCTGGTGGGGCTGACCGTCGCCACCGGCTTCGGGATGGCCGCCGTGGCCTCCGCCGACCCGCGTGCCGGGCTGTCCCGGGCCGCCGTGGCCGGGGTGGTCGCGCTGCACGCCGCCGGGGCCGGGCTGGTGCGCCCGTGGACCACCGCGCTCGCCCTGGGCGGTATCGCGCTGATCGGCCTGACCGTGGCGGCGGTGGCCCGTTCCCTCGCCCCCTCGCTGGTGGAGGACGTCGAGACCGAGGGGATGCCGCCGCACCTGGTGCAGATCGGCGGGGCGGCGACGGCTGCCGCGCTGCTCGCGCTCCCCGGTGCGGTGGCCGCCCTGGCCGCCGAGTTCGGCCACTCCGCGCAGGTGTTGCTGACCGCCGCGTTGGCCGCGTCCAGCTTCGGGCTGGCCGCCGTGGCCGCCGTCCGCCGCCAGGTCCCGCAGTATCTGCCGTACGCGAGCGCGGCGATCACCGGCGGCGCCACCGTCAGCGCGGTGGCCGCCATCTTCGTCGACCTCCCGTCCGGGGTGTTCGCCGCCGCAGCGGCGCTACTCGGTGTCCTCGCCGAACTGGTCCGGGCGGCGACCGTACCGCCGGTCGGCTCCGCCCAACCGATGCGCCGCTGGGAGGTACTGCTGGACGGGGCACTGCGCCGGCTGCCTGACGACGGCACACAACGGCGCTGGCGGATCAGTCCCGCCGCCGGGGCGCTGGCCGCGGCGGCCGTGCCCACCGTGCTGGCCCTGGTCTCCCTCGCGCCGCTGCTCTTCGTGGCGCTGGTCGAGCCGTACCGGATGCTCGCCCACGTCTGGCAGGGCCCACCGCCGCAGCTGCGTACCGCACCGCCGGAGCTGGTCGACCCGACGCACGTGCTCACCGCTCTGCTGCTCACCGGCACCGCCGCGCTGGCCGCCACCGGTCTCAGTGGTGGACGTCGGTCCCGGGCGGTGCCGGTGGTGCTGCCCGGCCTGGCGGTGACGCTGCTGATCACGCCGATCGCCCTGGGTATGGCCTGGCCGGAGAACGCGTTGGCCGCCCTCGCCGTGTTCACCATCTCGATGCTGGGGCTCGCGTTGACCCCGCCGCCGCCGCTCGCCGAGCGGGCCCGGTCGCTGCGGCTGGCCCGGGTGCTGGTCTTCGCCATCGGGCTGGCCGGCGGCGGTGCCGGGCTGGCCGGCAGCCTGGCCAGCCGGGGACTGACCCTGTTCACCCTGGGCGGCGCGGTCGCCGTCGGGGTGATCGCCGCACTCTTCGGCACCACCGCACGGGCCCGCATCCTCGGTTGGCTGTTCGCCTCGCTGACGGCGCAACTCTTCGTGCTCACCGTCGGTCTGGTGGCCGGGTTCGCCGCCGTCTGGTCGGCGTTCGGGGTGCTCGCCGTAGGTGCGGTGTTGCAGGTCCTCGCCGCGACGCTGCCCCGGCTGCGCCGCCCCGAGGCGCAACGGGAGGCCGCCACGGTCGAGTGGAGCGGGTACGCCGCCGCACTCATCGCACTGGCCCTGGCGTTCGACTCCCCCCGCCACATCGCCGCCCTGCTCGCCGCCTGGGGTGCCGTACTCGGAGTCGCCGCCGCCCGGCCGGGACGGCGACCGGTGGAGCGGCGGATCCTCTTCTGGGCGGTGGTCGGCTGCGAGATCGTCGCCTGGTGGATCCTGATGCGGGTCGCCGACGTGGCGCTGCCGGAGGCGTACACGTTGCCGTTCGCGGCGCTCGCCCTGCTGGTCGGCCTCCTGGAGCTGCGCCAGCGCCCCGACCTTTCCAGCTGGGTGGCGTACGGCCCGGCGCTGGTCGCGGCGTTCGTGCCGACCCTGGCGATCGTGCTGGCCACCGACTCCAGCATGCTGCGCCAGGTGCTGCTGCTGCTCGGCGCGGTGGCGGTGCTGGTGTTCGGCTCGACCAGCCGGCAGCAGGCCCCGGTCATCGTCGGCGCGGCGGTGACAGCGATCGCAGCGGTGCACGCCCTGTTCAGCCTCGGGCCGTGGCTGATGCTCATTCCGGTCGGCCTGGTGCTGCTGGTGCTCGGGGCGAGCAACGAACGTCGCCGCCGTACCCAGGACAGGTTGCAGATGGCGCTGCGCGCGATGAGATAGATCGGAGGGTCACGGCGGGGTCGGACCGGGTCGGGCCGAGTCCGCCGGGTGGACGCGGGCGTTGACGCCCTGGGCCGGGTGGTCGCGGGGTGGATTGAGCGGATCGGGTGGCCCGGGTTCCTGCGCTTGATGAGGGCGGTGCAGGGGGGTACGACGGCACGAGGGGGAGTAGCGGGCGGGGTGGCGGTCAGCCGAGGGAGGCGCGGAGGGCGGCGTCCTTCTCGGCGACCAGGGCCTCGAGGGCGTTCTGGAAGGCGGTCATCCGCTTGAGCAGCGCCGGGTCGGCAGCGCCCAGGATGCGGACCGCGAGCAGGCCGGCGTTGCGGGCGTTGCCGATCGACACGGTGGCCACCGGAATACCGGCCGGCATCTGCACGATGGACAGCAACGAGTCCATCCCGTCCAGGTGCTTCAGCGGGACAGGTACACCGATCACCGGCAACGGGGTGACCGAGGCGACCATGCCGGGCAGCGCGGCGGCACCACCCGCCCCGGCGATGATCACCTTGAGCCCCCGGTCGACGGCGTCCCGGCCGTACTCGATCATCTTGACCGGGGTGCGGTGTGCGGAGATCACCGCCACCTCGTAGGGCACCTCGAACTCGTCGAGCGTCTCGGCGGCGGCCTTCATCACCGGCCAGTCCGAGTCGCTGCCCATGATCAGCCCGACGGTGCTCACGCGTGCCCCTCCCGCAGCCAACGGGCGGCCCGTGCAGCCCGCTCCCGTACGTCGTCCAGGTCGTTCCCGAGCACCGTGACGTGCCCGATCTTGCGGCCCGGTCGGACCTGCTTGCCGTACAGGTGGACCCGGGCGCCCGGTTCGGCGGCGAAGAGGTGGTGCAACCGCTCGTCGATGGAGATCCCGCCCGGCTCACCACCGAGCACGTTCGCCATCACCACCACCGGGGCGGTCAACGAGGTGTCCCCCATCGGGTAGTCGAGCACCGCCCGCAGGTGCTGCTCGAACTGCGAGGTACGGGCCCCCTCGATGGTCCAGTGCCCGGAGTTGTGCGGGCGCATCGCCAGCTCGTTGACGACCAGCCCGGCATCGGTCTGGAACAGCTCCACCGCCAGCAGGCCGACCACACCGAGCGCGGTGGCCAGGTCGATGGCGAGCTGCTGGGCGGCGACGGCCAATTCCTCCGGCAGACCCGGCGCGGGGGCCAGCACCTCGATGCAGATCCCGTCCCGCTGCACCGTCTCCACCACCGGGTAGGCGGCGACCTGCCCGAACGGCGAACGGGCCACCTGCACGGCCAGCTCCCGGCGCAGCGCGACCCGCTCCTCGACGATCAGCGAAGTGCCGCCGGCGAGCAGGGTGGCGGCCAGCTCGGCGGCCTGCCCGGCATCGTCGACCAGCCACACACCACGCCCGTCGTAACCACCCCGGGCCGCCTTGAGCACCACCGGCCAGCCCTGCTCCGCGCCGAAGGCGAGCAGGTCCGCCGGGTCGTCCACCGGCCGCCACGCGGGGTTGGGGGCACCGAGCGCACCGAGCCGTTCCCGCATGACCCGCTTGTCCTGAGCGTGCAGCAGCGCGTCGGCCGGCGGGAAGAGCTTCACCCCCTCGGCGGCGAGGGCCCGGATGTGCTCGGTCGGGACGTGCTCATGGTCGAAGGTGACCACGTCGCAGCCCTTGGCGAAGGTACGCAGCGCGGCGAGGTCGGTATGGTCGCCGTACTGCACGTCGGCGGCGACGAGCGCGGCGCCGTCGTCGGGGGCGAGTGCCAGCACGCGCAGTGACTGGCCGATGGCGATGGCGGCCTGGTGGGTCATCCGGGCCAGTTGGCCGCCACCCACCATGCCGACGACGGGCAGACCGGTACGGGAATCCATAGCGCCGCCAGCCTAACCGGGCCGACCCGCCGACCCACCCGAGGGCCACCCACGCCAGACGGACCGGCTCAGGTGAGCTGGGCGATCAGGTCGTCGACCGAGGTCACCGGCCGCTGGCAGACGAAACCCCGGCAGACGTACGCGGTGGGCCGCCCGTCGACCAACGGCCGGTCGGCGAGCAGCGGCACACCGGGCTGGTCGGGCCGGCCGGCGACCACCACCGCGCCGGGCGGGGCGTGCCGGTGCGCGGCGGCGACCAGCGGGTCCCCGGCCGGGTCGTCGGTGACCACCGCGATCTCGTACGGCCCGGAGAGCAGCGCCTCGCCGGTGGCCGCCGCGTACCCGGTGAACCGGGCGTGCCGGCCGACGATCGGCGCGACGGTCGACAGGGCCGCCTCGGCCACCTCCCGGTAGCGGGTCTCCCCGCTCAACGCCGCGTACGCGGTCAGCGCCGCCACGATCGCCGACCGGCCCGACGGGGTGGCGTTGTCGGTCGGGTCGGCCGGTCGGGCGACCAGTCGTTCGGCGTCGTCGGCGGTGTCGTAGAAGCCTCCGTCCGGGGCGGCGAACCGGGCCAGTGCGACGTCCAGCAGGCCCCCGGCCAGCTCCAGCCAGCGGCCCTCGCCAGTGAGCTGGTGCAGCGCGCAGAACGCCTCGGCCACGCAGCCGTAGTCCTCCAGCACGCCGGCCGGCTCGCCGACCGTCTTGTCGCGGGAGGCCCGCCGCAGCCGGCCGTCGACCAGGTGTACGCCTGCCAGGTGTTCGGCGGCGTCCCGCAGCGCCCCGTCGGCGACGATGGCGACCCCGTCCATCAGGTTGGCGTCCTCGTCGTCGGGGGCCACCCGGATCGCGGCGACCTGGACGAACTCGACGAGCGCGGTGATCGCCAGGCCGTTCCAGGCGGCCACCACCTTGTCGTCGCGGGCCGGTTGGGGACGGGTGTCCCGGGCGGCCAGCAGCCGGCCCACCACGCTGCGCCAGCGGTCCCGGATCGCCGGGTCGGCGTCGTCGACGTCCCGGGCCAGCCGCAGCACGCTCGTGCCGGACCCCGCTGCGTCCGCCGCGCCGTCCTGAGCGGCGGCGGAACGCGGCTCGAAGGTGCCCTCCTCGGTGACGTCGAACAGGTCGGCGGCCCACCGGCCGTCCTCCTCGCCGAGCGCCTCGACGAGCTGGGCCGGGGTCCAGGCGTAGGTGAGGCCCTCCACCCCGTCGGTGTCGGCGTCGAGCGCGGAGGCGAACCCGTCCCCGGGGCGGTGGAGCTCGTCGGCGAGGAACCGGGCGGTGTCGCGGGCCACCCGACGGGCCAGCCGGTCGCCGGTGAGCCGCCACAGGTGGGTGTAGACCCGCAGCAGCAGGGCGTTGTCGTAGAGCATCTTCTCGAAGTGCGGCACCGTCCAGTGGGCGTCCACCGAGTACCTGGCGAACCCGCCGGCGAGCTGGTCGTACAGGCCGCCCCGGGCCATCGCCTCGGCGGTGTGCCGGACGATCTCCAGGCTTTGCGCCGAACCGGTGCGCCGGTGGTGCCGGAGCAGGAAGAGCAGGTTCATGTGCGGCGGGAACTTCGGCGCGCCGCCGAAACCGCCGTTCGTCTCGTCGTACTCGCGGGCCAGTTGGTCGGCGGCGACGTCGAGCAGTTCGGCGGTGAGCGGGGCGGTGGGTCCGCCGACGGCCTGGGCGCCGCCGATCGCCTCGACCACGGCGGCGCCCTGCCGCAGTACGGCCTCCCGCTGCTCCCGCCACGCGGTGCCGACCGATTCCAGCAGCCGGACGAAGTTGGGCTTCGGGAAGTACGTGCCACAGAAGAACGGGGTGCCGTCGGGCGTGGCGAAGACCGTCATCGGCCAACCGCCCTGGCCGGTCATCGCCTGGGTGGCGGTCATGTAGACGGCGTCGACGTCGGGCCGTTCCTCGCGGTCCACCTTGATCGCCACGAAGCCGGCGTTGACCAGTGCGCCGACCGTTTCGTCCTCGAACGACTCGTGGGCCATCACGTGGCACCAGTGGCAGGCGGAGTAGCCGACCGAGATGAGCACCGGGACGTCCCGCCGTCGGGCCTCGGCGAACGCCTCGTCGCACCACGGCCACCAGTCGACCGGGTTGTCGGCGTGCTGGAGCAGGTACGGCGAGGTGGCCTGGGCGAGTCGGTTCACCCGACGACCCTACCCAGCCCCGGTCGCACCCGCCGGGGCAACCGTCCCGCCGAAATCGGGTCTTCCCCCGTTCACATTCATCGACTTTGATCTGTGCGGGTGCGGTGAACGGCACCGGCCCGCGAGGAGGTACCCCCATGCGCGGTTCCCGTCTCCTGTCGGCGCTCACGTCGGTCGCGGTGGTCGCGGCGGTGTTCAGCACCGCCGCACCCGCCTCGGCCGCGGTGGACCCCGGCACCCGGGTCTCGGCGACCACCGTGGTCGGCACGCACAACGCGTACGAACGCGGGACGTACAGCTACCTGGCGCAGGCGCTCGACGCCCGCCCCGGCCTGATCGAGCTGGACGTCTGGCCGGACATCATCACCAAGCAGTGGCGGGTCAGCCACTCCAACCCGCTGGGCAACGACAACAACTGCGTCGCCGCCACCACCCCCGCGCAGCTCTACACCGGCACCCGCAACAAGAACCTGGAGAACTGCCTGGACGACATCCGGCTCTGGTTCGACGCCCACCCCGACGCCGGCCCGCTCCAACTCAAACTGGAGCTGAAGACCGGCTTCAGCAGCCGTACCGGGCAGGGGCCGGTGCAGCTCGACGCCGTGCTCGCCGCCCGGCTCGGCAGCCGGGTGTTCCGCCCCGCCGACCTGCGCGGCGGGTACGCCACCCTGGACGCCGCCGCCCGCGCGAACGCCTGGCCGACCCGGGGGCAGCTCGCCGGGAAGGTGATCGTCGAGCTGATCCCCGGCACCGTCGAGGAGGGCAACCCCACCGACACCCTGTGGACCGACATCGAGTACGCCCAGCACCTGGTCGGCCTGGCGGCGGCCGGCACCCTCGGCCAGGCGCAGGCGTTCCCCGCGGTGCACCGGGCCCAGTCCGGCGACCCGCGCAGCCGGTACGCCGACACCGGCCTGCGCCCGTGGTTCGTCCTCTTCGACGGCGACGCCAGCGCGTACGTCACCGGCGGGATCGACACCTCCTGGTACGACACCAACCACTACCTGCTGGTGATGACCGACGCGCAGAACGTCCCCCCGGCAGTCGGCAACACCGACCAGGCTGCCGCCCGCGCCCGCCTCGCCCAACTCGCCGCCGCCCACGCCAGCGTCGCCTCCGCCGACTGGGCCGCGATGCCGGCGGTCGTCGCCGAGGTCCTCCCCCGCGGCTGACCCCACCCCCACCCCTCGCACCTTCGCACCCTCGCCCACCCCGGCGGACCCTGCTCGCAATGTCGCCGATGTAGCGGTATCCGGTCGGCCGGATACCGCTACATCGCCCCCCGGGACGCGGACCACGTCGTGCCGCACCACCGCGCCGGCCCCCGCGCTCACCGCGCTCACCGCGCTCACCGCGCTCACCGCGCTCACCGCGCTCACCGCGCTCACCGCGCTCACCGCTGGATCGTGCCGGATCCACGATGTAGTGGCCTCGGGGCCCTCCGGCACCACTACATCGTGGATCCAGCACGATGTCGCCTCGCTCCTGACGTCGCCGCACGCCTGGGGCGGGGCGGTGGTTCAGGAGGCGCCGTCGGCGCGGAGGGGGAAGACGTTCGACTCGGCGGAGTCCCGCAGCGAGCCGAGCACCGCGCCGATCTTGTCGGCCGGCATCGGCTTGAAGAAGTGGTAGCCCTGGGCGGCGGTGCAGCCCAGCTCGGCCAGGGCGGCCCGCTGTTCGGCCGTCTCCACCCCCTCGGCGACCACCCGCAGCCCCAACTCGTGGGCGAGACCGACAGTCGCCCGGACGATCGCCGCCGCCTCCGGCGAGTCGGCCATCCGGATCACGAAGGAGCGGTCCACCTTCAGCTCGTCCACCGCGATCCGGGTCACGAACGACAGCGACGAGAACCCGGTGCCGAAGTCGTCGACAGCCAACTGGACGCCCATCGTGCGCAGGGTGGCCAGCACCTCGTCGATCACCTCCAGCTCGCTCATCATCACCGTCTCGGTGATCTCCAGGACCAGCTTGTGCGGCGGCACCTGGTGCCGGCGCAGCGCGTCGGCGATCTCCGCCGGCAGTCGGGGGTCGAGCAGGCTGCGCGCCGAGAGGTTCACCGAGATCGGCACGTCCAGCCCGTCCCGGGCCCACGCGGCGGCCACCGAAAGCGCCTTGTCCAGCACGTACCGGGTGAAGGTGCCGAGCTGCTCGCTGTGCTCCACCGGGCGGATGAAGTCGGCCGGGCCGAGCCAGCCCCGCCGGGGATGCTGCCAGCGGATCAGCGCCTCCACCCCGGTCGGGGCACCGGTGGCCAGGTCGACCGCGGGTTGCAGGGCCAGCACCAGCTGGTCGTCGGCCTGCAACGCCTCCCGCAGCTCGGCCAGCAGGGCCAACTGGTCGGTGCTGGCGGCGTCCCGGGTGCTGTCGTACGCGGCGACGCTGCCGCCGCCCTCCTTTGCCTGGTACATGGCGATGTCGGCCCGGCGCAGCAGCTCGGTCAGGTCGGCGGTGCCCGCCCCGGCCACCACCACCCCCACCGAGACCTCGACCGACATCCGCACCCCGGCCACCTCGGTCGGTGCGGCCAGCCGCTCGGCGATCTCCCGGGCCTGCCGCAGCGCGTACGCCATCGGGGCGGTCCGGTCGCCGATCACCGGGACCGACGTCAGCAGCAGGGCGAACTCGTCGCCGCCGAGCCGGGCGAGCAGGTCACCGGGGCGGGCCAGGGTGCCCAGCCGGTTGCCGGTGAGCCGCAGCAACTGGTCGCCGGCGGCGTGCCCGAGCGTGTCGTTGACCTCTTTGAACTGGTCGATGTCGAGCAGCAGCAGGGCCACCGGGTGGTCGTGGGCGAGCTGCCGCAGCGCCTGGTCGCCCTTGGTCAGCATGGCCGTCCGGTTGACCAGCCCGGTCAGCGCGTCGTGCACCGCGTCGTACGACGAGCGGGCGCTGACCAGCCGCAGCTCCCGGTGGGTCGCCGCGTCGTGCAGGGCCGCGGCCAACGCGTCGGAGTAGGCCGCCAGCGCGTCCCGTTCCCGGTCGTTCGGCGGCCCGGAGGCGGGGAACCGGACCCGCAACTGTCCGACCTGGACGTCGCCGACGACGAGCGGCCGGGCCAGTTCGCAGGCGTCCGGGGTCGCCCCGCCGGGCGGCCCGGCCTCCCGGTCCCGCACCTGACCCGAGGAGTCCCCCCGGTAACGCCGCCAGCGGCCGTCGCCCCGGGCCACGTCGACGTCCACCAGCTCGGCGCCGAACAGGGTCAGCGCGCCGGTCACCGCGGCGGTGGCCACCCCCCGCTCGTCGAGCTGGTTGAGGGCGGCGGTCGCCTCGGCGAACGCCCGCCAGGTGCGCTGTTCCTGGTCGGCGCGGAGCCGGTGCCGGTAGGTCTGCTGGAGCAACCAGAGCAGCGGTGGCAGCAGCAAAAGCCAGCGTGGGTCGATCTCCAGCAGCGCCACCACGACCAGGCCGACCACCACGTTGCCGACGAACATCAACACCTTGCCGCGCAGCGCGACGAGCAGCGGCGGGCCGACCGCCGCGCCGTGCCGCAGGGCCAGGGTGACCCCGCCCAGCCCGGCGGTGGTGAACAGGTAGGTGACCGCACCGACGACGAGGGCGGGTACGAGCGTCGGGGTGGGACCGGCCAACAGCGGCGCACCGAACGCGGTGGCGACGGCGACGGCGAGCGCGGTGGCCGCCGTCAACGAGGTGGCGATCCGCAACAGCTCCACCGGGGTACGCCGGTCGGCGGCCAGCGACATGGCCGTCCAGGCTGCGCCGGTGCCGAGCAGCGCGGCCGCCGGTAACCAGCCGGCCGGGGCCAGGTAGAGGCAGACGATCAGCGCGGCCTCGCCCCAGGTGATGCTCACCATGCCGGTGGCGGTGCGGAACCTCAGCCGGGCGAGTTGGGACACCGCGAACACCGCGACGGCGATGCCGAACCGGCCGGCTGGCGGGAGCGGGTCGTCGGGCGGCAGGGCGGTCGGCAGGCGCAGGCCGATCACCACCGCCATCAACGCGGTCAACGTCACGGCGGCGGTGAGGACGCGCACCCGCGGCGGGGCGTGCGAAGGCGTCGGCCCGTCGTCGGATGCGCCGGTCCGGCCGGAGGTCACCGCCCGGCTCCGTCCGCGGGGCCGTCGGCGGCGCGACGGACGAACGCGGCTGCGACGGTCATGGCACCCCCTCCCGCGCACGGCTCAGGGACTTTCGTCCCCCCGGCGGAAGGCTAAGCCAATCCGGTTGGCCGCAACAGGGGGCGACGCCCTGGATCGGCGTGATTCACGCGCCGGCTACCCGTTCAGGGCTGCTGGTGGCCGCTGGGCAGGTTCGTACGTGATTCCTGCCCGGGCGTCCCGTCCGACGGACCGGTGGCCGACGAATCGGTCCGATCGGTCCCGGCCGGGCCACCCTGCTCGGGGAACCGCTCAGGCAGCCGGCGCAGCCGGGAGTTCATGTTGCGGATCAGCAGGACGGTGGCGGTGCCGAGGAGCACGATGAGGAAGAGGCCCATCGGCCCGGCCAGACCGCCCGTGCGGGTGTCCCCGAAGTTGTTCTCCGCGAGCACCTGGACAGCGTTCAGCATGGTGTTTCTCCGATGTGCGGTGGAATCTCAGCGTAGCCCCGGCCGCCGGTCATCCGGCATGGGCTGCTTCCCGTACCCCGGCGAAGAGGTCGGATTCCGGCAGCGGGGACTCGACCATCGAGCGGGCCAACTGGAAATCCTCGGTGGGCCAGGAGTGCTGCTGGAGCTCCATCGGCATCTGGAACCAGAAGCCGTCCGGGTCGACCTGGGTGGCGTGGGCGCGCAGCGCGTCGTCGCGGACCGGGAAGTATTCCGCGCACTCCACCCGGGTGGTGATCCGCGAACCCTTGTCCGGCCGCTCGTCCCAGCGCTTGAGCCAGTCCTCGTACGGCGAGGGGATACCGGCCGCCAGCGCGCCCTCGTGCAGGGCCAGGAGCTTGCCCTTGGAGAAGCCGATGTCGTAGTAGAGCTTCAACGGCTGCCAGGGGGCGCCCAACTCCGGGTGGCGGGTCGGGTCGCCCGCCGCCTCGAAGGCGGCCATGCTGATCTTGTGGCACATGATGTGGTCGGGGTGCGGGTAGCCACCCTCCTCGTCGTAGGTGGTGACCACGTGCGGGCGGAACTCCCGCATCAGCTTCACCAGCGGCCCGGCCGCCACCTCGACGTCCTGCAGGGCGAAGCACCCCTCGGGCAGCGGCGGTAGCGGGTCGCCCTCGGGCAGGCCGGAGTCGACGAAGCCCAACCAGGCCTGCTCGACGCCGAGGATCGCCCGCGCGGCGTCCATCTCGGCCCGGCGGATCTCGCCGATGTTGGCCCACACGTCGGGGCGGTCCAACTTGGGATTGAGCACGCTGCCCCGTTCACCCCCGGTGCACGTCACGACCAGCACGTCCACCCCCTCGGCGACGTACTTCGCCATGGTGGCGGCGCCCTTGCTGGACTCGTCGTCCGGGTGTGCGTGCACGGCCATGAGCCGCAGCTTCTCTGCCAACGTGGGCGCTCCTCGTCTGTGCCCGCCGGCGACCCGGTCCGGGCCGCTCGCCTGACCTGCCACGGTGACCTGTCGGCGCGGCTGCCGACCTGCCGAACCACGCTCGGCCCCGGGCTGGGAAGATGGACCCTGTCATTCTTGCCGATGCCGCCGACAACAACGCCAGGAGATGCCCGCCGGTGACCGAGACGCACGCCACAGTTCCCTCGGCCGCGCCGGTCTTCCCGCCCGGCCGGTACGGTCGCCGACGGGAGCCCGAGCGCCGGCGACCGGTGCTGCGCTGGCTGCTGGGGGCCGTGCTGGTCGCCGGGCTGGTCCTCGCCGCGACGCAGCTCTACCAGCGCTACGGCGACCCGGAATACAAGCCCGAGGTGATCACCTACACCGACGTCAGCGACACCGGCGTACTCGTCGAGTTCCGGGTGACCGTGCCCGCGGGCGGTTCGGCGGTGTGTCTGGCGCGGGCCCGCTCGCACGACGGGGCCGAGGTGGGCCACGAGGAGGTCACCGTGACCGCGGCCCCCGGCCAGCGGCACGTCACCACCCGGCACCGGGTCACCACCACCGAACGCCCGTTCATCGGCGAGGTGGTCCGCTGCCGCCCCGCAGGCTGAGTCGCCGGCCGCGGCAGCGGGAGCGGGCTGGCAGCGGGAGCGGGCTGGCAGCGGGAGCCGGCTGGGTTGAGTCGCCGGGCGGGCAGCGGAAGCCGCTGCCGTCCCCCGACCGGGTGATCGACGACGCCCGCAAGTGCGGGCCACTGGTAGGTTGGTAAGTCACCTGTCAGCCAGTCCGCACATCCGAGGAGTACGCCTGTGTCCATCAATGACAACAAGGCGCCCGCCACCTGGCTGTCCCAGGACGCGCACGACCGCCTCCAGGCCGAGCTCGACGAGTTGATCGCCAACCGCGTGGTCATCGCCGCCGAGATCAACGCCCGGCGGGAAGAGGGCGACCTGCGGGAGAACGGTGGCTACCACGCGGCCCGCGAGGAGCAGGGCAAGGCCGAGGGCCGGATTCTCTACCTCAAGGAGCTGCTGCGTACCGCCCAGGTCGGCGAGGCGCCGACCGCCGACGTGGTGTCGCCGGGCATGGTCGTGACGATCTACTTCGACGACGACGAGGACGACACCGAGACGTTCCTGCTCGGGTCGCGGGAGATCGCCGCCACCACCGAATTGACGGTCTACAGCCCGGAGGCGGCGCTCGGCCAGGCCATCCTGGGCGGTCGTCCCGGTCAGGCCTGCACCTACACCGCGCCCAGCGGCGCGGACATCAAGGTGACCATCGTCAGCTTCGAGCCCTTCTCCGGCTGAGCCGCGACGCCGCCGGGTCCACGCG
Source organism: Micromonospora sp. NBC_00421 (assembly GCF_036017915.1). Classification (NCBI taxonomy): domain Bacteria; kingdom Bacillati; phylum Actinomycetota; class Actinomycetes; order Micromonosporales; family Micromonosporaceae; genus Micromonospora; species Micromonospora sp. NBC_00421. The sequence goes on from NZ_CP107929.1 coordinate 4,783,739, forward strand.
ACCCGGCGGCGACCGGCGCGGACGACCGGGGCCGGGCGGACCCGGGAACCAGCGAGGTGCCGGCCAGGGCCGGGCGGACCCGGGAGACCCACCGAGGTGCCGGCCGGAGCCGGGCGCGGGTGTCACGCCTCGGCGGTGAAGACCACCTGGTAGCCGCTGGCCCGCAGGGCGCTGATCAGGGTGTCGGAATGCTCCACGCCCCGGGTCTCCACCGACAGCGCCACCTCCACCTCGCCGAGGCGCAGGTGCGGGTTGGCCCGCTGGTGCTCCACGTCGACCACGTTCGCCCGGTGCCCCGCGATCTCGGTGAGCAGCGACGCGAGCTGACCGGGCCGGTCCGTGCAGCGTACGGTGACCCGCAGGTAACGGCCGGCGGCGGCGAGACCGTGTTCGATCACCCGCATCATCAGCAGCGGGTCGATGTTGCCGCCGGAGAGCACCGCCACCGTCGGGGTCCGCACCTCCACGGCACCGGCGAGCAGCGCCGCCACCCCTACCGCGCCGGCCGGCTCGACCACCTGTTTGCCCCGTTCCAGCAGCATCAGCAGCGCTCGGGAGATGTCCTCCTCGGTGACGGTCACCATATCGTCGACCAGCTTGCGGACGTGACTGAAGGTGATCTCCCCCGGCCGGCCTACCGCGATGCCGTCGGCGATGGTGGCGAACGCCGGTAGCCGGATCGGCTCACCTGCCGCCAGCGAGGGCGGGAACGCGGCGGCGCTGGCCGCCTGGACGCCGATGATCCGGACGTCGGGCCGCAGCGCCTTCGCGGCCACCGCCATTCCGGAGATCAGACCGCCGCCGCCGACCCCGGTGATGATCGTCCGCACCTCGGGGCACTGTTCGAGGATCTCCAGCGCGACAGTGCCCTGGCCGGCGATCACGTCCGGGTGGTCGAACGGGTGGATGAACACCGCTCCGGTGCGTTCGGCGAAGGTCTGCGCGGCCACCAGCGACTCGTCCACGGTGTTGCCGACCAGTTCGATCCGGGCACCGTACCCCTTGGTGGCGGCCACCTTCGGCAGCGGCGCGTTGACCGGCATGAAGACGGTGGCGTGGGTGCCGACCAGGCCGGCGGCGAGCGCCACCCCCTGGGCGTGGTTGCCGGCGCTGGCCGCGACCACCCCCCGGTCCCGCTCCTGCGCCGACAGCCGGGAGATCCGCACGTACGCGCCGCGCACCTTGTACGACCCGGCGCGTTGCAGGTTCTCGCACTTGAGCCACACCGGCCCGGCGAGCGCCGCGCTCAACGGCCGGCAGGGCTCCAGCGGGGTGGTCCGGGTGACCCCGGCGAGCAACTCCCGCGCGGCCCGTACGTCGGCGAGGTCGACCAGTTCCGTCATGCCCCGATCGTGCCACCCGACCTCGGCCCCGACGGCGGCGACACCGCCCGCCACCAGCGGCGACGGCTCGCTCACAGTGTGGTCAGGTGACGGCCGGAGAGGCCGTGTCGACCCGGGGATAGCCGGGGGCGTGCCGGGTCCACGGGGCCTGCATCTCGAACTGGCCGGCGACGCCGAGCAGCAGCAGCTCCGAGCCGGGCGGGCCGATCAGCTGCGCGGCGACCGGCAGGCCGTCCGGCCGGCGACCCACCGGCACCACGATCGACGGCAGGCCGGCGACGTTCCACGGCGCGGCGAACGGGGCGTACCGGATGTTGGTCTTCATGTTCGCCAGCCAGGACCGGCCGGACCAGGCGGTGGCCTCCGGCGGCGGCCCGGCCAGCGCCGGGGTGAGCAGCAGGTCGACCCCGTGGTCGGCGAAGAAGCCGATGGACCGCTCCCGCCAGGCGGCCCGGTCGGCCTCCCGCACGTACCCCCGGCGTTGCGCCCACTCCCCCAGCGCGACGTGCCGGCGGCTACGTCGTTGCAGGCTGCGCCGGTCGATGCCGGCGGCCCGCACGTCGGACGCGGCGGCGGCGAACCAGGTGGCGATGCCCTGGAGGCCGAGCGCGGTCGGATAGACCGGATCGGCGGGTACGGTGTCGTGCCCGGCGGCGGCGAGCAACCGGCCGGCGGCGGCCACCGCGTCCCGGTTGGGCGCGTCCGGGGACACGCCGCGCACCGGCGAACGGAGTGACACGCCGACGCGGAGCCGCTGCGGCGGGACCAGCTTGTCGGGGCGACGCCCGGCGAGCACCTGGAAGCCGACGGCGGCGTCGGCGACCGTGGTGGTCAGCACGCCGTGCTCGGTAAGCCCGAACCAGTCCTCCGCACCGAGCTGGCAAGGGACCACGCCCCGACCGGGCTTGAGCCCTACCAGGCCGCAGCAGGCCGCCGGGATGCGGATCGACCCGAGCCCGTCGTTGCCGTGCGCGATCGGCACCAGGCCGGCCGCGACCGCGGCGGCGGCCCCGCCCGAGGACCCCCCGGGGGTGTACCGGGTGTCCCACGGGTTGCGGGTGACGGCGGTCGCGTCGTCGGTGATCGCCCAGAGCCCCAGCTCCGGCATCCGGCTCACCCCGAGGATCACCGCCCCCGCACCGCGCAACCGGCGCACCACCTCGTGGTCGGCCTCCGCCACGGCGGTCCGGGCGGCGACCGAACCGTTCCAGGTGGGCAGCCCGGCGACCGGGGTGTTCTCCTTGACCGCGACCGGCACCCCGGCGAGCGGCAGGTTCGCCAGTTCCTCCTGCTCGTCGACCTTCTCCGCCTCGGTGATCGCCTCACCGGCGCGGACCACCCGGAACGCGGCGAGGGCGGCGTCGACCCGACCGATGTGGTCGAGGTGGTCGGCGACGACCTGGGTGGCGGAGACGTCGCCCCGGCGTACGCCCCGGGCGATCTGCTTGGCGGTCGCCCCCACCCAGGTCGGCATGATGTCCTGCACGGCCACCTCTTCCCAGCCCGCGGTCAGCCCAGCGCCTGCTCCAGATCGGCGAGCAGGTCGTCGACCGTCTCGATGCCGACAGACAGTCGCACGAGATCGCCGGGAACTTCAAGCGGCGAGCCGGCAGCACTTGCGTGTGTCATCCGGCCCGGGTGCTCGATCAGGGACTCCACCCCGCCGAGGGACTCGGCGAGGACGAACAACCGGGCCCGGTTGCAGATCTGCACGGCGTGCTCCTCGCCACCGGCGGCCCGGAAGGAGATCATGCCGCCGAACCGGCGCATCTGCTTGGCGGCCACCTCGTGCCCGGCGTGCGACGGCAGGCCCGGGTAGATCACCTGGGCGACCTTGGCATGCCCGTCGAGGAAGGCGGCGATCCGCTCGGCGTTGTCGCAGTGCCTGTCCATCCGTACCCCGAGGGTCTTGATGCCGCGCAGGGTGAGCCAGGCGTCGAACGGCCCGTTGATCGCGCCCATCGCGTTCTGGTGGTAGCGCAGCTCGTCGCCGAGCGCCTGGTCGGCGACGACCAGCGCACCACCGACCACGTCGGAGTGGCCGCCGACGTACTTGGTGGTGGAGTGCACCACCACGTCCGCGCCGTGCGCGAGCGGCTGCTGGAGGTACGGCGAGGCGAAGGTGTTGTCGACCGCCAGCAGCGCCCCGGCGTCGTGCGCGACCGCCGCCAGGGTGGCGATGTCGGCGATGCCGAGCAGCGGGTTCGTCGGCGTCTCGATCCAGACGATCTTCGTGTTGGGGCGGATCGCCGCCCGGACCGCGTCGACGTCGGAGACCTTCGCCGGGCTGTAGTCCAGGCCCCAGCGCTCGGCGACCCGGGCGAAGAGCCGGTACGTGCCGCCGTACGCGTCGTCCGGGATCACCACGTGGTCGCCCGGCTTGCACACCGCCCGCAGCAGGGTGTCCTCGGCGGCCAGGCCGCTGGCGAAGGCGAGCCCGACCCGGCCACCCTCCAGCGCGGCCAGGCACTCCTGGAGCGCGTCCCGGGTGGGGTTGCCGGAGCGGCTGTACTCGTAGCCCTGCCGGGGCGCACCGACGGCGTCCTGGGCGTACGTGCTGGTCTGGTAGATCGGTGGGATCACCGCGCCGGTCCGGGCCTCCGGGTCCTGGCCGGCGTGGATGGCGAGCGTCTCGAAGCCGTGACTCATCCCCGAGACGTTAGTCGGCCGCGCCGTCCCGTCGCCGGCAACCCGGACGGGACCGCCCCGCGCGGGGCGGCATTACGCTGCGCGGGTGAGCGGGTGTGTGTTCTGCGGGATCGTGGCCGGGGAGGTGCCGGCGTTCCGGGTGGCCGACGAGCCGGACGGGGTGGCGTTCCTGGACACCCGGCCGGTCTTCAAGGGGCACGTCCTGGTGGTGCCGCGCGCCCACCTGGTCACCCTGACCGACCTGCCGGCGGCGGACCTGCCCGGCTACTTCGGCCTGGTGCAACGCCTGGCGGTCGCCGTGGAATCCGGTCTGGGGGCCGGTGGAACGTTCGTGGCGATGAACAACCGGGTGTCCCAGTCGGTGGCCCACCTGCACACCCACGTGGTGCCGAGGACCAGGGGCGACGGCCTGCGCGGCTTCTTCTGGCCGCGTACCCGCTACGCCGACGACGCGGAGGCGGATTCCTACGCCGGCCGGGTCGCCACCGCCCTGTCCTGAGCCACGCCGACATCCGGGGGCCGCAGCGGGCGAGCGACGCAGTCCAGCGGGTAAGGAAGCCGGGCCCGCCGGTGTTGCAGGCGGGGAGAGGTACGAGAGGAGTTCCACCGTGTTCCTTCGCCGCATGAAGGCCGAGATGATCAGCCCCGACCAGGCCCTGCCCGGCCGCCCGATCGCGTTGCCGATCGGTGACCGGCACGAGGTCCTGCCGTCGTCGCTGAAGGGCCCGTTCCCGGAGGGTGCCCAGGTCGCCGTCTTCGGCATGGGTTGCTTCTGGGGTGCCGAGCGACTGTTCTGGACGCTGCCGGGGGTGCTCACCACGTCGGCCGGTTACGCGGGCGGCTACACCGCCAACCCGACGTACGAGGAGGTCTGCTCGGGGATGACCGGGCACGCCGAGGTGGTCCAGGTGGTCTACGACCCGGCGTTGATCGGCTACGAGGACCTGCTCAAGGTGTTCTGGGAGAACCACGACCCGACCCAGGGGCTGCGCCAGGGCAACGACGTCGGCAGCCAGTACCGCTCGACGATCTACACCACCACCGACGGACAACTGGCCACCGCGCAGGCGTCCCGGGACGCGTTCGCACCGATCGTGGCGCGGGCCGGCAAGGGTGAGATCACCACCGAGATCGCCCCGCTGGGCGACTACTTCTTCGCCGAGGACTACCACCAGCAGTACCTCGCCCCGACGAAGAACCCAGGTGGTTATTGCAACCATGGCCCCAATGGCATGACTTGCCCGATTGGTGTAGCCAAGACCAACTAGCCACCACAGGCCGCCGGGCCTCACGGCCCGGTGGCCTCGGCCGAAATTTGGTACAGACTTCACGCCAGAAACTACCTATACTTCGAGCATGACTGTCGTGCCGTTCACCGATGCCCGCAACCGCCTTTCGGAACTCATCGACGAGGTGGCCTCGACCCATGAGCGGATAGAGATCACCAGGCACGGCCACGCCGCCGCTGTGCTCATTTCCGCCGACGACCTCGCCGCGTTGGAAGAGACCCTGGAGGTTCTCTCCAGCGCCGAGGCCATGCGGCAACTTGGTGAATCCAAGGCCGCCGTCGAAGCCGGCGACGTCCTCGACGCCGACGAGCTCGCAGCGCTGATGGCAAAGCGATCGAAGCAGGCAAGGTGACCGGTCCGAGCCCCGGCCGCTACCGACTTCAGGTCACCGGCCCGGCCGCTCGCGCCTTGGCCGGACGACTACCAGCGAAGATCTCCACGGCCGTCTACGAGTTCATCACCACCGCTCTCCTCGACAACCCGCATCGCGTGGGCAAACGACTTCTTCTGCCGCCGTTCGAAGGCACCTGGTCGGCCAGGCGCGGCACGTACCGCGTCCTCTACCAGATCGACGAGGACGACCGCGTCGTGACCGTGACGGCAATCGAACACCGCGCCGACGCTTACCGGTCGCGTTGATTCAAGGCGGAAATCAGTAGTGCACCGTTCGCCAGGATCGAAGAACCCGAACGGCTACTGCAACCACGGACCGAACGGGCTGAGCTGCCCGGTCGGGGTGGCGCGTACGGCCGGCTGACCCGGAGCGCCACGGCCGGGTCTGCGGTGTTCGTCACACCGTGGGCCCGGCGCATTCGCGGCATCCGTCACCGGGCGGGCAGGAACCGAGCCCGTGACAGCCAACCACCGTCCGTGACGGCGCATCGTAGCAAGCTGTCACACGTTCGTCATCGTCTCAACAGGCGAACTGCAACAAGCTCTGGCAGCATTGGCTGGCATGTGCGGACTTGCGGGAGAGTTCCGCCGTGACGGTTCCCGTGCCGATGTGTCGGCGGTGGAACGCATGGCGGCCACGATGAGTGACCGGGGGCCCGACGACAGTGGGGTCTGGTCCCAGGGGGCGGTCGCCCTCGGGCACCGCCGCTTGAAGATCATCGACCTCTCCGCCGCCAGCGGACAACCGCTCGTCGACCCGGCCGCCGGGCTCACCGGCGTGTTCAACGGCTGCATCTACAACTACCGCGAGCTGCGCCAGGAGTTGCTGGCCTTGGGGCACCGCTTCTTCTCCTCCGGCGACAGCGAGGTGGTGCTCAAGGCGTACGCCGAGTGGGGGCTCGACTTCGTCGACCACCTGATCGGCATGTTCGCCGTCGCGATCACCGAGCGGGACACCGGCCGCCTCGTGCTGGCCCGGGACCGGCTCGGCATCAAGCCGCTCTACCTGGCCGAGACGCCGGGCGTGGTGCGCTTCGCCAGCACCCTGCCCGCCCTGCTGGCCGGTGGCGGGATCGACACCACGATCGACCCGGTGGCGCTGGCCCACTACCTCAGCTTCCACAGCATCGTGCCGCCGCCGCGTACCATCCTGCGCGGCGTCGCCAAGCTGCCCCCGGCCACCGTACGGGTCTACGAGCCGGACGGCCGCACCCACGAGCACGTCTACTGGGACCCGTCGTTCACCCGGGACGCGTCCCGCGCCGACTGGTCGGAGCGGGACTGGCAGGACGCCCTGCTGGAGTCGTTGACCACCGCGGTCCGCCGCCGGATGGTCGCCGACGTCCCGGTGGGCGTGCTGCTCTCCGGTGGCCTGGACTCCAGCCTGGTGGTGGCGCTGCTGGCCGGCGAGGGGCAGACCCGTTCCGGGCTGTCCACCTTCTCCATCGGCTTCGACGCGGTCGGCGGCCGGGAGGGCGACGAGTTCGTCTACTCCGACCTGGTGGCGAAGACCTTCGGCACCGACCACCACCAGCTCAAGGTGGCCGCCGGTGATCTGGTGCCGCCGCTGGAGGCGGCCGTGGCCGCGATGAGCGAGCCGATGGTCAGCCACGACTGCGTCGCCTTCTATCTGCTCAGCCAGGAGGTGTCGAAGCACGTCAAGGTGGTCCAGTCCGGCCAGGGCGCGGACGAGATCCTCGGCGGCTACCACTGGTACCCGCCGCTGGCCGGCATCGACCGGGAGCAGGCGCTCGACACGTACGCCAAGGCGTTCTTCGACCGGGACGCGGCCGGGCTGGCCCGGGTGCTCGACCCGGTGTGGCTGGCCGACGGCGACCCGGCGCGCGAGTTCGTGGCCGCCCACCTGGGCCGGGCCGGGGCGCAGACCGCCGTCGACGCCGGCCTGCGGATCGACACCCAGATCATGCTCACCGACGACCCGGTGAAGCGGGTCGACAACATGACCATGGCGCACGGCCTGGAGGCCCGGGTGCCGTTCCTCGACCACGAGTTCGTGGAGCTGGCGGCGAGCTGCCCGCCCGAGCTGAAGCTGGCACAGGGCGGCAAGGGCGTGCTCAAGGAGATCGGCCGCCGGGTCCTGCCGCACGAGGTGATCGACCGCCCCAAGGGCTACTTCCCGGTCCCCGGCCTGACCCACCTGGAGGGCAAGCTCCTCGACCGGGTCCGCGACGCGCTCGACGCACCGCAGGCCCGCCGCCGTGGCCTGTTCCGCGCCGACTACGTCGATGCGCTGCTCGCCGATCCGAACGCCGAACTCACCCCGTTGAACGGAAACAAACTGTGGCAACTGGGACTCCTGGAAATGTGGCTCCAGAGCCACGGAATCGACTGACCGTGAACGAGACCCTCGCGACCGGCACGGCCCGTACCGACCGGGAGCGGGTGCTCGGCCGTCGCCGGGAACGGATCGGCCCCGGCGGCGATCCGGTCGCGCCCGGAGCCGCCCCGGAGCCCCGCCGGGAACCCGCCGGCCCGTCCGACGTGGTGCTGGACTGCGGCTGGGGGCGACTGGTCTTCGGCCAGACCTTCCACGAGCAGGTCGCGGTGGCCCACGTGCTGCGCTCCGAGGCGGCCGGCGCCCGGGACATCTGCATCTACCTGCGGGATCCGCACGTGCTGGTGTCCCGGCTGCCCGACGAGCTGTTCATCGACCCGTCGCTGACCTACCGGCTGCCGCTGGGTGAGCGCCGGCCCGCCGCCACCGACCGGATGGAGATCCCGGGGCTGGTCGTCCGGCCGCTGCGGGACGCCGACGACGCGGACGCGGTCAACCGGATCTACGCCCGCAACGGCATGGTCACCGCGCCGGTCGAGGTGCTCGTCGACAACGCCCGCACCGAGCGGTTCCTGCACCTGGTGGCCGAGGCGAGCACCGGGGAGATCGTCGGCACCATCACCGGTGTCGACCACGTCGCGGTCTTCGGCGACCGGGAGAACGGCGCCAGCCTCTGGTGTCTGACCGTGGACTTCAACACCGCGCCGCCCGGCACCGGTCAGGCCCTGCTCACCGAGCTTGCCGACCGGCTGGACGCGCGGGGACGCGCCTTCGTCGACCTGTCGGTGCTGGCCGAGAACTCCGGCGCGATCCGGCTCTACGAGCGGCTGGGCTTCCACCGCACCGGCACGCTCTGCGTCAAGCGGAAGAACCCGATCAACGAGCGGCTGTTCCTGCCGGCCACCCCGGCGGGCTACGACGAGCTGAACCCGTACGCGAAGATCGTCGCCGACGAGGCGATGCGGCGCGGCATCCGGGTGGAGGTCACCGACGCCCACTGGGGTGAGCTGCGGCTGACCAACGGCGGCCGGACGATCGTCACCCGCGAGTCGCTGTCCGAGCTGACCTCGGCGGTGGCGATGAGCCGCTGCGACGACAAGCGGGTCACCCGGCGGATCCTCACCGAGGCGGGCCTGTCGGTGCCGCGTGGCCGGACCGCCACCGGTGACGCCGACGACCTGGCCTTCCTCACCGACATCGGCCAGGTGGTGGTCAAGCCGGCCCGGGGTGAACAGGGCAACGGCATCACAGTCGGGGTGCGTACCGCCGAGGCGTTGACCGCCGCCGTCGAGCTGGCCCGCCGGTTCTGCCCCGACGTGCTGATCGAGGAGCTGCGCGCGGGCGAGGATCTGCGGGTCATCGTCATCGACCACGAGGTGGTGGCCGCCGCGGTGCGCCGACCGGCGCAGATCACCGGGGACGGCGTGCACGACGTCACCGAGCTGATCGCGCGGCAGAGCCGGCGGCGGGCCGCCGCCACCGGTGGCGAGTCCCGGATCCCGATCGACGAGATGACCCGCGAGGTGGTGGCCGAGGCCGGGCACCGGATGCACGACGTGCTTCCCGAGGGGCAGGTGTTGGCGGTGCGTCGGACGGCGAACCTCCACACCGGTGGCACAATCCACGACGTGACGGCCGAACTGCACCCGACGATCGCCACCGCCTGCGTGGCGGCGAGTCGGGCCCTGGACATCCCGGTGACCGGGCTGGACCTGCTGGTCCCCGCCCCCGACCAGCCCGAGCACGTGTTCATCGAGGCCAACGAGCGGCCGGGGCTGGCCAACCACGAGCCCCAGCCCACCGCCGAGCGCTTCGTGGACCTGCTCTTCCCGGGCACCCGCGCCCCGCAGCGCCTCTGGAGCCCGGCCGGGCCCGGAGGGGTCGCGTGAGCCTCAAGCCCCTGGAGATCGACCTGGACTACCTGCGCCAGGTGCTGCTGGAACTGCTCGACATCCCGAGCCCGTCGGGGCGTACCGACCACGTGCAGCAGTACGTGGGGGAACGGCTCTCCGCGCTCGGCATCCCGTCCACGCTGACCCGGCGGGGGGCGCTCAGCGCCTGCCTGCCCGGCCCCCGGCAGACCGGGGCCGACCGGGCGATCGTGGTGCACACCGACACCATCGGCGGGATGGTCAAACGGCTCAAGGAGAACGGTCGGCTGGAGCTGAAGACCATCGGCACCCACTCGGCCCGGTTCGCCGAGGGCGCGCACGTACGGATCTTCACCGACGACCTGGACCGGGTGGTCACCGGCCAGGTGCTGCCGTTGAAGGCCAGCGGGCACCGCTACAACGACGACGTCGACCTCCAGGGCGTCGGCTGGCAGCACGTCGAGGTACGGGTCGACGAGCCGGTCGAGGACATCGCCGGGCTGCGGGCGCTGGGCATCGACGCGGGCGACTTCGTGGCGTTCCTGCCGAATCCGATGATCACCCCGTCCGGTTACGTGAAGTCCCGGCACCTGGACGACAAGGCCGGGGTGGCGGCGGTGCTGACCGCGTTGAAGGCAGTGGTGGACGCGGGCATCACCCCGACGGTCACCGCCCACCTGCTGGTCACCGTCACCGAGGAGATCGGCCACGGGGCCAGCCACGGTCTCGACCCGGACGTCGCCGAGATCGTCTCGGTGGACGCGGCGGTGGTCGCGCCCGGCCAGCAGTCCCGGGAGGACGCGGCCACCCTGGCGATGGGTGACGGGGTGGGCCCGTTCGACTACCACCTGACCCGCAACCTCGCCGCCATCGCCCGGGAACACGGGGTGGACCTGGTCCGCGACGTCTTCGACTACTACCGCTCGGACGTGGCGGCGGCGGTCGAGGCGGGCGCGCACGCCCGGGTCGCCCTGCTCGGCTTCGGGGTGGACGCCACCCACGGCCACGAGCGCACCCACCTGGACGGGCTGGCACACCTGACCCAGTTGCTCTGCCTCTATCTCCAGAGCGACCTGGTCTTCCCCGAGTGGGACGCCGAACCGGAGGGCGACCTGGCCGACTTCCCGTCCCTGGCGGTGCAGCCGGCGGGCGGGGACGGCCCGCGCGAGGGCCCGATCGGCATCGACTGACCGCCGTCACCGCCGACCGGCGCGTCCCACCGGCCGGGTGCACGTCGTCGTGACCGTTCCACCGGTGCGCGGCGGGCACGACGTCTTCCGTCGTACCCGCCGCGCACCGGGCGCCTCGGCCCCTCACCGTGGCGTCGGACTGTCCGCCCGGGTCACCGGTTGCGGTGCTCCGCCGCGTCGAGGAGTGCGATCAACGCCTCGGTCACCCGCAGCACCGCGTCCCGGGCCGCCGGATCCCGGGTGATCCGCTGCTCCGCCCGGTCGGCCAACTGCTCCAGCAGCTCGCCGGCCCGAGCCGCGTTGCCGGCGGTGCCGGCCTGCTCGGCCCGCTGGAGCCGGTCCTCCAGCCGGGCCGCCACGTACTCGGTGATCCGGCCGGCGGTGACGTACTCCGCGATGAGGTCGCGCAGGTCGGAGTACCAGGCGGGGTCGCGGGTGAACGACGCGGGAAGGTGACCGGCCTCGGCGGCGGCGAGCGTCGCCGCGACGCTGGCGTCCACGTACGACCCGACGGTCGGGTATCGGGTGGCGAGTTGCGCGTCGGTCAGCGGCACCGAACTGCCGTCGAGGAAGCAGAAACCGGGTCCGCTGTTGCTGCCGCTGTTGACCCGCAGCGGCACCTGGTGCTGGGCGAGCCGGATGCCGCCGAGCGCGAGCCCGAGGTCGTCCCGGGCGATGGCCGGCGGGGTCGTCGTGGTCGTCTGGATCTGCGGGGCGGTCGGCGGGGCCACGCCGTGGGCGACCCAGTCGACGGTGTGGTCGTATACCGCGTTCTGCACCATGTGCTGCGGGATCCGCGACAGCGAGGGCAGCGTGCAGGTCTGCGGTTCGCCCGGGTAGCCACCCGGGTAGCTGCCGATGTCCCGTTTGCGCAGCGGCCCGTAGTCGGTGATCAGCTTCCAGTCGCCGTGCGAGGCGCCGGCGACCTCCCAGGAGCGCAGGACCGGCGAGTCGGCCTGGGCCCGGGCCGCTGCGGGGAGGATGCCGCTGGCCACGTCCCCCTCGGAGTTGATCCGGAACACCGGCGTCGTCAGGTCGGTCCGCAGCGCCCCGCCACCGCCGTGCAGGACGACCGCGTCGAGGACGTTCGCCGACTGCTGGACGCCGTTGTAGTAGTTCGCGAGCCGGCCGGCTGACTGCGAGTGGCCGGTGGCGATCACGTACTGCGGGGCCGGCAGCTTGCCGAGCGGATCGACGCCGGTCGGGTTGCGGACCGCCTTCACCGCCTGGCTGAAGATGTCGTACGAGAGGCTGTCGTCGGTGACCGTGCCGCCCACCGTGACGTCCAGCGGGCCGTACCGGCTCGGGCTCCACGCCTTGAGCCCGGTGGCCGAGTGCAGCCCGGCCCGCTGGGCGGAGACCCCGACCCAGGCGTACCCCGAGCGGATCAGATGCTCGTGCGACTGGAACCAGTCGACCTCCTGGTCCCACTGGTTGCTGACGTTGTTCCACTCGGCGATGACGACGCCGTTGAACTTCTTGGCGGCGGCGGGTCGACGGACCACCAGCCGGGTGCCGAACGGCTGGTCGGTGCCGATGGTCGTCGCGCTCTGGGTGCCCTGCACCGCGTACCGGGTGGCGGTGCCGAAGAGGAAGAACTCCTCCTCGACGTAGCCGGCGGCGGCCAGGTCGACGTCGGTGGCGAGGAACGGGTAACCGTGGCCGGGGTCGCCGACCGGGGTGGTCCGGGCGACCGGCCCGGCGACCACCGGGTTCGCCACCGTCGCGCCGGTGGCGGTGGACGGCCGCGGCGTGGCCGGCGGGGCGGCGCCGGCCGGGGGGACCGGGCCGGCGGCGACGGCCAGCGCACCGACCAGGCCGAGGGTGAAGGATCGTCGGGTGTTCCTGCGGGTGGTGGACGAAAAGGTCACGGTTCACCTCACGGGGGAGCGACCGAGGGGACGGCTCGGGCGGGCAGCGGCGGGAGGTGGCCACTGTGGGGCAGAGAGTAATGCTCACTTCAGGCGAAAGATAGGCCGGATGGGCACGAACTTTCGCTTCGTTGAACAAAAGTCACCGGCCGGCGGCCCTCCCCGCCGACGTGACGTCGTCTGCGGGATCTCGCGAAAAATCACTACCGGCAGCCGGGGTGCAATGGGTAGCGTGGCGGTACACGGGAAAGGAGGTGGTCCAGACTTGTATAGCAATCGGACTCGTGAGGTGGCTGTCCGCTAGCCGCTGTCCTCGACAGTGAAAGACCAAGAATGATCGTCGAGACCGTGTGGCAGCGGTGCGGCGAAACCACGACAGCCACCCGACCCCCGGGGTGCCGACCCAGTCCAGTCGGCCCGCGCACGCGCGGAAGCCCCGGGGGTCGCTTCGTTCCCGCAGGAGGCTGGCCTTGTCCATGCGCGAGCTGGTGGTGCTCGGCACGGCCAGCCAGACCCCCACCCGGCTGCGCAACCACAACGGCTACGTGCTGCGCTGGGACGACGAGGTCATCCTCTTCGACCCGGGCGAGGGCAGCCAGCGGCAACTCCTGCACACCGGGGTCACCGCCACCGACCTGACCCGGATCTGCGTCACCCACTTCCACGGCGACCACTGCCTCGGCCTGCCCGGCACCATCCAGCGGCTCTCCCTGGACCGGGTGCCGCACCCGGTGGCGGTGCACTTCCCGGCCGGTGGCGCGGAGTACTTCGCCCGGCTGCGGCACGCCAGCAGCTTCCACGAGACCGCCGAGCTGGCAGTCGAGCCGATCACCGCCGACGGGCAGCGGATCACCCTGGGCGTCGGCACGCTGGAGGCCCGCCGGCTGCGGCATCCGATCGAGACGTACGGGTACCGGCTGGTCGAGCCGGACGGGTGCCGGATGCTGCCGGAGCGGCTGTCCGCGTACGGCATCGGCGGGCCGGCGGTCGGTGAGCTGCTGCGCGTCGGCCACCTGGACGTCGGCGGACGCCGCGTCACCCGGGACGAGGTGAGCGTGGTCCGGCCGGGGCAGCGGTTCGCCTTAGTGATGGACACCGGCCTCTGCGACGGGGTGTACGCCCTCGCCGAGCACGCCGACCTGCTGGTCATCGAGTCGACGTTCCTGGCGTCGGAGGCCGCGCTCGCCGCCGAGGTCGGCCACCTCACCGCCGGCCAGGCCGCCCGGGTCGCCACCGAGTCGGGGGTACGCACGCTGGTGCTCACCCACTTCTCCCAGCGGTACGCCGACCCGCGTCGCTTCCACGACGAGGCCCGCGAGCACTTCACCGGGGAACTGGTGGTCGCCGAGGACCTGACCACCGTGCCGGTACCGCCCAGGCGGGTAGCCTCGGCCGGGTGACCGTCACGCTGCGTCCCGCCGTCGCCGACGACCTGATGCCGGTGGGCGCCATGCACCAGCGGTCCCGGGTCGCGACGTACTCGTCGTTCCTGCCACCCGAGGCGTTGGTCGACCCGACGCCCGAGGCGATGGGGGCGTACTGGGTCGAACGGTGGACGTGGGAGCGCGACGAGCACCTGATGACCGTCGCCGAGCGGGACGGCCTGCTGGTCGGGTTCAGCTACCTCGGCCCGGACGACGCCGGCGACCCGGCGACCGGCCTGCTCAACGCCATCCACCTCGATCCGGCCGAGCGGGGCCGGGGCACCGGCCGGGCGCTGATGGCCGACGCGCTGGACGTGATGCGCGCCCGGGGCTGGCGTCGGGCGGTGCTCTGGGTGCTGGAGCGCAACACCGGTGCCCGGGGCTTCTACGAACACGGCGGCTGGACCTGGACCGGCCAGACCCGGAAGGAGCGGATCGGCCCCGCCCCCGTCCCTCAGCTCCGTTACGCCCGCCCGTTGTAGGGGTGTGACCGCGCCCCGCCCGCCCGACACGGCGAGGGCCCCTTCCGGTGGAAGGAGCCCTCGCCGAGGTGCGTCGGGTCAGTGCGCGCCGAGGTGGGCGAGCAGGTCCTGCCGGGTCAGTACGCCCTTGGGCTTGCCGTCGACCAGCACCAGCGCCGCGTCGGACTTCTCCAGCAGGCCCACCGCCTCGCTCACCGGCTGACCGCCACCGATCATCGGCAGCGGGTCGCCCATGTGCCGCTCGATGGTGTCGTGCAGGTGCGCCTGACCGGTGAACAGGGCGTCCAGCAGGTCCCGCTCGGCGATCGAGCCGGCCACCTCGCCGGTCACCACCGGCGGCTCGGCCTTGAGCACCGGGAGCTGGGAGACGCCGTACTCGCGCATGTAGTCGATGGCGTCGCGGACCGTCTCGGTCGGGTGGACGTGCACCAGCTCGGGCAGGCCGCCCGGCTTGCCCGCCAGCGCGTCGGCGACGGTCGGCTCGGTGCCGGCGTGGTCCAGGAAGCCGTACCGGGCCATCCACCGGTCGTTGAAGATCTTGGACAGGTAGCCCTTGCCGCTGTCCGGCAGCAGCACCACGATCACGTCGTCCGGGCCGGCGGCACGGGCCACCTCCAGCGCCGCCACCACGGCCATCCCGCAGGAGCCGCCGACCAGCAGACCCTCCTCGCGGGCCAGCCGCCGGGTCATCTCGAACGACGCCTTGTCGGAGACCTCGACGATCTGGTCGGCGATCCCCCGGTCGTACGTCTCGGGCCAGAAGTCCTCACCGACGCCCTCGACCAGGTAGGGCCGACCGGTGCCGCCGGAGTAGACCGAACCCTCCGGGTCGGCCCCGATCACCTTCACCCGCCCCTCGGAGGCCTCCTTGAGGTAGCGCCCGATGCCGGAGATGGTGCCGCCGGTGCCGACCCCGGTGACGAAGTGGGTGAGCCCGCCCCCGGTCTGCTTCCAGAGCTCCGGGCCGGTGGTCTCGTAGTGCGAGCGCGGGTTGGCCGGGTTGCTGTACTGGTCGGGCTTCCACGCGCCGGGGATCTCCCGGGCCAGCCGGTCGGAGACGTTGTAGTAGGAACGCGGGTCCTCCGGGGCGACGGCGGTCGGGCAGACCACCACCTCGGCCCCGTACGCGCGCAGCACGTCCTGCTTGTCCTGGCTGACCTTGTCCGGGCAGACGAAGACGCAGTGGTAGCCCTTGAGCTGGGCCACCAGGGCCAGCCCGACACCGGTGTTGCCGCTTGTCGGCTCGACGATGGTGCCACCGGGCCGGAGGATCCCGGCGGCCTCGGCGTCCTCCACCATCCGCAGCGCGATCCGGTCCTTCACCGAGCCGCCCGGGTTGAGGTACTCCACCTTCGCCAGCACTGTCGCCCGGATACCCTCGGTGACGTTGCGTAGCCGTACCAGTGGGGTGTTGCCGATCAGGTCGACGACGTTGTCGTAGTACTGCACCTCGTTGTGCCCTTCGTTGCGGCGCCGGGGACGGCGGCCTGGCAGACGGTCCTTCGTCGCTCAGGGTACGTGCTGTCAGAGCGCCACATGACCGGGGATGACGGAGCCGCGACGGGCCTCCCACTCCAGGAAGCGCTCGGTCTCGGACAGCACGCTACCGGCCAGCCAGGTGACCATCACGGCGTCGTCGACCAGACCGAGGACGGTCAGGAACAGCTCCGGCACCACGTCGATCGGCGAGACGACGTAGACCGTCGCCGCCGTCATCATCGCCAGCCGGAGCCCGCCGTCGTACTCGCCCCGGGCGGTGGCCCGGATCATCCGGGGCAGCGCCGCCAGCCGGGTGCCCAGCGACGGGCCACCCCGGGCGCCCGCCGCCAGCGACCGGGCCAGCGCCGTGAAGGCCGCGGTCCGCTTCAATGTCCTACCCATCTCATCCAGCCCCTCTCCACCGACAAGCGTGACTGCCCGGCGCAAGCCGTCGCCACCTGCGGCGGGGCGGCCACAGGTGGACCCCGCCACCGGATCAGGTACCCAGAACCGACGTCGCCCAGCCCTGAAACCGGCCGTCGCGACGGAAGCGGAGTGTCGTTCCGGCGCGATAATGTCGCTGTATGGGGGTGGCTGGTTCCGTCGTACCGGTGGGTCCGCGCTGGCACCGCGCCCGGCAGGTGGCCCGGCTGGCGGTGATCGGCACGGGTGCCACCGCGGCTGCCGTCGCCGCGACCGGCGGGGTGCTGCTCGGCCAGGCCCGGCAGGCCCGGCGCACCATCCCGATGGCGGAGGCCCCACCACCACGCTGCGACGGTGTGTACGGCGCCAAGATTCCCGGCCCGCCGCTGACCCTGGTGATCCTCGGCGACTCCTCCGCCGCCAGCTACGGGGTGCTGCGGCGGCGGGAGACCCTGGGGGCGCTGCTGGCCACCGGGCTGTCCCGGCGACTGCACCGGGCCGTCCGGGTGCACCGCTTCGCCGTGGTCGGCGCGCTCTCGACCGGGCTCCAACCGCAGGTCGAGGCGGCGTTGGAGTGCGCACCGGACGTCGCTGTGATCATGGTCGGCGGCAACGACGTCACCAACCGCACGCCGTACTCCGTGGCGGTCCGTCACCTGGTCGACGCGGTCCGCACGTTGCGCGCCGCCGGCTGCGAGGTGGTCGTCGGGACCTGCCCCGACCTGGGCGCGATCCAGCCGATCCAGCCTCCGCTGCGCTGGTTGGCCCGGCGGTGGAGCCGGCAGCTCGCCACCGCCCAGACGGTGGCGGTGGTCGAGGCGGGCGGCTGGACGGTCTCCCTCGGTGACCTGCTCGGCCCCCGGTTCTCCGCCGAGCCGACCCGGATGTTCGCCTGGGACCGGTTCCACCCCTCCGCCGAGGGCTACGCGATGGCCGCCGCCGCGCTCCTGCCGACCGTGCTGTCGGCGCTCGGGGGCGGGGAACGCCGGCCGGTGCTGGCCGGGGGCGAGGGCGTACGGTCGCTGCCCCGGGCCGCCCAGGAGGCGGCCCGGCACGCCGGCACGGAGGTCAGTGGCGCCCAGGTCCGGGGCCGGGAGCACGGCCCGGCCGGCCGCTGGGCGCAGCTACGGCGGCGGGCCTTCTTCGGCGTCGGCCCGGTGCCGCAGCCCGATGGCACCGCCGACTCACCCCAACTGGAGGGACTGGCATGAGCGAGCACAGCGAGCGAACCACCGGGTGCCACGAATGCCACACCGGGCCGGTCCCGGCCGACCCGGGCTTCCGGGCGGTGACATCGTGACCGGCCGATCGGTCGGTGCCGAGCTGGCCGTACGACTCGGCAGGGCCGCGGCGGTCTCCCTGGTCGCCGGGACGATCGGCGGCGCGGCGGTGCTCGCCGGCCAGGCAGTGGCGGCCCGCAACCGCGAGTACGCCCAGCCCGAGCTGGGCCTGGCGCTACGGGCCACGGTCGGCCGGGTCGGCGCCCCACCGCTGCGGCTGGTGCTGCTCGGCGACTCCTCGGCGCTCGGCGTCGGGGTGGCCCGCTTCGACGAGACGGTCGGCGGGCAGCTCGCCCACCTGCTGGCCGAGGGGCCGACCGGCCGTCGGGTGCACCTGTCCAGCGTGGGCGTCTCCGGTTCCCGCTCCACCGACCTGGCGACCCAGGTGGCCCGGGCGCTGCTCGGTGACCGGCCGGACGTCGCGGTGGTGCTGATCGGGGCGAACGACGCCACGGCCATGCGCAGCCCCGGCGAGTCGGGGGCGCACCTCGCCTCGGCGGTACGCCGGCTGCGGGAGGCCGGGGCCGAGGTCGTCGTCGGCACCTGCCCGGACCTGGGTGCGGTACGCGCGGTGGCCCCGCCGTTGCGGCAGCTGATCGGCTGGTCGGGCCGGCGGGTCGCCCGGGCCCAGACCGCCGCCGTGCTCGACGCCGGCGGCACCGTCGTCGACCTGGGCACGGAGACCGGGCCGGTGTTCCGGGCCGACGCCGGGACGCTGTGCCACGACGGCTTCCACCCCTCGGCCGACGGTTACCGGGTGTGGGCGCACGCCCTGCTGCCGGCGGTCGCCGCCGCCGCCAACGTCGCCTCCCGGCACTGACCGGCCCCGGTCCACCCCGCCGGTCCACCCCACCGGTCCGGCCGGCGGGTCACCCGGGTGACATTTCCCGCTGGTCGGCCTGCTTCCGCGCCAAGTTACCGTCAAGTTAACGTTGGTTCATGCCGATTGAGTCGTCCCGCGACGCCGTCATCGTCGCCACCGCCCGGTCCCCCATCGGCCGCGCGTTCAAGGGTTCGCTGCGCGAGGTCCGCCCGGACGATCTCGCCGCCACCATCGTCCAGGCCGCGCTGGACAAGGTTCCCGGGCTCGACCCCACCACGATCGACGACCTCTACCTCGGGTGCGGGCTGCCCGGCGGCGAGCAGGGCTTCAACCTGGCCCGGGTGGTCGCCACCCTGATGGGCCTGGACGGCCTGCCCGGTGCCACGCTGACCCGCTACTGCGCGTCGTCGTTGCAGACCACCCGGATGGCGATGCACGCGATCCGGGCCGGTGAGGGCGACGTCTTCGTCTCCGCCGGTGTCGAGATGGTCTCCCGGTACGCCCGGGGCAACTCCGACACCCTGCCGCCCGAGGCGCAGGCGCTGGTCGGCGGCGGCTGGGAGAATCCGCGCTTCGCCGAGGCCCGGCAGCGTTCCACGGCCCGCGCGCAGGCAGGTGCCGAGGTGTGGACCGACCCGCGCGAGGCCGGTCAACTCCCCGACGTCTACCTGGCCATGGGGCAGACCGCGGAGAACCTGGCCCAGGTGTACGACGTCACCCGGGAGGAGATGGACGCGTTCGGCGTCCGCAGCCAGAACCTCGCCGAGAAGGCCATCGCCGACGGCTTCTGGGCCCGCGAGATCACCCCGGTCGACACGCCGGACGGCACGGTGGTGGCCACCGACGACGGCCCCCGTGCCGGGGTCACCCCGGAGGCGGTGGCCGGGCTGAAGCCGGTCTTCCGCCCGGACGGGCGGATCACCGCCGGCAACTGCTGCCCGCTCAACGACGGTGCCGCGGCCGTGGTGGTGATGAGCGCCCAGCGGGCCGACGAGTTGGGGCTCACCCCGTTGGCCCGGATCGTCTCCACAGGCGTCACCGCCCTGTCGCCGGAGATCATGGGCCTCGGCCCGGTCGAGGCGTCCCGGCAGGCGCTGCGCCGGGCCGGGATGACGGTGGACGACGTCGACCTGGTCGAGATCAACGAGGCGTTCGCCGCCCAGGTGATCCCGTCGTACCGGCAGCTCGGCATCCCGGAGGAGAAGGTCAACGTGATGGGCGGGGCGATCGCCGTCGGCCACCCGTTCGGCATGACCGGCGCCCGGATCACCGGCACCCTGCTCAACGCCCTGCAGTGGCACGACCGGACCGTCGGCCTGGAGACCATGTGCGTCGGCGGCGGTCAGGGCATGGCGATGGTGCTCGAACGGCTGAGCTGAGCCCGTCCGCTTCCGCCCGGGCGGTCCCCGACCACCACCGCTCCCGCCCGGCGGCCCCGACCACACCACGCACGGCTGGTTCGTCGACCGGGCACCCGGGTATCGGACCCTCATGGTGACCACGGTGGAACGCGAGCGCAAGTTCTCCGGGACCGAGGGATTCCGGCTGCCCGACCTGACCGGATGCGGTGACGTGGTGACGGTGTCCGACGTCACCGTCCTCGAACTGGACGCGACCTACCTCGACACCGACGACCTGCGGTTGGCGCGTAGCGGCTTCGCGCTGCGCCGGCGTTCCGGGGGGCACGACGCGGGCTGGCACCTGAAGGTCGGCGCGGCCGGCGGTGACCGCACCGAATACCAGGTGCCGGCCGGCACGCCGGACGACGGGCCGCCGGCCGAACTGGTGGCCCGGTACCGGGCTGCGGCCCGGGGTCGGCCGGTAGCGCCGGCCGCGCGGGTCAGCACCGTCCGACACGAGCGCCGGCTACTCGACGCCGCTGGGCGGGTGCTCGCCGAGGTCGCCGAGGACACCGTCGAGGCGCGGGATCTGGTCACCGGGGAACGGCAGCGCTGGCAGGAGATCGAGGTGGAACTGGTCGACGGTGACGACGCCCTGCTCGACGCGGTCGCGCGACGGCTCCGCCGGGCAGGGGCCCGTCCGGTGCCCGGGTCCAAGTCGCACCGGGCCCTGGCCGCCCGCCTCGCCGCCGCCCGGACCGCAGCCGCCCCCGGTACGGGGGACGCCGGGCCGCGACGACGGCGCGACCGCCGGGGGGCCGGTGCCGGCGGGACCGCCGTCCTCGGGTACCTGGCCGCACAGCGGGACACCGTCGTCGCCCACCACCCCGCCGCCCGGGAGGGCGACTACGACGCGGTGCACGACATGCGGGTGGCCATCCGGCGGCTACGGTCGACCCTGCGTACCTTCCGGGGCCTCTGGGAGCGGCGGGAGAGCGAGCAGGTACGCGCCGAGTTGGGCGGGCTGGGCCGGAAGCTCGGGGCGGTGCGGGACGTGCAGGTGATGGCGGCCCGGCTGACCGACGCGGTACACGCCGAGCCGGCCGAACTCGTGCCCGGCCCGGTCGCCGCGCGGATCACGGCGCACTTCGCTGCCGAGGAGGCGGCAGCCGTGGCCGAGCTACGCGCCGCCCTCGACGGGGAACACTGGACCGGTCTGTTGGTCCGGCTCGACGCACTGGTCGAGGAGCAACCCGTCCGGCGGGCCGGCCGACGCTGGGTCCTCCGCCGGGTGCACCGGGCAGTACGACGGGCCGACGACCGGCTGGACCGGGCGATGGGGAACGGCCGGGGTGGCACAGCGGACGACCCGGCGTTGCACGAGGCCCGCAAGGCGTACAAGCGGGCCCGGTACGCCGTCGAGGTGGTCGAGCCGACGGTGGGGGATCCGGCGGCCGACCTGGTACGCCGGTTCAAGCGGTTGCAGAACCTGCTCGGCGCGCACCAGGACTCGGTGCCGACCCGTGAGGCGCTGCGCCGGGTGGCGCTGCGGGCGTACGCCGACGGGGAGAACACCTTCAGCTACGGGCTGCTGTACGCCCGGCAGGCGACCACCGCCGACCGGGAACTGGACGGGCTCGACCAGGCCCGGGACCGGTCCCGACGCGGCAGGGTACGACGCTGGCTGGAGCCGTGACGCCCCCGCCCACGGGGTGGGATGTCACGCGGATCGCCCCCGTTCACCGCCCGCTCCCGCCGGGTGTCTACAGCACGCTGCGGGTCGCGGTCACCGTGGCGGCGGCCCCGGCCAGCACCGCCGCCGGCGAGCCGGCGGCGACCAGATCCGCCGCGACCACCCGGAGCTGGTCGGGCAGCGCCATCGGATGCGCCAGCCGGGGTACGTCCCGCCGTGGCTCACCCTCCGCGTCGGCGGCCAGGTCGGCGATCTCCTGCACCAGCCGGTGCACCAGGTCGGCGCGGGACACGTTGCCGCCCTCGGCGACCGCCGCCCAGCGCGGCTGCTGCCAGTGGCCCACCTGACGGACCAGCAACGCCACCGCCCGGTCCAACTCCGCTGCGCTCATCGTCGGCGAGTCTACGCACCACCGGGCCGACAGGCGGTGCGGAACCGACGCCGGACGCCCCCCGACCCGGGCACCGGGGCGGCGTCCGGACAGACGACGACGCCCGCCGCCGCAGGGATCGCGGTGGCGGGCGTCGGGTGCGAGATCGTCAGTCGTCGCCCTGGAAGTAGCTGATCAGGCGGAGCATCTCCAGGTAGAGCCAGACCAGGCTGACCACGATGCCGAACGCGGCCGTCCAGGAGTAGCGGGCCGGCAGCCCCATCCGGACGCCGTCCTCGACCTCCTTGAAGCTGAGCACGAAGCTCAGCGAGGCGACCACGATGCAGACCAGGCTGAACCCGATGGCCAGCGGGCTGCCGTCGCGCAGGCCGGTGTTGACCCCGAACAGGGCCAGCACGAAGTTGATCAGCATGACGGCGAAGAGGCCCGCCATCACGGCGATCATGCCCTTGACGAACTTGGGGGTGGCCCGGATGACCCGCGCCTTGTAGAGCATGGTCATCACGAAGAAGACGCCGAAGGTGGCGACCACGGCCTGGAGCACGATGCCCTGGTAGGCCGTCTCGTAGACCTTGCTGACCAGGCCGACGAACGCGCCCTCGACGATCGCGTACGCGACGACCAGCGCCGGGTTGGCGACCCGGGAGAACGAGATGATCAGGCCGAGGACCAGGCCGACCATCGCCGCCCCGATCCAGGCGACGCCGAGCACCGAATCCGGCACCACGATCCAGGCCGCGGCGGCGGAGACGCCGAGGATGGCCAGGAGGGTGACGGTCTTGACGACGACGTCGTCGAGGGTCATCGTGCCGGACACCGTCGGGGCGACCGGGGAACCCGGCTGACCCGGATACTGCTGGGGAATGCCGGGCTGTCCGTAACCGTACGGCCCGGGCTGGGCGTACCCGGCGGACCGCTCCCGCTCGGCCGCCTGGCCGAGCCGGGCGAGCACCGGGTTCGAGGTCTTCACTGTCTCAGGCCTCCCTCAGGGGGTCAGTCGCACGCAAACGTGCACTCCCAGGGTAAACGGCCGGGTGCCACAGGCGACGACCGGGACGCTGTGGGAAAGCTGAGAGTGTGGTGCCCGGGGCGGGTCTCGAACCCGCACGCCTTGCGGCAGCCGCTTTTAAGGCGGCCGTGTCTGCCGTTCCACCACCCGGGCGGGAGCGCGTCGACGCGCGACGGTGCAGTGTCACGGTAACCGTTCCGCGCCGACCCGGCGTACCCCCGGGGTGGCGTTCCGGCCGGACGACGACCGCCCCTCCCCGCGACCGGGAAGGGGCGATCGGTGGCGCACCGGCGGTCAGGCCGCCTTGCTGGTGATCGGGATCGGCTGCGACGCCTCCGCGAACTCCTCACGCGGGTCGTGCAGCTGGCCGAGGGCGACCACCTCGCGCTTGAGGAAGAAGGCAAGCGACCAGTCGACCACGACCCGGACCTTGCGGTTGAACGACGGGATCCGGCTCATGTGGTACGTCCGGTGCATGAACCAGGCCGGCCAGCCCTTCATCTTGATGCCGTACACCTGGGCCACGCCCTTGTGCAGGCCGAGGCTGGCCACGCTGCCGGCGTGCTTGTGCTTGTAGTCGACAGGCTCCCGGCCCCGCACCACAAGCGCGATGTTGTCGGCCATCCGGGCGGCCTGCCGTACCGCGTGCTGGGCGCTGGGCGAACAGTAGTTGCCCGGCTCCTTGGTCAGGTCCGGTACGGCGGCACAGTCGCCGGCGCTCCACGCCCCCTCGACCACCCGGTCGCCGTCGACGACCTGGAGGGTGGGCAGGCAGGTGACCCGCCGCCGCTCGTCGCGGGGGAAGTCGGTGCGGTCCAGCATCGGCGACGGCTTGACGCCGGCCGTCCAGACGATGGTGTCGGAGCGGAAGCTGTCCCCGTCGGAGAGCTTCACCACCCCGTCGACGCAGGATTCCAGCCGGGTGTCCAGCCGGATGTCCATGTTCCGCTTGAGCAGCTGCTGCACCGTGTAGGCGCCCATGTCCCGGTCGACCTCCGGCAGCACCCGCTGGGTCGCCTCGACCAGCACCCAGCGCATGTCGTCCGGCTTCAGCTCCGGGTAGTAGCGCAGCGCGTCCCGGGCCATGTCCTCCATCTCGGCCAACGCCTCGATGCCGGCGTAGCCGCCACCGACGAAGGTGAACGTCAACGCGGACCGGCGGACGTCGGCGTCCTGCGTGGCGGCCGCCACGTCGAGCCGGTCCAGCACGTGGTTGCGCAGGTAGATGGCCTCACCGATGGTCTTGAACCCGATCCCGTGCTCGTGCAGGCCCGGGATCGGCAGGGTGCGGGACACCGAGCCGGGGGCCACGATCACGTGGTCGTACGGGATCTCCCGGGTCGGGCCGGAGATCGGCTGCACCACCGCGGTCCTGCGGCTGTGGTCGATCCGGGTCACCGCGCCCGCGACGACCTTGCACTTGCGCAACTCACGCCGCAGCGGCACCACGGAGTGCCGGGGCGAGATGTTGCCGGCCGCCGCCTCGGGGAGGAACGGCTGGTACGTCATGTGCGGCTGCGGGTCGACGACGACGACCTCGGCCTCACGGGAGCTCAGCTTCTTGGACAGGCGCAGAGCGGCGTACAGGCCTACGTGCCCGGCACCCACGACAAGGATCCGCTTCGGATTCACGTAGTCCATCTTTCCCCGGGCGGCTGCGATAATCCCGCTCGAGACCCCCTTCTGTGACGGAGCACAACACCTGTGAGCTGCGCAACGTCCCGCTATCTGCGCCGCAGCAGCCAGCCCAGCAACCCGCTCAGACCCACCGCCACCAGCAGACCGACCACCGTCACGGCCTGGGAACCGTCATCCGGGCCGAGCTGCCCCGCCCCGGTCAGCAGCACGCCGATCACCGCCGAGGCCAGCACCACCGCACCGGCCCGGGTGAGCCAGCGCAGCACCACGTCCGGGTCGATCGCCCCGTCGTAGGGCAGCACGGCCGAAAGCGCGCAGAGGGTGTGTCCGAGGTAGAGCAGGGCCGCCACCGCCAACAACCGCCACAGCGCGATCGGACGGTCGTAACCGGCCGAGGCGAACACCCAACCGGCCACCGTGACCAGCGCGGCGAAGGTCGGCCAGAACCGGCGCGGCGCCACCGCCGGCAACACCGCCACCACCGTCAGCGCGAGCAACGACCGGGCGTCGAACAGCTCCACCGGGTACGCCAGCAGCAGACCGGCCAGCACCACCAGGAAGACGGCACCGCGCACCAGCAGCGGCAACAGCGTCACCCGGCGGACGACCGTCCGCACCACCCTGAGCCGCTCCCCGACGGCGTCCACCGCGCTCACCGGCCACCGACCCGGGGAGCGGTCGCCAGTCGGGCGACGTCCCGCAGCACCTGGTCGAGGCTGCCGGCACCGGCCCAACCCACCACCGGCACGCCGTGCTCCCGGAGCTGACCGATCATCGTGTCCCGGTCCAGCCGCCACAGCCGGTACGCCACCGGCGCCCAGCCCCGGTTGCCGGGCGGGGCGAGGTCGGTCGGCAGGGTGTCCACCGCCACCACGAAACGTCCGCCCCGGGCCAGCCGGGCCAGCATCTGCGCGGACCGCTCGTCGAGCAGCGGGGTGAGCACCACCACAAGGGCGTCGGCGGAGAGCACCTGCGGGCCGAAGACCTGGTCGTACGGCTCGTGCGGGGAGGACTCGGCGTGCACGTCGAGCAGCCATTCCAGCACGGTCAGGTACTGCCGGCGACCGGTGGCCGGACGCAGTCGACGGGCCGCCGGACCGTACTCCAGCAGGGCCACCCGGTCACCCCGGTGCAGGTAGTGCTCGGCGATCGCGGCGGCGGCCCGGACCGTGGTGTCCAGCACGGACGCCGCACCGGCCACCCCGCCGGAGCGGCCCGCCTCGGCCAGCACGTCGAGCAGGACGACCACCTCGGCGTCCCGGTCGGACAGGGTGGACGCCACGTGCAACTGCCGGGTCCGCAGCGACACCCGCCAGTCGATCCGGCGCAGCCGGTCCCCCGGCCCGAAGACCCGTACCCCGGCCAGCTCGCCGCCCTCCCCCGGTCGTCGGGAGTGGTGCGCGCCGACCAGCCCGGCGGCCCGGGGCATCGCCTCCACCGCCTCGAACGGCTCGGTCTTCGGGTAGACCCGCATCCGCACCGGCTCGGTGAGCACCGCCCGGGAGACCAGCAGCCCGTCGGCGGCGGCGGCGCGGGCACCGGCCGGGCCGATCGGGTGCCGGCCCCAGCGCAGCGCGGTACCGGCCAGCTCCAGGTCGACGGCGGTGCCGGTGGACAGCGAGGTGACGAAGGGCCGGTCCGCGCCACCGGTGCGGCTGACGTCCAGCCCGAGCCCGCCGAAGCCGGCCCGCCGTACCCGCAGCCACGGTGAGATCCGGGTCCGGACCACCACCACGTCGTACGGCACGACGTCCGGGTTGCCCACCACCACGGCACCGGCCAGCTCGCCGCCCTCGACCAGTTGGGCGTCCGAGGCGGTGATCTCCAACTGCGGTGCGGCGACGGGCCGGCGGCGCAGCGCGTACGCGGTGCCGAGCGCGAACGGCGTGGCCAGCACGACCAGGTCGACCCGGCCGAGCAGCACGGCGGCGATCAGCAGCAACCCGGTGAGCAACACCGCCCGGCCGAGCGCCCAGGTGGGCGACCAGCCCGCCGTCGGCTCCTGACGGTCAGGCACGACGATCAGCGCCCGGCCTGGCCGGCCGCGTAGCTGGGCAGCGCGCCACTGGCCGGCGCCGGGGTCTGCTCCAGCACCTCGCCGACCACGAAGGAGGGGTCGACCCGGCGCAGCCACATCTCCGGGCGCAGGGTGATCCGGTGGGCCAGCGCGGGGGCCGCCACCTCCTTCACGTCCTCCGGAACCACGTAGTCCCGGCCGGCGAACACCGCCCGGACCCGGGCCAGCAGCAGCAGCGCCAGCGATCCCCGCGGGGACGCGCCGACCAGCACCGACGGGTGCTCCCGGGTGGCCGCGGTGAGGTCCACGATGTACTTGCCGACGGAGTCCTCCACCACCACGTCCTCCAACGCGGCCTGCATGGCCCGCAGGGTGCCGGCGTCGACCACCGGCTCGATCTGGGCCTCCTCGCGGCGACGGTCCATCCGCCGACGCAGCACCTCCCACTCCTCCTCGCGCTGCGGGTACCCGAACGACACCCGCAGCAGGAACCGGTCGAGCTGCGCCTCGGGCAGCGGGTACGTCCCCTCGTACTCGATCGGGTTGGCGGTGGCGAGGACGTGGAACGGCGCGTCCAGCCGGTAGGTGACGCCCTCGACGGAGACCTGCTTCTCCTGCATCGCCTCCAGCAGCGCCGACTGGGTCTTCGGCGGTGTCCGGTTGATCTCGTCGGCCAGCAGCAGGTTGGTGAAGAGTGGGCCGGCCCGGAAGGAGAAGTCGCCGCTGCGCTGGTCGTAGAGGAACGAGCCGGTGACGTCGGCGGGCAGCAGGTCGGGGGTGAACTGGAGCCGACGGAAGTCCAGCCCGAGGGCCTGGGCGAAGGAACGCGCGGTGAGCGTCTTGCCCAGGCCGGGCAGGTCCTCCAGCAGCACGTGCCCGCCGGCCAGGATGCCGGCGAGGACCAGTTCCAGGGACTCCCGCTTGCCGACCACGACCGTGCCGACCGCGTCCAGCACCGCCCGGGCCAGGTGGCCGACCTCCGTGGCGGGAATGCTGCGGTCCACGTCGTTCATCAGATCTTCTCCAGTTCGGCGACGATCGCCGCAAGGTCGCGCGGCGACGGGGGACGGCGGGAGGGGGTGTCGAGGAAGCTCCAGAGCGGCTCCCCGAGCAGGGCGCGGGCCCGGGTCGGGTCGGACTCCCGGGTCAGCCCGTGGCGTTGGCGCAGCCGCTCGTCGGCCAACTCGCCGAGGCGGGGCAGGATCCGCTCGGCGAACCGGTCCGGGTTCTCCGAGGACCAGTCCAGCGGGCGTTCCCAACCGTTGATGGCGGCCCGCAACGCGTCCCGGGCCGCCCAGTTGTAGGCGCCCGGTTCCTCACCGGCCGGGGTCCGGGCACCGCTGCGGGGTGGCGGCGGCGGGGCGAGCAGTGCGGTGACCCGGCGGACGGCGAGCACCGCCAGCACCCCGGCCACCACGATCCCGATCGACAGTTGCAGGCCGACCGCGCGCAGGCCGACCAGGATCACGGCGGTGACCCCGGCGGCGGTCAGGAGCAGCCGGAAGACCCAGCGGGCACGTCCGCCCCGGGCCCGGCCCGACCGGGCCGGTGCCTCCTCCTCGAAGCGGAAGAGGTCGTCCAGGCCTGTCGACTCGCTCATCCCGGCACCTCACCGGGTGCGGTACGGGCGGTCACGCCGGCTCCTGCGCGTCGGCGAGCGCGGTGAGTTCGCCGCGCAGTCGTCGTAGCGCCCCCCGGGCCTGGTCGCGCATCCCGGCGTCGACGGTGCGGGTGGCGTAACGGGCCTCGCGGTAGACGTGCGCGAAGCCGTCCAGCACGTCGGCGCTGGCGATGGCGGGCACGCCGGCCGCCGGGTCGCCGCGCAGCAGCCGGCTGACCAGGTCGGTCGGGGTGTCCCCGGTACGCCTCGGCACGCCGGCCTCGGTGGCGGCCTCCTCCAGCCGCACCCAGCAGGCGATGACTGCGGTACGCGGGTCGGTGTCGGCGTCGTCCAACTCCTCCAGGCCGGCGTCGAGCGCGGCCACCACCTCCCGCGCGGTGCCCTCGGCGGTACGCCGGGCCCGGGTGGCGGGGATCGCCCGGCTGGTCCGCCGCAGCGCGCCGCGCAGCAGGGTGAAGGCCAGGTAGCCGAGGGCGGTCAGGATGGCCAGTCCGAGCAGGACGATCGCCACCGTGGCGATCCACTGCGGGACGCTCGCCCGGGTCTGCTCGGCGTCGGTGCGCGGTTCGATCGGGATGGACCGGGCCGGCTCGGCCGTCGGATACTCCGGCACGTACGGGAGGCTCTCGGCGGCGGGTGGGATGCGGCTGGCACCGATCGACGAGTGGCCGGCGGCGAGTGCGGCGGCGAGCAGCAGCAGCGAAACCACGGCGACGGGCCACCACCTGCGCAGTACGCCGAGGTCCATCGCCACCGTCCCACGCTGCTCAGTCCACCCCCGCGAGCTGTTTCGCCCGGGCGAACACATCGTCAAGCATCTGTGCGGTCAACCGCCCGGTGAAGGTGTTCTGCTGGCTGACGTGGTAGCAACCGAGCAGATCGGGAGCGGCCGACCCGGACCAGTGTGCCCCATGGCCGAAGACCGGTCGCGGGCTGGGCGGCCGGACGCCGTACACCTGGCGCAGCACCGGCCACCACGCGGCCCAGGCGAAGCCACCCAGCGCGACGACCACCCGCAGGGTGGGCCGGATCAACTCCACCTCCCGGTGCACCCAGGGGGCGCAGGTGTCCCGCTCGGCCGGGGTGGGCTTGTTGTCCGGCGGCGCGCAGCGTACGGCGGCGAAGATCCGGGTGCCGACGAGGGCGAGCCCGTCGTCGGCGGCCACACTGGTCGGCTGGTTGGCCAGCCCGGCCCGGTGCAGGGCGGCGAAGAGCACGTCGCCGGAGCGGTCCCCGGTGAAGACCCGGCCGGTCCGGTTGCCCCCGTGCGCGGCCGGGGCCAACCCGAGAATCCCGATCCGCGTCGGCGCCGGGGCGGTGGCCGGTGGGCCTGCGCCGCCGCGCCCGGTGCGGTTGTCCGGGGAGCCGAAGCCGGGCACCGGCCGCCCCCAGTAATCCTGGTCGCGGAAGGCGGCCCGTTTCGTCCGGGCGACCTCCTCCCGCCAGTCGACCAGACGCGGGCAGGCGAAGCAGTCGCCGATCGCCGCGTCGAGGTCGGCCAGGTCGGTCGCCCGCGCGGCGCGGGCGACCACCTCGGCGGGGGTACGCGACTCAGCCAAGCTTGGCCCGGAAGAGTTCCAGGGTGCGGGCCCAGGCGGTGGCGGCGGCCCGCTGGTCGAAGTTCTCCGGCCGGTCCTCGTTGAAGAACGCGTGCGCGGTGCCCGGGTAGTCGTAGGTCTGGCAGGTGCCACCGGCGTTCTCGACGGCCCGACGCACGGTCTGTACCCCGTCGGCGGCGGAGAGGCCGTCCGCCTCGGAGCAGTGCACGACCGCCGCCTTGCCCGCGTAGTCGGCCCACTCGGTGGGCATCCCGTCCCACGGCAGCCGAGGGTAGAAGGCGGCGGTGGCCACGATCCGCTCGGCCCGGGTCGCCGCCCAGAGGGCCAGGCTGGCACCGGCGCAGAACCCGGCGCAGCCGACCTTGCCGGTCACCTCGGCCCGGCCGGCGAGGTATTCCGCCGCACCGGCGATGTCGGCCGCCGCCTCGTCCATCTGGGCGCTGTTGAGCATCTGCCGGGGCTCGCTGGGTTTGCTGGCCGGCTGGCCGTGCCGGAAGTCGGGGGCCAGCGCGACGAAGCCGGCCTCGGCGAACCGGTCCACCACCGAACGGATGTGCGGGACGAGACCCCACCAGTCCTGGATGACGATGACCGCCGGGCTGGCCGTTCCACTGGACGGTATCGCGAGATACCCCTCGCCGGTCCCTGCGCTACGGCGGTAACTCACCATCTCGCCCATCGGCCCGTCCTCCTGTCGGTCAGTCATCATCGGCTGGTCGCAGGGCGCTCCTACGTGTCGGTAGCCTGTCACGCCGTACGCGTGCCGGGAAGATGCCGGAACAGTGGCATATACCTCGCGTTCACCGACGGTGGCGTGGGACACGCCGACGGCGGCGCGGAGGTTCCCGCGCCGCCGTCGGCGGACTGCCGTCCCGACCCGGTCAGGCCTTCCCGGTCGACCGGAAGGCCCTCCCGGTCAGGCCTTCTTGGCCAGGCAGAGCAGGTAGCCCTTGCCGCCCGGGGCGATGTTGTAGAAGACGTAGCCGTCGTCGCCCTCCTTGAGGTACTGCTCGCACGCCTTGCCCGTCTTCGCCTGCGCCTCGGTCTGCTCCTCCACCCGGCCGACAACGGTGTAGACGGCCTCGGTCGAGGTGCACTTGACCACCTTGGCGTCGCTCACCGACTGCTCCTCGGTGCCTGTCACCTCGGGCAGTTCGGCGATGCAGTCACCGGCCTTCGCCTCGGCCGTCTCGTCCGGGTTGAGGAAGTTGCCGATGGCGCTGGCGACGCCGAACTTCAGCGCGGCGATCACCAGAAAGGCGACGACCGCGCCGACGATGCCGAGCGCCTTCTTCGCGCCGCCGCCCTTCGACTCCTCCGGCTGCTGCAGCTGCGCCGGCTGCTCCGGCGTGACGGCGGAGGCCGGTGCGACCGGCTCGGCCTGACCGGCCTGCTCGGCCTGGCCGGCCGGTTCTGCCAGCGGCGCGGGGGGCGGTGCGACCTGCTCTGACACGGGGTTTCCTTCCGAGGGGTGGATGAGCAGACGACAACGTAGCGACGAAGATCAGCGTGCGCTGCCCCGTTCCCATCGTCCGTTCAGCCATTTCCCAGCAAGGCCGGGTCAGCGGGTAGCGGTGGGCAGGGGCTCGCCCGCCGGCCCGGCCACCGACGGCGGCGCGGGCGGCGTCGTCGGAGCCGACCCGGTGGGAACCGGCGTGCCCGGGGCGGTGGGGTCGGCGGTGCCTGGCCCGGTGGGGACGGGCGCGCCCGGCGTGGTTGCCGTCGGAACGGCGACGGGCCCGGTCGGTGCGGGCGAGACGCCCGGATCACCTGTCGACCCGGGCGGGAGCGGGGCAACGGCCGGCGGGCGCGGCCGGAACGGCGCCTGCTCCGGGCAGTACGGGTAGCCACGCTGCATGGGGTTGACGTCGGGCAGGGCGGGATCGTCGCAGGCCGGCCAGCCCAGCCGGATCGGGGTGCCGTTCTGGTCGAAGAGCCGGGCGTTCTCCACCACCCGCCCTTCGCTGTCGTAGACGTAGACGTCCTGCACCTGGTCGTACGGGTTCTGCACGGAGGTCGACTGGTAGCCGTAGTCGGCACCGAGGCGGGCGTTGTCGTCCACGACCAGCAGTCCGCCGATCGCGAACAGGATCAGCCCCACTGCACCGGCGTGCACCGCCCAGCGCTGCCAGATTCGCAGTTCGGAGGTGTGGCGACCCAACCAGCAGGAGCCGACGACCAGCCCGGCGAACATCAGCAGCCCGACGAACCAGTTGCCGTCGAGCCGGGGCAGCAGGCCGAGCGGGCCGTCGGTGCTGATCGCGGTGATCAGCATCGCGGCCAGGTAGGCGCGGCCCACCCACCAGGCCGGGCGGAGCAGCCGCAGGAACTCGCCCGCCGTGGCGTGCCCGAGCAGTGGGCCGAGCCGGGCGTCGACCCGGTCGATCCGGGTCCGGGCATGTCCCACCATGACGGCGATCCGCCGTTCCAGGACCCGTCGGCCGGCCGCCGGATCGCCCGCCCCGGCGGCGGCGCGCAGCTCCGCCGCGTACGCCTCGGGGGTGCCCAGCCGGTCGACCAGCGAGCCGTCGGCTTCGGCGGCGACCTCGGTCAGGTGTTCCGGAAGGTCCTCGGTCAGCTCGTCGCGGGCCTGCGGTGGCAGGTCGGCCAGGGCGGCCCGCACCCGCTCGACGTAGTCCGTGACGTCCTGCCCAGTGACGGTCATGCCGTCCTCCCCCGATCGTCGAGCAGCTGGTCCATCGTCGTGGCGAACGCGCGCCAGGTCTTGCCGGAGCGGGTGAGCTGGTCACGGCCGGCGGCGTTGAGCGCGTAGTACTTGCGGTGCGGCCCGGACTCGCTCGGCACCACGTACGTGGTGAGCAGCCCGGCGGCGAAGAGCCGACGCAGCGTGCCGTAGACCGAGGCGTCCCCGACCTCCTCCAGCCCGGCCTCCCGCAGCCGGCGCAGGATGTCGTACCCGTACCCGTCGGAATCCCGCAGCACGGCCAGAACAGCCAGGTCAAGCACACCCTTGAGCAGTTGTGTGGTGTCCACACGACACACACTACTGCGCAATGCAAACTACCGTCAACAACACACTACCCACCCCCACCCGTCCCCGTCCCGCCCCCACCCCCGTCCCCGTCCCGCCCCCGCCCCACCCCCGCCCCCGTTGATCAAGAAGTTTGCGTCATTCTTGGCGGGACTTTTGACGTAAACCTCTTGATCAACGGGACGGGGGCGGGGCGGGGGCGGGGGCGGACGGCAGCTGCTTGGCGCGTCCGACGTGGACAGTCAGCGATGCCGAGATGACTCGCCTGCATGTTGCAGCGCGGGGAAGGGGATTCCCGATGACGCCGGAGGCGTCCACCGGACCGGCCGGAGCGACGGGTCAGCTCGTGGCGGGCCGGAGGCTCCAGGCGATGCCGTCGAGGATGTCGTGCTCGGAGGCGACCACCGAGGACATACCGGCCCGTTCCATGATGACCCGCAGCACCAGCGCACCCGCCCCGATCACGTCCGCCCGGCCCGGGTGCATCACCGGGATCTCCAACCGCTGCGCGGCAGTCTTCGCCAGCAGGTCGGCGGTCACCTCGGCCACCCGCTCGTACGGCACCCGGGCGTGGTGGATGCGCTCCGGGTCGTACTCCTGGAGGCCCTGGGCGATGGCGACGACGGTGGTGACCGAGCCGGCGAGGCCGACCAGGGTGGCGGCCTGACGGCCGGGGACGGCGGCGAGCGCCCGGTCGACGGCGGCGGCGATGTCGGCCTGCGCGGCGGTGACCTCGTCGGCGGTCGGCGGGTCGCCGGGCAGGTGCCGTTCGGTCATCCGGACGCAGCCGATGTCCACCGAGATCGCCGCCTGGACGCCACCGTCACGGGTGCCCACCACGAACTCGGTCGAGCCACCGCCGATGTCCACCACCAGGTACAGCGGCTGCGCGTCGGCGGGCAACCCACGGACCGCCCCGGTGAACGACAGCCGGGCCTCCTCGTCGCCGCTTACCACCTCGGGGGCGACGCCGAGGGTATGCGCGACCATGGTCCGGAAATCGGCCGCGTTGCTGGCGTCCCGGGTCGCCGAGGTGGCGCACATCCGGACCCGCTCGGCCCCCAGCTTCTCGATCTCGGCGGCGAAGCCGGCCAGCGCCACCCGGGTCCGCTCGATCGCCTCGGGGGCCAGCCGCCCGGTCCGGTCGACGCCCTGACCGAGCCGGACGATCTCCATCCGGCGGGCCAGGTCGACAAGCGGGGCCTGCGGCCCGGCCGACGGGTCGGGCAGGTCGGCGACCAGCAGTCGGATGGAGTTGGTCCCACAGTCGATGGCGGCCACACGCGTCGTCACGGCGGCAACCCTACGGCAGCCGTCGGCACCGGCTCCTACGATCCGCCGGGCCGGTCCGCGATCCGGGAGCGCCGGCGACGCCCCCGCGCCCGGAGCAGCCAGGGCAGCAGAGCCGCCAGCAGCAGGAGCACCACCAGCGGCGTACGCCACCACCCGGGCACCGTCGTCGGTGGTGCGTCGGGCGGCGCGGAGACCCAGGGACGGGCGGTCTTCGCCCAGGCCAGGAAGGCGTCCCCGATCGGGAGCAGGCCGAAGGCGTACCGCCGGGTGTGCGGGGTGTCCAGCGGCAGACCGACCAGCTCGCCGTAGTTGGCGAGCGCCCCGGCCAGCGCGTCGTCGCCCTGCACCTGGGCCGCGCCGAGCGTCACCACGGTGGCGGAGAAGCTCACCCCGAGCGGCAGCGGCCCGGAGTCGACGTCCCCCGGGCCGTCCAGGCCACGCGGATACTCCCGGACGGCCGGGCCGAGCCTCAGCGGCGACACCACGTACCCGGCGCGGAACCGCAGGTACTGCTCGCGGGCGAAGGTCGGGTCGATCTCCGGCAGGAACCGCTGGATGACGCTCTGCGAGGTGCCCCGGGCCACCTCGGTCGGCGCACCGGTGCCCGGGTCGACCCGGTGCGGCAGTAGGCCGGTACGCGGGTCCAGCCGCTGGCGTACCCCGTCCAGCCAGCGCCGGGTGGTCGGGGCGAAACGCGGCGGCAGCAGGTGGTCGTGCAGCCGCAGCGAGGCCACCGCGACGGTGGAGTCCACCGGCCACGCCTGCCCCGGGTACGCGGCGAGGTACGGCGTGGCCGAGGCGTCGAACGCGGCGGCCAGGGCGGCCGACGCCTCGGCGAACCGACGCACCTCGGCCGGGTCACGTCGCTGCGCCGGTTGCAGGGCGAGCACCCCGCCGCGCAGCCAGTTCGTCCAGCCGGCGTGGAAGACGCCGTACGCCGGGGTCAGGTCGGGGCTGAACGGGGCCGTCCCGGCCGGCGACTCCAGCCGGGCCAACGCCCACCGGGCCTCCCGCAGCGCCTCGTCCCGCCCCTCGGCCGGCTGCCGCAGGCCGGTCTCCACCCGGGCCAGCCCGTACAGCGCGTGGGCGAAGAACCAGCCCTCCGGGAACATCGCCTGGGCGTCCTCGCCGGCACCGTCGTCGAGCGCGGCCCGCAGGTAGCTGAGCTGCCGGTCCACCCCGGGCGGCCGACCGTCGACACCACCTGTCGCCGGGGCGATCAACCGGGCCACGCCGACCAGGGCGAACAGGGTGATCAGGGCGGCGAGCACCGCGCCCAGCCGGCGTAGGATCGTCACCGGCCCAGGATGGCGGGCCGGGTCAAGGCCGGACCGACCGCCAGCCCTACAGCCGCAGTAGCATCCGGGTGTTGCCCAGGGTGTTCGGCTTGACCCGTTCCAGGTTGAGGAACTCGGCGACACCCTCGTCGTAGGAGCGCAGCAGCTGCTCGTAGACGGGTTGCGGCACCGGGGCGCCGTCGATCTCGGTGAACCCGAACGCGCCGAAGAAGGCCGTCTCGAAGGTGAGCACGAAGATCCGGGCGATGCCCAGCTCCCGGGCGGCGTCGATCAGCTCGGTGACGATCCGGTGGCCGATCCGACGCCCCCGGCAGACCGGGTCGACCGCCACGGTGCGGATCTCCGCGAGGTCCTCCCACATCACGTGCAGCGCGCCGCAGCCGACCACCGTACCGTCGCCGGCCACCGCGACCCGGAACTCCTGCACGTCCTCGTAGAGGGTGACGGTGGCCTTGCTGAGCAGCCGCCGGTCGTCGGTGTAGGTGTCGACCAGCCGACGGATCCCGCGTACGTCGCCGGTGCGGGCCCGGCGTACCACGATCTCGTCGGTCATCTCACTGCGCCGCCGGCAGGTCCACGCACGGCCCGGCGGCCCACCACTCCCCCACCAGCGCGAGCGTCTCGTCGCCGAACGGGTTGACCCCCGGCCCGGCACCGAGCGCGTGGCCCAGGTGCACGTGCAGGCACTTCACCCGGCCGGGCATCCCGCCGGCGGAGATGCCGGCGATCTCCGGCACCTCGCCGATCGCGGCCCGGCGGGCCAGGTAGTCCTCGTGCGCGGCCCGGTACCGGTCGGCCAACTCCGGGTCCTCGGCGAGCCGCTCGGCCATCTCCTTCATCAGCCCGGCCGACTCCAGCCGGCTGCACGCCGCCGTCGCCCGGGGACAGGTCAGGTAGAACAGCGTCGGGAAGGGGGTGCCGTCGGCCAGCCGGGGCGACGTCTGCACCACGTCGGGCAGGCCGCACGGGCACCGGTGGGCCACCGCCCGGGTGCCCCGGGGTGGGCGTCCGAGCTGCGCGGCCACCGCGGCCAGGTCGGCCTCGGTGGCCGGCTCGTGCTCCGGCGGGGGTACGGAGTCCGCCGCCGGCTCCTGCGGTGGTACGACAGTCACGGTGCCCATCTCTCGTTCGGTACGCGGGTGCTGCTCACTGGTCCGAGGCGTCGCCGTTCGCCGCCCGGACGCTCGACCACAGGGTGTCGTACCAGGGGTCGGGGGCCTTCGGGGGGCCCGACGGCCGGCCACCGGCGGCGTCCCTGGCCGCGCCGTCCACGTCGTTGAGCACGATCACCGGGGTCTCGCCCGGCGCCACCATGTAGAACCGTTCCCGCGCTTTGATCTTGATGTATTCGGGGTCCTGCCACTTCGCCGCCTGGGCCGACAGGTCGGCGATCTCCTCGCGCTGGGCGGCCTGGCTGGCCTCCATCCGCTCGATGTCGACCTGCTGGTCGAGATAGACCCGGACCGGATAGGTGTACGCCAGGGCGAGCGCGAGCAGCACCGCGAACAGGACGGTGGCCCGGCCGGTGAACCGTCGGGGGTGGGGTGCGGTGAGCCGTCGGATGGTGCCACCGGCAGCCGTCCGGCGGGCCGCCGCCGGACGGCTCGCCGACCGTACCCCGTCGGCGCTGCGCGACCGGGCCGTGGTGGCCCGCGCCTCGGCGCGGACCCCACCGTCGCGCAGCGGTGTCCGGGCGCCACCCGGCCGACCGGTCGGTCGGCGGGCCGGGCGTTGACCACCCGGCGTGCGGCGCTGCTGCATCGTCACACCCCTCCCCCGAGGTACGCCTGGGTCAGGCCGAACGGTAACGCGGGAACGCGCCGACGCCGGCGTACCGCGCCGCGTCGCCCAGCTCCTCCTCGATCCGCAGGAGCTGGTTGTACTTGGCGACCCGGTCGGAACGGGCCGGGGCACCGGTCTTGATCTGACCGCAGCCGGTGGCGACGGCCAGGTCGGCGATGGTGGTGTCCTCGGTCTCGCCGGAGCGGTGGCTCATCATGCACTTGAAGCCGGCCCGGTGCGCCAGGTCCACGGCGTCCAGGGTCTCGGTCAGCGAGCCGATCTGGTTGACCTTGACCAGCACCGCGTTGGCGGACCTCTCGGCGATGCCCCGGGCGATGCGCTGCGGGTTGGTCACGAACAGGTCGTCGCCGACGATCTGGATCCGGTCGCCGACGGCGGCGGTGAGGGTCGCCCAGCCGCTCCAGTCGTCCTCGGCCAGCGGGTCCTCGATGGAGACGATCGGGTAGTCGCCGATGAGCTTGGTGTAGTAGTTGCTCATCTCCTCGGCGCTCTTGGCGGTGCTCTCGAAGGTGTAGGTGCCGTCGTCGAAGAACTCGGTGGCGGCCACGTCGAGGGCGAAGACGATGTCGGTGCCCAGCCGGTAGCCGGCCTTCTCGACCGCCTCGGCGATCAGGTCCAGCGCGGCGGCGTTGCTGGGCAGGTTGGGGGCGAAGCCACCCTCGTCACCCAGGCCGGTGGAGAGGTCCTTCTTCTTCAGCACCGACTTCAGCGCGTGGTAGACCTCGGCACCGGAGCGCAGCGCCTCCCGGAAGCTGGGGGCCCCGATCGGGGCGATCATGAACTCCTGGACGTCGACGTTCGAGTCGGCGTGCGCCCCACCGTTGAGGATGTTCATCATCGGCACCGGCAGCAGGTGGGCGTTCGGGCCGCCCAGGTAGCGGAACAGGCTCAGCTCGGCGCTGCCGGCCGCCGCCTTGGCCACCGCCAGCGAAACGCCGAGGATGGCGTTCGCGCCCAGCTCGCCCTTGTTGTCCGAGCCGTCGAGGTCGAGCATCTTCTGGTCGATCAGCCGCTGCTCGCTGGCCTCGTAGCCGATGAGCTGGTCGACGATCTTGTCCTCGATGTTGGTGACCGCGTTCTCGACGCCCTTGCCCAGGTAGCGGCCCTTGTCACCGTCGCGCAGCTCGACCGCCTCGAAGGCGCCGGTGGAGGCGCCGGAGGGTACGGCGGCGCGGGCGATCGTGCCGTCGTCCAGCCCTACCTCGACCTCGACCGTGGGGTTGCCCCGTGAGTCGAGAATCTCCCGGGCGACGATTCCCTCGATGGTTGCCACTGAGTCGCTCCTCGTTCGTTGTGCGAATCCGGTATGGGCCGCGACGGTGCGGCTGAGGCAGATGTTGAACGCAGCGTATCGGGCCGCGCCCGGACCCACGCCGTCCGGGGACACGTAGCCGACCCCTGATCCGCCCACCAAGACGGACATTCCCGGATTCTCACCGCTCAACCGGCAACCGGTTTGCGCCGGGTGGACCCGATCGACCACGCTGGTCGCCATGCCCGCCGTCTCGACCACCCTCCGCGTGCTCGCCGTGCCGGTCATCGCGTCGCTCACCGTCACCGGCTGTCAGACCCTGGACGACGCCGGACGCACCCTCGGCCGGTCCGATCTGGTCAACGACCTCGCCGCCCGGCTCGACGAGTCACTGGCCCGGACCTGGACCGCCGAGTACCGGCTCCCCGGCGACCGGGCCATCACCATCGCCCAGGAGAAGGAGCCGGCCCGCTCCGCGTACACCTGGACGGCCGGCAAGATCACCGTCTCCGAGCAGGCCATCACCCGGTGCGAGACCACCGCCGGGCGGACCGCCTGCACGGTCGTGCCACCCGTGCTGATGTCCGGCAAGGCCGCCGTCCCGCTCTTCACCGAGGCCCGCAAGATCGGGCTGGTCACCCCGCCCGCGGTCATCGGGCTGCTCACCGAGGCCGCCCTGGACCCGCGCGCCCAGGTCAAGCAGACCGACACCACGATCACCGGGCACCACGCGAGCTGCGTCGAGGTCCGCCGCGACGCCGGCGACTTCGACGCCTGCGTCACAAGCGAGGGCGTGCTCGGCAGCTTCACCGGGGTGCTCGACGGCCGACCGGTCGAGCTGACCCTGGACCGCTACACCGACTCGGTGGCCGCCACGGCCTTCGACCTGCCGGCCGGCGCCGGAGTGACGGACCGCCGACCGGCGACGTCGTGACCGTCCCCCCGTCCGGACGTGCCACGCCCGCCACCGACGGTGCCGCCGACCCGTCGCCCGCGCCAGGCGACCTGGGCCTGGTGGTGGCCGGTGCCCGGCTGCTCACCACCCCCGACGGCGGACTGCCCCGGGTCGGCGACCTGCCGGTGGAGACCGGGTGGGTGCCGCTGGGCACGCTCGACGGCGTACCGGCCTGGACCACGGAGACGGCCGACCCGGGCCGGGCCGCCAACCCGGGCCGGGCCGCCGGAGGCCGGGCGACGACCAGGGGCGGGGACAGCACCGGGGGCGGAGACACAGCCGGGGGCGGGGAGACGACAGGCGGCCGGTGGCCGGTCGGCCGGTGGCGGAGTTGGCGGGCGCTCGCCGCGGAGCTGCCCGAGCCGGTAGCCACGCTCGCCGGCCGGGCGGTGGCCGTGGTCACCTGGCGGCGTACCCACCGCTGGTGCGGGGCCTGCCGGGCGGCGCTCACCGACGTGCCGGGAGAAACCGCCCGGCGCT
Organism: Micromonospora sp. NBC_00421; assembly: GCF_036017915.1. NCBI lineage: Bacteria > Bacillati > Actinomycetota > Actinomycetes > Micromonosporales > Micromonosporaceae > Micromonospora > Micromonospora sp. NBC_00421. The sequence continues at coordinate 4,823,893 of NZ_CP107929.1, forward strand.
GCCCCGACTGCGACCTGTACGTGCCGCTGCGGCTCTCCCCGGCGGTGCTCGCCGCGATCACCCGCCCCGGCCCGACCGGCGGCCCCACCGAGCTGCTGCTGGTCCGGCACGCGTCCGGGCCGACCGAGCTGTGGGCGCTGGTCGCCGGCTTCGTCGAGGCAGGCGAGTCGCTGGAGACGGCGGTCCGCCGGGAGGTCACCGAGGAGGTCGGGCTGGACCTCGACACGGTCGACTACTTCGGCAGCCAACCCTGGGCGATCTCCGGGCCGGGGGTGCTGCTCGCCGGCTTCACCGCCACCGCCGCCGACCCCACCGTCGAGCCGGTGGTGGACGGGCGGGAACTGGTCAGGGCCCGCTGGTTCCCGGTGGACGCCCTGCCTGCGGAGCTGCCGCCCGCGTACTCGATCTCCCGCTGGCTGATCGACGCGGTCGCCGGCCGGGCCTGACCCGGATGGCCCGGCGGCGCGCCTGGAACACGCGCGACCCGGCTTGCGACCGGCGAACCCGGACGGTTCAGCTGCCGAGCAGGGTGCGCAGGTGGCGCGGGGGTGGGCAGTCGTGGGCGAGCATCGCGTCGTGCCAGTCCCGCAACGACACCCCGGCCGGGCGGGAGCCGGCGATGTCTGCCAACTCGGTGTAGCCGACGAAGTAGGTGGAGAGCTGGGTGGAGGTCAGCAGCGCCCGCCGCCACTTGCCGGCGGCCTCGCCCTCCTCCTGGAAACCGCGCCCGGTCATCAGTGCCAGCGCGTCCGCCTCGGTCATCCCGTCGCAGTGCACCAACTGGTCGAGCAACGCGTTGATGGTCATCCGTAGCTGCATCTTGAGCTGCTGCAACCGGACCGGCAGGCCGCCGAAGCCGAGGCCGGCCATCAGCTCCTCGGCGTAGACCGCCCAGCCCTCGATGAACACCCCCGACTCGGTCAGCGCCCGGACCCGGGTGGGGCCGGCGTACCGGCGGGCGTGGGCGAGCTGGAGGAAGTGCCCCGGCATCGCCTCGTGCACCGTCAGGTTGCGGATCATGTGGTCGTTGTACTCCCGGTAGAACGACTCGACCCGGTGCGCCGGCCAGTCCGCCGGGGTGGGCGCGATGCAGTAGAAGGTGGGCAGGCCCGCCGTTTCCAGCGGGCCGGGCGGGTCGCAGTATGCCACCGCGACACCCCTGGCGAACTGCGGCATCTCCTGGATCACACATGGGTCCTCGACCAGGCTGACCAGGTCGTGCGCCCGGACGAAGTCGGCGGCCTCGTCGAGGGTGACCGAGGCGAGGTCCACGATGGAGTGGTCGTCGGGGTGCTCGGCGGCGAGCAGGTCCAGCGCGCGGCGTACCGTCTCGTCGTCGGCCGGGCCACCGACCAGCTCGACGGCCGCGACGCGGATCTCGGCGGTGACGCGGTCCAGGTTGTCCCATGCCCGGCGCTGCACCTCGGCCGCGCCCAGCTCGGTGTCGAGGGTGTGCCAGAGCCGGGCCTCCCAGCGGCGGCGGCCCAGCCGGGGGTCACGCCCCGGCCCGGCGTCGGCGGCCAGCCCGGCGCGCAGCCAGCCGACGAACTCGTCAAGCTCGGCGATCGCCGCCGTCGCCGCCGGCCCCACCGTGTCGCGCAGCGCGGGAGCCTGGGCGAGCAGCACCGGCACCTCGTCACGGATCAGCGCGGCGGTGCCGGCGAACTGCCCGACCGCCGTCTCGGCATGGATCCGGGGCATATCCCGCAGCGTCGCCCGCGCGGTCGCCAACGCATCGGGTACGGCCGTCAACCGCCCGACCAGATGGGCCAACCGCTCCTCCACCGGGGCGTACGGGCGGGCGAGCAGGGCGTGCAGCAGGGGGCCGGGATTGTGCCGCAGCGGGTCCCACTCGTACGCCCGGATCTCGGTCGACTCGAACAACTCCCGGTCGACCAGGGCGCTGAGCAACGCGTGGTCGACCTGCTCGTCGATGTCGAGCGCATCCGCGTCGACCTCGGCGAGCGCGTCCGCGGCCTCCCGCAGCATCACCTGGTCGGCCTGCACCGCCTCGGCGGAGAGATCCGGCAACCGGTCGTCGTACCGGTGGTCACCGGCGGAGGTGGCGAGCCCGGGGCGGCTCTCCAGCAGGGCGTCGACGATCCGCTCGGCGAGGGGCACGAAGGAGGACATCCGCTGACCCTACCCACCCCCGGGGTAGCCCGGAGCGGGCCAACGACGATCAGGCTGGCCCGCTCGTCGCGTTCTACGCCCGGTGGGCCGCCCATTCGTCGGTCCAGGCCGCGAGATCGTGCACCCAGCGATCGGTGCCCTGGCGTGACTTGGCAGCCCACTTCGAGGCGTTTCTCGATGCGAAGTCGTCCAGGACCTCGCGGTCGGCGCCGGCCCAGGCGGGAAACTGGGCCAGCCAGTCCTCCGCCTGGGCCGGGGTGTGGCCGTTGCCGATCAGCCACGGGACGAGCAACGCCAGCTCGACCCACGGTGCCGCCTTGGTCGCGTACGCCCAATCGACGATCCGAAGTCCGTCCGACGTCAGGATCAGATTGGCCGCGTTGAGGTCGGAGTGCACGAGTGAGTCGCCGTCCATCGCCGGATGCGCGAAGCCGAGCCGCCCCTGCGGAGTGAACAGCGGCACGCCCGGGGCTGGGGCCTCCTGAAGCTCCTTCAGCGTCAAGGCGAACGCATCGAGATCACGGCTACCGGGCGACAGGTCGGGGTGGGGACCGTCAAGGCGCTCGGCCCCCACCACCAACCAGCCGTCGGACTCGAAGTCCCACAGGATCGTGGGCGGATGACTACCGATGACCTTGGTTACCGCCAGTTCATAGCGCAGTGACCGAACGCCCAGGCCCGAAGAGGCGGCCTTGACGAAGACCGTGCCGGTTGAGCCGATGACGGTCGACGCGATCTCCGCGTGGTCACCACTCGGAGCCGGGTACGCGCCGATGATGCCGCCGACTCGTTCGGCAACTGCCGCCCTCACGGCATCGGGCAGGGCGATCCACTCACTGCGCATGTCCACCTCTCGTTGTTACCTGCCGCTGAAGTCCGGCTCCCCGGGCGGGCAGCACGATTCCGCCTCACCGTGCCAGAACTCCATGTCGACCCGGTACCCGGTGGCGTGCAGCGCCGCGAGCGTGAACGTGACAGCCGTGCCGTCCATCATCCCCTCGGTCAGGATGGGGATGTGGTGGACGAAACCCCCGGCGATCTGCTCGCAGGCGGCGGCGTAGGGCACGGTGTGCTGCAACACGGAATGCCACACCGCGTCGACCGGAAGGGTCGGCACGACACGGCCGACCGACCCGTCCGGCAGCGACATCCCGAAGTCCGGGTTGCCGACGTTGTCTGCGTGCGCCTTGAGGAACACGCAGAACTGTTCGACGGCCCGCTCCGCGTAGGCGCGGGTGACGTGCCGGTCGGCGGCGAAGTAGTCGACCAGCTTGCCGAAGACCTCCGACGTGACGAGGGTTCGGGGATCGAGCGCGGTCGTGTTCGTGGTCGGTTCACTGGCAGTGACAGTCATGACTTCTCCTTGCACCTGTGCAGTCAGCGGTGCTGGTTCGCACCATGTACGGGCCGGTGCCCGCGTGTCTGTCCATCGGTGAAGCGATCATGAAGTGCGGGTGACTCGCGGCGAGGTTGATGCGGAGGTCCCCGCACCCTCGGCATGGCCCTCATCCTCGGGCTCGCGCCCAGGCGAGGAAGCGGTCTGCCATGTCCGCGCGCCGGTCGGGGTTGAGCTGGGTGAGCTGACTCGTCGCCTCCTGCATCAGGGTGCCGAGGTAGACAAGCAGGGCGGTCCGGTTCTCCCGATACTCGGTGAGCAACGCGAGCTTGGCCGGCTGGCAGGGCCACTCCCTGCCGCAGTTGCGGCAACGCCACAGCGGGCGCATGGCGACGTGCGGGACGGGCGGGCGGACCACCGCCATCACCGCACCGTCGCGGCGCTGGCACGCGCCTCGTCGTTGGTCAGGTCCAGGAACCACAGGAACCGCTTGACGATCCCGTACGGCTCCGGCCCCTCCGCATCGGTCCTGACGGTCACCAACGGCCCCCGTTCGCGCGCCACTCCCCAGCCAAGGTCATCAGGGGTTGCTCGGAGGTCCGCACCGAGGGAACCAACATGGTGGGCTGGTAAGCCCAGGGTGGGCGGACCGACCCGATCGCCCGGCAGGGCGGAGTCTTCCTGGCCATCCACCGCCTGATCGTGCGGATCATCTCGACCTCCCTTGGAATTGGAAGGGGGCCGCTCCCCTCCCCCTGGACGGGAGCGGCCCCACCGCGAAGCCGGCCCCAACGCTGTCCTGTCGGAGCTGACCCGCCTGAATGACAGTCTGGTGAGGACACCACTACGCTCGGAAGCCACACACGCTGCACCGGCCCAGGTGTGCAGCTCGGCCACCTTCACGTGCAGGAGTGTGCAGATGGAAAGCCCGCCCATGCTGGAGTTGTTCGCCGGTGAGCTGCGCCGCCTGCGAGTCAAGGCCGGACTGTCTCAAGAGGCGCTGGGCGAGCAGATCAACTACTCGGCCTCACTGGTCGCCGCCGTCGAGCAGTGCCGCCGGCCACCGCGCGAGGAGTTCGCCGAGCGCTGCGACGAAGCCCTCCAGGCGGACGGCCTGCTCAGTCGGATCCGGGACGCCCTGATCAAGGAAAGCCTGATGCCGTGGTTCCGCGAGTGGGTCACGATCGAGCAGGAGGCGACCGCGCTGTGCTCGTTCCAGCCGCTGGTGCTGCCCGGCCTGCTCCAGACCGAGGCGTACGCGCGGGCCCTGCACGAGGGGGCGAGTCACCTGGTCGGGGATGCCATGGAGCAGCAGGTCGTCGCCCGACTGGCCCGGCAGGAGATCCTTCATCGGGACAGCCCGCCCCTGTTCGTGGCGGTGCTCGACTACACCGCCCTGGAGCGCCCGATCGGTGGCCAGAAGGTGATGCGCGAGCAGTTGCTCCACCTCCAGGAAGTGGCGCAGCAGCCGAGAGTCCACCTTCACCTGATTCCGAAGGGCACGGGGGCGTATCACGGGCTGAACGGCGCCTTCGTCATCGCCACCCCCGCAGAGGGTGACGACATCGCTTACCTGGACAACCAACTACAGGGAACCATCGTCGAGCGGGCAGCATACGTACACTCTCTGCGGCAGACCTGGGAGTCTGTGCGAGCAGAGGCAATGCCCAAAGGGGCCACCCTCAAGTTGATCTCGGAGGAAGCAGAGTCATGGACCTGACCGGCGCGATCTGGCACAAGAGCACGCGGAGCAGCGGCAACTCCGGTGACTGCATCGAGGTGGCGGACAACCTTCCCGGCATCGTGGCCGTCCGCGACAGCAAGGACCCTTCCGGCCCGGCCCTGGCCTTCGAGCCGGCTACCTGGCAGGCGTTCATCGGCTTCGCCAAGCAGTCCTGACACCACGTACGAGCGGCCCCCTCAGCCCCATGACACCGCGCTGAGGGGGCCGCTTCGTGTGCGCGTCAAGCCCCGGGTCTGGTGGAGGGCGACGACATCGCTTACCTGGACAACCAGCTACACGGAACGCTCGTCGAGCGGGCAGCAGACGTACACTCTCTGCGGCAGACCTGGGAGTCTGGGCGAGCAACGGCTATGCCCGAAGGGCCACCGTCACGTTGATCCCGGAGGCAGCAGAGACATGGACCTGACCGGCGCGATCTGGCACAAGAGCACCCGCAGCGGCACCGGTGGTGGCGACTGCGTGGAGGTGGCCGACAACCTTGCCGGCATCGTGGCCGTCCGCGACAGCAAGGACCCTTCCGGCCCGGCCCTGGCCTTCGAGCCTGCGGCCTGGAAGGCGTTCGTCGGCTTCGCCAAGCAGTCCTGACACAACCCGTACGAGCGGCCCCTCAGCCATCGCGCGGAGGGGGTTCGGCGGTGCGCAGGGCGGTGGCGTGGGTCAGGGTGGCGTGGCGGAGCGCGGCCTCCGGGTCCAGGCCGGCCCGGCGGGCCTCGGCCACCATGGCGAGCATCGTGGCACCGAGGCGCGACTCCGGGTCGGGCTCGGCGTCGGGGGACGGCAGGGGGACGGTCAGCCCGGCCCGGCCGGCCCGGTCGAGGATCTTGGCGGCCAGGGACAGGGCGGGCTGGCTCAGCGCGATGCCGTCGAGGACCGACGCGCGGGCCTTCTCGGCCTGCTTGATCCGCTCCCAGTTCGCCTCGATCTCCGCCAGGGAACCCGCCTCGGCACCGGCGAAGACGTGCGGGTTGCGGCGGACCATCTTGTCGACCAGGGTGCCGGCCACGTCGTCGACGTTCCACCGCTCACCCTCGGGCAGGTCCTCCGCCAGGCGGGCGTGCAACAACACCTGGAGCAGCACGTCGCCCAACTCCTCGCGGAGCGCGTCGGTGTCGCCGTCGCTTATCGCGTCGTACGCCTCGTAGCACTCCTCGATCAGGAAACCGGCGAGGCTACGGTGGGTCTGCGCCCGCTTCCACGGGTCACCGCCCGGTGAGGCGAGCCGGTCCATCACCTCGACCGCGTCGAGCAACCGGGCCCCGGGCGGATCCCACGAGCCGTACATCAGCTCCAGCTCGGCCAGCCCCGGCTGTCGGGCCAGCCGCAGGCCCAGCTCCCGGGCCAGGGTCTCGTCACCGGCCGGACCGGCCAGCCAGACCGCCGTACCGTGGGCCGCCGCCGCGTCGAGCAGCGCGTCGGTGGCCCCGGCGGACACGACGGTGACCTCGACGCCCGCCGCGCGTACCGCCATGACCTGTGCACTCTCCGCGCCGGTGAGCACCGGTGCGCTACGGAGCACGTCCCAGGCGGCGACGGTCAGCAGACCGGCCGGCAACCGGGGCGAGCTGACCAGCAGGACGATCCGGTCGGACATGCTCAGGAGGCCGCCGGCCCCTGCGCCGGGGTCGGGCTGCCGACCGGCTCGGGGGTCGACACGTCGGTCACCGGGCCGCTCGCGTCGATGTACGGCAGCGCGTAGAAGACCAGTTCCTGGCCCTTGTTGACCCAGGCGGGTACGCCGAGCGGCCGGTACCGGGGGTTGACCTCGACGTTGGTCTTGTCGGCCTGCTCCTCCAGCGCGGCGCTCAACGCGGAGGCGCTGCGGACGAAACCGCCGTCACCGAAGAGCTTCCGCACCTCGGCCACCGACAGGCCCGGCTCGATGCCACCGGTCTTCTCGATCGCGTGGTAGACCGCCATCACCGACTCGTCGCTCAGGTCGGCCGGCGGCAGCTGCTGACTGAGTACGGCGAACAGGTCCGCCCACTCGCCCCAGAGCTTGGCGAACTCGGCCTGCGGCGGCATCTGGAGCTGCTCGGCCAACTGGTCGGGGGTGATCTGGTCGGGCACCTGGAGGTTCTTCTCCGCCGCGACCCGCTTGCCCAGGTCGATGCTGACCAGCAGGTTCACCACGTCCTGCCGGGTCACCCCGGCGCGCAGCTGCTCGGGGCCGGGGGTCTGGCCGGACTGGGTCGCGCCCTGGCGCACCGCCTCGGCGTACTTCGTCTGGGCGTCGGTGTAGATCGCGTCCACCCGGGCGACCGAGTAGCGACTGTCGCCGATGTATGCGGCCACATCCGGAGATGCCTTGCCGCAGGCGGAGAGGGAGAGGACACCCAGGGCCGCGACGCTGGCGGCGGCGATGAGACGGCGTGCACGCATGACTGTCACTCTCTCATGCCTGCCTGTGTACGGTGACGCCGCCCACCGCGACCTGCGGCCCCACCCCGCGCTCCGCGCCATTCGGTACGCGCGCCCACGCGCCGTGCCGTCCGGCGGGCGGCAGCCCGGTCATGCCCGCGCTCCGGCGAGTGCGGCCGGCTCGCCGAGGACGTCGGAGAGGAGTTGGGCGCACCACTCCAGCAGCGCCTGGTCCCGCAACGGCTCGCCGCCGATCCGGCGGGTGCTCGGCCGGGGCACGCTGACCTGGTCGGTGGCCGGCTTGTAGACCGAGTCCGGGTGGTAGCGCTTGAGCCGCAACTGCTTCGAGTCGGGCAGCGGCAGCGGCCCGAACCGCAGGTGCTTGCCCTGCATGCTGACGTCGGTCAGGCCGTAGCGGCGGGCCAGCAGCCGGAACCGGGCCACCGCGACCAGGTTCTGCACCGGGGCGGGCGGCTCGCCGTACCGGTCGGTCATCTCGGCCACCACCTCGCGCAGCCGCTCGTCGTCGCGCGCCTCGGCGAGCTTGCGGTACATCTCGAGGCGCAGCCGTTCCACCCCGACGTAGTCGAGCGGCAGGTGCGCGTCGATCGGGAGGTCGATGCGGACGTCGGTCTCCTCCTCGGTGCTCTCGCCCTTGAACGCCGACACCGCCTCGCCGACCATCCGGACGTACAGGTCGAAACCGACGCCCTCGATGTGCCCGGACTGCTCACCGCCGAGCAGGTTGCCGGCGCCCCGGATCTCCAGGTCCTTCATCGCCACGTACATGCCCGCGCCCAGCTCGGTGTGCTGGGCGATGGTGGCCAGCCGCTCGTGGGCGTGCTCGGTGAGCGGCTTCTCCGGCGGATAGAGGAAGTACGCGTACGCCCGCTCACGGCCCCGGCCCACCCGACCCCGGATCTGGTGCAACTGGGCCAGGCCGAGCAGGTCGGCCCGCTCCACGATCAACGTGTTGGCGTTCGGGATGTCGATGCCGGACTCCACGATGGTGGTGCAGACCAGCACGTCGAACTCCTTCTCCCAGAAGCCGACCATCACCTTCTCCAGCGCCTCCTCGCCCATCTGCCCGTGCGCCACCGCCACCCGCGCCTCGGGCACCAGCTCGCGCAGCTTCCGGGCGGTCCGGTCGATCGACTCGACCCGGTTGTGCAGGTAGAAGACCTGCCCGTCGCGGAGCAGCTCACGGTGGATGGACGCGGCCACCTGCCGGTCGTCGTACGACCCGACGAAGGTCAGCACCGGGTGCCGCTCCTCGGGCGGGGTGGCGATCGTCGACATCTCCCGGATGCCGGTGATCGCCATCTCCAGCGTCCGCGGGATCGGGGTGGCCGACATGCTCAGCACGTCGACCGAGGCGCGCAGCGTCTTCAGGTGTTCCTTGTGCTCGACCCCGAAGCGCTGCTCCTCGTCGATGACCACCATGCCGAGTTGCTTGAACCGGGTGGCCGTCTGGAGCAGCCGGTGGGTGCCGATGACGATGTCGACGGTGCCGTCGGCGACCATCTCCAGCGTCCGCTCGCTCTCCTTGGCGGTCTGGAAGCGGGAGAGCTGCCGGATGGTCACCGGGAACTGGTTCATCCGCTCGGCGAACGTGTTGTAGTGCTGCTGCACCAGCAACGTAGTCGGCACCAGCACGGCCACCTGCTTGCCGTCCTGCACCGCCTTGAACGCCGCGCGTACCGCGATCTCGGTCTTGCCGTACCCGACGTCGCCGCAGATCAGCCGGTCCATCGGGACGGTCTGCTCCATGTCCCGCTTGACCTCCTCGATGGCGGCCAACTGGTCGGGCGTCTCCTGCCAGGGGAAGGCGTCCTCCAGCTCCCGCTGCCACGGGCTGTCCGGGGCGAACGCATGCCCCTTGGACGCCTTCCGGGCGGCGTAGAGCTGGATGAGCTGGGCGGCGATCTCGCGGACCGCCTTGCGGGCGCGGGCCTTGGACTTCTGCCAGTCCGAGCCGCCCATCTTGTGCAGGGTGGGCTGCTCACCGCCGACGTACCGGGACAGCTGGTCGAGCTGGTCGGTGGGGACGAAGAGCCGGTCACCGGGCTGGCCGCGCTTGCTCGCCGCGTACTCGATGACCAGGTACTCCCGGGACGCGCCGTTGACGGTGCGCTGCACCAGCTCGACGTACCGGCCGATGCCGTGCTGCTCGTGCACGACGAAGTCGCCGGCCTTCAGCTCGAGCGGGTCGATGGTGTTGCGCCGCCGGCTCGGCATCTTGCGCATGTCCCGGGTGGAGGTGCCCCGGCCACCGCTGACGTCGTTGCCGGTGAGCAGCACGAACCGCGACGCCTCGTCGACGAAGCCGGCGGTCAGGCAGCCGCAGGAGACCAGCACCTCGCCGGGTGCCGGCGCGGCCGGCACCTGCTCGGTGAACCGGGCGCCCAGGCCCGCGTCGCGGAGCACCTCGACGGCCCGCTGGGCGGGGCCGTGCCCCTCGAAGACCAGCGCGACCGACCAGCCCTCGCCGGTCCAGCGCCTGACGTCGTCCACCACTCGGTCGGTCTCGCCGTGGTAGAGCGGGGCGGGCTGGGCGGCCAGGCTCACCGCGATCGCGTCGTCGGGGGTGACGTCCACCTCGGCCGGTGCGTCCTCCCAGGGTTGCCGGGCGGGGGTGGCGGCGTCCGCCTCGACCAGCCCGAACGGGGCGAGCGTCCACCAGGGCTGACGCCGGGCGCGGGCGGTGGCGCGTACCTCGGCCAGGGACTTGAAGGCGGCGGCGCCGAGGTCCACCGGGGCCTGGCCGCCGACGGCGGCCGCGGCCCAGCTCGCCTGGAGAAATTCCTCCGAGGTACGCACCAGGTCGTGCGCCCGGGTGCGGATCCGCTCCGGGTCGCAGAGCAGCACGTGGGTGCCGGCCGGCATGGTGTCCACGAGCAGTTCCAGGCTCTCGTCGCCGAGCAGCGCCGGGACCAGCGACTCCATCCCCTCGACCGGGATGCCCTCGGCCAGCTTGTCGAGGATCTCGGCCAGCTCCGGGTGCTCTCCGGCGAGCGCGGCGGCCCGCTTCCGCACGCCCGGGGTGAGCAGCAGTTCCCGGCAGGGCGGCGCCCAGAGCATCGGCGTGCCCTCGATGGTCCGCTGGTCGGCGACGGCGAAGGTGCGGATCTCCTCCACCTCGTCGCCCCAGAACTCGACCCGCGACGGGTGCTCGTCGGTGGGCGGGAAGACGTCCAGGATGCCGCCCCGGACGGCGTACTCGCCGCGCTTGGTGACCAGGTCCACCCGCGCGTACGCCATGTCGGTCAGCTGCCTGGCGATCTCTTCGAGATCAGCCTCCTCGCCGGCGGCGAGCCGGACCGGCTCCAGGTCGCCGAGCCCCTTGAGCTGTGGTTGGAGCAGAGACCGGACGGGTGCCACCACGACCCGCAGCGGGCCGGTGCGGCCGTGTGCGTCGGCGGACTCCGGATGCGCGAGCCGGCGCAGCACGGCCAGCCGTCGGCCGACCGTGTCGGAGCGGGGCGAGAGCCGCTCGTGCGGCAGCGTCTCCCAGGACGGGAAGACCGCGACCTGCTCCGGCGGGAGCAGGCTGCCCAGCGCGGAGGCGAGGTCGTCGGCCTCCCGGCTGGTGGCGGTCACCGCGAGAACCGGTCGTCCCGCCCCACCGGCCGGCTCGTCGACGGCGACCGCGGCGACCGCGAACGGGCGCAGCGCGGCCGGGGCGGTCAGGTCCAGGCCGTCCACCTGGGCCGCGCCGGAGCGGGCCAGGTCACGCGCCCGGGCCAGCCCTGGATCGGCCAGGGCGGCGGCGAAGAGTCCGGTGAGCATGCGAGATCAACTCCGAGACGGGCACGACGATCACCCCGCGCCCGGTCTGGACGGGGGGTCTACGGATTCGACACTATCTCTTACGGGAGACGATCGGCCGCCATGCTGATCGGCGAGCACCTGGGGGGAACCTGATGCCCGAGGGAACCGGCAGCGATCCGCGCCGCAAGACCACGCCCGCCCGCTGGCGGGTGCTCGGCCACCCGGACGGGATCCTCGTCTACCAGGGCCAGTGCATGGTCGAGAACCACGACTGGTCGGAGACCGTCACCGACGACAGGTACAGGGTGGTGCTGGGCCGCTCCGGCGCGTCCCACTACCGGATCAACGGCCGCTCGGTGCTCGTCGACCCCACCTCGGTAGTGATCACCCGGCCCGGTGACGAGCAGGCGGCGGCGCACCCGTACGGCTGCGGTGACTCGTTCACCAGCCTGGAGATCGACCCGGAGGTGCTGGCGGACCGGCCGGACGGGGACCGCTGGCTCGACCGGTCCGGCTGGGACGGCCACTCGGACGCCTCCCTGGACCTGGCGCACCGGTTGCTGGTGGCGGAGTCCCTGCGCGGGCTGGACCGGTTCGAGATGGCCGAGCGGCTGCACCGGTTCCTCGGCCGCTTGCTCCAGCACAGCGCCCTGGCCGGGGACGACGAAGGGGCCGAGATCGACCGCGCGGTACGGCGGCGACCGGCGACCATGGCCGCTCACCGGCACCTCGCCGACCGGGCCCGCGAGGTGCTGGCCACCTCGGACTTCACCCTGGGCCTGGCCGAGGTCGCCCGTGCGGTGGGTGCCTCGCCGCACCACCTCAGCCGGGTCTTCCAGCGGGTCACCGGCAGCAGCCTCACCGCCTACCGGAACCGACTCCGGGTCCGGGCGGTGCTGGACACCCTCGCCGAGCCGGATGGTCCGCCGCTGGGCCGGCTGGCCAGCGACTACGGCTTCACCGACCAGGCGCACCTGACCCGGGTGGTCCGGGAGCAGGTCGGCCATCCGCCGGCCAGACTGCGCAAGCTGCTCGTCCCGAAGCGACCGGCCGCCGACTGACCGCCCATCCGAGCACATTTTTACAAGAACGAAGGCCACTCCGAAGGCGAGGATTGATCGCGTCAGCCCGGAACGGTCGCCGGATAGGCGGCCGGACGGGGGCACGCGGGCCCGCTCGGGGGGGCCCGACACCCCCCCCGCCGGGCCCCGGGTGGCCCACCTCGTGGCAACCCCGAAGGTGCCGTGCAGCCCCCTGCACGGCACCTTCGCCCTTCTCCGCCCACGCCGGGCCGTCGGACGGATCTTGACCGGGTACGCCGGGCATGGTGCGGTGAAGCCATGACGAGGCAGCACCGGGCGCAGTTCGACGCGGAGATCACCTTCGCCAACGGTGGCGGGTTGCGGACCGAGGGTTTCCGGCTGGACATCCCCGACCCGGACATCACGGACGACGCCCTTGCCACCCTCCTGGTCCGGCACCTCGGGCTGCTCATGGTGGCCGAGGTGCGGATCAGCGGAAAGACGATCATCGAGGAAGCGCACCAGGGCGGCCGGGGCGTGGCCACCGCCACCGGTCGGCGGCGGCTGGTCGAGTTGAGCCACCTGGTCACCGACGGGATGACCACCCTGCCCGGCTGGCCCGTCCCGAGGATCACCGACTGGCTGACCAGGGAGGCGTCCCGGGCGAACTACGCCCCGGGCGTCGAGTTCCACGTCGCCCGGATCGACATGATCGCCAACACCGGCACCTATCTGGACGCCCCCGCCCACCGCTGGGCCGACGGGGCCGACCTGGCCGGCGTGCCGCTGGACCGCCTCGCCGACCTGCCCGGGGTGCTGGTCCGGGTGCCGGCCGGCACCCGCGCGGTGGACCCGCTGCTGCTGGCCCCGTACGAGGTGGCCGGGCGCGCGGTGCTGCTGCACACGGGTTGGGACGTGCACTTCGGCACCGACCGGTACCCGGCCCCCGACGCTCCCTACCTGACCGGGGCCGGCGCGCAGTGGCTGGTCGAGGCGGGTGCCGCCCTGGTCGGCATCGACTCGATCAACATCGACGACATGAGCCCGGCCGCCGCCGGTGAACGGCCGACGCACAGCGCGTTGCTGGCCGCCGGCATCCCGATCGTGGAGCACCTGACCGGCCTGGACGCGCTGCCCCCGACCGGTTTCCGGTTCACCGCCGCCCCGCCCCGGGTGGCCGGCATGGGCACCTTCCCGGTCCGTGCCTTCGCCACGATCGACGATTGAACAGCCGCCTACTCGCCGATCCGGCGTCGATCGTGGCGGGTCGGTAGGCGCTCAGGCGGCTCGGGCCGTGCCCGGATCTAGCCGGCTCACCAGCCGTCGGGACAGGTGGGCCAACGCACGCGACTGCGCCAGGTCGATCGGCCACCGTTCGACGTCGGAGCCGGCGGAGAGCTCCAGCAACAGGCCGGACGGCGGGGTCGGACCGACGTCCATCCGCCACAGGCCGACCCTGACCTGGATCACCTCGTCGCCCCGGACGGCCGTGCCGATGAGCCGGGACAGGTGCAGATCGTTCGACCCGGCGCAGGTGGGGCCGGGCAGACACCAAGGTGGATGAACGGGGTTCGGTAGGTTACTCATGGGCCAGGGTCGTCCTTTCCTGGTCAAGGCCCGGGGAGCGGAGTGCCAGCTCCACCCCGGGCCGCCCTGTTGGTGATGCTCAACCGGTTGCGAGCCAGGTGAGCGAAGTCAGTTTATAGCTGAGCGTCGACATTGTCGACACTGTCGACGTTATAGACGCTGTCAACTTGTGGTGATCTACTTGGCTCTGCGAGCCAGGGAGACACCATGAACACGCCTAAATACGAGCAGGTGGCGTCAGCCATCCGCGATCAGATCCACGCCGGAAAGCTGAGACCGGGTGATCAGCTACCCACGACCAAGGGCCTCATCGAGACATATGGCGTCTCCTACGGCTCGGTCCGAACCGCCCTGCTCATCCTCAAGGCCGAAGGGCTGATCGAGGGAAGACAGGGCGAGGGCGTCTACGTCCGGGACCCAGGCGCTCAGTAGCGCACCATAATTCGGCGTTCGATCGCGTCGACCACGATCTCCCCGCCGTACGGGATGATCAACTGCGGGTCGGTGTGACCCAGGTCGACGTCGAAGACCACCACCGGATCCGGGTGGTAGGCGGCCAGCGCCCGGGTGACGGCGGCCCGCTGGGCGGCGGCCCAGGCCAACCGGTCGGCCAGCGGCAACGGACGGGCGAAGTCCCACGCCTTCGGGCGGCCGACCACGATCGCCGGGAACCCGCCGAGCAGCCCCCGCTCCCCCATGTTGCGCAGCATCCGGAACACCTCCCGGGCGTCGGGGAGTTCGTTGGAGGTCTCGACGACGAGCACCGAGCCGGCCAGTTCGGCGGCCGACGGGACCCGGTCGGCGGCCATCAGCCAGTGCAGGATCTCCAGGCAGCCACCCCAGGTGCGGCCCCGCACCACTGTCGACGGCCCCTGCCAGCGCCAGCCGGTGCCGGGGAACATCACCGGTTCCCGGGTCAGCGAGGCGGGATCCCGCCAGTCGCCCGGCTCGTCACCCCACTCCGGCGCGGGGGTCAGCTCGTACCAGTCGGAGGTGAACAGGGCGGCGCGCAGCGAGTCGAAGGTCAGCGGGTGCGGTGCGCCGGGTCGGCCGAGGTGCACCAGCACCGAGCCGCCGTGGTAGGACACCATCCCCAGCCGGTAGAGGTGGTTGAGGACGTTGGTGTTGTCCGAGTAGCCGAAGTACGGCTTCGGGTTGGCCCGCAGCACCGCGTCGTCCAGGTGCGGGGTGACGGTGATCAGGTCGTCCCCGCCGACGGTGGCGAGCACGGCGTTGATCGTCGGGTCGGCGAAGGCGGCGGTCAGGTCACGCGCCCGGTCCCGGGGGGCGGCCCGGGACTGCCGGGTGGTCGGATACTCCACCGGCTCCAGGCCGAACTCCTCGCGGAGCCGGCGCAGGCCCAGCTCGTACACGTGCGGGAAGAGTGCCGGCAGACCGGCGGAGGGTGAGACCACCGCGACCCGGTCGCCCGGCTTCGGCTTGATGGGGTACGCGGGAGACGCCACGACCGGAACCTACCGCCCACCACCAGCGGATTTCACCCGACGAAACCCCTCAGGCCGGGCATTACGGGCCATAGGCTTGGCCGGTGGAAGACGAGCCGCGTACCCGGGACTGGCTGCCCCGCACGGTGGCGCTGCTGGTCGGCACACTGGCGCTGGCCACCGCGTTCATCGCCGCCTACGTCGGCGCGCTGCACCAGCCGCACCCCCGGGACGTGCCGGTCGGGGTGGTGACCGGCGACCAGCGCGCCCAGGCGCTGCTGACCGCCGTGCGCGCCCGCACCGACACCATCGAACCCGTCGGGTACGACAGCCCCGGCGCGGCCGACGACGCGCTCACCGCCCGCCAGGTGTACGCAGTGCTGACCTCGGCCCCCGACGGCACGCTCACCCTGGCCACCGCCAGCGCCTCCGCCCCGGCCGCCACCGAACTGGTCACCCAGGTCCTCACCCCGGCCGCCCAGCAGGCCCGACTGCCGCTGACCGTCACCGACCAGGTGCCCGTCTCGCCCGACGACCCGCGCGGCCTGGTGCCGTTCTACCTGGCCGTGGGGCTGGTGCTCGGCGGCTACCTGGCCTCGACCGCGCTCGGCGTCTCGCTCGGCACCGCCCCACGCGGGCTGCGCCGGGCCGGGTTGCGGATCGGCTCGCTGGCGGTGCACGCGGTGCTGCTCGGGACCATCGGCGCGGTGCTTGTCGGCCCGGTGCTCGGCGTCTGGGACCACGACCTGGTCGCGGTGGCGGCGGTCGGCGTACTCACCGTCTTCACCGCCGCGATGGTGGCCGCCGCGGTGCAGGGCTGGCTGGGGCTGCTCGGCACCGGGCTGGTGATCCTCCTGCTGGTGGTGCTCGGCAACCCCGGTTCCGGCGGCATCTACGCCCCGGAGTTCCTGCCCGCCGCGCTACGCGGCATGCACCGCTGGAACGTCCCCGGCCTCGCCACCGACCTACTCAAGTCGGTGGTCTACTTCGACTGGCGGTCCACCCGGTGGCCGCTGGCAGGGCTGCTGCTCTGGGCCGCCCTCGGGGTGTTCGGCCTGCTCACCGCCGCCCTGTTCCGCAGCCGACGGGCCGGTTCGGCGCGGGCGGCCCGGTGAGGACGCGTCGACCGTGGGGAACGTGACACACCGAACCCCTTCCTTCCGGACCGGGCCGCGCGGATACCATCCAGGGAGTCGGACAGCGCTGTCCTTCGTACTCACGTAAGGAGCGCACGTGACCGACCAGCACGATCACGACGGGCCCGACGCCGCCCTGCGGGCCGACATCCGCAGGCTCGGCACCCTGCTCGGTCAGACCCTGGCCCGCCAGGAGGGTCGGCCGCTGCTCGACCTGGTCGAGGAGATCCGCGCCCAGGTCCGCTCCGACGCCCCGGCCGCCGCGCAGCGCCTCGGTGGGCTCGACGTGACCACCGGCACCAGGCTGGCCCGCGCCTTCTCCACCTACTTCCACCTGGCCAACATCACCGAGCAGGTGCACCGCGCCCGGGACCTGCGCCGCCGCCGGGCGATCCAGGGCGGCTGGCTGGACCAGGCCGCCAAGATGATCGCCGAGCGCGGGGTGCCCGCCGAGGAGATCGCCGCCGCCGCCCGCCGTCTCGCGGTACGCCCCGTCTTCACCGCCCACCCCACCGAGGCGGCCCGCCGGTCGATCCTGTCCAAGCTGCGCGCCATCGCCGACGAGTTGGACGCCGAGACCAGCAACGCCATCCTCTACGGCGCCAGCGACGAGGGCCCGGCCAACCGCCGCCTCGCCGAACTGCTCGACCTGATGTGGCAGACCGACGAGCTGCGCCTCGACCGGCCCGATCCGACCGACGAGGCCCGCAACGCCATCTACTACCTGCGCGACCTGTACGCCGAGGCCGCCCCGCAGGTGCTCGACGACCTGGCCGACACGCTGCGCACCCTCGGCGTGGAGACCTCGCCGACGTCCCGCCCGCTGACCTTCGGCACCTGGATCGGCGGCGACCGGGACGGCAACCCGTTCGTCACCCCCGCCGTCACCCGGGAGGTGCTGCGCATCCAGCACGAGCACGGCATCGCGGCCACCGAGGCGGCGATGGAGCACCTGGTCAACGAGGTCTCCGTCTCCCGCCGGCTGCGCGCCGTGTCGTTGGACCTGTCGGCCAGCCTCGCCGCCGACCTCGACGCGCTGCCCGAGGTGGCACCCCGGTTCCGCCGGGTCAACGCCGAGGAGCCCTACCGGCTCAAGGCCCGCTGCGTGAAGGCGAAGCTGGCCAACACCCGGGAGCGGCTGCGCGCCGGCACCCCGCACGTGCCGGGCCGGGACTACCAGGGCTCCGCCGAGCTGGTCGCCGACCTGGAACTGCTGCGCGCCTCGCTGGCCCGCAACTCCGGGCAGCTCACCGCCGTCGGCCGGCTCGCCTCGACCATCCGTACCGTCTCCGCGTTCGGCCTGCACCTGGCCACCATGGACGTCCGGGAGCACGCCGAGAAGCACCACGAGGTGCTCACCCAGCTCTACACGGCGGTGGGCGAGGTCGCGGACTACCCGGCGCTGACCCGGCTGGAGCGCACCAAGCTGCTCGCCGACGAGCTGACCGGCCGCCGGCCACTGTCCGCCCTGGACACCCCGTTGACCGAGGCGGCGCGCAAGACGTTCGACGTGTTCGGGGCGATCCGCGAGGCGCAGGACCGGTTCGGTGGCGAGGTCATCGAGTCGTACATCATCTCGATGACGCTCGGCGTGGACGACGTGCTCGCCGCGGTGGTGCTGGCCCGGGAGGCCGGCCTGGTCGACGTGCACACCGGGCGGGCCCGGATCGGCTTCGTACCGCTGCTGGAGACCCCGGCCGAGCTGAACGCCGGCGGTGAGATGCTCGACGAGCTGCTGTCCCTGCCGGCCTACCGGGCGCTGGTGGCGGCCCGCGGCGACGTGCAGGAGGTGATGCTGGGCTACTCCGACTCCAACAAGGAGGCCGGCATCACCACCAGCCAGTGGTCCATCCACCGGGCGCAGCGGGCGCTGCGGGACGTGGCCGCCCGGCACGGTGTGCACCTGCGGTTGTTCCACGGCCGGGGTGGCACGGTCGGGCGTGGTGGTGGCCCCACCCACGAGGCGATCCTGGCCCAGCCGTACGGCACCCTGGACGGCGCGATCAAGGTGACCGAGCAGGGTGAGGTCATCTCCGACAAGTACACCCTGCCGGCGCTGGCCCGGGAGAACCTGGAGCTGACAGTGGCCGCCGTACTCCAGGCGACGCTGCTGCACACCGCGCCCCGGCAGCCCGCCGAGCAGTTGGAACGCTGGGACGCGGCGATGGACGTGGTCTCCGGGTCGGCCTTCCGGTCGTACCGTGGCCTGGTGGAGGATCCGGACCTGCCGGCGTACTTCTGGGCGTCCACCCCGACCGAGCTGCTGGGCGCGCTGAACATCGGCTCCCGGCCGGCGAAGCGGCCGAACACCGGGGCGGGCCTGGGCGGGCTGCGGGCCATCCCGTGGGTGTTCGGCTGGACGCAGACCCGGCAGATCGTGCCCGGCTGGTTCGGGGTCGGCTCCGGGCTGGCCGCCGCCCGCGAGGCCGGTCTGGAGGACGTGCTGACCGAGATGAACCGCAACTGGCACTTCTTCCGCACGTTCCTGTCGAACGTGGAGATGATGCTGACCAAGACCGACCTCAGCATCGCCCGCCGGTACGTGGAGACCCTGGTCCCGGAGCAGCTGCACCCGATCTTCGACAAGATCGAGCAGGAGTACGAGCTGACCAAGCAGGAGGTGCTGGCGGTCACCTCGTCGCCGGCCCTGCTGGAGAACTCGCCGGTGCTCCAGCGCACCCTCGCGGTGCGCGACACCTACCTGGAGCCGCTGCACCACCTCCAGGTGGCGCTGCTGCGGCAGTACCGCGACTCCGGCGCCGCCGGCCGGGCGGTGGCCACCGCGCCGGGCGGCCGACGCGCCCCCAACGACGGTACGGCCCTGGAGCGCGCCCTGCTCACCACGGTCAACGGCATCGCCGCCGGGATGCGTAACACCGGCTGACGGACACCGCCCCTGCCGCCGCTGCGGCGGCAGGGGCCCCGGGGTCAGAAGTCGCCACCACCGCCGAAGTCGCCACCACCGAAGTCGCCACCGTCGAAACCCCCGCCACCGAAGTCACCTGCGGTCCCGAAGTCCCCACCGCCGGCATCGCCTGCGGTGCCGAAGTCGGTGCCGTCGCCGAAGCCCTCCTGGTAGCCGGCGTCGTAACCGGGGTCGGCGAAGGCCGGTGAGAAGAGCGCGTCGGCGATCAGCATCCCGCCGACCACGCCGACACCCGCCCCCAGCGCGGTCTTCCACCAGGGCGTCGAGTACCAGCCGGACGGCACCGGCCGCCCCTGGTAGCGACCGCCCGGGTAGTAGTACGGGGTGTCCCGGCCGGGTTGCGGGCCGGCCTTGAAGCTCTGCCCCTGCACGTCCACCTGGCGTTCCCGGGTGATCTCCCCGGCGCCCTGCGCGGCGGCCAGCGGGGGCAGTTCCGGGCCGGGGTCCAGGCCGAGCGCCACCCGGGCGGCCCGCGCATAGGCGAGCCCCTCCAGCGCGGTCTCCCGGGCGAGCCGGAACTGGTGCACCGTACGGGCCTGCTCCAGCTGGCTGCCGGCCGCGTTGTACCGCTCACCGGCGTCGACCAGGGCCTGACGTACCGCAGGCTCGTCGCCGTGCAGGTTCATCACCTGGCCACCGAGGCGTTCGTACCAGCGTTGTGCGTCGGCCCGGACGTCGGCGAGACTGCGCGCCTCCCGGGCCGCCTTCTCCCGCCGCCACCAGACGAACCCACCGGCCAGCATGGCGACCAGGATCGCCCCGAGCAGAAGTTCCATCCCCCGAAGGTACCCGGGGGCGTCGAGTCGTACCCGTTTGGCAAGCTCTGGTGATGGACTTCTCGACGCTGGCCGTGGTGGTGGTCTGCCTCGCCGCCGGTGGCGCGGTCGGCTGGTACGCCGCCCGGTCCCGGTCGGCCACCGAGATCGCCCGGCTGGAGGCGACCCTCGCCGTCACCCGGGAGGGCGAGGGCCGGCTGGAACAGTCGATGCGGGCGCTGAGCTACGAGGCGACCGCCCAGTCCCAGGAGGCGGTGGCCCGCGCGGTCGCCCCGCTGCACGACACCCTGCGTCGCTACGAGACCCGGGTCGGCGAGCTGGAACGGGACCGGGTCGACGCCTACGCCGAGCTGCGCGAACAGGTCCGCTCGATGGGTGCCGTCTCCAGCGAGCTGCGCACCGAGACCAAGCAGCTGGTCGCCGCGCTGCGGGCCCCGCAGGTACGCGGACGCTGGGGCGAGCACCAGCTCCGCCGGATCGTCGAGGCGGCCGGCATGCTGGAGCACTGCGACTTCAGCGAGCAGGTCACCGCCGCCACCGACCACCAGGGCGTCCGCCCCGACCTGGTGGTCCGGCTGCACGGTGGGCGGACGGTGGTGGTGGACGCCAAGGCCCCCTTCGACGCCTACCTCACGGCGATGGAGGCGCGCGACGAACGCGGCCGGGACGCCCATCTCGACCGGCACGCCAAGCATCTGCGCGGGCACGTCGACGCGCTGGCCGCGAAGACCTACTGGGCGGCGTTCGACGACACCCCGGAGTTCGTGGTGCTGTTCGTGCCGGCCGACCCGTTCCTGGACGTGGCGTTGCAGCGCGACCCGACGCTGCTGGAGCACGCGTTCGCCCGCAACGTGGTGCTGGCCACCCCGGCCACCCTGGTCGCACTGCTCCGTACGGTGGCGTACTCCTGGCGGCAGGAGGCGCTGGCCCGCAACGCGGTGGCGGTGCACTCGCTGGCGCGCGAGCTGTACGGCCGACTGTCCACCCTGGGCGACCACGTCGGCAAGCTCGGCACCTCGCTCGGCGGCGCGGTCACGGCGTACAACCGGGCGGTCGGTTCGCTTGAGGCACGGGTGCTGGTCAGCGCGCGCAAGCTGGCCGAGCTGGGCGTCTCCGACCAGGAGCTGGCCGCACCCGCCCAGGTCGAGCTGGCTCCCCGCCAACCCCAGGCCCCCGAGCTGCTCCCCGTCGACGACCGCCCCTAGCTCACCCCACGCGCTCCACGGCGCGGGCACGGCACCGCGCGGGCACGGGCGGCTCAGGAGCGGCGGGCCGACTCCACCACGAACGGGACGCCCTGCTGGCAGGTGCTCATCAGGTCGGGCCGGGCCCGGCCGATGATGCTGACCCGGGCCCCCACGACGAGCACGTCCTTCGGGCCGCCGACCAGTTGGTGACCGTCGAGCAGCAGGCAACCGGGCTCGACACCCGACTCGATCGTGCCTGTCAGCTCGGTCGCGCCCACACCGGGCGGCAGCTTCGGCCCACCGGGCGGCAACTTCGGCCCGCCGGGCGGCAACTTCGGCCCGCCGGGCGGCACCGAAGCACCGGGTGGCAGCGCACCGGTGGATGGCGCGGACGGGGCCCCCGTGGTCGACGGGGTCGCCGTGGTCGACGGGGAACTTGTCGGCGTGGCCGGGGGGCCGGTGACGTCGGTACCGTCCCCGCTGCCACAGCCGGCGAGCGTCAGACCGGCGGCCAGCCCGACGAACACCATCCGAGGAGTTCTCATACCCACTGGGACGTACCCCGTCCGTGATCCGTTCCGCGTGACAGGCATCGATCCGTGAGAACGCACATCGATGCGCCGGCCACCTTCCCCAGACCCACCCACCCACCCACCCACCCACCCACCCACCCACGCCAGCCCGCCCCACCGCCACGCCCGCCCCACTGGCCCCGGTGATCAAGAGAAATACGTCACGATTGATCTCCACGGTGACGCAGACCTCTTGATCACCGGGGCCCGTCTCGCTGAAGGTGTTTCCGGCGATCTTGGTTAGTAGGTTTCGGGGGGGGGGAGCGGGCGCTGATGGTACGGCGTCAGCCGCGGGCGGCGGCCTTCATGTCGCGCTTGAGCTCCTGGGGCAGCGAGAAGGTCAGTCGCTCGTTGGCGGTGACCACCTCGTCGACGTCGGTGAAGCCCCGCTCGGCCAGGTAGGCAAGCACCTCCTGGACCAACTCGTCGGGCACGCTCGCCCCGGAGGTCAGGCCGACGGTGGCGGCACCGGCCAGCCAGGCGTCGTCGATCTCGTGGGCGAAATCGACCAGGTGCCCGGCGCGGGCCCCGGCGTCCAGGGCCACCTCGACGAGGCGTACCGAGTTGGACGAGTTGCGGGAGCCGACCACGAGCACCACGTCGCAGTCGGGGGCGATCTCCTTGACCACGTGCTGCCGGTTGGAGGTGGCGTAGCAGATGTCGTCGCTGGGCGGCGACTGGAGCAGCGGCAGCCGGGTCTTGAGCCGGGCCACCGTCTCCAGCGTCTCGTCCACCGACAGGGTGGTCTGGGAGAGCCAGACGACCTTGCTCGGATCCCGCACGGTGATCTTGTCGGCGTCGTCGGGACCGTCGACCAGCTGGATGTGGGCGGGGGCCTCGCCTGCGGTGCCGATGACCTCCTCGTGCCCCTCGTGGCCGATCAGCAGGATGTCGTAGTCCTCGGCGGCGAACCGCTTGGCCTCCTGGTGCACCTTGGTCACCAGCGGGCAGGTCGCGTCGATCGCCTTGAGCGAGCGCACCTTCGCCTGCTCGTAGACCTCGGGGGCGACGCCGTGCGCCGAGAAGATGACGGTGGCGCCCTCCGGCACCTCCTCGTTCTCCTCCACGAAGATCGCGCCCTGGGCCTCCAGGGTCTGCACCACGTGCTTGTTGTGCACGATCTGCTTGCGGACGTAGATCGGAGCGCCGTAGAGCTTCAGCGCCTCCTCGACGGTCTGCACCGCCCGGTCCACCCCCGCGCAGTAGCCGCGGGGCTTGGCCAGGAGCACGCGCTTGCCGGTCTTGGGGGTCGCCTCAGCCTCGGTCACCCACCCATCGTACGTGCCGACATCTCCGACGACAGGGGCTGCGACCCGTACCACAGCGGGGGTACGGAGCCGGTGGACCGGCGGCCCGGCAGCGCGCGGTTCGTCGGAGCCGGACCGTAGGGTGGGCGGGTGACCGACGCCCCCCGCAGCACCCCCGAGGAGCCCTGGCCGGTCCGGGTGGTCAGCCAGAAGGTCGGCGCGTGGATCGCCAGGCTCGGCTGGGTCTGGGTCGACGGGCAGGTGGCACAGATCAGCCGTCGGCCGGGAGCGGGCACGGTCTTCCTCACCCTGCGTGACCCGTCGGCCGACCTCAGCCTCACCGTCACCACCAACCGGGACGTCCTCGACGCCGGCGCCCCCGAGCTGCGCGAGGGCGCCCGGGTGGTGCTGCACGCCAAGCCGGAGTTCTACGCGGCCCGGGGCACGCTGAGCCTGCGGGCCGACGAGATCCGCCAGGTCGGGCTCGGTGAGCTGCTGGCCCGACTGGAGAAACTCAAGAAGCTGCTCGCCGCCGAGGGGTTGTTCGACAGGTCCCGCAAGCGCCGGCCGCCGTTCCTGCCACAGCGGATCGGCCTGATCACCGGCCGGGCGTCGGCGGCCGAGCGGGACGTGCTGACCAATGCCCGGCGGCGCTGGCCGGCAGTGGAGTTCCGCACCGTCAACGTGGCGGTGCAGGGGCCGGGTGCGGTGTCGCAGATCGTCGACGCGCTGCGGGTCCTCGACGCCGACGAGACCATCGACGTGATCATCCTGGCCCGGGGCGGCGGCGGCATCGAGGATCTGCTGCCCTTCTCCGACGAGGCGCTGTGCCGGGCTGTCTTCGCCTGCCGTACCCCGGTGGTCAGCGCGATCGGCCACGAGACGGACGCCCCGCTCGTCGACTACGTCGCCGACGTCCGCGCGTCCACTCCGACGGACGCGGCCAAGCGGGTCGTCCCCGACCTGGCCGACGAGGTACGGCTGATCGGTCAGGCCCGGTCCCGGCTGGAGCGGGCGGTGCGCAACCTGGTCGACCGGGAGTCGCACCGGCTGACCCTGCTGCGGTCCCGGCCGGTGCTGGCCCGCCCACAGGTGATGGTCGACCAGCGGGCCACCGAGGTGACCGCGTTGCGTGACCGGTCGACCCGCAGCCTGACCCACCGGCTCGGCGCGGCCACCGACGACCTGCGGCACACCCTGGCCCGGCTGCGTGCGCTCTCCCCCGCCGCCACCCTCGATCGGGGCTACGCCATCGTGCAGCGGGCCGACGGGCACGTGGTCCGGGCGGCCGGCGAGGTGGCCCAGGGCGACCCGCTGCGGGTACGCCTCGCCGAAGGCGAGCTGACCGCGACCGTCGAGGAGATGAGGACGACATGAGCGAGCGCAAACCCGACGAGCGGCTCAGCTACGAGCAGGCCCGCGCCGAGTTGGCCCAGGTGGTGGAGCGGCTGGAGGCCGGCGGCACGTCGTTGGAGGAGTCGCTGGCGCTGTGGGAGCGCGGCGAGCAGCTCGCCGCGGACTGCCAACGTGCCCTCGACGGCGCACGCGCCCGGATCGACGCCGCCCGGTCCACCGCGGAAGCCTGACCCGGCCCCGCCCTCGACGGACGGGCCGCACCCGCTGCCGGCGGAGCGGGTGCGGTGGCCCGTGCCGGCGCAGCGGTGGGTCAGCCGGCGAGGCGGATGCGTACCCGGCGGTTCTGCTTGCCCTTGCTCTCCACCTTGACGATCTGCAGCCGCCCGACCTGCCCGATCGAGGCGACGTGGGTGCCACCGTCGGCCTGCACGTCGAGGCCCTCAGTTGAACAGGTTGTAGAGCTCCTGCGGCGCCTCGACCACCTGGTCGGAGGCGGGCTTCTGGGCGGCGGTGGCGCTGCCGTAGTCGGAGTAGGTGATCTTGATGTCCTGGGCGGCGGTCTGACCGGCGGCCGGGATCTGGACCACCATCTCGCTGAGCCGGCCCTGCGGGTCCAGCTTCGCGGTGAACGGCACCGACTGCGCCTGGGCGCCCAGCGCGGTGATCACCGTCGGGTCGACCGAACCGGCCTCGGCCGCCTTCGACACGTCCAGGGTGCCGGCGTAGCTGCCCTCGCCGGTCTGCCGTACCTCGGTGATGCCCTGGGTGAGCACGGCGCTGCCGGCCGGGTCGACCTTGTCGAAGTCGAAGCCGAGCGACTTGTTGCCCTTGATCCGGGTCTGGTCGAGGTGCTGGTACTTGCCGAGGCTGAGCTTCTGCGCACCGGGGATGCTGCTTGCGGACTTGCCGCCGAGGTCCAGCTTCACCCAGCTGTCCGGCTTGGCGTGGATCACGTCCAGGTTCATCATCAGGTCCGAGGACGCGTCACCGATGCTCAGCTTGATCTGGGCGCTCTGGCTGGGCTGGTGCACCTGCCCCTCGGCGGTGGAGCCCACCCCGGTCATGGTGAACCGGAAGTTGCCGTTGCGGATCTCGTTGGTGGAGTTCAGCAGGGCCTGCTTGGCCTCGGAGGTGCCGGGCGAGGCGCTGCCCGAGGCGGCGCTGCCGGAGACCGTCGGGGATGCGGAGGCCCCCGCCTCGCCGCTTCCGGAGTTGTTGCAGGCGGCCAGGCCGGGGGTGAGCAGCGCCGCGGCGAAGACCGCCGTGCTGAAACGTCGAATGGTCACGTCAGGCTCTCCAGTCGGGTCGTCCGGTCCCCGGCGGGTGCCGGGGCGTGGCGCCGCGGGCGTGACGCTCTTTCGCGCGGCGCGCGGTCCCCGCCCGGTCGCGCCCGGCCCGGGGTCGCGTCCCTTCTGTTCCCGGACGTCGCCTTCCGCAATCCACCCCGGCGTGAATCACCCGTACGCCCGGGCGTGGAGCACCCGCCCGACCTGGCTTGGAGCACCCGCCCAACCCGGCGTGGTCACCGCCCCGCCCCTGGTCAGCGCAGTGCGCCGGCCAGCTCGCGCAACTCGTTGTCCCTGGCGTCCCCGACCACGATCACCGTACGGTTCGGTTCGAGCAGCACCAGGGCCTGCTCGTTGCCCCGCCCGGTGTACCGCTGCCAGTTCGCCCCGCCCAGGTCGGCCGGCCCCTGCGGTTGCCCCGCTGCGGTCAGCTCGGCCGGGAGCAGTCGCTCCGGCGGCACGTTGCTCTGCACCAGCTGGGCGCCCCGCCCCTCCGGAGTGAGATAGCCCACCCGCAGGTTCGCGCCGCCCTCGACGGTACGGAAACTGGCGCTCACCGTACGCCAGCCGGAGCCGAGCCCGGACGGCTCGGTGACCGGGAAGACGTTCGCGGCGCGGGCCTGCTCGTAGGCGGGGGTGGCGTCGACGGTGGTCGGCTGCTCGCCACCGAGGAAGCCCCGGTAGAAGGCGAGCAGCAGGGCGATCGGGACCAGCAGCACCAGCAGGGACAGCGCCATGTCCTTCGGCGACCGCTCTGAGCGGGGTTTCTCCACCCGGCCGGCACCCGCCGGCGGGGTCGGCTCGGCGGGTACGCGGTCGGCAGGCTGTGCGGGCTCCACCGGCCCATTCTCGCAGCCGCCCGGTGGAGCGATCCCGCCCACCATCGCCCCGCCCCGTCTCCGGACCTGGCATCGTGTGAGGATCAGCGACAAAACCGGCCGGGGCGACCGAGCCCCTGCCGGTCCACCCCGCACCGTCGCGAGGAGGAGGCCGCCATGACGAACACCAGGACGCGGATCCCACAGGATCTCGACCGCAACCTCGCCCTCGACCTGGTCCGGGTCACCGAGGCCGCGGCGATGGCCGCCGGCCGGTGGGTCGGCCGGGGCGACAAGGAGGGTGGCGACGGGGCAGCCGTCGACGCCATGCGCAAGTTGATCAACTCGATCCAGATGCGCGGCGTCGTGGTGATCGGCGAGGGCGAGAAGGACAACGCCCCGATGCTGTTCAACGGCGAGGAGGTGGGCGACGGCAGCGGCCCCGAGGTGGACGTGGCGGTGGATCCGGTCGACGGCACCACGCTGATGAGCAAGGGCATGCCCAACGCGCTCGCGGTGCTGGCCGTCTCCGAGCGGGGGGCGATGTTCGACCCGAGCGCCGTCTTCTACATGGAGAAGCTGGCCGTCGGTCCGGCGTACGCCGACGTGGTGGACATCGAGGCCGGGCCGGCGGAGAACATCCGGCGGATCGCCAAGGTCAAGGGCACCGACGTCGCCGAGGTCACCGTCTGCGTGCTGGACCGTTCCCGGCACGAGGATCTGGTGGACGAGATCCGCCGTACCGGGGCGGGCATCCGGTTCATCTCCGACGGCGACATCGCCGGCTCGATCGCCGCCGCCCGGGGTGAGTCGGGCGTCGACGTGCTGATGGGCATCGGCGGCACCCCGGAGGGGATCATCTCCGCGTGTGCGCTCAAGTGCATGGGCGGGGCGATGCAGGCCAAGCTCTGGCCGCGTGACCCGCAGGAGCGGGAGAAGGCGCTCGCCGCCGGGCACGACCTGGACCGGGTGCTCGGCACCGACGACCTGGTCACCGGGGACAACTGCTTCTTCGTGGCGACCGGGGTCACCTCCGGTGACCTGCTGCGCGGGGTGCGTTACCAGGACGGCGGGGCGTACACCCAGTCGATCGTGATGCGGTCCAAGAGCGGCACCATCCGGGTGATCGACTCGTACCACCGGTTGGAGAAGCTGGCCCTCTACTCGGCGGTGGACTTCGACGGCAGGCCCCTGGCAGAGCAGGAGTGACCGCTACCGGCACGGCGACCCCACCCGTCCTGTCCACCTCCCGCCGGATCGCCGGGATCGGCCTGGCGACCGCCGCCGGCGTCGGGGTCGCCGTCCAGTCCCGGATCAACGGCGAGCTGGGCGTACGCCTGGCCGACGGGATCGCCGCGGCGGTGGTCTCCTTCGGCCTCGGGCTGCTGGTGCTGCTGGTGCTGGTCCCCGCCCTGCCCGCCGGGCGACGTGGGCTCGCCGAGCTGCGCGGGTCGTTGCGCTCCGGCGCGCTGCGCCCCTGGCAGTTGCTGGGCGGGGTGTGCGGGGCGTTGCTGGTCGCCACCCAGGGGCTCACCATCGGGGTGCTCGGCGTGGCGGTCTTCACCGTGGCGGTGGTGGCCGGGCAGTCGGCCAGCAGCCTGGCCGTGGACCGGGCCGGTATCGGACCGGGCGGGCGCCAGCCGGTGACCGTGGCCCGGTTGGCCGGCGCGGTACTGACCGTGCTTGCCGTGTTGTTGGCGGTCGGTGACCGGCTCGGCGACCCGGGCACGCTGGCGCTGGCCCTGCTGCCGTTGCTCGCCGGGTTGGGCCTGGCCTGGCAGCAGGCGGTCAACGGCCTGGTCCGGGCGGCGTCGGGCAGCGCGCTCACCGCCACCCTGGTCAACTTCGCCGTCGGTACGGCGGCCCTGCTTGTCGCCTTCGGTGTGGAGGTGGCGGTCCGGGGCGGCCCCGGTGGCACCCTGCCGACCGAGCCGTGGCTCTATCTGGGTGGCCCGATCGGCATCGTGTTCATCACTGTCGCGGCGGCGATCGTCCGCTTCACCGGGGTGCTGCTGCTGGGGCTCGCCACCATCGCCGGTCAGGTCGTCGGGGCCGTCGCGCTGGACGTGGTGCTGCCCACGGCGGCGTCGCACCCTGGGCCGGCCACCCTGGCGGGTGCGCTGCTCACCCTGGTCGCGGTGCTGGTCGCGGCGCTCGGCCCGGCACCCCGGCGCTGACCCGCGACCCGCACCGAGGGTCAGCGGGCCGCACCGGCACCCGACGCGACCGGCGTGCCGGTCGACGCGGTGAGCGTGCGGACGGTCGTGGCCAGCGCCTCGTCCAGCGGGGTCGCTGTGATGCCCAGGGTCGCGGTGGCCGCCGTCGAGTCCATCACGAAGGGCCTGGCGAACTGGTGCGCGGTCTCCCGCAGCTCACGGGCGAACGGGTCGGTCAGACCCCCGAGCCAGAGCAACGGGTAGGGCACCCGGGTCAGCCTCGGCGTGGGGGCGTCGGCCAGCTCCGCCGCCCGGCCGGCCAGCTCGCGGGCGCTGACCGCCGGGGTGCTGGGCACGTGCCAGGCCCGTCCCCAGGCCCGCTCGTCGGTCGCGGCGGCGACCAGGGTGCGCACCACGTCCCCGATGTACGTCCAGGTGTGCGGGGCGTCCCAGTTCACCGGCAGGAAGACCCGTTGCCCGGCGAGCACCTTCGGCAGCATCAGCATCGGCAGGGAGCTGCCATCGGCACCGAGGTAGTCCGAGCCGCGCACCTCGGTGATCCGGGCCCGGCCGGCGCGGTGGGCGGCGAGCGCGTCGGCCCACATCCGGTTGCGGACCCGCCCCTTGGTGCCGGTGGCGGCGAGCGGGGTGTCCTCGGTCATCGGCGCGTCGACCGGGCCGTACCCGTAGAGGCAGGCGACGGTGGCGAGCACCGCGCCGGTGCGCTCGGCGGTGGTGAGCAGCGCGGCGGCCAGCGGCGGCCAGTCGGTGGCCCACCGGTGGTAGGCCGGGTTGGCGCAGTTGTAGAGGGCGACCGCTCCCCGGGTGAGGGCGGTCAGCCGGTCGGTGTCGGCGGCGTCGGCGGCGATCCGCTCGATCGCCGGGTGGGCGGGGCCGGTGCCCCGTCGGGTGACCAGGCGGACCTGTTCGCCCTGCTCGGCGAGGTGGTGGGCGGTGGCGGTGCCGACCGGACCGGCACCGATGATCACGTGCAGCGACATGGGAACACCTTTCGGAGCGGGGGACTGAATCGAGAGCACTGCTCTCGTTCAGCTGCGTCCAGCATGGCCCACTGCCACCTCATCGTCAAGAGCAGTGCTCTCTCTTTTGATTGCCGCTCTGAACCGTGGCAGAGTGAGGTCATGCCGGCTTCCTCGATCCGCGCCCGGGTCCGTGCCGAGATGATCGACGAGATCAAGGCGGTGGCCCGTCGCCACCTCGCCACCGACGGTGCCGACCTCTCGCTGCGGGCGGTCGCCCGGGACATGGGCATGGTCTCCTCCGCGATCTACCGCTACTTCCCGAGCCGCGACGACCTGCTCACCGCGCTGATCATCGAGGCGTACCACGCGCTCGGCGACGCGGTGGAGGCCGCCGACGCCGCCGCCGACCAGGCCGACCTGCGCGGACGCTGGCACGCCGCCTGCCGCGCCGCCCGCGCCTGGTCGCTGGCGCACCCCGCCGAGTACGCCCTGCTCTACGGCAGCCCGGTCCCCGGGTACGCCGCTCCGGTCGACACCGTGCTGCCCGCCCAGCGTCCACCGCTGACCCTGATCGGCATCCTCCGCGACGGGATGGCCGACGGCCGGCTCACCCCGCCCGACGACGAGCTGCCCGAGCCGGTCCGCGCCGACCTGGCCGAGGTCGCCACCGGTCTCTTCCCCGGTCTGCCCGCATCCCTGCTGGCCCGGGGCATGGCCGGCTGGACGCAGCTCTTCGGGCTGATCAGCTTCGACCTCTTCGGTCGGCTGGATCCGGCCCTCCCGCACCGGGACGCCTATTTCGACCACCAGACCGGCCTGATGGCCGACCTGATCGGCCTGCCCTGACCCGGGCCGGTGCCAGGCGGCCGGTGCCAGGCGGCCGGTGCCAGGCGGCCGGTGCCAGGCGGCCGGTGCCAGGCGGCCGGTGCCAGGCGGCCGGTGCCACGCGTTTCGCCGGGCCGGGCCGACCCGGCGCCCCCGGCGGATCGGCCGGCACCGGGTTGCCACCGGCGTGGACGCCGGTCAGCCGGCGTCGGAGGAGTGGCCGGGGAAGAGGTGGGCCGCCGGGTCGATGGCCACTGCGGCGTTGTTGACGGCGGTGGCGGCCTCACCGAAACCGGTGGCGATCAGCCGTACCTTGCCCGGGTACTCGGTGATGTCGCCGGCGGCGAAGACCCGGGGGAGGTTGGTCGCCATCGCGCTGTCCACCACGATGTGCCGCCGGTCCAGGCGTAACCCCCACTCGGCCAGCGGGCCCAGGTCGGCGGTGAAGCCGAGGGCCGCGACGACCGTGTCGACCGGCAGGGTCTCCGTCGCGTCACCCCGTACGGTGATCTCGGCGGCGGTCACCGTGTCGTCGCCGTGCAGCCGGGTCACCTCGGCGTTGACCACGACCCGCACCGGTAGCGACAGCACCCGGGCCACCGTCCCGGCGTGCGCCCGGAACCGTTCGCGACGGTGCACCAGGGTCACCGAGCGGGCCAGCGGTTGCAGGGTCGCCGCCCAGTCGAACGCGGAGTCGCCACCGCCCACGATCAGCACGTCCCGGTCGGCCAACCCGGCCGGCTCCGGTACGAAGTAGACGATCCCGCCGCCGAGGAAGTTGTCCGCGACCGGCAGCGGGCGCGGGGTGAAGCTGCCCAGCCCGCTGGTGACCACCACCGCGCCGCAGCGCAGCTCCTCACCGCCGGCGAGGCCGAGCACCGGCCGGCCGTCGATGTGGGCGAGCTTCTCGGCCCGGGTGCCGAGCAGGTATTCCGGGTGGTAGGGCGCGGCCTGGGCGACCAGGTTGGCCACCAGGTCACGCCCCTTGATCGCGGGGAAGCCGGCGACGTCGAGGATCAGCTTCTCCGGATACATGGCGGTGATCTGCCCGCCCGGCTCGGGCAACGCGTCCACCACCGCCACCGACAGGCCCCGGAAACCCGCGTAGTACGCGGCGAACAGCCCCGCCGGGCCGGCTCCGATCACGGCGACATCGACCTCGCGCATGGGCGTACCGTCGCTTTCCGCTGGCGATCAACGCGTGCTGATGCCGACGTTAGGCGTGCCGACCCGATCGGGCAAGCATGTCCGGGCGCTGCCGTGTGCCGGGCGGGTCGCCGGCGCTCAGGAGGTCAACGTGGACTCCACCCGGTACTCCCCGTACGGGTCGTACGGGCGACGACGCCGGAACAGGATCGCCGCGACCACCCCGCCGAGCAGCCCGAACAGGTGACCCTGCCAGGAGATCCGCTCGTCGGTGGGAAGGATGCCGAGCAGTTGCCAGCCGTAGAGCAGGCCGACCAGCAGCACCACCGCGAAGTTCCACCAGCTGCGTTCGACGATGCCCCGGGTGAGCAGCAGGCCGAGGTAGCCGAAGATCACCCCGCTGGCCCCGACGACCACCGAGTCGGGCGAGCCGGTGAACCAGACGCCGAGCCCGCTGACCAGGATGATGACCAGGGTGGACCAGAGGAACCGGCGGACGCCGGCGGCCAGCACGAAGGTGCCGAGCAGGATCAGCGGGATGCTGTTGCTGTAGAGGTGGTCGAAGCCGTGGTGCAGGAACGGCGAGAAGAACACCCCGTCGAGCCCCTGGATGCGGTGCGGGATGATGCCGGCGGCCACGTCGAGCCCGAAGCCGAGCCCCTGGTCGAGAGCCTCGATGAGGAAGAGGAACGGCACCACCGCGCACATGGCGACGAAGGCCCGGCCGAGGGACGCGTAGAACGCCTCGGTGCCGAACCGGTCGGGGTCGCCGCCCGTCGGGTGCAGGGTCACCCCACCATGGCTATCAGCATTCCGCGGCAACCGCCACCTCGGTCCCGCGCCACCGGGGGTACGACGACGGCGGGGCGGATGGTCGCCCACCCGCCCCGCCGTCGTGGTCGTCGATCAGTACCAGCCGGAACTCTGGCTCTTGGCCCAGGCGCCGCACGGGTTGTCGTACCGGCCCTCGATGTAGCCGAGGCCCCACTTGATCTGGGTGGCCGGGTTGGTCTTCCAGTCGCTGGCGACCGAGCTCATCTTGGTGCCCGGCACCGCCTGCGGGATGCCGTACGCCCCGGAGGAGGAGTTGCTGGCCTTGGGGTTCCAGCCGCTCTCCTTGGTCCAGAGCTTGTCCAGGCAGGGCATCTGGTCGATCTTGAAGCCCTCCTGCAACAGCATCGCGCAGCCGGTCTTGCGGTGACCGCTGTACGAGCTGCACGAGGCGGGGATCGGGCCGGCGAACGACTTGATCTTCGAGTCCGCCTCCTTCTCCTTGGCCTTGGCCTCCGCCTCGCGCTCCTTCTTGCGCGACGCCGCGGCGGCCTCGGCGGCCTTGGCCCGCTGGGCGGCCTCCTTCGCCGCCGCTGCGGCCCGCAGCCTCGCCTGGTATTCGGCGGCCCGCTGCTTCGCGGACTCCCGCCGGTGGTCGGCCTGCCGGTCACGCTGGTAGTCGTACTCGGCCTGGTCGACCTGGAGGCCGACCTGCGCGGTCAGGCCCTGTTGCTGGGTTTCCCGGTCTTCGCCCAGATAGAAACCGCCGGCAACGCCCACGGAGAGCAGTGCGACAGCGGCCGTACGGGCGCCGAACCGGCTCCACAGCCGACTCACGAAGTCGTCCCTTCGTCGGGGGCAAGGACGCGGCGCGGACCGGCCCGTTGACGGGCGCGGTCGTGCCACGAGCGCCCCGACCTCGGCCGGTCGCCACCGACGTTCCGGCAGAGCGGCGGCGGCCCGTCCGAAGATGGGACGAACGTTCACCAATGACCCCACCGGGACGTGGGCGCTCGTGGGACACCATCGCGCACAGTGAGGCCGATGGGAAACCCGGTACGCAAATTGTGACCTGCGCCACAAAGTGAATGCGGACGATGCGGGGTGGAGTTCACCCCTGGACAGGTCAGCCCGGAATGTCCTCCAACAGATCCGTCACCATCGCCGCGATCGGGGAGCGTTCGGACCTGTTCAACGTGACGTGCGCGAAGAGCGGGTGGCCCTTCAACGCCTCGATCACCGCCGTCACCCCGTCGTGCCGGCCCACCCGCAGGTTGTCCCGCTGGGCGACGTCGTGGGTGAGCACCACCCGCGAGCCCTGCCCGATCCGGGACAGCACGGTGAGCAGCACGCCGCGCTCCAACGACTGCGCCTCGTCGACGATGACGAAGGCGTCGTGCAGGCTCCGCCCCCGGATGTGGGTCAGCGGGAGGACCTCCAGGATGCCCCGCGAGGTGACCTCCTCCAGCACGTTCTCGTGCACCACCGCGCCGAGGGTGTCGAAGACGGCCTGCGCCCAGGGCGACATCTTCTCCGACTCCGAACCGGGCAGGTAGCCCAACTCCTGGCCGCCGACGGCGTAGAGCGGCCGGAACACCACCACCTTCTTGTGCCGGCGGCGCTCCATCACCGCCTCCAGCCCGGCGCAGAGCGCCAGCGCGGACTTCCCGGTGCCGGCCCGGCCGCCCAGCGACACGATCCCGATCGACTCGTCCAGCAGCAGATCCAGCGCGATCCGCTGCTCGGCCGACCGGCCGTGCACGCCGAACGCCTCCCGGTCGCCCCGGACCAGCCGGACCGTCTTGTCGGGCAGCACCCGGCCCAGCGCCGAGCCCCGGGTGGAGTGCAGCACCAGTCCGGTGTGACAGGACAGTCCGGCGGCGGCGTCCAGGTCGAGGCAGTCACCGGCGTAGAGCCGGCCGATCTCCTCCTCGCCCAGCTCCAGCTCGGCCATCCCCGTCCAGGTCGGATCGCTTGCCTGACCGTGCCGGTA
This sequence comes from Micromonospora sp. NBC_00421, assembly GCF_036017915.1. Classification (NCBI taxonomy): domain Bacteria; kingdom Bacillati; phylum Actinomycetota; class Actinomycetes; order Micromonosporales; family Micromonosporaceae; genus Micromonospora; species Micromonospora sp. NBC_00421. The sequence continues at coordinate 4,858,467 of NZ_CP107929.1, forward strand.
CTCGTCGGCCCGCAGACCGACCGAGGCGGCCTTGACCCGCAGCGGCATGTCCTTGCTGACCAGGGTCACCTCCCGCCCCTCGGCGGCCAGGTTCAGCGCCACCGACAGGATCCGGGCGTCGTTGGACTCGTTGCGGAAACCCGGGGGCAGGACGCCGTCGTCCGAGTGGTTCAGCTCCACCTTGAGCGTGCCGCCGGACTCGTTGGCGGGCACCGGATGGTCCAGCCGACCGTGCCGGACCCGAAGCTCGTCGAGCATGCGTAGGGACTGGCGGGCGAACCAGCCCAGCTCCGGGTGGTGCCGCTTGCCCTCCAGCTCCGAGATGACCACGAGGGGCAGGACCACCTCGTGCTCCGCGAAGCGGTGGAAGGCCGCCGGGTCGGAGAGGAGCACCGACGTGTCCAGGACGAATACCTGGCCTGCTGGTCCGGGCTCCTCGGGGCCGGGCGGAGCGGCGGCCGTCGTACGGCGGCTCCGGGTGGATCGGCGGGTCGTGGCAGTCGCGGCCGGGATCTGGTCGACACCGGCGGGCGTACGGCGAGTCGTCACAGGCCTGCTCCGACGGACGGGCATCCGCCGTCCGCGTTCCGCCTCCTCCGGTGCCCGGGGACACGGGGTCGGATGCGGAACCCCGTGCGCGAGGTCGCAGATCCGGGCTGGCCGGCTGACCCGGGAGAACCCCGGGTCATGCCTAGACGCTAGCGGCGCCGGGCCGCCGCGGCTAGAGGGCGGACCAGGATCTCCCCGGCCGGGTGGTCACCGACGGCGGACCGGCCGGGATGCGGCCCCCTGCGCGCATCCCGGCCGGTGGGACCGCGTCACCGTCTCCGACGCGGTCTGCGTCGGTACCCGTCCGCCGCGGACGTCGTACCGACGCGTGCCGGCTCCTGCGGTTCAGCCCGGCCGGCGGACCAGGGTGCCGGTCGGATGCCGACCGGTGACCGGGCCCGGTGGGGCCACCACCGGGCGCTGCGGAGCCGCGACCGGGCCCGGCGCAGCGGCGAACGAGGAGCCGGTGTACGTGGTGCCCTGGCGGACCGCCGGGGCGGGCAGCCCTGAGGTCGGGTGCGGTACGGCCGGGGGAAGCGCGGCGGGGGGCGGCACCGCCGGGGCGGCCAGGGCCGAGGCGAGCACCGCCTGGGCCTCACGTCGACGCCGGTTCCAGGCGCCGCGGTCCCCGTCGAAGTAGCCCTGCCGGTAGCCGAAGCGGTACCCGATCCGGTAGCTGAGCTGACCGTGCAGGCGACCGGCCGCATAGCTGGTGGCGCCCAGGACGAGCACGAGGAACAACGCGAGGAAGGGGCTCATCGGGCGGCTCCGGCGGGCCGCGTCGGCCGGGTCACCTGTCCTCCGGCTCGACCGGGCTCGGATCGACGACCAGCAACCGTTCCAGGTCCTCGGTGCTGACCTCCTCGACCAGCTCGACGCTGATCCGGCAGCCGTCCAGCACCACCTCGGCCATCGAGGAACGGCGGATCTCGCCACCCGCGTCGTAGACCCGGACGCTCATCTCCGGGCAACCGAGGTGGGCCCGCCAGGCGTCCCACTCGTCCCGGTCGCCGACGCTCAGTGACAGGTAGCGGCAGCCCCGGGCGAGGTAGAGCCGCCAGGGTGCGCTCAGTCCCGCGGCGACCCCCTCCGCGATCAGGCCGAAGGCCTGGGACCGGGTCGCGAGTTCGGTCACCGCACACCCCTCGTACCGGGGGCGTTACGCATACGCGCAAAGATCGTCTCAAGCACGAGACACACCGTAGATTGTCCCATGAGCGTGACAGTATCAGCTTTTCGTCCGGTTTCCCCCGACCTGAGATACGGCTATTATGCCCAGGTAATGACCTATGCGCGGGCCGCCGACGACCGGCAGACCGCGCCATGAGGGCGTCTCATATGCGTGACAAAGATCCGCCCCGGACAGGCCGGACGGGCGCTCCGGTCGTACCGTCACGGGGTGACCGAGACCGCCCCCGCCCGGAAGATCGCATTCGCCACCTTCATTCGCCGGGCACTCGACGACGCCCGGGCGATGCGGGCCTGGACCGGCACCGAGGTCTCCCGCCGCACCGGTGTCTCCCGACAGACGATCAACCGGTGGGTTCGCGGCGACTGGGCCAGCGACCCGGAGGCGGAACGGGTGGTGGCCTTCTGCGAGGGACTGGGCCTGAACCCCGCCGCAGCCTTCGCCGCTCTCGGCTGGGACCGGGCCGCCGCCCCCCGGGGCACCGCCAACACTCCCCCGATGGACCCGGACGTGGAGGCACTGCTGCGCCGGCTGGTCGATCCGGCGGTGTCGGACGCGGAGAAGTTCCACATCCGGGAAACCATCCGTTACCTCGCATACCGCCCCACTCTCCCGGTGGATGTCCGAAATGGCGGCGAGCAGGCCGGGTAGTTCCTCAGATAGCGAAAGAACGCCTGAGTAGACCTGATCGTTTCCCTCCCGGGGCCGCAACGGGCACGCTAGCGTCCGTATTCGTACTGCTTGGGCTCGTCGTCGGCGGGGGGACGGGCAAGGCCGAACTCAGCCCTGCGGGACAGAAGGAGGGGTCTGTCCATGACCCTGAAATGGGGGGCGGTCCTGGTCGCGGCAGTGTCCCTGACCGCCTGCGTGACCGCGAACCTGATGGCCGCCGTGGGGGCAGGCGAACAGATTCCCCTGGTCGTCAACCTCTTCGCTCTCACCACCGCCGGCACCGCCGTCGTCCTGGCCGTGGTCGCCGAACTGCACGCCCGGCTCGACGACCGGGTCAGCGCACTCACCGAGTTCCTGGTGGCGCGGCTCAACGAGATCGAGCACCGCACCGGCGACCGGAACACCGGCTTCGTCGAGGGTTACCTGCTCAACCAGGGTCGGCAGGCCACCGTGGTGCCGTTGGGACGGCGCGGACGGGGTGCCGCCGAGCGGTGAGGACATTCACCGACGGCGTATCCCGACGGTGTCAAGAAGCCATTCCGAAGCCACGAATCAGCCACCAACCCCGGGGTACGCTGTCGCCCGTGCCGCCGTTGAATCTGGGTAACCAGCAGCCGCAGACCCCGCTGGATGCTGAGCACGCCTGGCGTACCACCGCCGAGCGGGCCGCCGACACCGTCCTCTTCTTCGACTTCGACGGCACCCTCGCGCCGGTCGACGACGATCCCACCGCGGTACGCCCTGCACCGAAGGTGCTCGCCGCGCTGGAAGCCCTCGCCCCGGTGGTGCAGCGGGTGGCGATCGTCTCCGCCCGACCCGTCGACTTCCTCCGTGACCACCTCGGCGGCCTCACCGGAATCGACCTCTACGGCCTCTACGGCCTGGAGCACAGCCACTCCGGCGGCGAGACCGTCACCGAACCCGCCGCGCTGCCCTGGGTGCCCACCATGGCCGAACTCGCCGACCTGGCCCGCGCCGAGCTGCCCGCCGGGGCGCTCGTGGAGTTCAAGCGGCTGAGCGTGGCACTGCACTGGCGTACCGCGCAGCAGCTCGGCCCGGCGGTCGAACAGTGGGGGCGGGCGCAGGCCGAGCGGCTCGGGCTCAGGGTGCAGGCCGGCCGGATGGTGCTGGAGCTCAAACCCCCCGTCGACCGGGACAAGGGGCTGGTCATCGGCGAGGTGGTCCGGGACGCCGGCGGCGCCTGGTACTTCGGCGACGACGTCTCCGACATCAAGGCGTTCGCGGCGCTGCGCGCCAGGTCCGCCGCCGACCCGAGGTTCCTCGGCGTCTGCGTGGCGGTGGCCAACCCGGAGACCGGTCATGAGGTCGCCGAGGCCGCCGACCTCACCATCGACTCACCCGCCGCGCTTGGTGACTTCCTGACCCACGCCCTGCGCCACCTCACCTGAACGCGACCCCACCTGGCCGCGACCCCACCTGGCCCCGTCTGACCGGCGGAGGCCGCGTCTGACCGGCGGAGCTGTGGTCAGGTGCCGTAGCGGCGTTGGCGGGTGCCGTAGGAGCGCAGGGCGCGCAGGAAGTCGACCCGGCGGAAGTCGGGCCAGTTGAGTTCGCAGAAGTAGAACTCCGAGTGCGCCGACTGCCAGAGCATGAAGCCCGACAGCCGCTGCTCGCCGCTGGTCCGGATGATCAGATCCGGATCGGGCAGGCCCCGGGTGTAGAGGTGCTCGGAGATGTGGTCGACGTCCAGCGACTCGGCCAGCTCCTCGATGGTCCCGCCCTTGGCGGCGTGCTCCACCAGCAGTGACCGGACCGCGTCGGCGATCTCGCGCCGTCCGCCGTACCCGACGGCGATGTTGACCTGCGCGCCGCCGGTGCGTTCCCGGGTGCGTTCCTCGGCGGCCTTGAGCGCCTGGGCGTGCTGCGTCGGCAGCACATCGAGCGCGCCGACCATCCGCAGCCGCCAGGGGTTGCCCTGCTCGGCCAGCTCGGTGGTCAGGTCCTCGATGATCTGGAGCAGCGGATCCAGCTCCTCCGCCGGCCGGGACAGGTTGTCGGTGGAGAGCAGCCAGAGCGTGACGTGGCCGACGCCGGCCGTGTCGCACCAGCGCAGCAACTCCTTGATCCGCTCGGCGCCCATCCGGTGCCCGTCGTTCGGGTCGACGAAGCCCATCTCCCGTGCCCACCGGCGATTGCCGTCGCACATCACGCCGACGTGCCGGGGCACCGGTCGACCCGCGAGCCTGGCCGTCAACCGGCGCTCGTAGACGGAGTAGAGAAGTTTCCGCAGAGTCATCACCCTTGAGCCTAGCGACCCACCCCCACCCTCAGTGCCTCGGACGCCGCACCTGCACCGTGATCAAGAGAAATACGTCATCCACCGGCCGTCCGATGACCGAAACCTCTTGATCACCGGGGTCCGTCCTCTCCGGTGCGGGTGGCTCGGTGGAGGGCGTAGAGGGTCAGGGAGGCGGCTGCCAGGAGGGGGGCGCCGTCGCGGATCAGGCCGTCCAGGCCCAGCAGCCACCAGCAGAGGGGAAGGTTGACCGCGAGGACGCCCAGGGTGATCGCCACCAGCAGGCGGCGGGCCCACGGTCGGCCACGCATCAGGAACGCCGTGCAGAACAGCACCAGGTAGCTGACCACGATGCCGGCACCGAACCAGAGCAGCACCACAGGTACGGCGGCGAGTCGGCCGTCCAGCACCGCGCCGCCGGCCACCAGGGCGGGCACCAGCGTCAACGGGCTGTACGTGAAGGCGGCCACCCGGCTGGTGAGCAGCCAGCCGGTGACCTGGGGGCGTTTCGGGGCGACCTCCCGCCAGGTGATCGTCCCGCCCTCGACCACCAGACCCTTGCGGTGCCGTACCAGGTGCCCGGCGACCGCGTCCGAGCGGTAGAGCAGCACGACCACGGCGACGCAGAGCGCGGTGAGGACGGCGAAACCGAGCAGGCCGGGCAGCGGTGGGACGCCCTGCCGGGGCACCACCAACCGGCCGACCGCGAAGACGGTGGTCACGGCGAGGATCAGCCCGAACGGCTTCGCCCCGGCCCGCCCCCGGTTCACGTGCCCGATCAACACCAGGAAACCCAGCGAGCGCAGCATCGCCCAGCCGGTGCGTACCGCCAGGCCGAACTCCTGCTCCGGGGCGTACCACCAGTTGAGCAGCTCGACCACGACGGTGGCGGCGGCGGTCGACGCGAGCAGGGTGGTCAGCGCCCGGACGGCGGACGGCCGCCGGACCTGCGGGGTGGTCACGGCGGCCGTCCTCATGACTTCCGGTGTTGCCCGGCACGGGTCACCGGCACACCTGTTACTTCTGCGGCTGTTCCGCGTCGAGCCGGGCCCGCAGCGCGTCCAGCTCCGACCAGAGGACGGCGGGGAGCTTGTCACCGAACTTCTCGAACCACTCGGTGACCAACGGCAGCTCGTCGCGCCACTCCTCCGGGTCGACCTTCAGCGCGATCCGGACGTCCTCCGGGGTCATGTCCAGTCCCTCGACGTCCAGCGCGTCGGCGGTCGGGACCATGCCGACCGGGGTCTCCACCGCGTCGGCGGTGCCCTCGATCCGCTCGACGACCCACTTGAGCACCCGTGAGTTCTCGCCGAAGCCCGGCCAGAGGAAGTTGCCCTCGGCATCCTTGCGGAACCAGTTCACGTAGTAGATCCGGGGCAGCTTGGCGGCGTCCCCGTCGACGCCCTTGCCCATCTCGATCCAGTGGTTGAAGTAGTCACCGGCGTGGTAGCCGATGAACGGCAGCATGGCCATCGGGTCGCGCCGCACCACACCTACCGCGCCGGACGCGGCGGCGGTGGTCTCCGAGGAGAGCGTCGCCCCCAGGTACACCCCGTGCACCCAGTCCCGGGCCTCGGTGACCAGCGGGATGGTGTCCCGGCGACGACCGCCGAACAGGATCGCGTCGATCGGCACCCCGTTGGGGTCGAAGTACTCGTCGGACAGGATCGGGCACTGGGTGATCGGGGTGCAGAACCGGCTGTTCGCGTGGGAGGAGAGCTGCTCGCTCTGAGGCGTCCAGTCGTTGCCCTTCCAGTCGACCAGGTGGGCCGGCGGCTCCCCCATCCCCTCCCACCAGATGTCCCCGTCGTCGGTGAGGGCGACGTTGGTGAAGATCGAGTTGCCCCGGTCCAGCGTCCGCATCGCGTTGGCGTTGGTCTTCCAGTCGGTGCCCGGGGCGACCCCGAACAGGCCGTACTCCGGGTTGACCGCGTAGAGGCGGCCGTCGGAGCCGAACCGCATCCAGGCGATGTCGTCGCCGATGGTCTCGACCTTCCAGCCGGGGATGGTCGGCTCCAGCATGGCCAGGTTGGTCTTGCCGCAGGCGGAGGGGAACGCGCCCGCCACGTGGTAGACCTTCCCCTGCGGCGAGGTGATCTTCAGGATCAGCATGTGCTCGGCGAGCCAACCCTCGTCCCGCCCCATCACGCTGGCGATCCGCAGCGAGTAGCACTTCTTGCCGAGCAGCGAGTTGCCGCCGTAACCGGAGCCGTAGGACCAGATCTCCCGGGTCTCCGGGAAGTGCGAGATGTACTTCGTCTCGTTGCACGGCCAGGCCACGTCGGACTGGCCGGGGGCGAGCGGGGCGCCGATGGAGTGCAGCGCGTGCACGAAGTCGGCGTCGTCACCCATCGCGTCGAGCACGCTGGCGCCCATCCGGGTCATGATCCGCATCGAGGCGACCACGTACGGGCTGTCGGTGATCTCGACGCCGAACATCGGGTTCTCGGCCTCGACCGGCCCCATGCAGAAGGGGATGACGTACATCGTCCGGCCGCGCATCGCGCCCCGGTAGAGGTCGGTCATCGTCCGCTTCATCTCGGCCGGCGCCATCCAGTTGTTGGTGGGGCCGGCGTCCGCCTCGTCCACCGAACAGATGAACGTGCGCTCCTCGACCCGGGCGACGTCCGTGGGGTCGGTGCGGGAGTAGAACGAGTTCGGCTTCTTCTCCGGGTTCAGCCGGACCAGGGTGCCGTTGTCGACGAGTTCGTCGGTGAGACGCCGCCACTCCTCGTCGGACCCGTCCACCCAGACAACCCGGTCCGGCGTGGTCAGTTCCGCGATCTGCCGGACCCAGGCGAGCAGCTTGGGGTGGGTCGTGGGGGCCTGATCGATCCCCCGCACAGTAGCCGGAGCAACCATGACTCATCTCCTTGTGGTCGACGCTGACCGATTTATGGGATGCACGAGTCTCGGCGGACGCGGGCCGCGTCGCCTTCGTGGAAACCTGGGATTGGCCTCAGCGTAAACCGGGCGGACCTGCGCGTCAGTGGGACTGGTTGTGAACAACTGCACAAGGTGCGGCCCGGCTGCGGTAACACGAGCTGATACCCGCTTTCACGCGCACTTTCACGCAGATCCTTCGACGAACTGTCGGCGACTGCGGGAACGGCCGACGGGAAACGGCGGAACCGGGCGGTCGGGCGGACCGGTCCGCGGCGCGGCGACAGGTCGCCGGTGGTGCCCCGTCCGGACAGCCGGGAACCGGTACGCTCGCGGGGTGGCCGCGACGATGACCGGGGACCAACCGGGCACCCCGCAGACCCGCCCGGGTCTGGTCCGTTCGTTGCTCGACCGGTTCGGTCATCTCATCCGTGAGTTGAGCAAGTTCGCCACGGTCGGCGGGGTGGCCTTCCTGGTCGACTTCACGCTGTTCAACTACCTGACGCTTGGCCGGGGCTTCGAGCCGGTGACCGCCAGGGTCGTCTCCACGGTGATCGCGGCGACCGTGGCCTTCGTCGGCAACCGGTTCTGGACCTGGCGGCACCGGGTCCGCTCCAACCCGGCCCGTGAGTACGCGCTCTTCTTCTTCTTCAACGCGGTCGGCCTGGGGATCGCGGTGGCCTGCCTGGCGGGCAGCCGCTACGGGTTGGGCAGCATCTGGCCCGGTGTCTTCCGCACCCCGTTGGCCGACAACATCGCCAGCTACGTGGTGGGCACCGCGCTCGGCACGCTGTTCCGGTTCTGGTCGTACCGACGGTTCGTCTTCGTGGAAGCGGGAACTCCCCCGGTTCCGGAGGCGACCAGCGACCCGTCGTCGTCCGGGGCGTGACCGGCCGCCCACCCCGTCCAGCCGGAGAATCCGGCATCGTCCACTGCCCTAAGGTGTTGCGCATGCGTCTTGTCCGTCTGCTGCCCGAGCGCTGGCAGAAGTTCATCCGCGAGGCGCTCAAATTCGGCATCGTCGGGGGCGTCAACACCGTCATCAATTACGCGGTGTTCAATGCCCTCGCACTCACGGTTTTCGTCGACGGTCAACTGAAGGCGACGGTCATCGCCACCATCGTGGCGACCATCACGTCATATCTGATGAATCGTCACTGGACGTACCGGGATCGACCCAAATCGGCACTCCGGCGGGAATACGCCCTCTTTTTCCTGTTCAACGGTGCCGGCCTGATCATCGAGCTGGGGGTCCTCGCGGCGGCCAAGTACGGCCTGGGGTTCAACAGCCTGCTCGCGCTCAACGTGGCGAAGACAGGCGGTGTGCTGCTCGCCACCCTGTTCCGCTTCTGGTCCTACCGGACCTTCGTCTTCCAGCCGGTCGCCCAGCACGCCGAGGAGACCTGGCACTCCATCAAGCGGGACGAGTGGGACACCATGGCCGAAATGGACCCGGTCGCCGAGCTGGCCGAGTCGGTAAGCGAACTGGAGGAGGCCCAGGACCAGCCGGACCAGCGGCCCGCCCCGGCCACCGAACCGACGCCCAGGCCCGCTCCGGCCACCGAACCGACGCCCAGGCCCGCCCCGGCCACCGAGCCGGTGTTCCCACCGGGTCCGACCACCGAGCCGGTGTTCAAGCAGGCCCAGGGCGGAAGCGCCGGTCTCGGCCGGGCGGCCGGCGGCGGCGACCTGAACGCGGAGCTGGCCACCGAACTGCGCGTCGGCACCAACCGCGCGCCGCGCTCCTGACCGAACCCGATCGACCACGGCCCCGGGGGAACCCCCCGGGGCCGGCGCGCAGGCCCGAAGAGTGTCAGCCGGTGGTGTCGCGCAGCGGCTTGCCGTCGCGCATGTCGGCCAGGATCTCGCGCATCTCGCCGTCGCCAAGCGTGTGCTTGTCGTGCTGCGCCTCCACCAGCTCGTAGAGGGTGGTCTGGACCCGGTCGACCCGGGGCACGTCGACGAGCACCGACTGGCCGCGTTCCCCGGCCGACTCGATGGTCAGGGTGCCGCAGCCGAGCAGCCGCTCGACGAAGCGCTGGCTCATCGAGTGGTCGTTGATCCGGGCCAGCGGCAGGTCCCGCCGGTGCCGGGAGAAGACGCCCTCCTGGAGCAGCACCCGCTCGTTGGTGAACAGGTAGTGGGTGGTGCGCCAGACCAGGAACGGCCACAGACCCAGCCAGAGCGCCGCGATCAGGAACAACCCGGCGACGACGTAGAGCGCGATCGTGCCACCGTCACCGTCGGGCAGCAGGAGCCAGCCCGCCACCACCGCCGCGACGCCGACGACCAGCACCAGGATGGGCCGCAGCAGCGCCTTCCAGTGCGGGTGCAGGTGCAGGACGACGTGCTCGTCCTCGGTGAGCACATCTTCGGGGAACGCCACGGGAACCTCCTAGCCGACAACCGGACGCGCTGACCGTAACCGGTCGACACGACCCGTCGGATCCGACGGTCGGCCCGCCGTGCACCCCCCGCACGAACCGACCGGAGGCGGCCCGGCCGCCGACCCGACCGGAGGCGGCCCCGGTCACCGCAGGTGCAGCACGTCCCCGGCGGCCAACCGGCGCTGGCCGGCTGCGGTGTCGACAAGCAGGTGCCCGTCGGCGTCCACGCCGGTGGCGAGCCCGGTCAGCGCGGATCCGTCGGGCAGCAGCACCCGTACCTGCCGGCCCACCGTGGCGCAGGAGGCCAGGTACGCCTCGCGCAGGCCGCACGCGTCGGCGTCACCGCCGGCGACCCGCCACCTGTCGTACCAGTCGGCGAGGGCGCGCAGCAGGGCCCGCAGCAGAGGATCACGATCGGTCGCGGTGGCACCGGCGAGTTGCAGCGAGGTGGCCGGCACGCCGGTCGGGTTCTCCGGCAGCTCGTCGGCGCGCAGCGTCACGTTCAGCCCGACACCGAGCACGATCGCGGGCGGCTCCGCTCCGCCGGCCGCCGGCACCGCCTCGGCCAGGATGCCGGCGCACTTGGCGTCGCCGATCAGCAGGTCGTTGGGCCACTTCAGGCCGGCGTCCAGCTCGGCCAGCAGGGAGACCGCCTCGACCAGCGCGACACCGGCGAGCAGGGGCAGCCAGCCGTACCCGGTCGGGGGGGCCGGTGGCCAGTCGCGCTCGGTGACGGCCTCGCCGGGCCGGAGCAGCACGCTGGTCGCGAGGCCCGCCCGGGGCGGCGACTGCCAGGCCCGACCGCGCCGGCCCCGGCCGGCGGTCTGCCGCTCGGCGACCACGACCAGACCCTCCGGCTCGCCGGCCCGCGCGGCGTCGGCCGCGTCGGCGTTGGTCGAGCCGGTCTCGGCCCGCAGGTCCAACCGCCGCCAGGGCCCCAGCGGCGCGGTCAACGCCCGGGACAGCCGTGCCGCCGACAACGGCGGTCGGTCCAGATCGGTGTACGGCGAGCCCGGCATCCCGCCAGCCTACGGGCCGGGCCGACCCCGCCGCCCCGCCAGCCTGCGGCGGAGGTCGCTGAGGCGTACTGCACAGCGGCGCGGGCCTGAACCATCGTTATATTCCCAGGGTGACTACCGAGACCGGGACCAACATCCACAGCACCGCGGGCAAGCTGGCGGACCTGGAGCGCCGGGTCGACGAGGCGGTGCACGCGGGGGCGCGCGGGGTGGAGAAGCAGCACGCGCGGGGCAAGAAGACCGCCCGGGAGCGGATCGGGCTGCTGCTCGACGAGGGCTCCTTCGTCGAGCTGGACGAGTTCGCCCGGCACCGGTCCGCCAACTTCGGGCTGGACCGCACCCGCCCGTACGGCGACGGGGTGGTCACCGGTTACGGCACCGTCGACGGCCGGCAGGTCTGCGTCTTCGCGCAGGACTTCACGGTCTTCGGTGGCTCCCTCGGCGAGGTCTTCGGCGAGAAGATCGTCAAGGTGATGGACCTGGCCATGAAGATCGGCTGCCCGGTGGTCGGGATCAACGACTCCGGTGGCGCCCGCATCCAGGAGGGCGTCGCCTCGCTCGGCCTCTACGGCGAGATCTTCTTCCGAAACGTCCGGGCCAGCGGGGTCATCCCGCAGATCTCCCTGATCATGGGCCCGTGCGCGGGTGGGGCGGTCTACTCCCCGGCGGTCACCGACTTCACCGTGATGGTCGACCGGACCTCGCACATGTTCATCACCGGCCCGGACGTCATCAGGACCGTCACCGGTGAGGACGTGGCGATGGAGGAGCTGGGCGGCGCCCGCACCCACAACACCCGCAGCGGCAACGCCCACTACCTGGCCGCCGACGAGGACGACGCGGTCGACTACGTCAAGGCGCTGCTGTCCTACCTGCCGTCGAACAACCTCGACGAGCCCGTCGTCTTCGACACCCCGGCCGACCTCGACGTCACCGACGCCGACCGGGAGTTGGACACGCTGGTCCCCGACTCGGCCAACCAGCCGTACGACATGCACCGGGTCGTCGCGCACGTCCTCGACGACGGGGAGTTCCTGGAGGTCCAGCCGCTCTACGCGCAGAACATGCTGGTCGGCTACGGCCGGGTCGAGGGTCGCCCGGTGGGGGTGGTCGCCAACCAGCCGATGCACTTCGCCGGCACCCTGGACATCGCCGCCTCGGAGAAGGCGGCCCGGTTCGTGCGCACCTGCGACGCGTTCAACATCCCGGTGCTGACCTTCGTGGACGTCCCCGGTTTCCTGCCCGGCACCGGCCAGGAGTGGGACGGCATCATCCGTCGGGGCGCGAAGCTCATCTACGCGTACGCCGAGGCCACCGTGCCGAAGGTCACCGTGATCACTCGCAAGGCGTACGGCGGGGCGTACGACGTGATGGGTTCCAAGCACCTCGGTGCCGACCTGAACTTCGCCTGGCCGACGGCGCAGATCGCGGTGATGGGGGCGCAGGGCGCGGTGAACATCCTCTACCGGCAGGAGCTGGCCGCCGCCGAGGATCCGGCCGCCGTCCGCGCCCAACGGATCGCCGAGTACGAGGACACCCTGGCCAACCCGTACATCGCCGCCGAGCGTGGATACGTCGACGCGGTGATCCCGCCGCACGAGACCCGTACCCAGATCGTCCGGGCGCTGCGGATGCTGCGGACCAAGCGGGAGACCCTGCCGCCGAAGAAGCACGGCAACATCCCGCTTTAGCCGGCCGCCCCGGCCGCCGGCGGCCCGCCCGGCGCGGACAGGTCAGCAGAGCGGGGGGCCACGCGGGCCGGTCAGCAGGGCGGGTCGGCGGCCGGGCAGAGCCGTCTCGCGGCCACCTCACCCAGGTCGATCAGGTCGGCGTAGTTTATCCCGGGTCCGGTGCCGTCGACCCGGTCGGCGACCGTGTCCGGGGCGGGCACGACCACGGTGACCAGGTCACCGACCCGGACCACCAGGGTGGTCTCGACGGTGGGGGGCCCGCCGACCGGCTCCCCGTCGGTCTGCGTCCGGGGTTGCAGCGCCACGTGCCGCAGCAGCACCGACTGGTCACCGGCGAAGTCCCGCACCGACGGCTCCCACCGGTGCTCCTGCTCCGTGCGGACCGGCTGCCGGCCGGTCGTCAGGGTGGACGCGGTAAGAGTCCAGTCCGGACACGCGTTGAGCAGCCGGTCGATCTCGCCGAAGAGCCACCGGCCCCGGGTCAGCTCGATCCGGTAGACGTCCTGGGTCAGCACCGGCCCGGCCGAGGCGTCGGCCCGGTACGACGGCCGGAGCAGGGTCTGCGAGCGGGAGGCACGCGACACCGGCAGTTGGGCGGCGACCTCGCGTTCCCGCCCGCACGATTCGAGCAGCGGGTCGACCCGGACGGTCTCGCCCAGCCCGGTCTCGCCGAGCCGTACCCCGGTCTTCGTGGGCAGTTCGGCGGGGGTGAGCAGCGCGTCGAGGGGGATCTCCACCCGGGACGGGGCCGGGGCTCCGGCGACCGGTGCCGAGGCCGCGACCGGGGCGGCCGGCGTCGACGACGGCACGGTGGCCCGCTCCCGCACCGCCCCGGCGGAGCCGGCGAGTACGACGAGCACCGTCACCGCCGACAGCGTCGCCGTACGACGGCTGCGGCGGCGGGCGCGGGCGCGGATCTCCGCCGGCTCGGGCCAGCCGACCTCGCGGAGATCCCGGTGCAGCCGCTCGACGAAGTACAGATCCTCACCCATCAGACCTCCTCCAGGTCAGAGACGGCGAGCAGTCCGGCGAGCGCAGCGCGCCCCCGGGAGAGCCGCGCCTTCACCGTGCCCACCGGGGCTGCGGTCTCCCGGGCCACCTCGGCGACGGGCATGCCGACCAGGTAGTAGAGGGCGAGCGCGGTGCGCTGCTCCTCGGGCAGTTGACGCAGGGCGGTGACCACCTCGAGCGTCTCGGTGCCGGGGCCGGGCACGCTCTCGGTCGCCCCGTGCCGCAGGTAGGCGCGGGCCCGACTGCGCAGGCTGCGCCAGCGGCTGACCGCGATCCGGGAGGCGACCACCCGTACCCAGGCCTCCGGGTCGTCGTAACCGCTCACCGTCGTCCAGCGCTGCCAGGCCCGGATGTACGCCTCCTGCACGGCGTCCTGCGCCTCGGCCAGGTTGCCGGTGAGCGCGCAGACGAAGGCGAGCAGCCGTTGCCGGCTGCCCCGATAGAACTCGTCGAACCCGTCGACGTCCGGCACCCTGGTACCTCCCCCGTGGCGGTCGCCTGTGACACGCACGCCGCGCCCCGGTGGGTTGCGTGTTCAGCCGGTCAATCTGGTCCCTCGACCACGCCGGTCAGCTCGGCCAGCGGGAACGTGCCGGCGGGAAGCCGGTCCCGGGCCAGCCGCCGCACCGCGACCTGCACTGCGGCGTTGGCCGGCGTGGGCACCCCGAGACGCCGGCCTAGCTGCACGATCTCCCCGTTGAGGTGGTCGGCCTCGGTGGAGCCGGCCGCCCGGGTCAGGCTCTGCCAGGTCGAGCTGCCGCTGCGCGGCTGACCGTCGACCGGCCGGGTGCCGACCCGACCGTCCCGCTCGGCCCGCTCCTCGTCGTCGCAGGGGTGCGCGATGCCCGCCGCGGCGAGCACTGTCGCGCCCTCGGCCCGGACCCGGTCGACCAGCCAGCGGGGGTAGTCCGCCCCGAACAGGGCCTGCACCCCGTTGCCGAGGTTGTTCAGCAGCTTGCCGTACTTCCAGCGCATCACGTCGTCCCGGACCGGGGCGACGAAGCCGGCCGCGGTCAGGTCCGCCGACACCGCCGCGTCGACCTTGTCGGCCCCCGCCGGGTAGCGGCCCAGGTGCAACACCCCCGGGTACGGGTGACCGCTGGCGATCACCACACCCGGATCGAGATGGGTGGCCGGCAACCAGACGCAGACCGGGTGGACGTCGGCGAACAGACGCAGCGCGGTCGGCTCGTTCGCCACCCCGTTCTGCGCGGTGAACAGCGGCAGCCGCTGCCCTGCCGTACCGCCACCGGTGACCGGGGCGTCCGCCCAGGCGTCCAGGGCGGCCCAGGTGTGCTGCGACTTGACGGTCAGCACCAGGACGGTGTCGGCCGGCAGCGGCTCCGGCCCCGGCCCGTCGGCGGCCGGCCCCCGCCAGGTCACCGCCCGGTCCGGGGTCCGCAGGGTGAGGCCCTGCCGCCGGATCGCGTCCAGGTGCGCCCCGCGCGCCACCAGCGTCACGTCGCGCCCGGCCTCCCCCAGCAGTACGCCGATGGTGCCGCCGACCGCGCCCGCCCCGATGATCACGTATCGCATCCCACCGATTCTGCCCCTACTCGGCGAGGTCGGCGATCCGGTGCCGGTCCGTCCGCCGGTGCCGGTCCGTCCGCCGGTGCTGCCGGCGGCCCGGCGCGGGATGCCGCTGGTGGTGCGGTCGCCGTGGAGTGGCCCGGGCGGGCGGCTTCAGAGCGGGATGCCGGCCTCGGTGAGCAGGGGGCCGGCCAGCAGCACCGCGCCGACGGCGAGGGCCAGCAGGTTGACCAGCCCGAAGACGACCACCCAGAGCAATGCCGGGAAGGGCGTCAGCCGGGCCAACTGGTCGGCGTCGGATTCGGGCATCCGGCCCCGGCTGCGCAGTCGTTGCAACTCGAAGACCGGCCGGACCCCGCCGAACAGCAGGAACCAGACCGACGTCCAGGCGAACACGGCCTGCACCTGCGGGGTGGCGTACCAGGAGACGACGAGCACCACACCGCCGGTGACCAGCAGGGAGAGCACCCCGAAGACGTTGCGGACCAGCAGCAGCATGGCCAGCAGCAGGGCCACCGCGACCCAGAGCAGCAGGGTGATCCGGTTACCGCCGAGCAGCCAGGCGCCGCCGAGCCCGACCAGCGACGGCGCGACGTACCCGGCGAGCAGGGTGAGGATCATGCCGGGGCCGGTGGGGCGGCCGGCGCTGAGGGTGAGCCCGGAGGTGTCCGAGTGCAGCCGGATGCCGTGCAGCCGCCGCCCGGTGAGCAGCGCCGCCAGGGCATGGCCGCCCTCGTGCGCGATGGTCACCGCGTTGCGGGCGATCCGCCAGGACGACCGGACGGCGACGACCACCAGCGCGGCCAGCGCGGTGAGCAGCACCAGCAGGGGCGGCGGGTCGGGTTGGGCGCTGAACAGCCGGTCCCAGAGGTCGCCCAGCCCGTCGATCGACACCATGGCCGGGGAGCCTACCCGGCCGGATCGCGTCGCTCGCCGGTCGTCGCCTCGTATCGTGTGAGACTGACCGGACGGCGAGCGGAGCGGGAGGTGAGGGCCAGTGAGCGCGGCTCCCCTGGAACACCACGTCGGCCTCTGGACCGAGGCCGACTACCTCGCCATGGGCGACACCCCCCACCGGATCGAACTGCTCGACGGGAGCCTGATCGTGAGCCCTGCCCCGAGCAAGCGGCACCAGCGGGTGTCTCGCCTGCTGGCCAACAGCGTCGAGGCCGCAGCGGGTCGACTGCTGGTGTTCGAGGCGGTGAACCTCCGGCTGGGGGTGGACCGGATCGTGATTCCCGACGTGGTGGTCGCCGACACCGACGACGAGGGCACGGTGGTCGAGGCCGGCGAGGTCGCTCTGGTCTGCGAGATCGTCTCGCCGGGCAACGCCGCCGCCGACCGCCTGGTCAAGATGCAGCTCTACGCGATCGCCCGCATCCCGTGGTACCTGCTGGTCGAGCAGGACGGTGACGCGTACTCGCTGCGGCTGCACCGGCTCGACGGCACGCACTACATGGAGGACCAGGTGGCGAAGGCCGGTGAGACGCTGAGCCTCACCGAGCCGTTCCGCTGGCAGCTCGACCCGGCCGCGCTGCGCTGATCCGACCCGGCCCACCGGCTGACACCGCCTCTGGCCTGCCCTGACCGGTTCGGATCACCCGCGTCGCATTCGACCCTTGTCGATGAAAGTTTCCTTAAGCCCTCTTGCGATCAAGGGCAGGAATCTCCAAGGATTGGCGTCAATCGATTGGCGTCCCTGGAGGAATCCATGACCCGTACCAGATTCTCGTTGCGCCGGCTGTTCGCCGCCGGTCTCACCGTCGCCGCCACCGCGGCCGCGGCCCTCGTCGCCACGGCCGCGCCCGCGGCCGCCGCCACCACCGCCGGCGTCGACGTCTCCCGCTACCAGGGCACCATCAACTGGACCAGCGTCCGCAACGCCGGCATCGAGTTCGCCTTCATCAAGGCCACCGAGGGTACGACCTACAAGGATCCGAACTTCAACGCCAACTACGTCAATGCCTACAACGCCGGGGTGATCCGCGGGGCGTACCACTTCGCCCGGCCGAACGTCTCCTCAGGCGCCACCCAGGCCGGCTACCTGGTCAGCAACGGCGGGGCCTGGTCGGCGGACAGCCGTACCCTGCCGGCCGCACTGGACATCGAGGCCAACCCGTACAGCGGCGGCACCTGCTACGGGCTGTCCACCACCGGGATGCGCAACTGGATCCAGGACTTCCTCAACACCTACCGCTCCCGCACCGGCCGGTACGCGGTCATCTACACCACCACCAGCTGGTGGAACCAGTGCACCGGCAGCTGGACCGGCCCGTGGGCCAACCACCCGCTCTGGCTGGCCCGTTGGGCGAGTTCGGCGGGCACCCTGCCCGCCGGTGCCCCGGTCTGGAGCTTCTGGCAGTACACCAGCACCGGCAGCGTCTCCGGGATCAGCGGGAACGTCGACCGCAACTACTGGAACGGTGACCGCTCCCGGCTGGTCGCGCTGGCGAACAACACCTGATCGACGCGGCACACCGGTCGGCGGCAGCGGGATCGGTCATCACCGTACGGTCGATGACTGGTCCGGCTGCCGCCGTCGTGGTGGTGCCGACGTGTCGGTCTGCCGACTCAGGCGCTCCTGCGGGTGGTCAACGGCACGCTCACGGCGTCCGTACCGGTCAGCGCGGCCCGCCGGCTCAGCCGCCAGGCGGCGACACCGGCGGCGGCGACCGTCACGACGACCAGCGAGACCAGCGCGGTCAACGGGGTCACCCCGGCGTTCAGCAGCAACAGGACGACATCGCCGAGGGCGACGAGCATCCACAGTGCCAGTCGGGGCCGGGCGTCCCTGCGTCGGTAACTCATCTCGGTACCTCCTTCCGTCGTCCCAGGACAGGTACCCCGAACGACGCAAGGTCATTCGAAACGATTTCACCCCGGACGGGAATCCCCGGATCAGTTCTTCCGGTCCGGCACGAACCGGCTGGTGATCAGGGCGAAGTTGTCGAGGTTGGCGTTCCAGTCCTTCTCCGCCACCTCCCAGCGCATCCCGTAACCCCGGTTCGTGGCGGTGACGAAACCCCTGTTGCGCACCCGGAGCCGGGTGTTGTCCCGGGTCTCGTACCAGTCCCAGTCGGCGCAGGTGCGATAGCCGCCGCACGCCTTGATGTCGATGTACTGGTAGTTCTTGACGTAGTTCTTCCGGGCCGATTCCTTGCTCTTCCAGTCGGCGACCGCGTCCTTGAGCGGGCTGGACGTCCACTGGATGAACAGCTCCCGCACCCCGCCCGGCTCGGTGATGACCACCGAGTCGGAGCGGACGCTGCGTCGCCAGCCCTTCGGCACCGGCACGCTGAACGTCGGCCCCTTGTACATCTCCCAGCCCTCCGGCAGCGCGTTCGGATCGGCGGAGGGGGTGGCCGACGGGGTCGGGCTGGGCGCGGCGCTTGTCGGTGGCGGGGCCGCCGGAGCCGACGTCGGGGCGGCGGAGGAGGTCGCGGCACTTGTCGGGTCGGCCTGCGGGGTGCCGTCCCCCGGGTCGTCGGAGCGGGTCAGCAGCGGGACGACGAGCGCCAGCCCCACCAGCAGCACCGCCACCAGCGCACCGATCAGCAGGTTGCGCCGCTTGTGGTCCGGTGGCGTCCCGTCGTACACCGGGACGGACGCCCGGCCGGCGGGGCCGGCGGGCGGACTGACCGGCACGTCCAGCACGGCGGTGGGGTTGCCCGGCGGGGGTGGGTCGACCCGGCCGGCACCGGCCGCCGGGGTGACCTTGCTGGTCGGCCCGACAACCTTGCTGGTCGGCCCGGCACCGGCGTCGGCCGGCGCGGCGACCTTGCTGGTCGGCCCGGTGTCGGCAGCAGTCGACGGTACGACGCTGGTGGGCGCGTCGGCCGGCGGGTCCACCGTGCTGGCAGGTGCGGCATCGGCATCGGCCGGCGGGGTGACCTTCGTGGTGGGTCCGGCGTCCACACCCGCCGGCACCTTCGCGGTGGCGTCCCCACTGGCCGTCGACCCGGCAACCGGCGACCCGGTGACGGTGGTCTCCTCCGCCGCCTGGGACGCCGCCGCGCCACTGTCGGTCGCGGCCTTCGCGGCGCTGCTGCCGGACGTGGCCTTGGCGGCAGCACCGTCTGATGTGGCGTTCGCGGCGGCGGTGCCGGCTGCGGCGGCGGTGCCCGCCGCAGCGGCCCGGTACGGCGGGGTCCCACCCGCCGGGCGGGGTGCCGGCACCACCGGTGCGCGTGGCTCCCGCGGACCGTTAGGCCCGGGTCGGCGTACCCCGTCGAGCAGTGAGATGCCCCTGGCGCGCTTGCCAGCGGCCCGACGCAGCATGCGCTCCGCGACCTCGGCGGTGATCCGCTCGGCCGGGTCCTTGCGGAGCAGGCCGGTCAGCACCGGCTTCAGCGGGCCGGCGTTCCTGGCCGGCGGCAGCGGTTCGGTGGCCAGCGCGGCCAGCGTGCCGATCGCCGACGGCCGGGCGTACGGCGACTTGCCCTCCACCGCGGCGTAGAGCGTCGCCCCCAGCGACCAGAGGTCCGCCTCCGGACCGGCGGTGCCGTCCCGGGCCCGCTCCGGCGCGATGTACGCGGGCGAACCGAGCACCATGCCCGTCCGGGTGACGTTCGGGTCGCCGGGGATGGTGGCCAGTCCGAAATCGGTCAGCACCACCCGCCCGTCGGTGCCGAGCAGCACGTTGCCCGGCTTGACGTCCCGGTGCATCACACCCGCCTTGTGGGCGGACTTCAGCGCGCCCAGCACGCCCAGGCCGATCTCCACCGCGCGGGCCGGCGGCACCGGCCCGTCCTCGGCGAGGGTGTCCTGCAACGACTTCGACGCGACGTACTCCATGACGATCCACGGGTCGCCGTCGGTGCGCAGCACGTCGAAGATGCGGACCACGTTGACGTGGTTGAGCCGGGCGATGGCCCGCGCCTCACGCAGCGACCGCTCGCGCATCTCGCGGCGCTCGTCGTCGGTCAGACTGGGCGGCGGGACGAGTTCCTTGATGGCGACGTCCCGGTGCAGGACCTCGTCGCGCGCCTTCCAGACCCGGCCCATGCCACCCTGACCGAGCGGCGAGAGCAGCCGGTACCGGTCAGCGACGAGTTGGGAAGGCACATCAGACATCGGTGAGACGGTACCCGGCCCCGCCGACGCGCACACCGCCGGCACGCCACTGTGCGACGTGGGTCAACTTGTCGACGCGTACCCTGGCGTCATGTCTGCCGAAGAGCCGCTGTTCCGGATCGTCCGGGGGATCCCGACCGTCGAGGAACTTGCCGCACTGGTGGGCGCGATCGCGCTCCGTTCCCGGCCCGCCGGCACACCCGGGCCGGTGACGAGGTCCGAGTGGGCCTGCAGCGCCCGTCCGGTCGGCGTCGCCCCGGTGACCGGTCGCGGTGCCTGGCGCGCCTCCGGCCTGCCCCGCTGACGGCCTGCTCTGCCGGACGTCGGGGCTGCCGGTCGGGGCTGCCGGGATCGCCGCGCACCCACTAATCTCACTCTGGGAAACGGTGTCGTGACAGTCGGGAGGACCAGTGATTCCTGAGGAGGGCCGTCCAGCTTCCTGGCTGGGTGACTACGGCGGCATCGAGGCCGACATCCGACAGATGCGGGAGTTCGCCGACCAACTCCAGACCGAGGTCGAACGGAACTACACCCCGCACCTGCGCTACATCGCCGACGACATGACCGCCGCCGTGCCCAACCCGTGCGACGCGTTCATCGAGCTGGTGCACTTCCTCCAGGCGCACTGGGAGACCCAGCAGGCTACCTCCGACCTGGTGCACGGCCTGGCCGGGGCCACCGGGCGGCTGGCCGCCGCCGCCAACCGGATCGCCACCGACTACCAGGGCGCCGACGCCTTCGCCAAGGCCCGGGTGACCGACGTCGAACGCGCGTTGCACGGCGCGTACGCCACCCCGTCCACCCTCGCCGGCCGTTCCTCGTGGACGGCGCCCGAGCCCAACAGCCCAGAGAATCCGGGTCCGGTGGTGCTGCCGTGATCGAACGGGGCAGCGGCCGCACGTCCGGCCTCACCGACTGGCAACTGATGGACGTGCTCAGCATGTGGGCCTGCCTCCAGGACCAGGAGACCCAGGGGCACTGGAAGCACGTCACCGGGTGGCGCAAGGTCTGCGACCTCGCCCAGGCCCACCTGCGGCGACTACGGCAGTACCGCAGTGGCCTAGCCGAGGCGTGGCCGCCCGCGACCAATGCCGCCGCCCGGACGTACCTCGGCGAGCTGGACGAGCTGATCAGCAAGGTGCAACACACCCACGACACAGCCGCCGCCAACCACGACGCCCTCGCCGCCGCCGCCCGCGCCATCGACAGCGCCAGACCGGAGATCAAGCGGCTGCGCGACGACTACGCCACGAAGCTCGGCCGGAAGCGAGGGTACGAGGCGACGCTCGCCGACCCCAAGGCGGCAGCGGGCAGCCGGGTGGTCGACCCGCCGGTGACCGACGCGGACCTGGAGAAGTTGAATGTGCAGGCGCGCGGGATCATGTTCGGGCTCAGCGGAGAACTCCAACAAGCCCAAGTAATGCTCCAAAAACCCCCGCCAAAGCCAAGGCCAACCCCAGGCATAGATCAAAATAATCCAGACATATATTCGCCGTCCTTCGCAGCGCCTACTATTCCTCCAATCTTGCCAGTCCCAGTCACGCCAGCAACAACCGCCGCAGCTCGACCGGGGGTAAACGATCAACTTGGAATGCCACAGAAGCATGCGGCCTCCAATTCGGGCCCAATTCTCGGCAGCGCCAGCGCCGGAATTGCTTCACATCCCGCCACACAGGGATCCTCCAGCTCGCCGCCGCAGGGCACTCATGGAAACAAGGCCACTGGCTCCCCCCTCCCGCCCATAGCCAAAACAACGGGCAGAGATGGTCCACCGGGACCCATTCGGGGCCCATTGATCCCCCCCTCTCGTACAGGCTTCGGCGGCGTTCATGGCTCCTCACCTTCCGTTTCTCCTCGCCCTATGCCACCGGGGGGATTAATTGGAGGCGCACCAGGGGTTGGATTCGGTCAACCAAGCGGCACCGCTCCAGCACGCCGAGTCAATCCGATCGGAGGAGTAATTGGCGGCGGCGGGGCAGGAACGACACCGACCGGCGCAGCGGGTTCACGGCCTGGTGGTGGGCGAATCAATCAGTCAGGCGGTGGCATCCCTGTCATCCCTCCAACAAGCAACGGTACCAGCCCTCAGCGCGGATCACTTGGCCGATCCGACCGCGGTGGCTCACGCGAAGAGGACTCACGCCGCTGGGATCCAGATCAGCCCTGGCAGATCAATGAAGGCGGACCTCCGGTAGTTCGCCCTCCCGACGAGCAGGGTCCCATCAACCCTGGACCAGCCATCGGACTTGATCGTTGATAGAAAAAGCCGCCTACATAGCGATTAATATTCTTCTTCTATCCTCAGCGACCCTCTGGGTTGCACCCTCCGACGCAGCAGCCCAAATGGAGAGCGGCACCAAGAAAATTCGAGAGGATCAGTGGCATCTTCGATATCTTAAGGTCGACGATGCGCACCGAATTAGCCAGGGCGCAGGCACCATAATAGCAATACCCGATACGGGTGCCGCCAGACATCCAGACCTGCAGAGAAATCTTCTCGCAGGGATCGATCTGACAACCAGAGGGGAAAGCGATGGCCTGCAAGATCAGGATAGTCATGGCACTGGGATGGCGGGCTTAATTGCCGCGCACGGTCGGCTGAAATCGGGCGCTTTAGGAATAGCTCCAAAATCCAAGATTTTACCCGTTCGCATAAAGCGAACTAATGAACAAGGCGCTAGCGACGATTTAGCCGCCGGCATCGACTATGCCGTCTCGCACAAGGTAAGCGTAATCAGTATTTCAATGGCGGGCGATCCAGATATTCAATTACAAAAAGCGGTCAGAGGTGCAATTGAAGCGAACATCGTCGTTGTGGCGGGAGCAGGCAATCTACCGAGTCGACGAAGCGTTGGTTACCCAGCCGCATATCCAGGCGTCATAGCGGTCGGCGGGACTAACCAACATGGTCAACACGCGCCTATTTCTGTGAGTGGGCCGGAGGTTGATGTTGTCGCGCCTGCGGTTGACATCTACAGCACCAGCATCAACGGTAAGTACCGCAAGGGCACCGGTACGTCTGACGCCACTGCGATTGTGGCTGGTGCGGCGGCCTTGGTCCGGTCGAAGTACCCCTACCTCCCCGCTTCAGAGGTCGTACACCGACTCACGGCCACCGCCGTCGACAAGGGCCCGCCCGGTCGGGACGACGAATACGGCTACGGCGTCATCGATCTGGTGGCCGCCCTCACCGCCGACGTTCCACCCCTCGGCTTCGAAAGCGCCACGGCCACCGCGCCGAACACCGGGGCGACGAGCGCAGCCGCGCAGCCGGCCGGCGGGAAAAGCGACAGCGGTGCCACCGTACGAGGGTGGGCCACGCTGGGGGTGATCGTGGCCGCCGGGTGCGGATTCCTGGTGTGGCGTCGACGTCGACGTGCCGACGACCCGCCCCCGCGGATCAGCCGGTAGCGTCGGCCCCGTGTCGAACTCCCTACCGCTCCGCCTCGTGCTCGCCTCGCAGAGTCCCGCCCGCCGCAAGTTGCTCCAGGCCGCCGGGATCGAACCTGACGTCCTGGTGAGCGGGGTGGACGAGTCCCAGGTGATCGCGGACCGGGCCGAGGATCTCTGCCTGGAACTGGCCCGTATGAAGGCGCAGGCCGTGTCCGACCGGCTGCGCCCCACGCCGGACGAGCGGACGCTGGTGCTGGGTTGCGACTCGGTGCTCGCGTTCGACGGTGAGATCCTGGGCAAGCCGACGGACGCGGCCGACGCGACCCGGCGGTGGGGTCGGATGCGCGGGCGCAGCGGGGTGCTGCACACCGGGCACTGCCTGGTCGACGTGGTGCACGAGTCCCGCGCGGAGGCGGTGGCCTCGACCGTCGTACGCTTCGCCGACGTCACCGACGAGGAGATCGCGGCGTACGTGGCCACGGGTGAGCCGTTGGCGGTGGCCGGGGCGTTCACCATCGACGGGCTGGGTGGGGCGTTCCTCGACGGGATCGAGGGTGACCCGGGGACGGTGGTCGGGTTGTCGTTGCCGCTGCTCCGCCGGCTGCTGCGCGATCTGGAGCTGAGCATCACGGACCTGTGGACGAAGGTCGCGCCGGGTGCCCAGGAGGTCGAGTCGCTGGGCTAACGTCCGGTCATGACCTCGAAGTCGTTGCCGCTGACGCCGGAACTACACGCCTACCTCGTCGCCCACGGTTCTCCGCCGGACGAGATCATCCGTGACCTGGCGGCGGAGACCCGTGCGGTGCTGCCGGAGCACTCCGAGATGCAGGTGGCACCGGAGCAGGCGGCGTTCCTCACCTTCCTGACCCGGTTGCTGGGGGTGCGGCAGGCCGTCGAGGTGGGTACGTTCACCGGGCTGTCCTCCCTGGCGATCGCCCGTGGGCTGCCCGAGGACGGCAAGTTGACCTGCTTCGACATCTCGGAGGAGTACACCGGCATCGCCCGGTCGTACTGGCAGCGCGCGGGGGTGGCCGACCGGGTCGAGTTGCGGATCGGCCCGGCTGCCGAGCGGCTGCGGGAGCTGCCGTACGAACGGCACCTGGACTTCGCCTTCATCGACGCCGACAAGACCGGCTACCCGGTGTACTGGGCGGAGTTGGTGCCCCGGATGCGGCCCGGCGCGGTCATCGCAGTCGACAACACCCTGCGCGGCGGCCGGGTGCTCGCCCCACGTGACGCCGCCGACCGGGCGATCGCCGCCTTCAACGACGAGGTGCTGGCCGACGTCCGCGTCGACGCGGTGATGCTCCCCCTCGCCGACGGTGTCACCCTCGCCCGGGTGCACTGACCGCTCGGCCGGGGGTCGCCTGCCGAGATCAACTCCCCTGGGCCGATACAGCGGTGTCGAGCGCACGTCGACACCGCTGTATCGGCGACATTGAGGCGGTCAAGGGCGCACGGGCCAGGTCGAGATCGGGTGAGCCGGGCTCTCGTCAGCGGACGCTGCGGGCGAACTGCCGGGCCGCCCAGAAGACTCCGGCGGCGGCGAGCACCGCGATGATGGCCAGCCCCTGCCACACCTTGTCGTTGCCGAGGTCGCCGGCGAACAGCGCCCGGGTGCCGTCGACCGCCCAGGAGAACGGGTTCCACTCGGCGACGCCCTGGAGCCAGCCCGGGGCGAAGGTCAGCGGGAGCAGGATGCCGGAGAGCAGCAGCACCGGCTGGGCCAACGTGTTCATCAGCGGGGCGAGCGCGTCCTCGCTCTTGACCTTGAGCGCGACGCCGTACGAGACGGCCGAGGTCATCAACGCGATCAGCGCCAGCAGCAGGTATGCCAGCAGCAGGTCGCCGATGAAGACGCGCAGGTCGAACAGGAGCGCCAGCAGGGTGATGATCACCGCCTGCACGAGCAGCGAGACGACGTCGCGCAGGGAGCGGCCGAGCAGCAGGGCGAGCCGGCTGATCGGGGTGACCCGGGACCGCTCGATGACCCCGGCGCGCAGCTCGGCGATCAGGCCGAAGCCCTGGAACAGCCCGCCGAAGATGGCGAGCAGCACCAGCAGACCGGGTACGAAGATCTTGTAGGCGGCGGCCTGGGTGGGCGCGTTCAGGGCCGGCTTGAGCAACGGGGCGAAGAGCAGCAGGTACATCACCGGCTGGAAGACGCCGACGAAGACCCAGACCGGGTTGCGCAGCAGCAGTTGGAGTTGGCGTTGGAAGATCAGCCAGGTGTCGCGGGCGAGTTTCATGCGTGGTCTCCGGGGTCTCAGGACTCGCGCAGCGAGCGGCCGGTCTTGGTGAGGAAGACGTCGTCGAGGCTGGGGCGGTGCAGCTCGATCGAGCTCATGGTCAGCCCGGCGTGGTCGAGCCGGCGCAGGATCTGCGGGATGGCGGTGGTGCCCTCGTCGACATAGAGGCGCAGCCCGCCCTCGTCGACGGTCTCCAGCTTGTTGAGGTATTCCTCGCCGTCGAGGAGTTGGGCGGCCTGCGGGGTGCTCGCCACGTCCAGGCCGACGAGCACCACGTCGCCGGAGATCTCCCGCTTCAGCGCGGCCGGGGTGCCCTCGGCGACCACCTCGCCGTGGTCCATGATCGCGATCCGGTCGCAGAGCGCGTCGGCCTCGTCGAGGTAGTGGGTGGTGATGAAGACGGTCATCCCCTCGGTACGCAGCCGGCGGATCTCGTCCCACATGTGCGCGCGGCTCTGCGGGTCGAGGCCGGTGGTCGGCTCGTCCAGGAAGACGATCTTCGGCTCGTGGATGATGCCGAGGGCGATCTCCACCCGCCGTCGCTGGCCGCCCGAGTAGGTCTTGCACTTGCGGTCGGCGTACTCGGTGAGCTGGAAGGCCTCCAGGGCGCGGACGGCGCGGCGGTGCGCGTCGGCCTTGCCGATGCCGTACATCCGGGCGTGCAGGACGAGCTCCTCACGGGCCGTGCACTCGTCCCAGGTGCTGCCGCCCTGGGCGACGTAGCCGATCCGGCGGCGCACCTCGGCCGGGTCCTTGCGCAGGTCGGCACCGGCGATGACGGCCTCGCCGCCGTCGGGTTCGATCAACGTGGCGAGCATCCGCAGCGTGGTGGTCTTGCCGGCGCCGTTGGGGCCGAGGAAGCCGAAGATCTCCCCCGCCGGGACCTGGAGGTCCACCCCCCGTACCGCGTCGACCGTTTTCGTCTCCCGACCCTGCCGGGAGCGGAACGACTTCCGCAGCCCCCTGGTCTCGATCATCTCTGCTCCTGGTCGTCCGGGCCGGGTCGTGCCGGCCACCCTCTGCCCCCGAGGCGTCGTTCGACGCGCTCCCCACCATCGGGCCGGGAGCAGGCTAACGCGATATAGCTTCTATGGTCAACGTTGATTATTACTTTTCCTGGCCGGGTGACGGACCGCCGTCCGTCCAACCCGGCCAGCCCTCCGTCCCGGTCACCCCAGCAGGCAGGTACGACACTCCCGAGTCGATCCGCTCGGCGATCCGCCCGCACCACGCCACCTCCGCCTCGGCCCGGGCCAGCCACAACTCGAACATCCAGGTCACGTGCACCGGCTTGCTCCGACGCACCCAGTCCGAATCCAACGAGGCGCGCATCGACTCGACACCGGCGCGCAGCAGGTTCGCCCGGTTGCGCAGCGCCGCCGCCGCCTCCTCGCGGGGCATCGCCGGCAGGAACGAGAAGGCCGCCACGAACGGGTCGGGTGCCTCCTGCAGTTGCCACCACTGCGCCCGCAGCAGGGTCTCGAACTCCTCGTCCCCCTTCGGCGTCACCTCGTAGGTGGTGCGCGCCGGACGCGCGCCGACCTGCTCGGTGGCGACCGTACGCAACAGTCCCTCCTCGGTCAGCTTGCGCAGCGCGTGGTAGATCGAACCGGGCTGCACGTTCGCCCACTTGTCGGCGCTCCAGCTCAACAGCTCGCGGCGCACGTCGTAGCCGTGCACGGGCTGCATCCACCGGACCAGCCCCAGGATCATCATCCGAGTCGCAGACACCGTACAAGCGTAA
Source organism: Micromonospora sp. NBC_00421 (assembly GCF_036017915.1). Lineage (NCBI taxonomy): Bacteria > Bacillati > Actinomycetota > Actinomycetes > Micromonosporales > Micromonosporaceae > Micromonospora > Micromonospora sp. NBC_00421. Next base: position 4,886,114 of record NZ_CP107929.1, read on the forward strand.
TAACCAAGTTTGACTAGCCCCCCGGCGCAGGCAGTGCGACATCCCACACTGAGTGATCGTTAGGGGTGCTCCGGGCCGGCCGATACACTCCCGAGCAGACGACCCCCGGGAGGAGCACCAGGTGCGCAAGGTTCTCATCGCCAACCGTGGCGAGATCGCCGTCCGCGTCATCCGGGCCTGCCGCGACGCCGGTCTGGGCAGCGTCGCCGTCTACGCGGACTCCGACCGGGACGCCCTGCACACCACCCTCGCCGACGAGGCGTACGCCCTGGGTGGCGACACCGCCGCCGACAGCTACCTGCGCATCGACAAGCTGATCGAGGTGGCCCGGCAGTCCGGCGCGGACGCCGTGCACCCCGGCTACGGCTTCCTCTCCGAGAACGCCGACTTCGCCCAGGCGGTCATCGACGCCCGGCTGACCTGGATCGGCCCCACCCCGCAGGCGATCCGCGACCTCGGCGACAAGGTGACCGCCCGGCACCTCGCCCAGCGGGCCGGCGCACCCCTGGTGCCGGGCACCTCCGACCCGGTCGCCGACGCCGACGAGGTGATCGCCTTCGCCGTCGCCCACGGTCTCCCGGTCGCCATCAAGGCCGCCTTCGGCGGTGGCGGGCGTGGCCTCAAGGTGGCCCGCACCCTGGAGGAGATCCCGCACCTGTTCGAGTCGGCCACCCGGGAGGCGGTCGCCGCGTTCGGCCGGGGCGAGTGCTTCGTCGAGCGTTACCTGGACCAGCCCCGGCACGTCGAGGCGCAGGTCCTGGCCGACCAGCACGGCAACGTGATCGTGGTCGGCACCCGGGACTGCTCGCTCCAGCGCCGGCACCAGAAGCTGGTCGAGGAGGCCCCCGCGCCGTTCCTCACCGCCGCGCAGCGCGCCCAGATCCACGACAGCGCCAAGGCGATCTGCCGGGAGGCCGGCTACCACGGGGCCGGCACGGTGGAATACCTGGTCGGCATGGACGGCACCATCTCCTTCCTGGAGGTGAACACCCGGCTCCAGGTGGAGCACCCGGTCACCGAGGAGACCGCCGGCGTCGACCTGGTCCGTGAGCAGTTCCGGATCGCCGACGGCGAGAAGCTGCGGTTCACCGAGGACCCGACCCCGCGCGGGCACGCCATCGAGTTCCGGATCAACGGCGAGGACCCGGGCCGCAACTTCCTCCCCGCCCCCGGCACCATCACCGCGCTTCGCCTGCCCACCGGTCCCGGCGTACGGGTCGACACCGGGGTCTCCGCCGGTGACGTGATCGGCGGCAACTTCGACTCGCTGCTGGCCAAGGTGATCGTCACCGGCGAGACCCGCGCGGAGGCGATCGAGCGGGCCCGCCGGGTGCTCGACGAGATGGTCGTCGAGGGGATGGCCACCGCGCTGCCGTTCCACCGCCTCGTCGTGCGGGACGCGGCGTTCACCGCCGAACCGTTCGCCGTGCACACCCGGTGGATCGAGACCGAGTTCGACAACACCGTACCGGCGTTCGCCGCCACCGCCGGCCCCGCCGATCCGCCGGCCCCGCGCGAGACCGTCGTGGTCGAGGTGGGTGGCAAGCGGCTGGAGGTCACCCTCCCCGCCGGCCTCGCCGGGGGTACGACCACCGCCGCGCCCGCCGCGCGCAAGCCGGCCCGCCGGGGCGGCGGCGCCACCGTGGGTACGGCGGTCAGCGGCGACGCGCTCACCTCCCCCATGCAGGGCACCATCGTCAAGATCGCCGTCGCGGACGGGGACACCGTCGCCGAGGGTGACCTGGTCGTCGTCCTGGAGGCGATGAAGATGGAGCAGCCCCTGCACGCCCACAAGGCCGGCACAATCGCCGGGCTCGCCGCCGAGGTCGGCGCGGTGCTCACCGCCGGCGCGGCGATCTGCACCATCGCCTGAACCACCTCGCGGCCCCCGGGGTGGTGTGGGCCACCGACGGCGGCGGGACGGGCCGGAAGCGGGAATGATGGTCGGGTGAGGTTCCTTCATGGCGCGGTTCCCGGGCACGACCTGACCTACAACGACGTCTTCATGGCGCCGGCCCGCTCCGAGGTGGGCTCGCGGCTCGACGTCGACCTGTCCACCGCCGACGGCACCGGCACCACCATTCCCCTGGTGGTGGCGAACATGACCGCGGTGGCCGGGCGGCGGATGGCCGAGACGGTGGCGCGGCGCGGCGCGATCGCGGTGATCCCGCAGGACATCCCGATCGAGGTGGTGGCCACCGTCGTCGACTGGGTCAAGCAGCGGCACCTGGTGCACGACACCCCGATCACCCTGGGCCCGACCGACACCGTCGGCGACGCCATCCACCTGCTGCCCAAGAAGTCGCACGGCGCGGTGGTGGTGGTCGACGAGGCCGGTCGGCCGGTGGGTGTGGTCACCGAGGCGGACACCCACGAGGTGGACCGGTTCGCCCAGCTCCAGCACGTGATGTCCACCGAGCTGCACACCGTGCCGGCCGACGCGGACCCGCGTACCGGATTCGAACGGCTCAACGCGGGGCGGCGTCGGCTGGCCCCGGTGGTGGACGCCGACGGTCGCCTGGTCGGCGTGCTCACCCGGCAGGGCGCGCTGCGCGCCACCCTCTACAAGCCGGCGGTCGACGACCGGGGACGGCTGCGGATCGCGGCGGCGGTGGGCATCAACGGCGACGTCACCGGCAAGGCCGAGGCGCTGCTCGCGGCAGGTGTCGACACCCTGGTGGTGGACACCGCGCACGGGCACCAGCAGCGGATGATCTCCGCGCTGCGGGCGGTCCGCAGGCTGGACCCGCCGGTGCCGGTGGCGGCCGGCAACGTGGTCACCGCCGACGGGGTACGCGACCTGATCGAGGCGGGCGCGGACATCGTCAAGGTCGGGGTCGGACCGGGCGCTATGTGCACCACCCGGATGATGACCGGCGTCGGTCGGCCGCAGTTCTCGGCGGTGCTGGACTGCGCCGCGGCGGCCCGAGCGCTGGGCCGGCACGTCTGGGCCGACGGCGGCGTACGACACCCGCGGGACGTGGCGTTGGCGCTGGCCGCCGGGGCGTCCAACGTGATGGTGGGCTCCTGGTTCGCCGGCACCTACGAGTCGCCGGGTGACCTCTACACCGAGCCGGACGGCCGACGCTACAAGGAGAGCTTCGGGATGGCCTCGTCGCGGGCGGTCAGTGCGCGGACCGCCGAGGACAGCGCCTTCGACCGGGCCCGCAAGGCGATCTTCGAAGAGGGCATCTCCACCGCGCGGATGTACCTGGACCCGGCTCGCCCCGGTGTCGAGGACCTGATCGACGAGATCATCTCCGGGGTACGCAGCGCCTGCACCTACGCCGGTGCCCGCACCCTTGACGAGTTCCACGAGCGCGCCCTGGTCGGCGTCCAGAGCACCGCCGGCTACACCGAAGGCATGCCCCTCCCCACCAGCTGGTAACCCCCCACCCCCCGCCCCGCCCCGCCCCGCCCGAGTTGATCAAGAACTTTACGTCACCACAACGATCATCTTTGACGCAAACCTCTTGATCACCGCCGCATCCACCCCACTCGTCCCGGTGATCAAGAGGTTTGCGTCAGCGTAGGCGGGCGGGTTGACGTAAAGCTCTTGATCACCGTCGAGAGGGGCATGCGCGGGGAGAGCGACAGTGTGGTCGGCCGGGGGCGGGGGCTGAGGCCGGACACAGACCGGTGGGGGTCAGGGTGCGAGTGGGGTGGGGGCGGGGTCAGGGTCGGGCGGGTGGGAGCGGGGTGGACGCGGAGGTGGGGGTCAGGGTGGGGGTCAGGGTGGGGGTGGGGGTGGGGTGAAGAGGCGGCGGATGACGGTGCGGGCGGCGGCGCGGGGGTCGGCTTCGACGTCGGGGGGCAGTGCGCCGGAGAGCCAGAGGGTGGCGAAGCCGTGCACGATCGACCAGGCGGCCAGTGCGTCCGTCCGCGACTCGCCCGGCTCGGCCCGGTCCGGCGGTAGGGCCGCCACGCCGAGGTGCAGCGCCGCGCCCGCACGCTCCCGGGCGGCCCGCACCTGGGGAGCGTCGGCCCGGTAGAGGTCGGGTCGGAACATCACCTCGAAGTGCGCCCGGTGGCAGACGGCGAAGTCCACGTACGCCACCCCCACGTCGAGCAGGTCGTCACCGGCTGCGGTCAGGGCCCCGGCGAGCAGGTCGAACCCCTCGACGGCGAGTGCGGTGAGCAGCCCGGCCTTGTCGCCGAAGTGGTGGGTCGGGGCGGCGTGGGAGACGCCCGCGCGGCGGGCGAGGTCGCGCAGGCTGAGCGCCGCCGGGCCGGAATCCCCGATCGCCGCCACCGCCGCGTCGAGCAGCGCACGTGGCAGATCGCCGTGGTGGTAGGCGCGGGTGTCGGTCATGACACCAAGCATATCTTTACGTTGACAAGACAGCCATTCGGGCGACTATCTTGTCAGTATAAAGATTTGCACCCGAGGAGGCCCGCATGGTTCCGTTGATCGCTCTGCTCGTCGGCACCGCCGTCGCGCGTCTGGCCGGGCTGGCCGGCGTGGACGCGCTCGACGGCTGGCAGCCCGCACTCCGCATCGGCTTGGCGCTGCTGTTCGTGACGACCGGCTTCGCCCACTTCACCTCGCCCCACCGGGAGGGTCTGACCGCCATGGTCCCGCCGCGCCTGCCCTTCCCCGGCGCCCTGGTCACGGTGACGGGAGTGCTGGAACTGGTGGGCGCGGTGGGGCTGTTGATCCCGTCCACCGCCCGTCCGGTCGCCGCCGGCCTGGCCCTGATGATGATGGCGATGTTCCCCGCGAACATCTCGGCGGCCCGGCGCGGCGTGACGCTCGCCGGTCGCCCGGTCACCCCGCTCGGGCCGCGTACCGCGCTCCAGATCCTGTACGTCGGAGCGGCCCTGACCATTTCGTTTGGCCCCTGATGGTTCGGGGGCTAATGTACGACCGTGCAATCGGAACCACTTGCCGTCTTTCCCGACGCGCTCCGCGGGGCACCGCTCGGGCGACTGCTGTCGGTCGCCGGCCACCTCGTCGACCAGCACTGGGGCCGTTATCTCGCCGAACACCACGGCCTGACCCCGGCCGGGATGCGGGTGCTGTTCACCCTGACCCACCTCGACGACGCCGCCCACCGGGACGTCGCCGACCGCTGCTTCGTCCGGCCCGCCACCCTCACCGGCATCGTCGACACCCTGGAACGGGACGGCTTCGTCGAGCGCCGCCGTGACGACGCCGACCGGCGCAGCGTACGGCTCGCGCTGACCGACAAGGGGCGGGAACACACCCGCGCCCTGGTCGCCCGGATGCACACCGACACCCCGCTCACCTCCGTCGACGCCGACCCGGCCAGGCGCGCGGTGATCCGGGATTTCCTGATCGAGGTCATCACGACCATGTCCGACGGGGAGGACAAGAGGTTGACAACACAACACCAGGAATCGACCGACCACCCGAGGCCCGGGAGCCATCCGTGCTGATCAGCCTGTTGCGCCGTTACCTGCGCCCCTATCACCGACCGCTGGGCGCGGTGGTGCTGCTCCAGTTCGTCGGCACGATGGCCTCGCTCTACCTGCCGAGCCTCAACGCCGACATCATCGACCTGGGCGTGGCCCGGGGCGACACCGACTACATCATCCGTACCGGTGGCTGGATGCTGCTGGTCAGCCTGGTGCAGATCGCCTGCTCGGTGGCGGCCGTCTACTTCGGCGCCCGCACCGCGATGGCCTTCGGCCGGGATCTCCGCTCGGCGATCTTCGGGCAGGTCAACCGGTTCTCGGCCCGCGAGGTCGCCCACTTCGGCGCACCCTCGCTGATCACCCGCAACACCAACGACGTGCAGCAGGTGCAGATGCTCGTCCTGACCAGCTGCACCATGCTGGTCGCGGCCCCGATCATGAGCATCGGCGGGGTGGTGATGGCGCTGCGGGAGGACATCGGCCTGTCCTGGCTGATGCTTGTCAGCGTGCCGGTGCTCGCCGTCGCGCTCGGGCTGGTCATCCGCCGGATGGTGCCCGGCTTCCGGCTCATGCAGACCCGGATCGACATCGTCAACCGGGTGCTCCGCGAGCAGATCACCGGCATCCGGGTGGTCCGGGCGTTCGTCCGGGAGCCGTACGAGACGCAGCGGTTCGGGGTGGCCAACGCCGACCTCACCGCCACCGCCCTGCGGGTCGGCCGGCTGATGGCGGTGATCTTCCCGGTGGTGATGCTGGTGCTCAACGTCTCCAGCGTCGCCGTGCTGTGGTTCGGCGCCCAGCGGATCGACTCCGGACAGATCCAGATCGGCGCGTTGACCGCCTTCCTGGCGTACCTGATGCAGATCCTGATGGCCGTCATGATGGCCACCTTCATGCTGATGCTGGTGCCCCGCGCGGCGGTCTGCGCCGAACGCGTCGTCGAGGTGCTCGACACCGAGTCCTCGGTGGTCCCGTCGGCCACCCCGGTCACCCACGTCGACGGACACGGTGAGCTGGAGCTGCGCGGCGTGGCCTTCCAGTACCCGGGGGCCAGCGCACCGGTGCTGCACGACATCTCGTTCCGGGCCACCCCCGGCCGGACCACCGCCGTGATCGGGTCCACCGGTGCCGGCAAGACGACCCTGTTGACCCTGATCCCCCGCCTGGTCGACCCGACCGCGGGCGCGGTGCTGGTCGACGGGGTCGACGTCCGGGAACTGGCCCCGCAGGAGCTGTGGCGGCGGATCGGCCTGGTGCCGCAGAAGCCGTACCTGTTCACCGGCACGGTGGCGAGCAACCTGCGGTACGGCAACCCGGACGCCACCGACGACGAACTGTGGACGGCGTTGGAGATCGCCCAGGCCCGCGATTTCGTCGCCCAGATGTCCGGCGGTCTGGACGCCCCGATCGCCCAGGGTGGGACGAACGTCTCCGGCGGGCAACGGCAACGGCTGGCGATCGCCCGCGCGCTGGTCCGCAAGCCGGAGATCTACCTGTTCGACGACTCGTTCTCGGCGCTCGACCTGGGCACCGACGCCCGGTTGCGGGCCGCGTTGCGCCCGGTCACCGCCGATGCCGCGGTGGTGATCGTGGCCCAGCGGGTCTCCACGATCGTCGACGCCGACCAGATCATCGTGTTGGAGGACGGAGGCGTGGTCGGGATGGGCCGTCACGACGAACTGCTTGCCGACTGTCCGACGTACGCCGAGATCGTGGCGTCCCAGCAGACGACGGGGGTGCCGGCATGACCGCCGTACCCGAGCAGAAGAAGGCCCCGGAGGCGACCACTCCGCAGCGGCTGCCGGCGGCCGGCCGACGCGGCGGCGGCGGGCCGCCGTGGATGAACGCCGCCATGCCGGCGGAGAAGTCGATGAACTTCGGGCCGTCGGTACGCCGGCTGCTCCGCCGGCTCCGGCCGCACCGGGTGACGCTGACGGGCATCATCGCCCTGGCGGTGACGAGCGTCGGGTTCAGCGTGATCGGCCCGAAGATCCTCGGCCACGCCACCGACATCATCTTCGCCGGGGTGATCGGTCGGCAGCTTCCGGCCGGCGTCACCGTCGACCAGGCGGTGTCCGGGATGCGGGCCGCCGGCAACGACAACTTCGCCGACATGATCGCCCGGATGGACGTGGTCCCCGGTGCCGGCATCGACTTCGACGCCCTCGGCCGGACGCTGCTGTTCGCGCTCGGCCTCTACGTGGCGGCCAGCCTGCTGGCCTGGTGGCAGGGCTGGCTGCTCAACGGGGTGGTGCAGTCCACAGTGCTGCGGCTGCGCGCCGAGGTGGAGGAGAAACTCAACAGGTTGCCGCTGCCCTACTTCGACAGGCAACCCCGGGGTGAGCTGCTCAGCCGGGTCACCAACGACATCGACAACATCTCGCAGACCCTGTCGCAGACGCTCAGCCAACTGCTCACCTCGCTGCTGACCGTGGTCGGCGTCCTGGCGATGATGTTCTGGATCTCGCCGCTGCTGGCGCTCGTCGCGCTGGTCGCGGTGCCGATGTCGGTGATCGTGACGCAGCGGATCGCCAAGCGGTCGCAGCAGAAGTTCATCGCCCAGTGGGCCCACACCGGCGAGTTGAACGGCCAGATCGAGGAGGCGTTCACCGGCCACGAGCTGGTCAAGGTCTTCGGCCGTCAGCCGGAGGTCGAGGCCAGTTTCCACGCCAAGAACGACGAGCTGTTCCGGGCCAGCTTCGGCGCGCAGTTCATCTCCGGGATCATCATGCCGGCGATGATGTTCGTCGGGAACCTCAGCTACGTGGCGATCGCCGTGGTCGGCGGGCTGCGGGTGGCGTCCGGGTCGATGAGCCTCGGTGACGTGCAGGCGTTCATCCAGTACTCGCGGCAGTTCACCCAGCCGCTCACCCAGGTCGCCTCGATGGCGAACCTGCTCCAGTCCGGGGTGGCCTCCGCCGAACGGGTCTTCGCCGTACTCGACGCCGACGAGCAGAGCCCCGACCCGGCCACCCCGGCCCAGGTCGTCGCACCGCACGGCCGGGTCGAGTTCGAGAACATCTCCTTCCGGTACGACCCGGACAAGCCGCTTATCGACGACCTGTCCCTGGTCGCCGAGCCCGGTCACACCGTGGCCATCGTCGGCCCGACCGGTGCCGGGAAGACCACCCTGGTCAACCTGGTGATGCGCTTCTACGAGCTGGACGCCGGGCGGATCACCCTGGACGGGGTGGACATCACCACGCTGCGCCGCGACGACCTGCGCGGCCGGATCGGCATGGTGCTCCAGGACACCTGGCTCTTCGGCGGCACCATCCGGGACAACATCGCCTACGGCCGCCCGGACGCCACCGAGGAGGAGATCCTCGCCGCCGCCCGGGCCACCTTCGTGGACCGGTTCGTCCGCAGCCTCCCCGACGGGTACGACACCGTCATCGACGAGGAGGGCAGCAACGTCAGCGCCGGTGAGAAGCAGCTCATCACCATCGCGCGGGCGTTCCTCGCGGAACCGTCGCTGCTGATCCTGGACGAGGCGACCAGCTCGGTGGACACCCGTACCGAGGTGCTGCTGCAACGGGCGATGGCGGCGCTGCGCTCCGACCGGACCAGCTTCGTCATCGCGCACCGGCTCTCCACCATCCGCGACGCCCACCTGATCCTGATGATGGAGGACGGCCGGATCGTCGAGCAGGGCACCCACCAGCAACTGCTCGCCGCGCGGGGGGCGTACCACCGGCTCTACCAGGCGCAGTTCACCGCGGCGGTGGTCGAGGACGAGGCCGCGCCGGAAGCGGCGGCACCGGCACCGGCCCGGGGCTGACCGTCGTACCAGTCGGGGCGGGACCGGGGGCGTCGCTTCCGGTCCCGCCCCGCAGTGGTCAGCCGGCCGGGAGCAGCTCCGCCGCGCGGGCCGCGACCACCGCGCCGATCAGCCCCACCGCGTCCGCCACCGGCATCGGGGGCAGCCCCCGGCCGTCTCGCAGGCGCAGGGCGACCGCGTCGTCGGCCGCCTCCCGGGCACCGACCACCCCGACGTACGGCACCCGGCGGCGGGCCGCGTCCCGGACCCGGGCTCCCAGCGAGCCGGCGGCGTCCACCCCTGGTAGCCGGCCCGGCGCTCCAACTCGCGGACGTACTCCTCGACGGCGTGCCGGGCCGCCGCGCCGGCCGGCAGCCAGATCGGCAGCCCGGCCCCCGCCAGCGGGTCGGAGACGAACAGGTCCAGCTCCCGGCCGAGCCTACGGTGGTCGATCATGTCGCGCTCCATGATCGGGTACGACCCGGAGGCGACCGTGCCCGCAATGCCACGAGGCCCCGGGCGGATCGCCCGGGGCCTCGTCTACGGAAGACGTCAGTGCGGCACGCCGGGATCTCCCGACGTCGTGGTCACCACCGCACTGCACATACCGCCAACCTACGACCCCGGCGACGCCCGGGGCGAGCGCTTTTCCGCCCGACGGCGGACCGGTCTCTCTCCGACCCGCGACTCTCCGACGGCCGGCGGCGACCGGTCAGCGCTTCTCGCAGGCGACCTTGTCCTTGTCCCGGTCCAGGTGGGTGTTCTTCGCGTAGACCGAGTCGGACACGGTGAAGTTCGTGACCGGCCTGGTGCTGCCCCGGACCTTGTCCTTCGCTCCCTTCTTGCCCACCCCGTGCTTGTACTTCTTGTTCAACGCGGTGCAGTTCTTGTACTTCGTCGCCGCCGCCTCGGCAGGGCCGGTCACGACGACGAGGGTGCTGCCGAGCGCCAGGGTCACGGCGAGCGCGCCCCGCACCAGGGTGGAAACCATCTACGAGCCTCCGATAAGGAATGTCGGTTGAGCCCGGGACGCTATCCGAGCGACACCGCCGAGCGGGGCATGGTGTCCTCGGGCCGACAGCCGGTGTGTCCGAACGACGATCACCCCTCGGCCGGTAGCGGCACGATGCCGCTCCGACGGCCGCGAGGCGTCGTACGACCCGCGCGGCCGACGGCCGGGAAGGGGGAGGGTGCCCGGCTCGACCGGGGTGCGGGTGACCGGCGCAGCCGGGGTCGGGCCGGCGGCACCGGTCCGACTCGCTGAGGCCGTCGCCGCGCGACTGGGGTCAATGACCGGGTCCGTGCCGATGACGGCGATACGGTTGGCTCAGTTGCCATCGTCAGAATCGACAGCCGCCATGATCAACGATCATCATCCGGGGCCGGCGCCAGAGCGGGGGACCGGACGCGACCCGACGCTCACCGGTGCGGCGTTCCCGCTGGCCAGAACACGACTTCCCGGCTTTACCGGGGCGGAGATTAGGAGGGTCGCCGGCACGGGACCTGCCGGCGACCCACGGCGGCCCGCTCGTCAGGAACGGGGGACCCGACGGGTGTGGGGCCGCGTACCCAACGGTACGCCGACGATCGACGATCCGCCGACCCCCTCCGGGCGGCGAGCGGCGAGCGGCAGACGGCGAGCGGCAGACGGCCCTCCATGCTGCTACCGGTGGCGCACGGCGCGGAGTCACGCCCTCCGGCACCGCGCGCCCCGGAGGTGTCCGTGGTCACCACCGACCGGTCCGCTCTACCGTGACGGCGGAGCTGGCGGGAGGCTCGTTGCGTGGAACCGGCCCTGACCCGCGAGGTGGCAGTCGTGCCCGAGCTTCTCACTGACGTCGCATCGCCCCTGCTGGCATACCTGCTGCTGATGGGGCTGCTCGTCGCGGACGCCTTCGTGCCGGTCATCCCCACCCAGGCGGTCATGATCACCGGGGGCGCGCTCACCGTGGTCGGCGGGCTGAGCCTGCCGTTGACCATCGGTGTCGGGGCGCTCGGCGTCTTCGTCGGTGACCTGGCCTGCTATCTGCTCGGCCGCAGCGCCCCGGACCGGCGGCAGGCCCGGCACGTGGCCCCCGGCCGGGCCCGTCGGGTCGCCGGACGGGTCACCCGTGGGCTGCGCCGCCCCGGACCACTGACCATCCTGCTCTGCCGGTTCGTACCCGGCGGCCGGATGGCGGCCTGCTTCTCCGCCGGCCGCAGCCGCTACCCGTACCGGCTGTTCCTCTGCTACGAGGCGCTGGCGGCCGTCGGCTGGGCCAGCTACGGCGCGCTGGTCGGCCACCTCGGCGGCACCGCGCTCACCGGGTCGGCCTGGCGGTTGGGGGTCGTCGCGGCAGCGGCGGCGGCCGGGTTCGGGGCGGCCGGTTGGACGATGATGCTGATCAGCACCCGCGCCGCCAGCCGAGAAACCCCCACCGACCTGAGCGCGTCCACACCCCCGCCGGTATAAGGTCTTGCTTATATTGAGGGGTGTGGGACATCAGACCGCATCCTGAGGTGGAGGCGTGCTTTCTCAAGCTGTGTCGCGTCGATCCCACAAGCGCGGATCTGGTCAGCGAAGCCATCGATCTTCGTGCCGAACATGGCTCTGCACCGGGACGTCCCTTGGTGGACCGTCTCAGTCGCTGGCGACAAGTCGGGACAGTGGCAGAGTTGGTACCAGCAGGCCGTCCCGCTCGCCGACGCCAGATTCGGGGAGCATCTGATCGCACTGAAGGAAGCGCAACGATGAGCAACGGATCCGACTGGCGTGAGGTCAAGGCCAAGGCCCGCGAGCTCGACCCCTCCTGGGAAGACCCCGAGCGGATCGCCCGGCGCGGCCGGTTCCGCGAAAGATGCTCGCCTCGGTGAGCGGCGCGCAACTGGCCGAGATCCGCCGGCAACTCGGCATGACCCAGCAGCAACTCGCCGAGGCATCCGGCCTGTCCCAGGCCAGGATCAGCCAGATCGAGACCGGCGAACACACCAGCCTGGAGACCCTTCGCGCGTACGTCACCGGACTTGGCGGTCAGGTGGACGTGGTCGCTCGCATCGGGAACATCCAACTCAACGTGGCCTGAGATTCCACCGCCGGTCGGCTTGTCGGTCGACCGGCACCGCACGTCAGCCTCCGATCCGGCTGACATCGCACGGTAGGGCGTCGGTCAACTGCTCGACCGACGCCCGCCGGGTCACCGGGTCATTCGAGTTCGTGGAGCATGAGCTGGCGGGCCGCCTCGGTGATCGAACCGGACAGGCTCGGATAGATGGTGATGGTCTGGGCCAGCTCGTTGACGGTGAGGTTGTTCTCGATCGCCATCGTGATGGGCAGGATCAGCTCGCTGGCCTTGGGGGCCACCACCACCCCGCCGACCACCTGACCGGTGGACGGGCGGCAGAACAGCTTGACGAATCCGTCCGCCAGGTCGTCCATCTTGGCCCGGGCGTTGCCGGTCAGCGGCAGCATCACCTGGCGGGCCAGGGTACGGCCGGCGTCCGCCTCGTCCTGGGAGACGCCGACGGTGGCCAGCTCCGGGTCGGTGAAGACGTTCGCCGCGACGGTCCGCAGCCGCAGCGGACGGACCGCCTCGCCCAGGGCGTGCCACATCGCGATCCGGCCCTGCATGGCGGCGACGCTGGCCAGCGGCAGCACGCCTGTGCAGTCGCCGGCGGCGTAGATGCCGGGGACGTTGGTACGCGACACCCGGTCGACCGTGACGTAGCCGCCCTTGGCCAGCTCGACGCCGTACTCGGCCAGACCCAGGCCGGCGGTGTTCGGGATGGAGCCGACGGCGATCAGGGCGTGCGAACCGGACACCACCCGCCCGTCGGAGAGGACCACCTCCACCCCGTCGTCGGTACGCCGGACCTCGTCCGCCCGGGAGTTGTTGAGGATGCTCATGCCCCGGCTGCGGAACACCTGCTCGATGGCCATCGCCGCGTCGGCGTCCTCGTGCGGCATCACCCGGTCCCGGCTGGAGACCAGGGTCACCTCGACCCCCATCGCCTGGTAGGCGCTGGCGAACTCGGCACCGGTGACGCCGGAGCCCACCACGATCAGGTGGGCGGGCAGCTCGGGCAGGTCGTACACCTGCCGCCAGGTGAGGATGCGCTCCCCGTCGGGCAGCGCGGTGGGCAGCTGGCGCGGGGTGGCACCGGTGGCGACCAGCACGGTGGACGCGGCGATCGAATATTCCTCGCCGCCGTCGGCCGGGGTGACGACGACCCGGTGGGTGTGACCGAGGGTGTCCTCGCCGAGCCGGGCGGTGCCCGCGACGAAGGTCACCCCCGCCTTGAGCAGCTTGGTGTGGATGTCGGCGGACTGGGCCAGGGCGAGCCGCTTCACCCGCTCGTGCACGGCCCGGGCGTCGACCGTGACCGCCTCCAGGCCGTCGGAGTGGATGCCGAACTCCTCGGTGTCCCGGTAGCCGGTCACCACCTCCGAGCTGGCGATGAAGGTCTTCGACGGGACGCAGTCGGAGAGTACGCAGGCACCCCCGGCACCCTCGGCCTCCACCACGGTGACGTCGGCGTCCAGCTGGGCGGCGACCAGGGCCGCCTCGTAGCCGGCCGGCCCCCCGCCGATGATCACGATGCGGCTCACAGCCCTCGCCCTCTCTCAGTGCTCACAGTGACTTTCTTCTCCCGAACCCGTGCGACACGCACCGTCGTATTCTCCCCCACCCGTCCGGCGGGCTATCGTCATCGCCGTGCGTCACTACGCGGCCTACGGCTCAAACCTGGACCCCGCCCGGATGCGTGCCTACTGTCCGCATTCGCCGATGGTGGGCGTCGGCTGGCTGGAGGGCTGGCGGCTGACCTTCGCCGGCGAGGACGTGATCGGCTGGGAAGGTTCCGTCAGCACCGTGGTCGAGTCCCCGGGTGACCGGGTCTTCGTGGCGCTGTACGACATCGACCCCTACGACGCCGCCCAGCTCGACGAGTTGGAGGGCGTCAACGCCGGCACGTACCGCAGGCTCACCGTGCGGGTCTCGACGCTGGACGGGGACGTGACCGCCTGGGTGTACGTCTTCGACGGCTACGAGGGCGGCCTGCCGACCGCCTGGTACCTGTCGGAGATCGCGAACGCCGCCGAGAAGGCGGGTGCCCCCGACGACTACGTCTCCGAGTTGCGGTCCCGCCCCACCGGCACCGCCTCGGCGTAACGCGTATCGCACCCGCCCAGTGTGCTACCGGGGCCGGGGCCGCCCGACGGCGACCCCGCCAGGCGTCACGCGTCCCACACCGGGTCAACCCGGTCAGGCGTCGGCAGACCGGGGGTCACCCGTCCGCTTCGGCCCGTAGTCGCGCCCGGACGTCGGTGAGCAGCCCGATCAGCTCCCGCCCCTCGGCCGGGCTGAGCGCCCGGAAGCCGGCCGACGCCAACCGGTCGGTGACCGCCTCGGCCCACAGCCGGCGCCGCACCAACGGCCCGACCGGCGGGTACGGCGGGGTCCACCCGCACGCCGCCGCCCCGCCCTCCCCCGCCGGGCCGGCCAGCACCGCCTCCAGCGGTGTCATCCCGGCGGCCCGCACCGCCAGCAGGTACGCCCCGGCGAAGTACTCCCGGAGCAGCAGCAGCGCCACGGCCGCGCGGGCACCCTCGGCGTGCTCCGGCAGCGGCATGGCCCGCCAGGCGGCGAAGAGCGGCATGCCTGTCGCGTCGGCGGCGGCCACCACCCGTTCCAGCAGGACGGTCAGCCGGGGTGTGCCGGGAAGGTCGTCGAGGTGCTGGGCGCCCCACCGGCAACACTCGGCCAGGTTGGCGGTGGCCACCTCCAACGGCCGGGCCACCCGGGCGGCGGTGTCCCACCCGTCGGCGACGGCCTCCGGGGCGAGGAAGCCGAGGGCCGCCGCGACCGTCTCGGCGCGGATGTCACCCAACGCGCCGGCCCGCCCGGTGACATAGAAGGCCCAGCCGGAGATGCCGAGCGTCCTGGCCCGTCGCAGGGTTCCCGGGCAGCGGCTGAACAGCTCCCCCAGCTCCAGCACTGCGGGTTTGCTGCCGGCGGCGACCTGTTCCGGCGTCATCCCGACCGCCCGTTGCACACATCCATCGTGCTCAGTCTGCCTTGCCACCGCCAGCCGTGGCATCCTCCTCTTCGGCGTCGACCGCCTCGATCGCCGCCTCGACCTCCCCGGTGCGTCGCCGGGCGGCGGTGTGGGCCCGCTCGGCCGCCCGGCGGGCCAGCTTGGCCCGGCTCAGCTCCTGCTCGGCAACGGCCCGACGACGCTCCAGTTCGGCCAGTTCGCGCTCGATCCGGTCGAGGACGTCGACGCCGTTCCGCTCGGCGGTGGCCGTCCCGTCGAGCTCCCGCTCCGACTGCCGCTGGGCGGCCTGGGCCGCCGCGAGTTCCCGCGTCAGGGCACGGCGACGCCCGGCCCGTTCGGCCTGGGCGGCCCGAGCCGCCGCCCGCTCGTCGCGGGCCCGCCGCGCACCGCCCCGCTCACCCTCCCCCTCGGGTACGCCGGCAGCCTCTCTCCCACCGTCCGGATGCGGCTCCGCCCCGCCTCCCGCGCCGATCTCCGCCCCGCCTCCCGCGCCGGCCTGCGCCCCGCCGCCGGTGACCAGCCGCAGTTGCGGGCGGGGCACCTCACCGAAGCCGGAATGGTGCACCGCCTTGAGCAGTTGCCCGGTGCGCACCTGCTCGGCGACCCCGGTGTCGGCGAGCGCCGCGTGCAGGGTGGCCTCCACCTCGGCCAGCGGCAGCCGGGCGGCCGGCGGTGCCCCGGGGATGTCGGCGGCGAGCCTGCGTACCTCGGTGACCAGGGCGGCGACCACCGCCCGCCGTTGCGCGGACAGCTCCCGCAACCGGGCCCCCTTGAGATCCCGCTGGGCGGTGCGCAGCGCTTCGGCCAACGGGCCGAGCTCGGCCACCAGCTCGGGCCGGTCCAGGGCGAGCAGGTTCACCAGCCAGGCCGCCACGGTGGGTCGCTTCCGCCCGGCCAACCGTCGGGCGGTGGCGACGTCCCCGGCCCGGCGGGCCTCCGCGACGGCGGCGTCCCGGGCGGCGACGAACCGGTCGGGCGGGGTGCGGTGGAGCTGCCGGGTCAGCTCGGACTCGTCGGCGGTCACGGCTCAGGCGTCGATCCGGCTGCCCGGCTCCAGCCGTTGGTAGTCGGTGCGGGACAGCGCGGTGTACTGCCTGTCGAGCACGCCGTACCCGTTGTCGTTGAGCAGCGCGTCGTGCAGGGCGTACGCCCGGCGGGGGGCGACCGCCCGGATGAAGTCGACCACCTCGGAGAACTTCGACCAAGGGGCGTGGATCGGGGCGAAGAGCGTGTCCACCTCGACGTCCTCGGGGACGTACAGCGCGTCACCGGGGTGGTAGACCGTGCCGTCGAGCAGGTAACCGAGGTTGTCCACCACCGGGATGTCGGGGTGGATGACGGCGTGCCGGCCGCCGACGGCGCGTACCGGGATGCCTGCGGCGGTGAAGGTGTCACCCGGGGTTACCGGGGTCAGTGCCGTCGCCGCGTCGCCGAGCACGGCACCGAGGGCCGCCGGCCCGTACACCGGGAGTGGTTCCCGGTCCAGCCGGCGGTTCAGCGCGGCCACGTCCAGGTGGTCGGGGTGTTCGTGGGTGACCAGCACCGCGTCCGCCCCGTCCAGCGCTGCCGGCTCGCTGAACACGCCCGGATCGACGACCAGCACCGCCCCGTCGCGTTCGACCCGCAGACAGGAGTGCGAGTACTTGGTGAGCCGCATCGTGACTCCTCGCTTATCGAATCGTGATGTCCTCAGCGCAGTCTGCCGGAACCGGGGCGGCTGCGCGCCGCGTCCGAGCTATCGCCCCGCAACCGGGGCGCGGACGACGACGGGAGCGGGGATGACACTGAGGACAGCGGCCGGCGGGGCGCGGGCCCTGGCGGCGGTCGGTTTGGCGGCGCTGCTGCTGGCCGGGTGCGGGGCGGCCGACCGGAGCAGCGACTCGGGCGGGGCGGCACCGGCCGAGAAGGCACCGGCGCGGGAAGCACCGGGCGGCGCGGCACCTGACCGCGACGCGGCGGCGGGACAGGCCGGTACGGGCGCTCCCGACCTGCGGGTCGACCAGCGGGCGATCATCTACACCGGAACGATGCGGGTGCAGGTGGACGACGTGGAGGGTGCCGCCCGGCGGGCGGTGGAGGCGGTCACCGCCACCGGCGGGTTCGTCGGCGGGGACCAGCGCCGCAGCGTGGACGCCTCCGCCCAGGCGGAACTGGAGCTGCGGGTTCCGGCGGCGAAGTTCACCGCGCTCGTCGATGAGCTGGCCACCTACGGGCGGCAGCAGCGCCGCGAGATCCGTACCCAGGACGTCACCGAGGAGACGGTCGACCTGGACGCCCGGATCACCACCCAGCGGGCCCGGGTGGACAGCGCCCGCCGGCTGCTGGCCCGGGCCGACACGGTGGCCGAGCTGGTCTCGTTGGAGAACGAGGTGACCCGCCGGGAGGCCGACCTGGCCTCGCTGGAGGCGAAGAAGCGCCGGCTGGCCGACCTGACCGCGCTCTCCACGATCACGGTGACCTTCGTCGGCCGGGACGCCTCGACGGCCGACGAGGAGGAGGACCGCACCGGGTTCATGGTGGGTCTGCGCGGCGGCTGGACGGTCTTCCTCGCCTCGATGGGCGTGCTGCTGACCGTACTCGGGGCGTTGCTGCCCTGGCTGCTGGTCATCGGGGTGCCGGTGACGGCGCTGGTGGTGCTGCTGCGCCGGCGGCGTCAGCGCCGGCGGCCCGCGCCGCCGGTGGGACCGGTCGGCGGGGGCCACCCGCCGGCTCCTACCGGACCGCCGCCAGTGCCCGCAACGCGGTCTGCACCATGAGGCGCACCCCGACCGGGATGGCCCGCTCGTCGACGTCGAAGGACGCCCGGTGCAGGTCCACGGTGGGGCCGCCGGCCCGGCCGACGCCGAGCCGGGCCAGTGCGCCGGGGACGTGTTCGAGGTACCAGGAGAAGTCCTCGCCACCCATGCTCTGCGGCGTCTCCGCGATCCCCTCGGGGCCGAGCGCCGCGGCGGTGGCGGCGGTGAGGATGCCGATGGCACGGGCGTCGTTGCTCACCGGCGGACGACCCCGCAGATATTCCAGGTCGACTGTGGCGCCGGTGGGCGCGATCACGTCCCGGACGACCTGAGCGACGATCTCGGGGGCCCGTTCCCAGGTGTCGCGGTCCATCACCCGCAGGGTGCCGGCCGCGCACGCCTCGGACGGGATGACGTTGTACCGGGTGCCGGCCGAGGCGTGGCCGAACACCAGCAGCAGCCCGCTGTTGGCCGGCACCCGGCGGTTGACCAGGGCCGGGACCTCGGTGACCAGCCGGCCGAGCGCGTCGACCAGGTCGACGGTCAGGTGCGGGCGGGCGGTGTGCCCGCCCGGCCCGGTGAGCTTCACGGTGACGTTGTCGGCCGCCGCGGTGATCGGACCGACCCGCAGCCCCACCCGGCCCACCGGCTGGTTGGGATCGCAGTGCAGCGCGAAGATCTGCACCACGTCCTCCAGGCCACCGGCCTCGATGACCTCAAGCGAGCCGCAGGGCAGGATCTCCTCCGCCGGCTGGAAGATCAGCCGGACCCGGCCGTCGAGCTGGCCGGCGTCGGCGAGCTGGGCCAGCAGCATGCCGACGCCGAGCAGCACGGTCGTGTGCACGTCGTGGCCGCAGGCGTGGCAGACCCCGTCCACCGTGGAACGGTAGGAGACGTCCTTGACGTCGGTCAGCGGCAGCGCGTCGATGTCGGCGCGGAGCGCGACGACCGGGCCGTCGGGCCGCCCGTCGATGTCGCAGATCACCCCGTTGCCCTTGGGTAGCAGTCGGGGGTGCAGCCCGGCGAGGGTGAGCTCCCGGGCGATGAGCGCCGCCGTCTCGAACTCCTCGCCGGAGAGTTCCGGGTGGGAGTGGAGGTGGCGGCGGGTGGCGATCAGGCCGGGCACCCGCAGCGCGAGCAGGTGATCCAGATCGTGGGGCAGGGGCTGGGACCCGGACGGCGCCTCCGGCCAGGACGACGCCAGCTGGCTGCCGTCGGGCAGCGTCAACGCACTCGTCACGTCGAATTCTCGATCACTAGAAATGGATGGATCATCGGGGCGGACAGCAGACAGCCTAGACCTCCGACGGTGACGCTGCGCAACCTCGTTACGGTAGCGATCAGACCGCACAGCGTCACGTAAGCCCTGGTGGAAGGGCTCGAATATCTGCGGGACAGCAGGTAGATCGCGGTCGGATGCCGTCATCTGCCCCCCACCTCCTACAACGCGTAACCGATTGGGCGGTCGCGAAATCGGCATCGATCCGGGGCCGTCGTACCCGAATTGTCGCATTGGTCGCCCGAGTGGACTGCCGCTCGGACAATTACCCGACGACCCCCGGTGAGCGGTCGGTTCCCGACGGTGACACGGTGCCCCAGGCTGCGCTCGGACATGCTGTCCGTCCCGTTCACCCGTTCGGGTTACCCAGGGATCCCCGGAGGCACACACCCCGCCGGGAGCACCGCCGCCCACCCGGGCGGACCGCCCCCACCCGACGCACCGCAGGCTGTCACCGACGGTAGCCCCGCAACCCCCACCTGGCGACCCCTGACGCTCCCGGCACGACGACGACGGCGACCCCTGCCGACGTCGGTACGCCGGCGGGAGCCGCCGTGGAGTCACGCCCTGCCCGGGGCGTCGACCGGGGTCAGAAACGGTCGCTCGGGCGGTACGTCCCCCATACCTGGCGCAGCGTCCCGCAGACCTCGCCCACTGTGGCCCGGGCCCGCAGCGCCTCCTTCATCGGGTAGAGCACGTTCTCTTCCCCCTCGGCGGCGGCCCGCAGCTCGGCGAGGGCCCGCTCGACCGCGTCGGCGTCCCGCTCGGCCCGCAGCCTGGCCAGCCGCTCCGCCTGGGTCGCCTCGATCGTCGGGTCCACCCGCAGCGGCTCGTACGGCTCCTCGGTGTCGATCTGGAACCGGTTCAGCCCGACCACCACCCGCTCGCCCGCGTCGATCTGCTGGGCGAACCGGTACGCCGACTGCTCGATCTCCCGCTTCTGGAACCCAGCCTCGATCGCGTCCACCGCCGAACCGTGGTCGAAGACCCGGTCCATCAGGTCGTTGACCGCCGCCTCGATCTCGGCGGTCATCGCCTCCACCACGTACGACCCGGCGAACGGGTCGACGGTGGCGGTCAGGTCCGTCTCGTACGCCAGCACCTGCTGGGTACGCAGCGCCAGCCGGGCGGCCTTCTCGGTGGGCAGCGCGATCGCCTCGTCGAAGCTGTTGGTGTGCAGCGACTGGGTGCCGCCGAGCACCGCGGCGAGCCCCTGGACCGCCACCCGGACCAGGTTCACCTCGGGCTGCTGGGCAGTGAGCTGCACCCCCGCCGTCTGGGTGTGGAACCGCAGCATCATCGACTTCGGGTCCTTCGCGCCGAAGTCCTCGCGCAGCAGCCGGGCCCAGATCCGCCGGGCGGCGCGGAACTTCGCCACCTCCTCCAGCAGGGTCGTCCGGGCAACGAAGAAGAACGACAGCCGGGGGGCGAAGTCGTCCACCGCCAGCCCGGCGGCCAGTGCCGCGCGGACGTACTCCACCCCGTTGGCCAGGGTGAACGCGATCTCCTGCGCGGGCGTCGCGCCGGCCTCCGCCATGTGGTAGCCGGAGATGGAGATGGTGTTCCACTTCGGCACCTCCTTGCGGCAGTACGCGAAGGTGTCGGCGACCAGCCGCAGCGACGGCTTCGGCGGGAAGATGTACGTCCCCCGGGCGATGTACTCCTTGAGGATGTCGTTCTGGATGGTGCCGTTGAGCGCCGAGCCCGGCATGCCGTTCTCCTCGGCGACGAGCTGGTAGAGCAGCAGCAGCACCGAGCCGGGCGCGTTGATGGTCATCGAGGTGGAGACCTTGTCCAGCGGGATGCCGGCGAAGAGCAGCCGCATGTCCTCGATGGAGTCGATCGCCACCCCGACCTTGCCCACCTCGCCGCTGGCGATGGCGTCGTCGGAGTCGTACCCCATCTGGGTGGGCAGGTCGAAGGCGACCGACAGGCCCATGGTGCCGGCCTTCAGCAACTGGTGGTAGCGCGCGTTGGACTCGGTGGCGGTGCCGAAGCCGGCGTACTGCCGCATCGTCCACGGGCGGGAGGTGTACATCGTCGGGTAGACCCCCCGGGCGTACGGGTACTCACCCGGCCCGCCGAGGCGGGAGTCCAGCTCCGGGGGGAGGTCGGCGGCCGTGTAGACGCCCTTGATGGGGAACCCCGACTCGCTCGCCCGCGCATCGCTCATCCACGGATGGTAGGACGCGGAGGGGCATCGGTGGGGTGAGGGATGGCGCACATCTCGGTTCGGCATCGGTCGACAGCAGGTGAACGGCCAGGTACACACCGTTCGACATGGCGGTGGGTACCGTCAGGTAGGACAAAGGTACGCCGCGTCGGGTTTCGCATCGGGCGTCGGAACCAGCAAGATAGAGAGGTTGTGTCCCAGCCCCCTCGACTTTCCCGGTGGCTTTTCTGTGACTCAGATCCCGACGTGGAGCGGCGGACCTGTGAGTCCCCCCAACGGACGCGCGGCACCCGGCACCACCATCGGTGGCCGGTACTCGCTGCGCTCCTCGGTGGGCAACGGCGGCATGGGCACGGTCTGGCGCGCGACAGACACCCTGCTGCGGCGTGACGTGGCGGTCAAGGAGGTCGTCCTGCCGCCGGGGCTGGCCCCCAGCGACCGGGACGCGATGTACGAACGCACCCTGCGTGAGGCCCGCGCCGCCGCCGCGATCCAGCACCCGGCAGTGGTCCAGGTCTACGACGTGGTCACCGAGGGTGGCCGCCCGTGGATCGTGATGGAGCTGCTGGACGCCCGCAGCCTCGCCGACATGGTGATCGAGGACGGTCCGGTGGCCGGTCGCGCGGTCGCCAAGATCGGCATCGCGCTGCTCGGCGCGCTGGAGGTGGCGCACGCCAACGGGGTGCTGCACCGCGACGTCAAGCCGGCGAACGTGCTGATCTGCACCGACGGCCGCTGCGTGCTGACCGACTTCGGGGTGGCCCGGATGCCCACCGACGTCCAGCTCACCACCCCCGGGATGGTGCTCGGCTCGCCGCACTTCATCTCCCCCGAGCGCGCCATGGGGCAGGATTTCGGCCCACCCAGCGACCTGTTCTCGCTGGGCGTGACGCTCTACACGGCGGTCGAGGGGCGACCCCCGTTCGACAAGGGCGACCCGATCGAGACCATGCACGCGGTGGTCGAGGACCCGCCGGCCACCCCGCAGCGCAGCGGCCCGCTGACCCGGGTGCTGATGGGCCTGCTGGAAAAGGACCCGGCCCGCCGGCTGGACGTGCACACCGCGCGGGCGATGCTGCGCGAACTGCTCGCCGGCCCGCTGACCAGCACGGCGACCGCGGTCAACTCGATCACCGACCCGTACTCGGTGGTGCCGGTGCAGCGCCCGTCGACGCCGCCGGTCACCGCCACGCCGCCGGCCGAGCCGAAGCCGAGCGGGCAGATCGGCGGCCGGGCGATGCTGGCCGCCGGCGAGTCGCTCACCGACCGGCTGGCCAAGCTGCGCCGGGGTGAACGCCCCAAGCCGGTGGTGACCTCCGCCGCCGCCCTCGACGACACCAGCGCCGACGCGCTCGCCGGCCCGCTGCACACCCCGACCGGCGCGATGTCGGCCCCGGGCGGGCCCACCGCCGGCACCCTGCCGGCCCACCTGACCGCCGGGACGTACGGCAAGCCGGCGGAGGCCACCCAGCGGATCACCCCGGGCAACGCCCCGGAGGCCACCCAACGCATCGGCGGCGGCAGCGCCGACGCCACCCAGCGCATCGACGGCGGGCACCCGGAGGCCACCCAGCGGATCGGCGGGCACCCGGACGCCACCCAGCGGATCGGCGCGGGCACCGAGACCAGCCGGTCCGGCTACGGGGCCGCCGAGCCGACCCAGGCCATCTACGGCGGCGGAAAATCCGAGCAGACCCAGGCGGTGTACGGCGGACAGTGGTCCATCCCCGGCACCGGGCAGTCGTGGACGTCGCCGCCCCCGCCGCCGCCGGGCGGGGCCGAGGGTGGCGCGCTCGGCCGGGCGAAGGGTGCCGGCGGTCGACTCGTCGGCACGGTGAAGGACTGGCCGCGCAAGATCCAGCTCGCGGCGGCCGGTGGCCTGGCGGTGGTGCTGCTGATCGGCGCGGTGGCGCTGTTCGGCGGCGGCGACCCGGAGCCGACCCCTCCCCCACAGGCCGGCCCGAGCGCGCCCGCAGGTGGTGGGGGAGTCGAGACGCAGGCACACGACGCCAAGGGCATCCGGGTGAACGTGCCGAAGGGGTGGGTGCGTAAGAGCGCCGGCGACTGGGTCGACTACGTCGACCCCGAGGACGACACCCGCAAGGTCCGCATCCTGGTCGAGAAGGGCGGCAGTTCCTCGGTCCGCTGGGCCGAGGTGGCCGGTGACGGCCTGCGCACCCGCTCCCGGTCCTGCGTGAAGCCCTACCAGCAGGTCGGCATCACCGAGAACACCCTGGCCGGCAAGCCGGCCGCCGAGCTGGAGTACACCTGCGGCGAGGGCGACACCAAGCGGCACGGAGTGTGGCGGGGTCTGGTGCACCAGGGCCGGATCTACTCGTTCTATCTGACCGCCAACGACGCCAAGTTCGCCGAGAGCAAGCCGATCTTCGACGAGATGGTCAAGTCCTTCCAGCTCACCGGGGCCAGCTGAGCCGGATCGCGGGGTGGGCCGGAGCGGTTCACGCGACGGGGTGATCCGGGTCGACCGGACGCGGTGATCCGCCGTCGTGCTATCAAGAGGCAATGGCGGCGGAAAGCACTGACCTCGACCGGATTCGCGACCAGGCTCGACGCTGGCTCGACGACGACCCCGACCCGGCCAGCCAGGACGAGCTGCGGGCCGTACTCGACCGGCTGCCGGCCAGCGCGCCGGAGCTGGCCGACCGGTTCGCCGGCCCGCTGACCTTCGGCACGGCCGGTCTGCGCGGCCCGCTGCGCGCCGGCCCGAACGGCATGAACCTCGCGGTGGTCACCCGGGCGGCGGCCGGGCTGGTCGGCTGGCTCGCCGCCGAGGGCGGCGAGGGTCCGCTGGTCATCGGGTACGACGCCCGGCACGGTTCCCGGGAGTTCGCCGAGCGCACCGCCCAGGTCGCCACCGGCGCGGGCCGGCCGGCGCTGCTGCTGCCCCGGCCGCTGCCCACCCCCGTGCTGGCGTACGCGGTGCGCAGACTCGGCGGGGTGGCCGGGGTGATGGTGACGGCCAGCCACAACCCGCCGCAGGACAACGGCTACAAGGTCTATCTGGGTGCCCAGCTCGGTGGGGCACTCGGCGCGGGTGCGCAGATCGTCCCGCCCGCCGACGCCGGCATCGAGGCGGCCATCCGGGCGGTCGGCCCGCTGGCCCAGGTGCCGCTGGGCCCGCCCGGTCAGGTGCTCGGCGACGACCTGGTCGCCGCGTACGTGGAGCGGGCCGTCGCGGTGATCACCCCGGGTGGACCGCGCGACCTGCGGGTGGCGTACACCCCGCTGCACGGGGTGGGTGCGGCGGTGCTGACCGCGACCTTCGCGCGGGCCGGTTTCCCGACTCCCGGGGTGGTGCCCGACCAGGCGGAGCCGGACCCGGCGTTCCCCACCGTCAGTTTCCCCAACCCGGAGGAACCCGGCGCGGTGGACCGGTTGGTGGCCCTCGCCGACGCCACCGCCGCCGACCTGGCGATCGCCAACGACCCCGACGCCGACCGCTGCGCGGTAGTGGTGCGCGAGTCGTCGGCCGGGGCGGGGTGGCGGATGTTGCGCGGGGACGAGGTGGGGGTGCTGCTCGCCGACCACCTGATGCGGCGCGGCGTCGACGGCCTGTACGCCACCACGATCGTGTCGTCGTCCCTGCTGCGGGCGATGTGCGCGGCCCGGGGCCGGGCCTACGACGAGACGTTGACCGGGTTCAAGTGGATCGTCCGGGCCGGGGGCGGGACGCCACCCCTGGCGTACGGCTACGAGGAGGCGCTGGGCTACTGCGTGGCCCCCGGGCACGTGCGGGACAAGGACGGCATCACCGCCGCGCTGACCGTCGCCGAGCTGGCCGCCGACCTGAAGGCGCAGGGGCGCACCCTGACCGACCGGCTGGACGAGTTGGCCGCCGAGTTCGGCGTGCACCACACCGACCAGTTGTCGGCCCGGGTGGACGACCTGCGGATCATCGCCGACGCGATGGCCCGGATCCGGGCGGCCACCCCGACCACGTTGCTCGGTGCGCCGGTCACCGAGACGCAGGATCTGCTGCCCGCCGCCGACGTGGTGATCCTGCGTACCGCCGCCGCCCGGGTGGTGATCCGCCCCTCGGGCACCGAGCCCAAGCTCAAGGCGTACCTGGAGGTGGTGGAGCCGGTCTCGGACGGGGACGTGCCGGCGGCCCGCACCCGCGCCGCGGCCACGCTCGCCACCCTGCGCACCGAGATCGCCACCGCCCTCGGCATCTGACCCCGCCCCGCCCCACACCCCGCCGCGTGTCCGGCCGGCGTGTCCCACCACGCGCCCCGCTACATTTCCCTCCGCGCGCCCGCGCTGCGGGATCAACTCAATTTCCTTGTTGTAGTGGCATCCATCCCGCTCGGATGCCACTACAACAAGGAAACTGCGAGGCTCCCGCGCAACCCGTCGGGGCCGCGTGCGGTGGCGGCGGGCCGGGTCAGCTCACGGCGCGCTTGCCGAGTGCGTGGTCGACGGCCTGGCCGAGGGCGGTGACCACCAGGGCGACCGAGGGACGGACCACCGACTCCTCCAGGCTGATCGTGCCGGAAAAGCCCGCCCCGCCGGCGATCTCCTCCAGCCGACGCCGGGCGTCCTGCGCGGCGGTGCCGGTCAGGCCGAGCGCCGGCTCCATCCGCAGCACCGCCACCAGCGTGGCCAGCGCCGCGGTCCGCTCGTCGGGGAGCTGCTCGCCGGCCAGCGCCTCGGCCAGTCGCCGCCGGCTGTCCTGCTCCACCGACGGGTCGGTGGTCGGGTAGCGGTGCACCACGATGAAGCCCAGCTCGGTCTCCTCGACATCACGCACCACACCCCGGTCGACCAGGTCGCCGAGGATGCGGTCACGCAGGCCGTGCCGCAGCCGCTGCACCCAGGAGGACGGGCTGTGCGGGGTGTCGGCGGCCATCCGGCCCAGCACCCCGTCCAGGATCGGCTCGCCGACCGGCGTCGGGTCGGTCACCGCCAGGTTCCCATCGACGTACGCGATCCGGCCGGCGAGGGCCAGCTCGACCAGGACGGCGGCGGCCATCCCCAGGTCGAGGCCGATCCGGGGCATGGTCGCCTTGCCGGATTCATCGTCATACGCGAGGAGCAACAACTCCTCGGCCACAGCAACACCAGTCATGGCCCGAGACGCTAGCGCCTGAACGCACCGCGCGCGCCCCGACTCGCGTTCCGTGGGAAGGCAACCCCACCGGTCGGTCCAGGCAGCCCAGTGCGACGTGCCTGCTTTGCGCGAATCAGCAGCAGGTCATGCCGGCTGCGCGCAGGTCGGAGGCCGGGCGGCCAGGCACGGAACCGAGCGGACCGGGCACGCGGGTCAGAAGCGGGGCATGCCGCCGAACTGGCGGTCACCGGCGTCACCGAGGCCCGGGACGATGAACATGTTGTCGTTCAGCCCCTCGTCGATCGACGCGGTGACCAGCCGCAGCGGCAGCCCGGACCGCTCCAGCCGAGCGATGCCGACCGGCGCGGCGAGCACGCAGAGCACGGTGATGTCGGTGCAGCCCCGGTCGGCGAGCAGCCGGCAGCAGTGCTCCAGCGAACCGCCGGTGGCCAGCATCGGGTCGAGCACCAGCACCGGCAGCCCGGCCAGCTCCCGGGGCAGCGACTCCATGTAGGCGCGCGGCTCGTACGTCTCCTCGTCGCGGGCCAGGCCGACGAAGCCCATCGACGACTCCGGCAGCAGCCCGAGCGCGGCGTCGGCCATCCCGAGGCCGGCCCGCAGCACCGGCACCAGCAGCGGCGGGTTCGCCAACCGGGTGCCCTCGGCCCCGGTGACCGGGGTCTGCACCGGGTACTTCTCGACCGGGAAGGTGCGCGCGGCCTCGTACACCAGCATGGTGGTGAGTTCGTGCAGCGCGGCCCGGAACGACGACGAGTCGGTCCGGGCGTCCCGCATGGCGGTCAGCCGCGACTGGGCGAGCGGGTGGTCAATGACGTGTACGTCCACGATCGCTCAACCTACCGGTCCGGCCCCGCCGGCAGTACGGGTGCGCGGCGGGCCGCGACGCCGCTCACCCACAGTGCCGTTGCGCCGCCCACCCTGAGCACTGTGACCAGGATCACCCGACGCGCGGCTGCGTAGTATTCGGGGCATGACGGCGACAACGACGTCGGCCCGGTCGGACCTGTCCGAGCTGGGGCGATCCGAGACCGCGTTGCGGACCTTCCTGCACGGCCTGCCCGGGGTGGACCAGGTCGGCGCGGAGCAGCGGGCGGCACAGCTCGGCACCCGCTCGATCAAGACCACCGCCAAGGCCCAGGCGATCGACCTGGCCATCCGGATGGTCGACCTGACCACCCTGGAGGGGGCCGACACCCCGGGCAAGGTACGCGCCCTGGCCGCCAAGGCACTGCGCCCGGACCCGGCCGACCCGACCTGCCCGCACGTCGGCGCGGTCTGCGTCTACCCGGCGATGGTGCCGTACGTGGCCGAGGTGCTGCGCGGCAGCGCCGTGCACCTGGCCAGCGTGGCGACCGCGTTCCCGTCCGGGCAGGCGCCCCTCGACGTCAAGCTCGCCGACACCCGGGCGGCCGTCGCCGCCGGAGCCGACGAGATCGACATGGTGATCAACCGGGGTGCGTTCCTGGCCGGGCGCTACACCGAGGTCTACGACGAGATCAAGGCGGTCAAAGAGGCCTGTGGCTCTGCTGATGGCGGTCGCCAGGGGCGACCGGCAGCCCACCTCAAGGTGATCCTGGAGACCGGCGAGTTGGCCACCTACGACAACGTCCGGCGGGCCTCCTGGCTGGCGATGCTGGCCGGCGGCGACTTCATCAAGACCTCCACCGGCAAGGTCCCGGTCGCCGCCACCCTGCCGGTGACCCTGGTGATGCTGGAGGCGGTCCGCGACTTCCGGGCCGCCACCGGGAGGCAGGTCGGCGTGAAGCCGGCCGGCGGGATCAAGAACACCAAGGACGCGATCAAGTACCTGGTCATGGTCAACGAGACCGTCGGCGCCGACTGGCTGAGCCCGGACTGGTTCCGGTTCGGCGCGTCCAGCCTGCTCAACGACCTGCTCATGCAGCGCACCAAGCTGACGACCGGCATCTACTCCGGTCCCGACTACTTCACCCTGGACTGAGCATGATGTTCGAATACGCCCCTGCGCCCGAGTCGCGCGCGATCGTCGACATCAGGTCGTCCTACGGTCTGTTCATCGACGGCGAATTCGTCGACGGCGAAAATCTCGACAAGACGGTCAACCCGGCCACCGAGGAGGTGCTCGCCGAGGTCACCTGGGCCGGCACGCAGGACGTCGACCGGGCGGTCCGCGCCGCCCGCAAGGCGTACGACAAGGTCTGGGGGCCGATGCCGGGCCGGGACCGGGCCAAGTACCTGTACCGGATCGCCCGGATCGTCCAGGAACGCTCCCGCGAGCTGGCGGTGCTGGAGTCGCTCGACAACGGCAAGCCGATCCGGGAATCCCGGGACGTCGACCTGCCGCTTGTCGCCGCGCACTTCTTCTACTACGCCGGCTGGGCCGACAAGCTGCCGCACGCGGGGTTCGGGGCCGACCCGCAGCCGCTCGGGGTGGCCGCCCAGGTCATCCCGTGGAACTTCCCGCTGCTCATGCTCGCCTGGAAGGTCGCCCCGGCGCTCGCCGCCGGCAACACCGTGGTGCTCAAGCCCGCCGAGACCACCCCGCTGACCGCGCTGCTGTTCGCCGAGATCTGCCAGCAGGCCGACCTGCCGGCCGGCGTGGTCAACATCGTCACCGGCGCGGGCGACACCGGCCGGGCGCTGGTGGAGCACCCGGGCGTGGACAAGGTCGCCTTCACCGGCTCCACCGGGGTCGGCAAGGCCATCGCCCGGTCGGTGGCCGGCACCCGCAAGAAGGTCACCCTGGAGCTGGGCGGCAAGGCCGCCAACATCGTCTACGACGACGCTCCGGTCGACCAGGCCGTCGAGGGGATCGTCAACGGCATCTTCTTCAACCAGGGTCACGTCTGCTGCGCCGGCTCCCGGCTGCTGGTCCAGGAGAACGTCGCCGAGCAGGTGCTCGACGCGCTCAAGCGACGGATGGCGCTGCTGCGGGTCGGCGACCCGCTGGACAAGAACACCGACGTCGGGGCGATCAACTCGGCCGCCCAGCTCGCCCGGATCCGGGAACTGTCCGACGCCGGGGCCGCCGAGGGCGCGCAGCGCTGGTCACCGCCG
This sequence comes from Micromonospora sp. NBC_00421, assembly GCF_036017915.1. Classification (NCBI taxonomy): domain Bacteria; kingdom Bacillati; phylum Actinomycetota; class Actinomycetes; order Micromonosporales; family Micromonosporaceae; genus Micromonospora; species Micromonospora sp. NBC_00421. Next base: position 4,915,601 of record NZ_CP107929.1, read on the forward strand.
TGCGAGCTGCCCGACCGGGGATTCTGGTTCGCGCCGACGATCTTCACCGGGGTCACCCAGGCGCACCGGGTCGCCCGCGAGGAGATCTTCGGCCCGGTGCTGTCGGTGCTGACCTTCCGCACCCCGGCCGAGGCGGTGGAGAAGGCCAACAACACGCCCTACGGGCTGTCGGCCGGGATCTGGACCGACAAGGGCTCCCGCATCCTGTGGACGGCCGACCGGCTGCGCGCCGGGGTGGTCTGGGCCAACACGTTCAACAAGTTCGACCCGACCTCGCCGTTCGGCGGCTACAAGGAGTCGGGCTACGGCCGCGAGGGTGGCCGGCACGGGCTGGAGGCGTACCTCAATGTCTGAGCGGGTCGCGGTACGCAAGACGTACAAGCTCTTCATCGGCGGGAAGTTCCCGCGCAGCGAGTCGGGACGGTCGTATCTCGTGCAGTCCTCGAACGTGTCACTGGCCTCTCGCAAGGACGCGCGGGACGCCGTGGTCGCCGCGCGGGCCGCCGTCAAGGGGTGGGCCGGCGCGACCGCGTACAACAGGGGTCAGATCCTCTACCGGGTGGCCGAGATGCTGGAGGGCCGCCGCGAGCAGTTCGTCGCGCTCGGCATCCCCGGCGACGAGGTGGACGCGGCGATCGACCGCTGGGTCTGGTATGCCGGCTGGGCCGACAAGCTCCCCCAGGTGTACGGCGGCGCGAACCCGGTCGCCGGGCCGTACTTCAACCTCTCCGCGCCCGAGCCGACCGGGGTGGTGGCCGTGGTGGCCCCCGAGACCCCGGCGCTGCTCGGCCTGGTCAGCGTGATCGCCCCGGCCATCGTCACCGGCAACACGGTGGTGGTGACGGCCTCCCCGTCGGCCCCGCTGGCGGCGGTGACCCTGGCCGAGGTGCTTGCCACCTCCGACCTGCCCGGCGGGGTGGTCAACCTGCTCACCGGCCGGATCACCGAGACCGCGCCGACGCTTGCCGCGCACCTGGACGTCAACGCGATCGACCTGGCCGGGGTGACCGACCCCGAGTTGGCGACCGACCTGGAGGCCAGGGCGGCGGAGAACCTCAAGCGGGTCCTCCGGCCGACCTCGGCCGACCACGACTGGACGGGCGACCCGGGCCTGGCCCGGATGACCGCCCTGCTGGAGACCAAGACGGTCTGGCACCCCAAGGGGGTGTGATCGCGGGTGTCCTGCCTTGGGAGGGGTTCTACTACGGGGGGTAGGATTAGCGGGTGACTCGGTTGGGCGATCTTGAGCGGGCGGTGATGGACGTGCTCTGGGACGTGGTCCCGGGCACGTCGGACGGGGTGACCGTGCGCGAGGTCGCCGAGGCGCTGGACGGGCGCGAGTTGGCGTACACGACGGTGATGACGGTGCTGGACCGGCTCGCCGGCAAGGGCATGGTGCAGCGGGAACGCGAGGGACGGGCGTGGCGCTACCGGGCCGCCGCCAGCCGTGAGGCGCACATCGCCCGGCTCATGCTCGACGCCCTGGACCTCGGCGGCAGCCGGGACGCCGCGCTGGTGCGCTTCGCCCGCTCGGTGACCGGCACCGAGGCCGAGGTGCTGCGGGCGGCGCTCGGCGCGGAGGCGGGCCTGACCGGTGCCGAGCCGACCCGGCACGAGGTACCACCGACCCGGCACGAGGCGGGGCTGACCGACCGTGCCGAGGATCACCGGGTCAGCCGGGCCAGGGTCGCCGACGAGGCGACGGACCGGTAGGGCGACCACCGTGGCGTACGCCGTGCACTTCGCCGGGGCGGTCCTGGCCTGCTGGCTGACCGCTCAGGTCCTGGCCGGTTCCACCTGGACATGGCGGGCCCCCCGGGTCGCGATCGTCTGCTGGCAGGCGGTCGGGCTGGCGCTCGGCCTGTCCGCGATGGGCCTGCCGATGGCGCTCGGGCTCGCCGCGTACGACCGACCGACAGGCGGTGCGCTGCTGGCCCTCGCCGACGACCTCGGCCACGGCACGCTCCCGGTCGGGGTGACCGCCGTCCACCTGGGCCTGGTGGGGGTCGGCTTCGGCATCGGCGCGGTGCTGCTCGCCACGACCGTACGCAGCGTGCACTCCACCGTCCGGGCCCAGCGTCGCCATCGGGACCTGCTCACCCTGGTCGCCCGGCGGGACCCGACGGTTCCCGGCGCGCTGGTGCTCGACCATCCCAGCGCCGCCGCGTACTGCCTGCCCGGGGTGCGACCCCGGGTGGTGGTCAGCGCCGGCACCCTCAGCCTGCTGGACCGGGCCGAGTTGGCGGCGGTACTCGCCCACGAGCGGGCACACGCCCAGGAGCGGCACGACCTGGTGCTGCTGCCGTTCACCGCACTCTGCCGGGCACTGCCCTGGTTCCGCTGGGTACGCGCCGCACACGAGCGGGTGGCCCTGCTGGTCGAGATGCGGGCCGACGACAAGGCCCGTGAGCTGCACGCCGAGGCGCCACTGGCGGGCGCGCTGCGCCGCTTCGCCGCCTGCGGTGACCGGGTCACCCCGGCCGGCGCGCTGGGCATGGGTGACCGCGATCTCGACGTACGGGTGCAGCGGCTGCTCGCCGCCGACCGGCCGCCCCGGCTGCTGGGTGCCGCCGCGCTGGCGGTGACGACCACCCTGGCCGCCCTCCCGATCTCCCTCTTCCTGAGCTGACGCCCCGCACCCACCCGCCCCTCACACTCACCCGCTCCCCGCACCCACCTGCTCCCTTGCACGTCACCACCCAGGGCCGTGCTGTCCCAAGATCGCACTACATCCAGGTTCTCAACACCGTTGCGTTAGGTGGAACGGCTCTTCGTCAACCAGCGCTGCCTCGCCGATCATGGAGTTGTGGTGGGCGACAGAACGCCCGTAAAGCCCCCAAGGTCGGCACCACCACTCCATGATCGCCAAGCGGGCCCACCCCGCTCCCCGATCGGGCAGGTTGACCAGCCGCCCACGGCGTTGACGCAACGGTGTTGGTTTCCTAGTTAGAGCACGATCTTGCGCACGGCGGCGTGGGCGGGTGTGCGTGGGCGGGTGTGCGTGGGCGGGCGGGCGTGGGCGGCGTGAGGCGGGGTGGTGGGGTGGCGGGGAGGGTTGGGGGTTGGTGCGCGGCTTATAGGTAGGCAAGCTACGTGTAGGGTGGCTACGACAAGCGAGCCAACCCCTTGGAGAGCGGTCATGGACACCCTGCTCCTCGCGCGCCTGCAGTTCGCCACCACCACCTCGCTGCACTTCCTCTTCGTCGTGGTCACCCTCGGGCTGGTCACCCTGCTGGTCGGCATGCAGACCACGTGGTTCCTCACCGGGAACCCGAAGTGGGAACGGCTGACCCGCTTCTGGGGCCAGCTCTACGTGATCAACTACGTGCTCGGCATCGCCAGCGGCATCGTCATGGAGTTCCAGTTCGGGCTGAACTGGAGCGGGCTGTCGCGCTACGTCGGCAACGTCTTCGGGGCCCCGTTGGCGATCGAGACGCTCGTGGCGTTCTTCCTGGAATCCACATTCCTCGGCATGTGGATCTTCGGCTGGCACCGGTTGCGTCGGGGGGTGCACCTGGCGCTGCTCTGGGGAGTCGCGCTCACCGCGTACGCCTCCGCTTTCTGGATCATGGTGGCGAACGCCTGGCTCCAGCACCCGGTCGGCTACCAGGTACGCGACGGCGTCGCCCAGCTCACCGACTTCGGGGCGCTGCTCACCAATCCGACCCTGGGGATGGCCCTCGGCCACGTGCTCGCCGCCGGCCTGCTCACCGGGGGCATGCTGATGGCCTCGGTCAGCGCCTGGCACCTGCTGCGGCGTACCACCGACTTCGCCCTGCACCGCACCTCGCTGCGGATCGGGCTGGTGACCGCGGCCCTGGCGGTCAGTCTGGTGCAGGGTTTCGGCTTCGCCCAGTTCGGGCCGGTCGGCGAGTTCCAACCCACCAAGTTCGGCGGCGGCCCGACCGCCGACGCCGCGGTCGCCGAGTGGACCACCCGGTTCGGCCCGGGTGACTACACCCCACCGGCGCTGTCCAGCGTCGGACTCGGCTTCATGATCCTGATCGGCTTCACCCTGGGCTGCGTCTGGCTGCTGCTGCCGCTGCTCTGGCGGGACCTGGTGATCCGGCTGCGTTTCCCGCTCTGGCTGACCCTGCTCGCCCTGCCGCTGCCCTTCGTCGCGGTGATCCTCGGCTGGCTCGCCCGGGAGGTCGGCCGGCAGCCCTGGGCCGCGTACGGGCTGCTCCCCACGGGCCGGGCCGTCTCCGACGTCGACCCGGGCCTGATGCTCGCCTCGCTGATCGGCTTCAGCCTGCTGCTCGGCGCGCTCACCGTCGCCAACTGGACGCTGCTCGCCCGGCACGCCGCCCGGGGCGCCACCGATCCGGCGCTCGGTCGTCCGCCCGGCGTCCTCGGGGACGAGCCCCGGCCCACCCCCGCCTTCGCCTGAGAGGACCCCCGATGGCACTCGTCTGGTTCGCCCTGCTCGGCCTCTTCTTCGCCGGCTACCTCGTCCTCGGCGGCCTGGACTACGGGGTGGGCCTGCTGCTCGCCCGGCACGACACCCCGGCCGCCCGCCGTGCCGGGCTCACCGCGCTCGGCCCGTTCTTCCTCGGCAACGAGGTCTGGCTGGTGGCCGCCGTCGGCATTCTCTTCGGCGCCTTCCCCACCCTGGAAGGGGAACTCCTCTCCGGCCACTACCCCGCCGTGGCCGGGGCGTTGGTCGGGGTGATCCTGGTCACCGCCGGGGTGCAGCTGCGCAGCCGCCCCACCGGACCGGCCGCCCGCCGGGGGTGGGACCGGGTGATCGTGGCCGGCAGCGCGCTGGCCGCGTTCGGCTGGGGCGCGCTGCTCGCCGGGCTGCTCCAGGGCCTGCCGATCCACACCGACGGTCGCGTCGCCGGGCAGACCCACCTGGCGACCCCGTTCGTCGCCGCCACCGGGCTCGCCCTGCTCACCCTGGTCGCGGCGCACGGTGCGACCTTCCTCACCCTGCGACTGCCGGCCGCCGACGCGCCGGCCACCGCCCGGCTGGCCCGCCGGTTGGTCGTCGGGGCACTCGCCGCGGTCGCCACCGCCACCGCGCTCGGCCTGCTCTCCGAGCGGGTACGCGCGGCGACCCGCCAGCCGCTGCCCGCCGTACTGCTTGTGGTGCTGCTGGTCGGGGCGCTGCTGGCGGCCCGTGCGGCGCTCGGTCGGGGTCGTCCCGGGGTGGCCCTGGCCGCCACCGGCGCGGCGCTCGCGCTACCGGTGGCCCTGGTCGGCGCGGCGCTCTGGCCGGCCGTGCTGGTCTCCACGGTCGACCCCGCGGCCACGGTGGACGTCGCCGACGCGGCGGCCAGCGGGCCGACGCTGCGGCTGCTGGGCTGGCTGACGCTGCCCCTGCTGCCGGCCCTACTAGGCTTCCAGGCAATGTGCTGGTGGGTGTTCCGGGGACGGACCGACGGCAGGGGACCGGTGTACTGGTGAACCGCCGTCCCTTCGACCCGCGTCTGCTGCGCCGGGTTCCCGCGGCCCGGCGCGACCTCGCCGTGCTCGCCGCCCTCGGCGGACTCACCGCGCTGCTTGTCGTCGCGCAGGCCACCGCCCTGGCCACGGTGCTCGCCACCGCCATCCACGGCCGGCTGGACACCGTCGCGCTGGCCGGCTTCGTCACCGCCGTCGGTGCGCGGGCCGTGGTCTCCTGGGGGCAGGGCACCGTCGCCGCGCGGGCCGCCGCCACAGTGAAGGCGACGCTCCGCGCCGATCTGCTCGCCGCCGTCGGCCGGCACGGGCCCGGCTGGGTCGCCGGTCAGCGGGCCGGGCAGCTCGCCACCCTCACCGGGCGCGGCCTCGACGCGCTGGACGCCTACTTCACCGGCTACCTCCCCCAACTCGTGCTCAGCGTCACCGTGCCGGCCGCCGTGCTGGCCCGGCTGGTCTTCGCCGACTGGAGCTCGGCCCTGATCATCGTGCTCACCATCCCGCTGATCCCGGTCTTCGGCGCGCTGCTCGGCTGGCAGGCCCAGGCCGCCACCGAACGGCAGTGGCGTCGGCTGTCGATGCTCGGCGGGCACTTCCTCGACATGGTCGCCGGGCTGCCCACCCTGCGCGCGTTCGGTCGGGCCCGGGCGCAGACCGAGGTGGTCCGCCGGATGGCCGACGGGCACCGGGTCGCCACCATGAAGACCCTGCGGATCGCCTTCCTCTCCGCGCTGGTGCTGGAGCTGGTCGCCACCCTGTCGGTGGCGCTGGTCGCGGTGCCGGTCGGCATCCGGCTGCTGGACGGCGGGATCACCCTGGCCACCGCGCTGCTGGTGCTGCTGCTCACCCCGGAGGCGTACCTGCCGTTGCGGGCGGCCGGTAGCCGGTTCCACGCCAGCATGGAGGGGCTCACCGCGCTGGACGAGGCGCTGACCGTCTCCGCCGTACCCGCCGGTCCGGCCGCCGCCGCCGGTCCGGTGGCCGCTGGTCCGGTGGCCGCTGGTCCGATGGCCGCTCGTCCGGTGGCCGCGGTCCGTCCGGCACCGTCGGGGGGCGGCGAGATCCGGTTCTACGACGTCACCGTCGCATACGAGCGGACCACCGCCCTGCGGGACGTCACGCTCACCGTCCGACCCGGCGAGCGGATCGCCGTCGTCGGGCCGAGCGGCGCCGGCAAGAGCACCCTGCTCGGCCTGCTGCTCGGCTTCGTCACCCCGACCGCCGGCCGGATCACCGTCGACGGGGTCGACCTGGCCGACGTCGACCTGGACGACTGGCGTCGGCGGATCGCCTGGGTGCCGCAGCGGGCCCACCTGTTCGCCGCCACGTTGGCCGACAACATCCGGCTCGGTGCCCCCGACACCCCGGACGCCGCCCTGGCCGACGCGGTCGCCGACGCCGCGCTGGACGAGGTCGTGACGGCCCTGCCCGACGGGCTGGACACCCTGCTCGGCGAACGCGGCCACGGGCTGTCCAGCGGTCAACGGCAGCGCGTCGCGCTGGCCCGAGCGTTCCTCCGGGACGCCCCGCTGGTGCTGCTGGACGAGCCGACCGCCCGGCTGGACACGGCGAGCGAGACGACAGTCCTGGACGCCACCCGGCGACTGGTGGCCGGCCGTACCGCCCTGCTGGTGGCGCACCGGCCGGCGCTGTTGGCGGACGCCGACCGGGTGCTGCACGTCGCCGCCGGCCGGGTGACCGAACTGACCCCGAGCCCGGCCGGGGAGGCCAGTCGATGACCACCGGTCCCGTTCCCGCCGTTCGACCCGAGCGGGTGGTGCTGCGGCTGGCCCGGCCGTACCTGGGTCGGCTGCTCGGGGCCGGGCTGCTCGCCTCGGCCACCGAGTTCGCCGGGCTGGCCCTGATGGCCACCGCCACCTGGCTGCTGATGAGCGCCGCCGGCCAGCCACCGCTGGACCGGCTCACCGTCGCCATCGTCGCCGTCCGGGCACTGGCCATCAGCCGGGGCGTGCTGCGTTACACCGAACGACTCGCCGGCCACGACGCCGTACTCCGCATGATCACCGACGTCCGGGCCAGAGTCTTCGCCACTCTCGCCACCCGACCCGGTTCCGCCGGCCACCGCACCGGGGACGCCCTGAGTCGGCTGGTCTCCGACGTGGAGGCGGTACAGGATCTGCTGCTCCGGGTCCTCGTACCCGGGGCGGCGGCTGCGCTGGTCGGGGTGCTGGCCGTCGGTGGGGCCGCCCTGGTCTCGCCGCCCTCGGCCGGGGTGCTCGCGGTCGGCCTCCTGGTCGCCGGGGTGGCGCTGCCGGTGCTGGCCACCGCACTGACCCGGCGGGCCGCCGACGAGGTGGCGCCGCTGCGCGGGGCGCTCGCCAGCGACGCCGTCGACCTCACCCACGGTGCCGCCGACCTGGCTGCCTTCGGGGCCACCGACCAGGCGCTGCGGGCCGCGACGAGCCGCGCCGACCGGCTGGCCCGACTGGAGCGCCGGCTCGCCGCGACCGGATTCGCGGTGGACGCGGCGGGGGTGCTGGTGGCCGGGGCGACCGCCGCCGGGGTGGTGCTGACCGCACTGCGCTCCGGGGTGGACGGGGTACTGGTGGGCGTGCTCGCCGTCGGTGCCCTGGCCGCTGTGGAGATCGCGTTGGCGCTGGTCGGCGCGGCCCGACAGCGCACCCAGCTCCGCGCCGGCCTGGCCCGGGTCGCCAGCCTGCTCGACGGCCCGGCGGTGCCCGGTGCCGCGGTGTCCGACGGGCCGGTGTCCGACGGGCCGGTGCACGACGGGCCGGTGCACGACGGGCCGGTGCGTGATGGCCCGGTCGTCGGTGGGGCGGCGGGTGGCACGGTGGGGCGGCCGGGGGCGGCCGCGCACGACGTGCGGTTCGACGGGGTCGTCGTCCGGTACCGGGAAGGTGCCGCGCCCGCCCTGGACGGGATCGGCCTCGACCTGCCCGCCGGCCGTCGGATCGCGATCGTCGGGCCGAGCGGCGCCGGCAAGAGCACGCTGGCCGCCGTGCTGACCGGAGCGGTACGACCCGACGCCGGCCGGGTCACCCTGGCCGGCCGGGACGTGTCGACGTACCCGGCCGAGGAGCTGCCCCGGCAGATCGGCGGACTGCTCGCCGAGGCGTACGTCTTCCACGCCTCGGTGCGGGAGAACCTGCTGCTCGGCCGGCCGGACGCGGACGAGGCGGAACTGGCCGACGCGACCCGCACCGCCGGTCTGCTCGACTGGGTACGCGCCCAGCCGGACGGTTGGGACACCCTGGTCGGTGAGGAGGGCGGTCAGCTCTCCGGTGGGCAGCGGCAGCGGCTCGCCCTGGCCCGGGCCCTGCTCGCCGCCCCCGGTGTGCTGGTGCTCGACGAACCGACCGAGGGCCTCGACCCGGTCGCCGCCGACGCGGTGCTCGCCGGGGTGCTGGCGGCCACCCCTGCCGGGCGCTCGGTGCTGCTGATCAGCCACCGGCTCAGTGGCCTGGCCGGTTTCGACGAGGTCGTGGTGCTGGTCGCCGGCCGGGTGGCCCAGCGCGGGCGGCACACCGACCTGGTCGCCGCCCCGGGCTGGTACCGGGACCAGTGGCTGCTGCAGGAGGCCGCCGAACGCGGATACCTGGCCCTGACGCCCTGAATGAACACCGGGGCCCGGCCCGACGTCCCGGGCCGGTCGGCGTCCCGTACCCGGATCGGCGTCCGGAACGCGGGTCCGGGAATCTCCCCGACGCGCGGCGACAGCTGTCGTGGCAGGGTGGTGCCATGCATGCCTGCGACGAGGTGGGAATCGACGAGCGGTTGCGGGATCTGGCGTCCCGGCTGCACGGCCCGGCGCGGCTGAAGGACGAACTGATCCGTGAGGCACGGGGGGCCCTGGACGACGCCACCGAGGCGTACCGGGACGGTGGACTGCCGGCACCGGAGGCCGAACGTCGGGCGGTGGCCGACTTCGGCGCACCGGCCGAGCTGGCTCCGGCATACCAGGAGGAGCTGGCGGCCGGGGCGCTGCGCGGGCTGTCCCGGCGGGCGCTGCTGATCGCCGGGGTGCTGACGGTCGGCGGCGACCTGACCTGGCGGGGATCGAGTTGGAGCGGTGGACCGCCCCCACCGGCCGGCTATCAGCTGCTCGCCGGTTCGATGAACGGAATCTGGCTGGCCGTGGCCGGGCTGGCACTGGCGGCCCTGCTGGGCGGTCGCTGGGCGGCCCGGCGGGGGTCGGCCACCACGTCGGCGGGTCGGCTGCTCGGGTGGGCGCTGGTCGGCACGCTGGCGCTCGGCGCGGTCGCCGGGATGGCGCTCTTCGCCTGGTCGGTCGAGCTGTGGGACGCCGCCCTGACCTGGCCGCCGATGATCGTCGGTGCGCTGCTGGCCGGCGCCGCCCACTTCGCCCTGTTCCGGGCCGGTCGCTCCTGGCTGGTCGCCGCCCGCTGACGGCGCCACTTCACCGACCCCGTGGCCGCCCACGTCCCGGGGCGCGAAAAGCCGGTCCCGACGTGCGGGTGGCCGGCGGAGAACCGGTCCCGGTGGGATCAGGCCGGCGCGGCGGGTGGGCCGGCGGGGTCGAGGAACCGGCCGACGGTGACACTGAACTCGCGCCAGCCGGCCCGCTCGCCGGCCAGGGACGCCCGACCTGAGTCGGTGAGCCGGTACGTCCGCCGCTCCCGGCCGTTGACCGTGCTCCAGGAACTGGCCACGTGCCCGGCCCGCTCCAGCCGGCGCAACGCCGGATAGATGGTGCCGGTCGGCAGATCGAGCTGGCCGTCGCTGCGGGCGCGCAGCGCCTCGATGACGGCGTAGCCGTGCAGTTCGCCCTGCTCCAGCACGGCCAGCAGCAGGGCGTCGAGGTGGCCGTGCAGCGCCTGAGCCTTCATACGTAGGTACGCTACTTGTCAACCGCCCGAACCGCCAGCGATCGCAGGGCCCCGACGCCCGCGCGGCTCCGGCCGCCCGGGGCAGCTCCTGCCGCCCGGGGCAGCTCCGGTCCCGGAGGTCCGCCGCCGTCGGGGCGCAGACTTCGACCATCTTCGGGGTACGGGTTCCGAGCGCCGCCGGGGTGCGGGGTCGGCACACGCCGGGACGCCCATTAGGGTATGTGCCCAGAGTCACTTGGCGGCGGCACGTCGCCGAGTGGGCAACCCGACGCACACGGAGGTCAGCGTGGCCCGCCAGTCGCCCCAACGGCCCGACGCCGACGAACCCGAGCTCGGCGACACCGACGGGCCGACCGGGCCCGACGTGGAGCCCGGCCCGGCCGACCGCTCGCTCTGGGAAGAGCTGAGCATCGATCCGGTCGAGATCGCCCTGCCCGCCGGCACCGGTTTCACGCTTCGGGCGTACCGGGCGGCGCGCGAGCTGACCCCGACGGACGTCGCCGAACGCGACGAGGACGACCCCTTCCTGGCCCGACGTCAGGTCGTCGAGGCCGAGGACGACGAGGAGGTGGTGATCCTCGACGAGGAGTTCGCCGCCCTGTCGGCCGAGGACGAGGCTGAGGCCGAGGACGACCGGAAGGACGCGGGCGACGGCAAGCGTGCAGGCGGGAAGGACGGCACCGACACCGACGATGCCGACACCGACGACGACGCGGATGCGGATGCGGATGCGGACGCCGACGGCGACGCCGACGGCGACGGCGACGAGGAGGAGGTGCCGGTCTTCCTGAGCCACAAGGGCCGGCTGCTGCTGTTCAAGACGCCCGAGTCGCTCGTCAGTTTCATCCGGTCGGGTGCCCCCAACGACCTGTCCCAGCTGGACGGTTGGAATGAATTGTCCGAACGGGTCACACCGGCCGACATCGCTCCGCGCGACGAGGACACCTACGAGCTCGACCTGGTCGTGGAGAACCTGCGCGGCGGGCACGACACGTGGGACCCGACCCTCCTGATCGAGGCTGGCGAGGTGGCCCGTGACCTGTCGTACGCGCTGCGGCTACCAGCCGTGCTGGACATGCTCTCGGCCGGCTCCAGCCTGGACGACCTCGACGAGGCGCTGCGTGCATCTGTCAACGGCGGAGTCGGTGGTTTTCTCGGCCGTAGGCGGTTGAAGAAGATCGGGGCCCAGACCGCAAGCTTGGGTTGGCGCACCATTGTCGGCAAGATCTCTGCCGTCGTGGACTGGCGCGACTGACTCCGAGCGGGGACCATCAGTGGCTGGCAGAGAATAGACCTGTGTCCCGGGAGGAGGACGACGCCGTGGCGCTCGTGCGCGTGTACTGCGGTCTGGCTTCGGCAGATCCGGCCGACCGACCGGCCTCGGCCGGATCGACGCTGACGTCCGCCGTGGTCGACGACGCAGGCCGTCTGCTGCATGTCTACGAGATCGGTGACGACGCGGCGGGTTATGCCCAGCTGGTCTCGCTGCTCGTGGAGCGGTCGGGCGGGCCGAGTGGTGTGGCGATCGCCGCCGACAGCGACGACCACGCGGTCACCTCGCTGCTGAGCGCAGCCGGCCGTCCACTGGCGATCGCCGACGACGACTCGGTCGACGACTTCGCCGAGCGGTTCGCCGACGACGACTCCCTGGAGGAGATGCAGTCCGCGCCGGCCGAACGGCGGGCGGTGGGTCTGGCCCGTGCCCTCCAGGCCGGCGCACTCTCCGCGGTCACCCTGCCGGCTTCCCGGGACCTGGCCGGCTTCAAGCAGGTCCTCGCGGCACACGCCGCCCTGTCCAGTGGTCGGCACTCCGCCGCCGTGGCACTGCGTGAGGTGCTCCGCGAGCTCTACCCGGCCGCCCTGCGGGCATACCCGGATCCGGCCGAGCCGGTGGCCTTGGCCGTCCTCGACGCGCTACCCGAGCCGAACATGCTCGGCGGCACGTCGGCGCGGGGCCGTGACCTGTCGGTGGCCGCCGAGGCGGTCATCGCGCACCTCACCGCCGACGGGGTCGCCGAGGCCGGGGAGATCGAGGCGGCGGTCACCGCGCTGCGGGTGGCCATCTCCGAGACTCCGCGCCGGGCCACCGTCAACCGGGCGCTCACCTCCGCCGTCGCCGAGACCGTCCGACAGTCGGTCGCCGCGGTACGCGCCTGCGACGCCGGCTGCGAGGCGCTGGTGAGTGCACTCAGCACCCGGGTCAGCGCTCCGAGCCCGATGCCGGGCCGTCGGGCTGCCGCCCGCCGGGGCGAGCAGGTCGGCGAGCTGACCGGCATCAGCGGCACCGGCACCGGCCTACGTCCGGTTCGGTCCGCCGAGCCGGCGCCGCCGGTCCCGACCGGTCGTCGTAGCCGCCCCGAGCCGGTCCCCGGTGGGGCGACCCCGGCCGCACCCCGACCGCTCGGCCCGCCGCCGGTGGCCCCCGCCCCGATCACCCCGCCGCCGGTGGCCCCCCAGCCGGTGACCCCGGCTGCCGTGTCCACCCTGCCGAGCTCGGTGCCGCCGGCGCGTACCGATCCGAGGACGCCGGTCCGGCACGGGTCGGACGCCCCGACGACGATGATCCCACCGATCCGGCGCGGGGTGGACGCCCCGACCAACCGGCCGGTCTCGGCCCCGCCACCGCCTCCTCCGGGCATCACCCCGATCGCCCCGGCGCAACGCGGCAACGTGCCGCCCGCCGAGGCCGGTGAGCCGTTCCGGCCGACGCTGACCACCGCCGCGATCAACAACGCCCGTGCCGAGCGGCAGCGCACCGTGATCCCGCCGCGACCGAAGACCACGGGTGCGCTCTCGACGCCCACCGGTGGATTCAGCGCGACCGATCTCAACGTCCCGGTGCCAGTTTCCCGCCCCGAGCCGGAGCCCGTCGCCCCGCCGGGATCGCGGGCGAACTGGCCGCTGGTCAACAACCCCGAGGACCCAGCCAACAGTTCGGCCAACAACCCGGTGGTCCCGGCCTACGGTGAGCGGGCCGGTCGAGCGACTGACGCTCCCGCCGACCCGGGTGCCGGGCGTCGGGTCACCCCGCCATGGCTCGCCGACGACCTGCCCCAGGAGCCGCCGATGCTGCGGTTGGTGGAGCCGCCGCCGCTTGCCGATCGGGCGTTGCGGGGCGCGCTGGACGCCGCAGTCGATCCGCACCTGGACACCCCGCCGCTGCGGTTGGTGGACCGGGAGGAAGCCGGCCGTCCCGGCCGATCCACCCGGGCCGACCGTCCGGAACGCCTCGACCGTCCGGAACGCCTCGACCGTCCGGAACATCTGGACCGCCCCGCCCGGGCCGACCGTCCCGCGCGCCTCGACCGTCCCGAACGGGCCGAGCGCTCCGAGCGGGCCAGCCGACTCGACCGTCCCGATCGGCTCGATCGGGACGAAAGGCCGGAGCTCCTCGACCGTCCCGAACGGGTCGAGCGGTCGACCCGTAGCGAGCGGGCGGGCCTTGACCGTCGGCCGGAACCGGTCGAGCGCCGTCCCCCGCCGATGGAGCACCGGCCGCCGCCGGTTTCCGACGAGGGCGACGGTGACCTGCTGATCTTCGCGCAGGCCAAGTCGGCGTGGTTCGTCGGGCACGGCGACGAGAGCGACCTGCAATGGTCGTCCACCGCGGACACCGGTTGGCAGGCCGCCGAGAAGGTCGCCCAGCCTGCCGTCGGTGCGGAGACCTCGGCCGGGCTACCCAAGCGGGTCCCCAAGGCCAACCTGGTCCCCGGTTCGCCGCTGCGCGAGGAGCGTCCGCTGCGGATCGTCCGGGACGCCGCGAGCCTCGCCGAGAACACCACCGGCTACTTCCGTGGTTGGCGTCGTGGGCAGGAGATCGGTGGTTTCGCGGTCGGTGGCCGGCCGGGGCGTGAAGCGGCCGGTGGCTGGGACTTCAGCCGGGATCCGACCGAACGGGAAGACGACCGGGAGTACGAGTTCCGCTCTGCCGGCTACCGGTCCTGACGAACCTGACGGCTGGCCGGGCGTACCCACGCGGTGCGTCCGGCCTTTCGGCTGACGCGCGCCCACCCGGGCCACCCGCATCCGGTAGCAGACCCGGACAGCTCCGCCGTACTCACTTGTCGACGGCGATCTCCGACGCGCCCGGTGGTCCACAGGCCTGACGCGCAGACGCGCCCGGTCACGGCCGGAGCCGCCACCGGGCGCGTCGAAGTCGATCAGGCCGGGGCGACCGCGCGCGAACGACGCATGGTCAGCACGTACTCGACCAGCGAGATCAGCACATGCTTGGTCGACTCCCGGTTACGGGCGTCACAGGCGACCACCGGTACGTCGGTCGAGATCGCCAGCGCGTCCCGGACGTCCTGCGGGTCGTGGTACTGCATCCCGTCGAAGCAGTTGATGGCCACCAGGTACGGCAGCCGCCGGTGCTCGAAGAAGTCGATCGCCGCGAAGCAGTCGGCCAACCGGCGGGTGTCGACCAGGACCACGGCGCCGATGGCACCCCGGACCAGCTCGTCCCACATGAACCAGAACCGTGTCTGACCGGGCGTACCGAACAGGTACAGGATCAGATCCCGATCGATCGAGATACGGCCGAAGTCCATCGCCACCGTGGTCGTCGTCTTGCCCGGCACCTGCCGGGTGTCGTCGACGCCCACGCCGGCGGAGGTCATGATGGCCTCGGTGGTCAGCGGTGTGATCTCCGAGACCGAGCCGACCAGCGTCGTCTTGCCGACGCCGAACCCACCGGCGATAACGATCTTCGCCGACGTCACGCGCCCGTTCGGGGCAGGCGGCCGCTGCGACATGTCAGAGCCTGCGAAGTCCACTCAGCACCCTCTCCAGCAGTTCAGTGCCCACCGCGTCGTCCGAGTCGTCCAAGATGGTCGGCTCGTGGACCGCGACCAGGCCGTCCGTCGCCATGTCGGCGATGAGCACCCGGGCCACACCGAGCGGTAGCTGCATCCGGGCCGCGATCTCGGCCAGCGACTGCACTCGTCCGTCACACAGCGCGGCGATGTACTGGTGCTCCCGGCCCTGACCGCCGTTGCCACCGGCAGCAGCGCGACCGCGCACCGTCGTCTCGACGAGCGCCTCCAGGGCGATGTCGAGCCGGGGACGGGTACGACCGCGGGTCACGGCGTACGGACGGACCAACGCCCCTGTCGGTTCGTCACGATCGATCATGTAGCCGCTCACCTCCCTCGCACCCGGCACCGGCTCTCACCCGGTGGAACCCGTCGTTGTTGTCCTCGTCCCGTACCGACCAGCTGGCCAGCCCGGTCAGCCCATCATCCCGACAGCCGTACGGGCCTGCGGGGTGAGCGCGTCACCCACCCGGTCCACGAGCAACGCCATCTCGTAGCCGACCTGACCCACGTCACAGCTGCGGGCGGCCAGTACGGCGAACGACGACCCGTCCGAGATGGACATCAGGAACAGGAAGCCGTTGTCCATCTCGACGACGGTCTGCAGCACCGCACCGCCCTCGAAGCAGCGGGCCGCGCCCTGGGTCAGGCTGACCAGGCCGGACGCGATCGCCGCCAACTGGTCGGCCCGATCCCGGGGCAGGTCGCGCGACGAAGCGAGGAGCAGGCCGTCGGCGGAAACGGCTACCGCGTGTGCGACACCCGGCACCCGGTCGGCGAAGTTGGCCAACAGCCAACCAAGATCCTGCGTACTTGTCATCCTTCTTGCTCCTTCTGCCCGCTCCTACCCGCCCGGCCGGAGCCGGACGGCGAGGATTGCTGCCCGCCCGGAGTGGCGTCCGGGTTGGCGGGGTTGTCCGAGGTGGTCCGGCCACGTTGCACACCTCGATGGTAGGCCGACAACAGACCCCGGACCGCCTCCGGCGTACGCCGCTGCACCGACGTGGTCGGCTTCTCGATCGCCCCCGGCACGAGCTGGGCCATCGGCGTCCGCTTCGGCAGGCCGGTCTGGGTCGTCCCGGCCACCGGTGCCTCGGTCGCGGCCACCGCGGCCCGCCAACCGTCGTCGGCGGCGGTCTGCCAGCTGGCGGGCTGCGGGGTGGGGCGACGGGTCACCGGGCTGTCGCCCCGACCGGGCAGATCCCCGTTCACTGTCGGCCCGTTGTCACGCGGCACGCCACCGGCCGGCGCGGTCTCTGCCATCGGTGCGCTACCTGTCGTCCCTGGTGCGGGGTACTGGAGGGCATGACCAGCGGTGTCGACGGTGGACTGCGCGGTCACGGTGCCGTTGGCCACCGGCTGCCTGGCAACGGTGGCCTCGTCCGGGCCCGGCTTGCGGGTGCGGAACCAGGCCGACTCGAGCTCCCGGAAGATCGGCAGCTCCATCGTCTCGTCCGCGTACCGCTGCTGGGGTGCCTGTTGCGGGACCGGAGGTCGCTGGCCCGCCGACGACGCGTGCCCGGCCCGCACCGGCGGTGGTGTGGGCTGTCGAGGTGCCGGCGCTGCCGTCTCGTTACGCGGCACCCGGGGCAGCTCGGTGGTCATGTCCAGGGCGGCGGCGAGCCGCTCGGGGACCGGCGGGGTGGCCGTGTCCCGCTCGGGATTGGCCACCGGCGGCCAGGCCGGCGGTGCGGCGGCACCCGGCGCGGCCCCGCCCGAGGTGGGCCGGGACGGCAGCGGAGCGCTGGGCGACCCGGAGACCGGAGCGGCCGGGCCCGGCTGACCGGCATACGGGGACGCCGACACCGGGTAGCCCGGGGCGGGCTGACCCGACACCGGGTAACCGGAGCCCGGGTAGCCGGAGACCGGCTGACCCGAGACGGGCTGACCGGAGACCGGTCGGCTGGACAACGGGTAGCCGGAGACCGGCTGACCGGAGACCGGAGCGGCCGGGTACGAGGGCGGCAGCGGTGGTGCCGACACCGGCGGGACCGGCGGGGAGCTGTACGGCCGGGCCTCCGGGCTGCTCGGCAGCTGACGCGGGATGGTCGGCTGCTGACCGGTGCTGTCCGGGTCGTCACTGCTCCGCCGCTGGGGCAGCGGGTCGATCGCCTGACCGTTCGTGGTCCGCGGGGTGAAGCCGTCCGCGCCGTTGACCCCGCCGGCACCGGTGAGGTCCGACCAGGCGGGCATCCCGCGGCCACCGTTGACGGGAGCACCGGAGCCGTTGCGCGGCGCCGGCTCCAGGGGTCGGCCCCCGAAGGTGACCTGGTTTCCGGACTCACCCTGGCGGGGGGCCGGCGGCTGGCCGTTACCGATCGCGGGAAGTGCACCGAAGGCTTGGGAGGCGCTCGATCCACCGAAGGCAGGGGCCGAGCCGGCACCACCGAAGGCGGGGGTCGAGCCGGGGCCACCGAAGGCCGGGGCCGAGCCGGTACCACCGAATTGCGGGCCGGCGCCAGGCAGGCCGGGGGTGCCCGGGGCCCGGCCGGTGAGGGCGCGGGGGACCAGCACCGAGGTGGGCAGGACGACCTCGGCCACGGTGCCCCGGTCGGTGCCCGGACGCAGCTCGACCTTGACGCCGTGCCGGGACGCCAACCGGGCGACCACGACCAGGCCCATCATCCGGGAGACCGCCACGTCCACCTGGGGTGGGGTGGCCAGCCGCTCGTTGAGGTCGGCCAGTTGCTCGGGGCTGATGCCGATGCCCCGGTCCTCGACGTAGAGCGAAGCACGCTCGCCGATCCGGCGGGCCTCGACCATCACCTGGGAGTCCGGCGGGGAGAACGCGGTCGCGTTGTCGAACAGCTCGGCGACCAGGTGGACCATGTCGTTGACCGCGTGCGCGGAGACCTCGATGTCCCGGTCGATGATCCCGAACTCGATCCGGGTGTAGTGCTCGACCTCGGACTGCGCGGCGCGCAGCACATCGATCAGGGCGGCCGGCTCACGCTGCACCCGGGTGGAGTCTGCACCGGCGAGGACCAGCAGGTTCTCGTCGTTACGGCGCATCCGGGTGGCCAGGTGGTCGAGCTGGAACAGCTCGGCCAGCCGGTCCGGATCCTCCTCGCCGCGCTCCAGCCGGTCGAGGTGGCCGATCAGCCGGTCGACCAGGATCTGCGACCGGCGGGCGAGGTTGACGAACATCGTCGCGACCGAGGAGCGGAGCGCGGCCTGCTCGGCGGCGGTACGGACGGCTTCCAGGTGGACGGCGTTGAACGCCTCGGTCACCTGGCCGAACTCGTCCCTGCTGCGGACCGGCAGCGGCTCGGCGATCTGGTTGGCCAACTGCGCCGGGGACTGTTGGCCGGTGAACTGCGGGTCACGCAGCCGGGCCACCGCCTGCGGCAGGCCGAACTGGGCGATGGACAGGGCACCCTGGCGCAGGTCACGCAGGGACCGGGCCATCGACCGGGCGACCAGGTAGGCGAAGAGGATCGCCAACAGCAGCATGCTGAGCAGCAGGCCGGTCTCCAGGAAGACCTGACGCTGGACGTCGGAGCGCAGCTCGTCGGCCTTGGCGACGACGTCGCCGTCGAGGCGCACCTCCACGGCCCGGTTGAGCTGGGCGTACGCGACCATGGCCGCGTCCCACTGGTCGGTGGTGAAGGTGAGGCCGTCCAACCTGTCGCTGTTCAGCGCGCTGACCTGGCCGGCGTAGATGTCGGCCTGACGGCGGTCGGAGCCCGAGACGCTCTGGTCCTGGAACTCGCGTTCGGCGCGGGTGGCCACCGCCTGGAAACTCTGCAGGGCCTGCTGCTCACCGGTGTTGCTGGAGATGTACAGCTCACGCAGGGCCGGGGTGTACGCCTTCTGGAGCAGCACCTGGTGCACCGCGATCCGGCGGACCGAGGCGTACTCCTTGGCGCGGGCCATCGCGGCGGCGGCCCGCATCTGGTCGCTGAGGTCGTTGTCACCGGCGAGCTGGGTGGCCGAGTCACGGATGGTGATCAGGTTGTTGATCAGACCGGTGTACCGGCTGACCGCCTCGCTGAGTCGGAGCTTGCCGTTGTAGACCTGACTCCGGACGCCGGGCATCTCCGTCAGGTCGGTGTCGATCCGGTCGAGCTGCGTCTCCAGGGTCGCCGGCAGGCCCTCGATCTCGGCGCGCTGCTGCGAGTAGGGCACCTTGGACTGGTCGACCCGCTGGTTGACCCGGTTGTAGGCCTCCTGGTACTGCGCGCGGGACTGCCCCTTGGGCGAGCCGAGCAGCAGGACGGCGTTGGTGCGCTCGTCCTGGAGGGTGTTGACGAGGTCACCCGAGTAACCCACCAGGTTGGCCAGGTCACCGGCCCGGTTGGCGTTGTTGAGCGTCTGCAGGTGGTCCACCAGCCCGCTGGTGCCCACGACGACCGTGGCGATGGTCGGCACGATCATGATCAGGCCGAGCTTGGACCAGATCGGCATGTCGCGGAGCCGGCCGGCCGGCCGACGCAGACGCGACAGGAAGGAGCCCGCCGTCGTTGGCCGTTTGCTCACGTCACCGCCCTCGCGATTACAGCGCCTCCGCGTTGCCACGGGCAACGCCCAGCAACCGACCCGGCGGGTCGGACCTCCGAGATTCCATCACGGCTCCCCTGAAAGAGAAAGCCCAGGTTGTCGGTCGCCGGAGGTGTGATGAGATGTTGATGCAATTTGATCGCTATCCGTCTGGCCGGAGTCACTCAAAGTAATGGAATATCGCCATCGCGTCGTCCTGCTCGCCGGCCCGTCCGGGTCCGGAAAGTCGTACATAGCCCATCGAACCGGCCTTCCCGTGCTCTGCCTGGACGACTTCTACAAGAACGGTGATGACCCTACGTTGCCGCGACAGAACGGACTGGTCGACTGGGACGCGCCCGAGTCGTGGGACGCGGGAACGGCCGTGGAGACAATTGCCCGACTGGCCCGGCAGGGCCGGGCCGACGTACCCGTCTATGCGATCGGTGCGGATCGACAAGTGGCCACCCGGCCATTCGAGGTGACCGGATCGCCACTCTTCATCGCCGAAGGGATTTTCGCCGCCGAGATCGTCGAGGAATGCCGTCGACGAGGGCTCCTCGCCGGGGCGTACGCACTGCGTCGACCGCGCGGGGCGACCTTCGTCCGCCGGCTGGCCCGGGACCTGGCCGAGCAGCGCAAGGCCCCGAAGGTGCTGATCCGACGCGGGGTGGCACTGCTGCGCGCCGAACCGGCGGTGCTGCGCCGGCAGACCGGCCTCGGTGCCGAGGCGGCCCACGCCCGGGAGATCCTGCGTCGGGTGGCCGACCTGGCCGCCGGCCACCCGCCCCGGTGATTCAGCCGATCAGCTTCGCGTACGCCGGCTTGATCACCTCGTCGATGATCGCCAGCCGCTCGTCGAACGGGATGAAGGCGCTCTTCATCGCGTTGACGGTGAACCACTGGAGCTCCTGCCAGCCGTAGCCGAAGCTCTCCACCAGCAGCGCCATCTCACGCGACATCGAGGTGCCGCTCATCAACCGGTTGTCGGTGTTCACCGTCACCCGGAACCGCAGCTCCCGCAGCAGCCCGATCGGATGCTCGGCGATCGACGCCACCGCCCCGGTCTGCACGTTCGACGACGGGCACAGCTCCAACGGAATCCGCTTGTCCCGCACGTACGCCGCCAGGCGACCGAGCGTCGGCGTAGGGCCCGGGGTGATGTCGTCCACGATCCGCACCCCGTGGCCGAGCCGGTCCGCCCCGCACCACTGGATCGCCTGCCAGATCGACGGCAGCCCGAACGCCTCGCCGGCGTGGATGGTGAAGTGGAAGTTCTCCCGCTGGAGGTACTCGAAGGCGTCCAGGTGCCGGGTGGGCGGGAAACCCGCCTCGGCGCCGGCGATGTCGAACCCCACCACCCCGGCGTCCCGGTGCCGGACGGCCAACTCGGCGATCTCCTGCGAGCGGGCGGCGTGCCGCATCGCGGTGAGCAGGGTGCCGACCCGGATCGGGTTGCCCGAGGCGGCGGCCTCCGCGCTGCCCTCGACGAAACCGGCGACGACCGCCTCGACCACCTCGTCCAGGGTCAGGTTCTGCTCCAGGTGCTGCTCCGGAGCGAACCGGACCTCGGCGTACACCACGCCGTCGGCGGCCAGGTCGAGCGCGCACTCGCGGGCCACCCGGCGCAGCGCCGGGGCGGTCTGCATGACGGCGACGGTGTGCGCGAACGTCTCCAGGTAACGCTCCAACGAACCGGAGTGCGCCGCCTCCGCGAACCACCTGCCGAGCGCCTCGGGATCGGTGCTCGGCAACTCGTGGCCCACCTCGGCGGCCAACTCGACGACCGTCGCCGGCCGCAGGCCGCCGTCGAGGTGATCGTGCAGCAGCGCCTTCGGGACCTTGACGATGTCCTCGTATCGGATTGCGACCATCCCCAGACCCTAGTCAGGTGCCCCGACCACCCGCGATCAGGCTCGCGGCCAGCCCCGCACGACGGCCAGCCCCACTACATCGCTCATGTAGTGGTATCAGCGCGAGTGGATACCACTACATCAGCGATGTTGAGTTGACCAGGAGTTCTCGGGACACCTCCGAGGCCATGTCTCCCCTGCGCCGTAGGCTGCTGCGGGTGAACGCGCCGCACTCGACCGGGCAGGCCGACGACACGACGCCCCACGACGACACGACACAGCCCGACGACACGACACACCGCGACGGCACGACGCAGGCTGACGACATGACGTCGCCCCTAGACGCGACGTATCCGCTGATCGTCGCCCGGCTGCGCTGTCCGGTCTGCGCCGAGCCGCTGGCCGCCGCCACCGACACCCGGGCGTTGCGCTGCCCCCGCCGGCACAGCTTCGACCTGGCCCGCCAGGGGTACGTCAACCTGCTCACCGGCCGTGCCCCGCACGTCGGGGACACCGCCGGGATGGTCGCCGCCCGCGCCGACTTCCTGGCCGCCGGGCACTACGACCTCATCTCGTCCACCCTGGCCGAGGCGGCGGCATCCACCCTCGCCGAGGCGGCAACGGACGGGCCGGGAGCGGACAGGCCGGGAGCGGGCTTCGGGGCGTACCCGCTGGTGGTGGATGCTGGGGCGGGCACCGGGTGGCACCTGGCGGCGGTGCTGGCGGCGGTGCCGGCCGCCGTCGGGTTGGCCCTGGACGTCGCCAAGCCGGCGCTGCGCCGCGCCGCCCGCGCCCATCCGCGCGCCGCCGCCGCGCTCGCCGACACCTGGCAGCGGCTGCCGCTGGCCGACCGGTCGGTCGCCGTGCTGCTCAACGTCTTCGCCCCGCGTAACGGCGTCGAGTTCCACCGGGTGCTCCACCCGGCCGGGGCGCTGCTGGTGGTCACCCCCACCGACGCCCACCTCGCCGAACTGGTCGACGTGCTCGGGCTGCTGCGGGTCGACCCGGCCAAGGCGGACCGGGTGGCGGAAAGCCTCGCCGGGAACTTCACGTCGGAGCGCAGCGCCGTGCACACCGCCCGGCTCACCCTCGACCGGGCCGAGGTGGCCACCCTGGTCGGGATGGGGCCGAGTGCCTGGCACACCGACCCGCGACGACTCGCCGCCGCGATCGACGCACTGCCCGCGCCGGTCACCGTGACCGCGTCGGTACGGCTCACCGTCTGGCGCCCCCGCTGACCCCCAGCGCCACGACGCATTGACCCGTCGACCCACGGCACTACGGCGCACCGGCCCGCCGACCCACCCGGTGGTGAGGGACCGCGCAGCCCGGAAGCTCAGGTGGAGAGGTCGACCTCTTCCCAGCCGGGCGGCTCGTCGTGGTACGGCCCGCGCAGCATCACCGCCCACTCCAACGCCCACCGGCGCTGGCCGATCGCGTTCGCGTCCACCAGGCCGGGTAGCCGGTGACCCGACTTCTCCACCTCCAGGTACGCCCAGTCCAGGCAGTAGTGCAGGTCGAGCAGCGCGGCGGCGTCCGCCGGGTGCTGGGGAGCGGCCAGGATGCGGGCCCGCCACTGGTCGAAGGTCTCCCCGCCGGCGAGGTACGGCATCCGCTCCACCAGCCGCTCGTCCACCGGTACGGTCGGGTCGAGTTGCTTGCTCAGGCCGAGCACCCAGGAGAGCGAGAAGAGCGCGTCGTGGTGCAGGACGAACGAGCGGTGGTCGCCCTTGCCGCCCATCACGAACTGCCACTCGGGCGGGGTGACCATGTCGACCAGGTGGGATTCGAGCAGCCAGCTCATCGCCGTCTGCGCCGGCATCCCGAAGCACCTGGCCAGGATCAGGTGCAACACCGCGATACGCGCCTCGATCTCCCCGGTGGGCCGCAGTTCGATCTCGTCGCCCGGCTCCCACACCAGGGGAAACTGGGCCGGCGGCAGGGGCAGGCCCAGCCGGGACAACTCGTCGAGGCTCGCCTCGCGGACCTCCCGGGGATCGGGGGCGGCTACCAGCACGGTCGGATTCCCTGTCTGCTCACGTCGGCGTCACCGCCGTTCGGTCCCCCTGGCCTGGGAGAATAGCGCTCCGTGTCGACCGGCACCATGCCGGCCGCCCGGTTTCGGCCGCACCAGTCTCCGACCGGCTCGGTCGTTCAGCCGATCCGCTCGATGACCAGCGGCGACGTCGACGGTGCGTGGGCGGCGACCCGGACCGCCCGGGCGGCCTCGGCCCGCGCCGCCGGCAGTCGGGTCGCGTCGTCGGCGCGCAGCTCGTACAGCGGGTCGCCGGCGCGCACCGGGTCGCCGGGGCGCTTGTGCAGCACCACCCCGGCGGCGGCGCTGACCGGGTCCTCCTTGCGGGCCCGACCGGCGCCGAGTCGCCACGCGGCCACCCCGACGGCGTACGCGTCGACCGACTCGACGAACCCGTCGGCCTCGGCGCGGACCACCTCCACCTCGTTGGCGGTCGGCATCGGGGCGTCCGGGTCACCACCCTGGGCACGGATCATCGAGCGCCAGGCGTCCATCGCCCGCCCGTCGCGCAGTGCGGCGGCCGGGTCGGCGTCGGGCAGCCCGGCCGCCTCGAGCATCTCCCGGGCCAGCGCCAGGGTCAGCTCCACCACGTCGGCCGGGCCACCGCCGGCCAGTACCTGCACCGACTCGGTCACCTCGACCGCGTTGCCGACGGTCAGGCCCAGCGGGGTGGACATGTCGGTGAGCAGGGCGACCGTCCGCACCCCGTGCGCGTCGCCGAGCGCCACCATGGTCCGGGCCAGCTCACGGGCGTCCGCCACGTTCTTCATGAACGCGCCGGAGCCGACCTTCACGTCGAGGACCAGCGCCCCGGTGCCCTCGGCGATCTTCTTGCTCATGATCGAACTGGCGATCAGCGGGATCGCCTCCACGGTGCCGGTGACGTCGCGTAGCGCGTACAGCTTGCGGTCGGCCGGGGCGAGCTGGTCGCCGGCCGCGCAGATGACCGCGCCGACGTCCCGCAGCTGGGTGATGAACTCGGCGTTGCTCAGCGCCGCCCGCCAGCCGGGGATCGACTCCAGCTTGTCCAGGGTGCCGCCGGTGTGCCCGAGCCCACGGCCGGAGAGCTGCGGCACGGCACCGCCGCAGGCGGCCACCAGCGGGGTGAGCGGCAGCGTGATCTTGTCACCGACCCCGCCGGTGGAGTGCTTGTCGACTGTCGGCCGGGCCACCGCCGAGAGGTCCAGCCGCTCCCCGCTGGCGATCATCGCGGCGGTCCACCTGGCGATCTCCGGCACCGTCATGCCGCGCAGCAGGATCGCCATGGCCAGCGCCGACATCTGCTCGTCGGCCACCGACCCCCGGGTGTACGCGTCGACCACCCAGTCGATCTGGCCGTCGCTCAGGACGCCCCCGTCCCGCTTGGCCCGGATGACGTCGACCGCGGTAAAAGCACTCACCGTTGAGTTCCCTCTGAAGTCGTTGCAGAAATCGGCGTGACCACCTGCCGGTCCCGGAGGCGGCCCCGCAGGTTCGGGAGGCGGCCCCGCAGGTTCGGGAGGCGGCCCCGCAGGTTCGGGAGGCGGCCCGGCGGGTTGGGGAGGCGGCCCGGCGGGTTCAGGAGGCGGCCCAGCGGGCCGGGATCTCCAGCGGCGGCTCGCCCTCGCCGGCCCAGAAGATGGTGCCCTCCGCGTCCACCACCACCACCCTGGGCGTACGGGCCAGCCCCCAGGTGATCGCCTCCGCCGGGTCACCCCAGCTCGGCCCCTCCTCCAGCACCCCGGGCCCGGTCTCGTCGGTGTCCCCCGCCGACCGCTCCCAGTACGCCGTCCAGACCTGCTGACCGGCGGAGAGGTCCGGGTGCACGAAGACGGTCCCCCGCCCCCGCCAGGCGGCCAACCGGTCCGGCACCACAGGTACCGGGGTCTCGCCGACGACCGCCTCGATGTCGGCCACGTCGAAGGCGTGCGGCAGCAGCTCCGCCATCCGCAGCGGGCCGGTCCTCGACTCGACAAGGCACTCCGGGCCGCCGTTCTCCCAGAGCAGTTGCCGGCACCGGCCGCACGGCATCAGTGGCTCGCCTGTCGCGTCGACGCAGGACATGGCGACCAGCCGCCCGCCACCGGTGGCGTGCAGGGCGGAGACGACCCCGCACTCGGCGCAGAGGGTCACCCCGTACCCGGCGTTCTCCACGTTGCAGCCGACCACCACCCGGCCGTCGTCGACCAGGGCCGCCGCGCCGACCGGGAACTTCGAGTACGGCACATAGGCGTGCCGCATCACCTCGGTGGCGGCGGCCCGCAGCCGCTCCCAGTCGATCTCGCTCATAGCCCTCATTCTGCCCAGGTCACCGGCTCGGATGCGCGAATGGTGCCGGCCGACGCGCGCCGCCCCCGCGCTGTTTCACCAGACCCGGCCCGGCTCGGCGAGGTCTCCCCCCACCGGACCGGGCCGGATCTCAGCCCTTGACGTACGGCTTGCCGTCGGCGGCGGGTGCCCGGACCCGGCCGACCAGCCCGGCCACCGCCAGGATGGTCGCCAGGTAGGGCAGCATCGCCAGGAACTGGTTGGGGATGCTGCTGCCGATCGCGCCGAGGTAGGTGGCGAGCTGGTCGGCGAAGCCGAAGAAGAGCGCGGCGAGCAGCGCGCCGGTCGGGCTCCACCGGCCGAAGATCAGCGCCGCCAGGGCGATGAAGCCCTTGCCGCCGATCATGTTCTTGGTGAAGCTGTAGAGCGCCAGGGTGTAGGACGCGCCACCGATGCCCGCCACCACCCCGGCCAGCAGCACGTTGCGGTAGCGCAGGCCCAGCACCTTGACCCCGAGGGTGTCGGCGGCGGTCGGGTGCTCGCCCACCGACCGGGTCCGCAGCCCCCACCGGGTACGGAACAGCGCGAGGTGGATGACGAGCACCAGCAGCAGGCCGAGGTAGAGGAAGATGTTGCCCCGGAACAGCGCCGGGCCGAGCAGCGGGATGTCTTTCAGCAACGGGATCTCCCAGTTGCCGAAGCGCGGCGCGCTGTTGTACTTCTCCGCGTCGGTCTGCATCAGCCGCTCGTAGAGGAAGCCGGTGACGCCGACCGCCAGCAGGTTGAGCACCACCCCCATGACGACCTGGTCGACGAGGTAGCGGATGGCGAAGACCGCCAGCAGCAGCGAGACGAGCGCGCCGCCGATCGCCGCCGCCACCAGGCCCACCCAGACGCTGCCGGAGAGGCTGCCGAAGAGCGCGCCGCTGAACGCACCCATCAGCAACTGCCCCTCGATGGCGACGTTGACCACACCGGACCGTTCGCAGAGCACCCCGGCCAGCGCGCCGAAGACCAGCGGCAGGGCCAGCACGAAGGTGCCCCGGACGATGTTGACCATCGGCATGAAGTTGCGGCCCTCGGGGGCGGCGGAGACCTGCCAGCACAGGAAGCTCAGCACGAAGCCGACCAGCCCGACGCCGAGGACCACTGTGAACCAGCGCTTCGGCACCCCGGCCAGCAGCGCGCCGCCGGCCGCGGCGGCGACGATCCCGAACAGGATCGCGCCGACCGTGCCGTGGATCTCCAACGCCGCGCCGCCCTCGGTCTCACTGAGGGTAAACCGGGCCTGCTGACCGGTGGCCAGCGCCCCGAACAGCACGGCGGCGAGCACGCCCAGCGCCAGCAGGACCGCGCCGGTCTTGCGTTGCCGGGTCCAGAAACCCTCGTCGACCGCGGCCACGGCGACGTCGGGAACAGCTGTGGTGGACATGCCTCACCAGCCCTTCGCGAGGCTCGTCTGCAACCGGGCGGCGCGGGCGGCCCGGAGCTGGAAGATCGCCTTCACCAGGGCCGGCGCGGCGATGAAGATGACGATTAGCGCCTGGAGCACGGTGACCAGCTCCAACGAGATCCCGGAGTACGACTGCATCCGGTTGCCGCCGGCCTGGAGCGCGCCGAACAGCAGCGCCGCCAGCAGCACCCCCCACGGCTTCACCCGGCCGAGCAGCGCCACCAGGATGCCGTCGAAGCCGATCTGCGCGATCACCAACGGGGTCAGCGCGTTCGCGGTGGAGCCGAGCACCATCTGACTGCCGCCGAGCCCGGCGAGCATGCCGGCGATCACCATCACCAGCACGTACGTCTTGGTGACGCTGATGCCGGCGGTCCGGGCCGCGTCCGGGTTGGCACCGACGGCCCGCAGCTCGAAGCCGAGCGTCGACCGGTTGAGCAGCCAGGCGATGGCCCAGGTGGCAAGCACCGCGAGCAGGATGCCGGCGTGCACCCGCAGGTTGTCGCCGAGCAGCCGGGGCAGCGCGGCAGAGGAGTCGACCGGCCGGCTGATCGCGTCCGCCCGGTCCGGGTTCTGCACCCCGTTCTGCACGATGACCCAGGACAGGAAGTAGACCGCGACGTAGTTGAGCATGATCGTGTTGATCACCTCGTGCGCGCCGGTGCGGGCCTTGAGGATGCCCGGGACGAAACCCCAGACCGCGCCACCGACCGCCCCGGCGATCAACGCGACGACCAGGTGCACCACCGGCGGCAGCGGCAACGCGAAGCCGGCCACGGCGGCCAGGATCACGCCCATCGTCGCCTGCCCCTGGGCACCGATGTTGAACAGGCCGCCCCGGAAGGCGAGCGCCACCGACAACCCGGTGAAGACCAACGGCGCGGTGTAGGTCAGGGTTTCCGAGATCGGGCTCAACGCGGCGGTGAAGCCGGACGCCTCCGGATCGAAGACCGCCCCCTTGAACAGGTTGGCGTACGCCTCGCTGACCACCGTCCAGCTCGCGTTCAGCGCGTCGGCCGGACGGGCCGTGATGTAGCCGTAGGTGGCCAGCACCTCCGGGTCCGACACGATGATCAGGACCGCGCCGACCAGCATCGCCAGCACCAGCGCGAGGACCGTGACGGTCACCGTGTTGGCGGCCCAGAGGTTGTCCAGGAAGAGCCGACCCAGCGAGGGCCGGGGCCCCGGGCCGGGCTGCTTGGGTGAGGTCATCGTGGCGCCCCGGTCGGCCTTGCCGGTCGCGGTCAGTTCCGCCTCGGTCGCCGGTTCCTTGTCCGGGGAGCCGGACACCGGGTTGGGGTTGCTCATGCCTCGTCCTCGTTACCAGGGCTCTCGGATGCCGGTGCCACGCCGCCGCCCGTACCGCCGGTCGCCTCGGCCGGGGCGGCAGCGCCACCCGCCGGAGCCGTTCCGGGCGCGGACGGAGTGGCCGCGTCACCGGTCGGGGCGGTCCCGGGCGCTGCCGAGGAGGCCGCGCCACCGGTCGGGGCGGCCCCGGGCGGGTCCGGGGTGATGCCGGCCATCAGCAGGCCGATCTCCTCGCGCGGGGTGTCCGGGCCGACGATGCCGATGATCCGGCCCCGGTACATCACCGCGATCCGGTCGGCGAGGCCGATCACCTCGTCCAACTCGCTGGAGACGACCAGGACCGCGGTGCCGACGTCCCGCTCGCGGATGACCCGGCTGTGGATGAACTCGATCGAACCGACGTCCACGCCCCGGGTGGGCTGGGCGGCGATGAAGAGCTTCAGCGGCCGGGACAGCTCCCGGGCCACGATGACCTTCTGCTGGTTGCCGCCGGAGAGGGTGCCCACCGCCGCGTCCGCCGAGGGGGTACGCACGTCGAACTGGGCGATCCGCTCCCGTGCGGAGGAGGCGATCGCGTCCGGCCGCAGCGCCAGGCCCTTGCCGAACGGCGGCCGGTCGTAGATGTCGAGGACCAGGTTCTCCGCGACGCTGAACTCCTTGACCAGGCCGTCGACGCTACGGTCCTCGGGCACGTAGCCGACCCCGGCACGGAGCACCTTCTTGGTGGACCAGCCGTGGATCGGCTCGCCGTCGAGGGTCACCGTGCCGGCGAGCGTCGGGCGCAGCCCCATGATCGCCTCGATCAGCTCGGTCTGCCCGTTGCCCTGCACACCCGCCACGCCCAACACCTCACCGGCGCGTACGGTCAGGTCGATGCCGTCCACCGCGCGGATCTGCCGGTCGTCGTCGACGACCAGGCCGGCGACCTCCAGGATCGGCCGGCCCGGGGTGGCGGGCTGCTTGTCCACGGTGAGCCGGACGTTGCGGCCGACCATCAGCGCGGCCAACTCGTCCCGGCTCGCCTCGGGGGAGGCGGTGCCGACGGTCCGGCCGCGCCGGATCACGGTGATCCGGTCGGCGATGGCCTTGACCTCGCCGAGCTTGTGGGTGATGAAGACGATCGACTTGCCGGCCGCCTTGAGCGACCGCATGACCGTGAGCAACTCCTCGGTCTCCTGCGGGGTGAGCACCGCGGTCGGCTCGTCCAGGATCAGCAGGTCGACGTCGCGGGTCAGCGCCTTGACGATCTCGACCCGCTGCTGGATGCCGACCGGCAGGTCCTCGATCACCGCATCCGGGTCGACCCGCAGGTTGTAGCGCGCGGAGACCTCGGCCACCTCGCGGCGGGCCCGCCGCCGGTCCAGGAAGCCGACGATGCCGCCCCGGACCTGCTCGGCACCGAGCATGATGTTCTCGGTCACGGTGAAGACCGGCACCAGCATGAAGTGCTGGTGCACCATGCCGATCCCGGCGGCGATCGCGTCGGAGGGGCCCTTCAGCTTCAGCGGCTGGCCGTCGACCAGGATCTCGCCCTCGTCGGGCTGGTAGAGCCCGTAGAGCACGTTCATCAGGGTCGACTTGCCGGCACCGTTCTCGCCGAGCAGGGCATGGATCTCTCCAGGCTCCACCGTCAGGTCGATGTGATCGTTGGCGACCAGATCACCGAACCGCTTGGTGATGCCGCGCAGTTCGAGTCTCAGCGCAACCTCCTGGAGTGCGAGCGATGGTGCAGCCTAGCTGCCGGTCGACCGGCCACCGGGGTGCCGGCCGACCGGTGCGCGGACCGGCCGCCCCGACGCCCGTGGGTTCCCCCACGTACGCCGGGACGGCCGGTCGTCATGCCTGGTGCCCGCCGGCCGCCGCTGCCGATGATCCCATCGCGGCGGCCGACGCGGCGGTCACTTGGTCGGCTGGGCCTTCGAGGTGACAGTGATGGTGCCGGCGGCGATGTCCGCCTTGAGCTTGTCGACCTCGGCCTTGAGGTCCGCCGGGACCTTGCTGTCGAAGTCGTGGTACGGGGCGATCGAGACACCGTTGTTGGCCAGGTTGCCGACGAAGCCCGGGGTGGCGGCGAGCTTCTCGCCACCGGCGGCCTTGAGCACGGCGTCCTTGACGGCGTCGGGGATGTTCTTGACCACGGTGGTCAGCAGCGCCGCGCAGTCCGGGGTGCTCTCGCAGCCGTCGACGTCGACCCAGACGACCGAGTACTTGCCGCCCGAGGCCTTCGCCGCGGCGGTGGTGCCGAGGCCCGCGCCACCGGCGACCGGCATGACGATGTCGGCGCCCTGGGCGACCAGCGCGTCGGAGACCTTCTTGCCCTCGTCCTGCTTGGCGAAGTCGTTGGTGAAGGAACCCTTCTGGGTCGCCTTGTCCCAGCCCAGCACCTGGACGTTCTTGCTCTTGGCCTTGTTGTAGTACGCCACGCCGTCGGCGAAGCCGTCCATGAAGATGGTCACCGGCGGGATCGGCAGGCCACCGTAGGTGCCGACCTTGCCGCTCTTGCTCATCCCGGCGGCAAGGTAGCCGGCCTGGAAGGCGGCCTGGGCGGTGTCGAACTGCATCGGGTAGACGTTCGCCGTGGCCGGGTTCGCGTCCACGATGCCGAACTGCTGGTTCGGGTTGGCGGCGGCGATCTTCTTGGTGGCGTCCGACATCAGGCCACCGACGGCCAGGATGAAGTCGCACTTCTGGTTGACGTACCCGGTCAGGTTGACCTCGTAGTCCGCCTCGGCCTTCGACGCGACGTACTTGATGTCGATCTTGTCGTTGGCCTTCTTGGCCTCCTCCAGGCCCTTCCAGGCGGAGGTGTTGAACGACTTGTCGTCGATGCCACCGACGTCGGTCACCATGCAGGCGCTGTACTTCTTGTCGCCGCTGCCACCGGCGTTGTTGTCGTCGTCCGGCGCCTCACCACACGCGGCGGCACCCAGCACGAGCCCACCCGCCGCGATGGCAGAGGCGATCCGCATCCCACGCACAGAGCGCAAGACGTCTCCTTCCATTGCACACCGCCTCGTGCGGTGGCAGCCCTTGAACCGACAGGCGTTGTGCCGCCGGCATCCCACGTTACGGACGGGAGCGTAGCCCCACGCCCACCCACCGGCCGCCAATCGTGCACGACTGTTGAACGCTCGTTATCCCGGCGTAACCCGGGGGTGGGGCACATCACTCAGCGTGCCAGCGCTGACCGGCCCGGTGTCGCGAACGCCCGTTTCCCGGTGCCCCCCGCCGGCCTCGGCCGACTACCGCCAGAACACCGCCACTGCGGCCGTGACCAGGGTCAACCCGATGATCGCCAGGAAGTGGCCACGGGCCACCTGCGCCCGCTTACGGGAGAAGAAGACCATGACGAAGATGAGCAGTGCCAGCACCAACTTGGTAACAAGCTTGGCGGGTGCCGGCTCGTCGCCGTCGCGCAGCGGCGCGGAGAGGCCCAGGCCGGTCAGCAACTGGATCACCGAGCCCCAGAGCATGGCCTGGTTGACCCGCAGCCGACCGCTGACGTACTGGGCGACCGCACCGCCGAGCAGCAGCGCGAACCCGATCAGATGGACATAGAGAAGGATCAGTCGAAGAGCTTCCACGCCGGCCATCCTCCCCCATCAACGACACTTTGTAGTAGGTGGCCCACCGGCTGAGTTCAATCCGTGATCTCCCCCGTTCACCGCACACCCCTGCCCCCAGGACCGCACTCGCCACCCCGCCAGGACCGCACTCCCGGTCCGGCCCAAGCCCCTACCCCAGTACTCCTCGGCAAAGGACCGGGCGGGCCGGAACCCTCCAGACCGCACCGGTGATCAAGAGGTTTCCGTCATGTCGGACCGCTCTCATGACGCAAAGCTCTTGATCAACCCCGACGGCGGGGTGGGGGGTGGGGGGTGGGGGGGGGGGGGTGGGGGGTGGGGGGTGGGGGGTGGGGGGTGGGGGGTGGGGGTTAGAGGTGCCAGGTCTGGAAGGTGGGGCCGTCGGCGGGGAGGGTGATCAGGCCGTCGACGGTGGGGCGCAGGGCCGGAGCGCCACCGTAGGCGTTCTCCCCGGCCGGACGGGACGCGGCGCTTCCCCCGAACGGCAGGCCGGCCAGCCGGACCGGCGATCCGGCAGCCCTGCGCGCCAGCACCAGCACCGCGCCGCTCGTCGCCTCGCGTAGGAAGACGAGCGTGTCGGCGTCCGCGTACACCCACCGCAGCCCGCCGTGCCGCAGCGCCGGGGTGTCCCGACGCAGCGCCAGCAGCGCCCGGTACGCGGCGAACGTGCCGGCGTCGCGCCGCTCAGGCCTGTCCCACGGCATCGGGGTACGCGAACCCTCACCGTTGCTGCCGGTCAGCCCCCACTCGTCCCCGGCGAAGACCACCGGCGTGCCGGGCATGGTGGCGAGCAGCCCGGCGGCCACCTCCTGCCGGGCGGCGTCCCCGACCACTGTGCGGATCCGGGCCGAGTCGTGCGAGCCGAGCAACTGCCACGAGTGGATGTACGACCGCCAGGAGACCAGCGACCGGAAGCTGTTCATGGTGGCGAGCACCGCGTGGGCGTCCCGCCGTCGCACGCCGCCCGGCGTCCCGAGGAAGTTAGGCACCGTGTCGCCACCGCGCGCCGGCCGGGGTGCGGAGACGTCCCGGGGCGCGGCGGCCGGCAGGTGCATGGGGTTCTCGTGGCGGAGCCAGGACCAGACCGGATCGGTGAAGCCGACGTAGTTCATCGTGCCGTGCCAGCCGTCGGAGTCCAGGTCGCCGGTGTGGTCGTGGCCGTGCTCGGCGAGCAGCAGCCCGTCGGCCCGGGACTGCGCGACCACCTCCCGCAGCAGCCGCGCCACCTCGTGGGTGTACGCGTCAGCGCCGCGCCGGCCGGTCATGTTGGCCACGTCGACCCGCCAGCCGTCCAGCCCGTACGGCGGACGCAGCCAGCGGCGCAGCAGCGAGTCCGGATCGGTGGCGAACCGGCGCCGCAGTTCGGCGCTGCCCCAGTTGAGCTTGGGCAGCGACCGCACCCCGTTCCACGACTCGTACGTCACCTCTCCGTCGCCGGCGGCCGCGTCGAAGTAGTACAGCTCCCGCTCGGGGGCGTGGACGTCGGCCAGGGCCCGGGTGAACCACTCGTGCGCGTCGCCGGTGTGGTTGCTGGTGATGTCGCCGAGCAGCCGCCAGCCCCTGGCGCGTACGGCGTCGGCGAGCCGGACCAGCGCCGCGTCCCCGCCGAGCAGCGGGTCCACCGTGTCGAAGCTGGCCGCGTCGTACCGGTGGTTGGAGCGGCCCGGGAAGATCGGCGTCAGGTAGACGGTGTTGACGCCGAGCCGGTCCAGGTGGTCCAGCCGTTCGGTGATGCCGTCCAGGTCGCCCCCGTAGAACTGGCGTGGGGTCTGCGGGCCGCGCCCGATCACCGGGGTGTCCCAGTCGCACGGGATCGCCCAGTCGGGCGGGGTACGGCCGGCGGCGGCGGCGGACCGGGCGAACCGGTCGGGGAAGATCTGGTAGACCAGCGCGTCCCGTGCCCAGGCGGGTGGCGGGGCGTGGCTGACCAGCTTGAAGTCGCCGTGGTCGGGCACGTCGTGGTCGACCAGGCCGGCGGCGTTGAGCCAGCGGTAACCGGTAGTCCCGGTGAGCATGAACCGGTAGTTGCTGACCGGGTTGCGGACCTCGACGTCGGCCCGCCACCACACGTCGTGGCCGTCCCGGCGGTCGACGGTGGCCTCGACGAAGCGCGGTTCACCGTCCCCGGTGGTCCGGACGTGCACCTGCCGGACGTCGGTGCCCTCGGGCGCCCTGACGAAGACCGGCACCCGCTGCCCGAGGGTGGGTTCCTGCTCGGGCACGTACAGCGCCGAGCCGTCGTGGTGCGGCGACAGGGACATCATGCGACCTTCCGCTTATCCCTTGACGGCGCCGGCGGTGAGGCCGGAGACGATGTATCGCTGGAGTAGCTGGAAGACCAGCACGGTGGGGATCGCGGTGAGCAGGGTGCCCGCCGCGAAGATGCCGAAGTTGTTGTTCCGCTCCCCCGCCACCAGGCCGAACATGCCGACCGCGAGGGTCTTGGATCCGGTGTCGGTGAGGAACACGTTGGCGATCATGAACTCGTTGATCGTGCCGATGAACGACAGCAGCGCGGTCACCGCCAGGATCGGTGCCACCAGCGGCAGCATGATCCGGAAGAAGACCTGGGCGTGGCTGGCACCGTCCATGGTGGCCGACTCGTCCAGTTCCCGGGGCAGGGTGTCGAAGAACCCCTTCATCAGCCAGGTGTTCATGCCCAGCGCGCCGCCCATGTAGAGCAGGAGCAGGCCCCACGGGGTGTTGAAGCCGATCGCCGGCCACAGGTCGGTGACCCGGGTGAAGATCAGGAAGATCGCCACGATCGCCAGGAACTGCGGGAACATCTGGATCAGCAGCAGGGTCAGCAGCCCGAACCGCCGGCCGCTGAAGCGCATCCGGGAGAACGCGTACGCCGCCAGCGAGGACAGGAAGATCGACACGAGGCTCGCCCCGCCCGCGATGAGCAGCGAGTTGAGGAACCAGTGGCCGAACTCGGTCCGCGCGAACAGGTTGCCGAAGTTCGTAAGCGACGCCCCGGTCGGCAGCAGTTGGGTCGACGAGAGGGTGCCGAGCGGGTTGAGCGCGGCGGAGAGCACGAACAGGATCGGGAAGAGGCTGAACGCCACCGCCAGCACGCCGACGAGGTGCCGCCAACCGACCTGGGTGAACCACCGGCTCCCGCGCCGGCCGGCGGCGTTCGGGTGGGTCGTCACGAGTAGACCTCCTCCTGCTGGCGGGTACGCCGGAAGCTGATCGCCGAGACCGTGGCCACGATCGCGAAGATGAAGATCGACACTGCGGCGGCCAGGCCGAACTCGGCGCCCTGCGCGCCGAAGGCCAGCCGGTAGGTGTACGTGATCAGCAGGTCGGTGGCCCCGTTGGTCGGGTTGTCCGGCGCGAACGGGCCGCCCTCGGTGGTGAACCAGATCGCGTTGATGTTGTTGAAGTTGAACGCGAACGACGCGATCAGCAGCGGCGAGAGCGCCACCAGCAGCAGCGGCAGGGTGACCGCCCGGAACGACTGGAACGGCGACGCGCCGTCGACCGAGGTGGCCTCGGTCAGCTCCCTCGGGATGGCCTGGAGCGCACCGGTGGCCACCAGGAACATGTACGGGTACCCCAGCCAGAGCTGCACCAGCAGCACCGCGAGCCGGGCCGACCAGGCCTCGCCGAACCAGTCGACGCCGAGGCCGAACAGGTTGTTGATCAGGCCGAAGTCGGTGTTGAACATGTCCCGCCAGACCAGCAGCATCGCGAACGACGGCATGGCGTACGGCAGGATCAGGAAGACCCGGTAGAGGTTGGTACCCCGCATCCGGGGCGAGTGCAGGGCCAGCGCGATCGCCATGCCGAGTCCGAAGGTGAACCCGGTGGAGCCGATCGCGAAGGCGAAGTTCCACAGCAGGGTGCCGAAGAACGGGCCGGAGATGTTCGGGTCGGTGAGCACCCGGGCGAAGTTCTTCAGCCCGACGCCGACCTGCCAACCCTGGGCGAGCCGCTCGCCGTCGGCGGCGACGAAGGCGCCGGCCGTCCCGTCGGCGGTCCAGGTCCGGCCGGTCTCGCTGTCGGTGATGCAGTCACACCTCTTGTCGTACGCCCGGATGGCCTTGCCCTCGTAGGCGCGGGACAGGCCGGTGGAGCGCAGCGCGCCCCCCGGGGTCGGCACGACCAGGTCGGTGATCTCCTGGCTGCGGACGCTGGCCTGGCCGACGTTCAGCACGGTGTAACCCTCGGCGGCGGTGACCTTGCCGCCCGGGGTGACTGTCACGTCGGTGGCGGCGAGCGGGCGCAGCCCGTCGGCGTCCCCGGCGGAGACCGTGCCGGTCGAGGGGTCGGTGACCAGGAAGACCAACGGCCCGGTGGCCGGGTCGCCCGTGGTGGCGATGGTGAGGGCGTACTCGGTGGAGCCGGGCACCTGCTTGACCGAGGAGCTCTGGATGGCGACGATCGCGTCGTCCTTGGAGCCCCGGTGGCCGTCGCCGAAGTTGGTGAATGCGGTGCTCGCGGTGTAGAGCACCGGGAAGACCTGGAAGGCGATCAGGAAGATCGTGCCTGGCACCAGGTACTTGGCCGGGATGTGCCGGCGGGTGAGGTAGAGGTAACCCAGGCCGACGGTGGTGACCACCAGGACGGCCAGTCCGACCCAGAGCCTGGCGGCGATGAGCGGGAACGCCGCCCAGATCGCGATCCCGGCCACCAGGCCGAGCAGGACCACCTTGACGACGAGGCCGGTCGCGGTGATCGGCGCGTGGCTACGCGCGGTACGGGTCGTGTCCGGGGGCCCGCCGGGGACGGGCCCCCCGGCCCGGGGCCTGCTGGGCAGACCCCGGGCCGGACGGCATGCTCATTACTTGATCTGACCCGAGATCGTCTTGCCGGCGGCGGTGACGGTCTTCGCCGGGTCGGCACCACCGATGACGGCGGCCTCCGCCTTGCCGAACGGGTCCCAGATCGCGGCCATCGCCGGGATCGCCGGGAGCACCTGGCCGTCCTTACCCGCCTCGGAGAACTTGGCCAGGTCCGGGTCGGTGCCCTTGACCTGGTCGAACGCGGCGGTCAGCGCCGGCGGGCGCGGTTCGGCCTGGTAGAGCGCCACCGCCAACTCCGGCGTGGTGACGTAGTTGGTGACGAACTCCTGGGCCAGCGCCTTGTTCTTGCCCTTGGCGGCGACGTAGAACGCCTGGACGCCCACGAACGGCTGGGCCTGCTTGCCACCGGCGAAGCCGGGGACCGGGGAGATGTCGTACGCGATGTTGGCCTTCTTGGCGTCGGCCACGGCCCACGGGCCGGAGACCAGGAAGGCGCACTTCTTGCCGGTGAAGGTGGAGATGGCGTTCTCCGGGGTGATGGAGCGCTTCAGCGCGCCGTCGCCCTTCTCCCCGAGCTTGCCGATCTTCTTGAACGCCTCGATCGACTCCGGCTTGCCCACGCCGAGGTCCTTCGGGTCGTAGTCACCGTTGGCGGCGGTGCCGAACAGGTAACCGCCGGCCGAGGTGTACAGCGGGTAGATGTGGTACGCGTCGCCGTTCTGGCCGGACTGGAGGCAGAGGATCTCGCTGGCCTTCTTCTCGGCCTTGAGCTTCCTGCCGGTGGCGACCAGGTCCTCGATCGTCTTCGGCGCCTCGGGGGCCAGCGCGGTGTTGCGGATCAGCGCGATGTTCTCGGTGGCGTAGGGGACGCCGTAGAGCTGACCGTTGAAGGTAACCGCCTTGATCGCGGTCTCGTTGAAGCTGGACTTCTGCGCGGCGGCGAGCTGCACCGGGTCGATGGCGCCGTTCTGGACCAGGTTGCCGATCCAGTCGTGCGCGCCGACCACGACGTCCGGGCCACTGCCCTGCTGGGAGGCGGTGACGAAGTTCGTCTGGAGGTCCTTGGAGACGGCCTGCACCTCGACGGTGATCCCGTTCTCCTGGCCGAACTTCTCGGCGAACGGCTTGAGCGCCGCGGTCCGCTTGTCGTCCGCCCAGATGACGAGCTTGCCGCCCGCGGCCTGGGAGGTCGCCTTGGCGGCCGGTTCGTCGTTGCTGTTGTCGCCGCCGCAGCCCGACGCGGCGAGCGCCAGGCCGAGAACGGTGACCACACCCGCGGTACGGATGCGCATCGGTACTCCTGTCGTCATGGCGAACCGCCGGGGGAGGGGCGATTCGCCGTGGGAAACCCTGAAAAGTTCTTGCCAACGGGCGCCGGAACGGCCGCGCCCCTGCTCTCGTGTGTTGCCGGGACGTTAGCAAGAGGTTGCAGGATATGGAAGGCCTTGCAGAAACGTACGCAAGAACTTGCCCTTGGGCTAAAGTTCCGCCATGCGCGCTCGACTGTCCGACATCGCCCAACAGGCCGAAGTCAGCGAGGCCACGGTGTCGCGGGTGCTCAACGACCGCCCCGGCGTGGCCCCCGAGACCCGGCAGGCCGTCCTGACCGCCCTCGACGTGCTCGGCTACGAGCGCCCCGCCCGGCTGCGCAAGCGCAGCGCCGGGCTGGTCGGCCTGGTGGTGCCGGAGCTGGACAATCCGATCTTCCCGGCGTTCGCCCAGGTGATCGAGTCGACCCTGGCGCAGAGCGGGTTCACCCCGGTGCTGTGCACCCAGACCCCGGGCGGGGTCACCGAGGACGAGTACGTGGAGATGCTGCTCGACAGGCAGGTCTCCGGCATCGTCTTCGTCTCCGGCCTGCACGCCGACACGGCGGCCAACCACGACCGGTACCGCGCGCTGATCGCCCGGCCGCTGCCGGTCGTCATGATCAACGGGTACGCCCCGGGTATCGCCGCGCCCTTCGTCTCCTGCGACGACGGAGAGGCCACCGAACTGGCCGTGGCGCACCTGGTCGCGCTCGGGCACCGGCAGATCGGCCTGATCACGGGGCCGGACCGGTTCGTGCCGGTGCAGCGCCGGGTGGCCGGCTTCCGGGCCGCGATGACCCGGCTCGGCGCCACCGGAAGCGAGCTGGACGCACTCGCCGAGCTCTCCCTGTTCGGCGTCGAGGGCGGCGAGGCAGCCGCCGGCCGCCTGATCGAGCGCGGGGTCACCGGGATCGTCTGCGGCTCCGACCTGATGGCGCTGGGCGCGGTCCGGGCCGCCCGCCAGCGTGGTCTGTCAGTCCCCGGCGAGCTGTCGGTGGTCGGCTACGACGACTCCCCGCTGATGGCCTTCACCGACCCACCGTTGACCACCATGCGGCAGCCGGTGGCCGCGATGGCGGTGGCCGCGGTCCGGGCCCTGGTCGACGAGATCAACGGGCACGCCGCCCCGCACTCGGAATACCTGTTCCGCCCCGAGCTGGTGGTCCGCGGGTCGACCGCGGTGGTGCGGCAGGCGACCCCCGCCCGGCAACGCCCGGTGCCTCCCGCGCTCGCCGTCCCCGCCTGACAGCGGGGACGTGGGAGCGGGGTCGCCCGGGTCCGGCCGCACCGGTTTCTCGACCCGGCAGCGGCCGACCCAGCGGGGGGCAGGACAGGTCGACCTCCCGGCTGCTGGGACAGCCAGGAACTCCGTCCCTGCCCGGCGGCAGGTGACGGACGTCATTTCTTGCGCAAGCGATGCTTGACTCTTGCAGCATTCGGCCGGCATTCTCTCAGCACCCGCGTCCGTCATCACCGCCGTGCGGGTACCACCGTCCCGCCACAGAACGGGGATCCGCACCGATGACCGCCGCCACCCACCCCACGCCGCTGACCTCCGACGACGACTGGTGGCGTGCCGCGGTCGTCTACCAGGTGTACGTCCGCAGCTTCGCGGACTCCGACGGCGACGGCGTCGGTGACCTCGGGGGCATCCGGCATCGGCTGCCCTACCTGCGTGATCTCGGCGTGGACGCGCTCTGGCTGACCCCGTTCTACACCTCGCCGCAGGTCGACGCCGGCTACGACGTGGCCGACTACCGGGACGTCGACCCGCTCTTCGGCGACCTGGCCGACTTCGACGCCATGATCACCGACGCGCACGCGCTCGGCCTGCGGATCATCGTGGACCTGGTGCCGAACCACACCTCCAGCGCGCACCCGTGGTTCACCGCCGCCCTCGCCGCCGCCCCCGGCTCCCCGGAGCGGGCGCGTTACCTCTTCGCCGACGGCCAGGGCGCACACGGCGAGCTGCCGCCGAACGACTGGGAGAGTATCTTCGGCGGCCCCGCCTGGACCCGGCTGCCCGACGGCCAGTGGTACCTGCACCTGTTCGACCCGGCGCAGCCGGACCTGAACTGGCGGCACCCCGAGGTGCGCGCCGAGTTCATCGACGTGCTCCGCTTCTGGCTCGACCGGGGCGTCGACGGGTTCCGGATCGACGTCGCGCACGGCATGATCAAGGCCGAGGGGCTGCCGGACGTCGGCTTCAGCTCGATGACCACCGGCCGGCGTCAGTCGGAGCTGCTCGGCAAGGGTCGGCTGCCCTACTTCGACCAGGACGAGGTGCACGACATCTACCGCGCCTGGCGGCCGATCCTGGACAGCTACCCCGGCGGTCGGATGGCGGTCGCCGAGGCGTGGGCGGAGACCCCGCAGCGGCTGGCCCGCTACATCGGCCCGGACGAGCTGCACCAGGCGTTCAGCTTCGACTTCCTCGACGCCACCTGGTCGGCCGACTCGTTCCGCAAGGTGATCGACACCGCGCTGGCCGAGTCGACGATCGTCGGCGCGCCGACCACCTGGGTGCTGTCCAACCACGACCGGCAGCGGCACGTCACCCGGTACGGCGACGGCGAGGTCGGCCTGCGCCGGGCCCGCGCCGCCGCCCTGCTGATGCTGGCGCTGCCCGGCTCCACCTACCTCTACCAGGGCGAGGAGCTGGGCCTGCCGGAGGTGCTGGACCTGCCCGACGCGCTCCGCCAGGACCCGGCGTTCCTGCGGACCGGGGAGAGCCGTGACGGGTGCCGGGTGCCGATCCCGTGGAGCGGCGAGCTGGCCCCGTACGGCTTCGGTCCGGAGGGCGGCGCGCTGAGCTGGCTGCCGGCCCCGACGACCTGGCGGGCCCTCTCGGTGGCCGCCCAGACCGGGACGCCCGGCTCGACGCTGGAGCTGTACCGGGCCGCCCTGCGGATCCGGCACGAGCACCCCGCGCTGGCCGCCAGCGCCGGCCCGGTGGTCTGGCGGGAGACCGGGCCCGGCGTGCTGGCGTTCAGCCGCTCCGCCGACGACGCCGTGCTGACCTGCGTGGTCAACCTCAGCGGCGCCCCTGTTCGGATCGACGGGTACGGCCAGCCGGTGGTGGCCAGCGCAGACCTCACCGCGCAGGACGCCGGACACGTCCTGCCGGTCGACGCCGCCGCGTGGTTCACCTGGCGTTGAGCCGGGTAACCCGCCATTGACCTGGTCGTCCGTTGTGCCCCGCGCCGACGGGCGGCTGGGCTGCCGGCCCCTTGTGGTGGGGGGTGAGGTGGCACCGGCGTCCCGGGGAGTCCGCTCCCCGGGACGCCGGAGCTCCATCGCGTACCGGCACGGCCCCTGGTTCTGCGCCGACGCCGCAGGCCGGCGTCCGACCGGTCGTCGGGTGGTGCGGGTGCCCGGCCCCGGTCGGCGAGGGTCGGGGCTCAGCAGGTGGAGGCGTCACCGCTCGCGCAGCAGCCGGGCGATCCGCCCGAAGCCCGCCCGCACCTGCGCCTCGGTCGGCACGGGCGGCGGT
Organism: Micromonospora sp. NBC_00421; assembly: GCF_036017915.1. Classification (NCBI taxonomy): domain Bacteria; kingdom Bacillati; phylum Actinomycetota; class Actinomycetes; order Micromonosporales; family Micromonosporaceae; genus Micromonospora; species Micromonospora sp. NBC_00421. The sequence goes on from NZ_CP107929.1 coordinate 4,957,160, forward strand.
TCCGGCCGGTCCGCCCCGGCGTCCGCTGCCTCCTCCTGCGCGTCGAGGACGTCGTCGAAGTCGCCGTAGAGGTCGGCCGCCTCGATCCGGGCCGCCTCGTCGTCGGCGGCGAGCTGTGCGGCGGCGACCTCGCCCCGGATCTCCTCCGCCGACAGCGCCGGCAGCAGCGGCTCGACCACCGCCATCAACTGTTCGTCGGCCACCACCGCCTCGGCCAGCGCCAGCGCGTGCGGACGCTCGTAGGGGCCGCAGACCACCGGCTCCCACTCCGCCGGGTCGCCGAGAGGGCCGACCGTGATGATCCACGGCAGGCCGAGCAGCGGCGAGTCGTCCGGCAGGTCCAGCGTCACGAGTGCGCCCACCGGCTCATCATGGTCGGTCCGGCCGGCACCCAGGGTGGCATTTGCACCATTCATCTTTTTCCGCGGCTGTCGGTCTCCCGCTACCTGATGTCGTGGTCAGCCGCCCAGGGCGGCGCGGACCACGGCCAGCGCACGGTCGGGCGGCACACCGAGCCGGGCCGCCTCCTCGGCGTACCGGGTCGCCGCCCGCTGCAACCGGTCCGCCGCGTCGTCCCGCCCCGGGGCGACGAAGCTGCCGTGCCGGCCCCGGGTCTGCACCAGCCCGGCCGACTCCAGCTCCCGGTAGGCGCGGGCCACCGTGTTCACCGCCAGCCCCAACTCGGCGGCGAACTGCCGGACCGGGGCGAGCCGGGTGCCCACCGCCAGCCGGCCGTCCCCGATCATCGCGGCGAGCTGGCCGCGCACCTGCTCGTACGGGGGCACCGGTGAGTCCGGGTCGAGCTCTATCGGCATCAGCCCGCTCCTCCCGGCGTACCCGGATCGGTCTCGGTGTCGACGTCGGCCTCGACGTTGACCTGCCGCATCACCGCCCCCTCGGAGAGGTCGACGACCCGGCCGTGCCGGCTGGTCGCGGCGAGCGCCGCACCGAAGAGCACCAGCTGGTTGAGCAGGTAGAGGTAGAGCAGCACGGCCACCGCGCCGGTCACCACCGCGTATGCCGGGTTCCGCTCGGTCCGCACGATGTAGAACCGCCCCACCGTGTTGAGCAGGGTGATCCCGACCGCGACCAGCAGCACCACCGGTCGCAGCCGACGCCGGCTCATCCGCAGCCGGGGCACCACCACCAGCAGCGCCGTGGCCAGCACCGCGTTGACCAGCACGCTGAGCACGGCGCTGACGGTGGTCAACCCCACCGAGCCGGTGGCCCGCAGCAGGAACCGCAGCACCGACTCCAGCGCGTCCACGGCCGCCACCGAGACGCCGAGCATGACGAAGACCAGCAGCAGCACGCCCAGGTCCACCAGCGGGCGGACCACCAGGTTGCCCGGCTGCTGGTTGAAGCCGTACATCAGCCGCTGCGACGACCGGATCGCCTCCACCCAGCCGATCCCGGTGAAGACCAGGATGACCAGGCCCACCACGCCGACGGCGTTGCTGCTCTCGGCGATCTGCCGGGGGTCGAGGAAGGGCAGGTTGTCCCGCAGGAACTCCGCCGCCGCGGCGGAGACGTCGTCGTTGTCCTCCAGGATCGCCCCGAAGACCGAGTACGCGACCAGGGCGAGGGCGAAGACCGCGAAGAAGCCGTAGTAGGCGATGGCGGCGGCCAACCGAGCGCCGAGCACCTCGCCGTAGAGGTCCACCGCCCGCCAGACGTGGTCGAGCCGGGGCCACCGGTGCCGGGCCACGGTGAACCGGCGCTCGATGCCGGCCGTCCACCGGCCCCACGCGTTCACCACGTCATCCTCGCCGATCTGTCGTCACCGGTGCCGGCCAACCGGTCACCGGTGGGAGGTTCAGCCGCCGAGCCGGAAGTCGCGGCGTGGCTGCCACCGGGTCTGACCGCTGTGCGAGAAGAGGGTGAACGCCTCCACCTCGAACATCGCCGAGAAGTCGGCAAGGTCCTCGTACGCCCGGTCCAGCGCCTCGGGGGCGACGTCCTGGGCCACAGTGACGTGCGGGTGGTACGGGAAGCGCAGCTCCCGGTGCAGGTGGGGCGCGGCGTTGATGGCGGCGGCGAGCAGCTCGCACTCGCTGATCCCGGCCGCCACCGCGACGAAGACCACCTGGGTCACCGGCCGGAACGTGCCCGTGCCCCGCAGGTGCAGGGTGAACGGCAGGTGCGCGGCGGCGACCTGGGCCAGGTGCGCCTCGACCGCGCCCAGCGCGGCCACCGGGATCTCGGTCGGGCCGAGCAGGGTCACGTGCGCCGGGACGACCTGCGGGTCGCCTGTCTGCACCCGGCGTCGGGTGAGCAGCTCACCCCAGGGCGGCGGGATGTCCACCGCGATCCCGATCTGGATGGTGTCGCCGGTCACCGGAACCCCGTCCCTGCGATCCACGCTCCGCGCCACCCCTCCGGCCATCGTCCCGACCCGTACCGCCGTACCGCCCACCGTTACTCGAAGTGGACCGGCGCGAGGAATCCGACCCGCTCGTAGGCTGTCCGCAGCGTCGGCACGGTGACCGCGCGCGCCTTCTCCGCACCTGCGGCGAGCAGCTTGTCCAGCTGGGCGGGGTCGTCGAGGTAGGTCCGGGTGCGTTCCTGGATCGGGGTGACGAACTCGCGGACCACCTCGCCGAGGTCCTTCTTGAGATCGCCGTAACCCCGGCCCGCGTACGCGGCCACCAGGTCGTCGATGCTCCGGCCGGAGAGCGCGGAGTGGATGGTGAGCAGGTTGGACACCCCGGGCTTGGTCTCGGCGTCGAAGACGATCTCCCGGCCGGTGTCGGTGACCGCCGAGCGGATCTTCTTGGCCGAGCGGGCCGGATCCTCCAACAGGTCGATGATGCCGGCCGGCGAGGACGACGACTTGGACATCTTGGCCGTCGGCTCCTGAAGATCGGTGATCTTCGCGGTGTCCTTGACGATGTGCGGGGCGGGCACCGTGAAGGTCGGCCCGAACAGCGAGTTGAACCGCTGGGCCAGATCCCGGGAGAGCTCCAGGTGCTGCCGCTGGTCCTCGCCGACCGGCACCGCGTCGGCCTGGTAGAGCAGGATGTCGGCGGCCTGGAGGATGGGGTAGGTGAACAGGCCGACGCTGGACCGGTCGCTGCCCTGCTTCTGCGACTTGTCCTTGAACTGGGTCATCCGGCTCGCCTCGCCGAAGCCGGTGATGCAGCCCAGCACCCAGGCCAGCTGCGCGTGCTCGGGCACCTGCGACTGGACGAAGAGGGCGCTGCGCTCCGGGTCGATGCCGACCGCGAAGAGCTGCGCGGCGGCCACCCGGGAACGCTGCCGCAGCACCGCCGGGTCGTGCCCGGCGGTGATCGCGTGCAGGTCGACCACGCAGTAGAACGCCTCGTGGCTGTCCTGCAACGCCACCCAGTGCCGCACCGCGCCCAGGTAGTTTCCGAGATGGAACGAGTCGGCCGTCGGCTGGATGCCGGAGAAGACGCGGGGGCGGGCGGGAGCGTCGGACATGCCGGCAATTCTGTCAGCAACCCCCGGCGTACGTCATGACGGGCCGGCGGGTCGACTCGCCGCCGCTCCCGTCGGGGCGGTGACCTCGCGTCCCGACGCTCCCGTCGGGGCGGTGACCTCGCGGCGCGGCTCCGGTAGGCGGGCGACGGAGACCGCGACCCGGGACACCCGACGCCCGTCGAGGGCGAGCACCCGCAGCAACCACCCTTCGGCCGACCCCGTCGGCAGCGGGGCGGCCGACGACGTGACCGGGACCTCGTCCCCGGCCACCGGGAGCCGACCGAGCGCCGCCATCACGAACCCGCCGACCGTCTCGTACGGGCCGGCGGGCAGTGGCACCCCGGTCCGCTCGGCGAAGTCGGCCAGGTTGAGCCGACCGTCCACCACGGCCGGCAGGCCGGCGGAGGCCGGTTCGGGTGGGCCGGTGTGCTCGTCGTAGATCTCCCCGACCAGCTCCTCGATCAGGTCCTCGCAGGTGACGATGCCTGCGGTGCCGCCGTACTCGTCGACCACCACGGCGAGGTGGTGGCCCTCCCGGCGCATCTCGGTCAGCGCGGCGAGCACCCGCTTGCTGCCGGGCAGCCGCTTCACCTCCCGGCTCAGCCGCCCCACCGTGGTGTCCGGATCCAGGTCGGGGCGGAGCAGCACGTCGCGCAGGTGGACGAAGCCGACCACGTCGTCCTGGGTGCCGTCGACCACCGGGTAGCGGGTGTGCGGCTCCACCCGGACCAGCCGTCCGGCCTCGGCGAGGGTCAGGCCGGCGGCGAGGAAGACCACCTCGGTACGGGGCATCATCACCTCGCGGACCAGACTGGCCCCGGCGACCAGCACCTCGTCGATGATCCGCCGTTCGTCCGGATCGAGGACGGTGTTGGCGGCGACCAGGTCGCGCAGCTCGTGCTCGCTGATCCGTTCCCGACCGGCGGCGGGGCTCGCGCCGAGCAGGCCGGTGACCAGCCGGGTGGCCCCGTCGGCGGCCCGTACGACCAGCCGGGCGACGCCACGGGCCACCGGTCCGGGTACGCGTCGGGTCCGCCCCGGCGCGCGTCTCCGGAGCCCGGGACCGCCCGCTTCCCGCATGGAAGTGATGGTAGGGCCGCCGGTCACCAGGCGTGGGTGATGTGCGGATCTGTTCAATCATGAAGGTTCATGGTGGAATAGGGGCGACCCGCGACGCACAGCGCGACGACAGCGCCCGGCCGTAGGGTGATCACGAACGGCCGCACCGCGCGCGGCCAGGCAGGAGGACCGACGTGAAACTGCTCGTCACCGGCGGTGCCGGGTTCATCGGCAGCGTGGTGACCCGGATGCTGCTCGACGCCGGCCACCGGGTGACCGTCCTGGACGACCTGCGCACCGGTCACCGGGCGGCGCTGGCCCCCGACGCCACCCACGTCGACCTGCCGGTGCACGAGGCCGCCCAGGTGCTCACCCCGGACGCCGGCTACGACGCGGTGCTGCACTTCGCCGCGCTGATCGCCGCCGGTGAGTCGATGGTCCGCCCCGAGCTGTACTGGCACGCCAACACGGTCAGCTCGATCGCGCTGATCGACGCCGTCCGGGCCGCCCGGGTCCCGCGCCTGGTCTTCTCCTCCACCGCCGCCGTCTACGGCGACCCGGTCGAGCTGCCCATCCCGGAGACCGCCGCCAAGGCACCCACCAACACGTACGGCGCCACCAAGCTCGCCGTCGACCTGGCCCTCACCTCCGAGGCGACCGCGCACGACCTGGCCGCCGTCTCGCTGCGCTACTTCAACGTCGCCGGGGCGTACCTGCGCGACGGCCTCGCCATCGGCGAACGGCACGACCCGGAGACCCACCTCATCCCCATCGCCCTGGACGTCGCCGCCGGCCGGCGGGAGAAGCTCCGGCTCTTCGGTGACGACTACCCCACCGTCGACGGCACCTGCGTCCGCGACTACATCCACGTCGAGGACCTGGCCCGCGCCCACCTGCTGGCGCTCACCGCCGCCGTGCCCGGCCGGCACCGCATCTACAACCTCGGCAACGGCAGCGGCTTCACCAACCGCCAGGTCGTCGACGTGGTCCGTGAGGTCACCGGTCACCCGCTGCCGGTCGAGATCGCGCCCCGCCGCGAGGGCGACCCGGCCGAACTCGTCGCCTCCTCCGCCCTGGCCCGCGAGGAACTCGGCTGGGTGCCCGAGAAGCCGACCCTGACCGACATGGTGGGCGACGCCTGGGCCTTCTACCGCGCACACGTCCTGGAGCAGTCGTGACGTCGGCAGCGCCGGGAGGACCCGCCGCCGCACCCGACGTCACCGACCGCGCCACCGCCGCCTTCTCCTCCGGGTACGACGCACAGCCGACCGGCCGCTGGGCGGCGCCCGGACGGGTCAACCTGATCGGCGAGCACACCGACTACAACGACGGTTTCGTGCTCCCCTTCGCCCTTCCGCTGCGTACCGTGGTCGCCGCCGGTCCCCAGCCCGGCGAACGCTGGACGGTCCGGTCGGAGATCGCCGACCGACCGGTCGACTTCGGTGCCACCGAGGCCGACACCCCCGGCCGGGTCACCGACTGGGGCGGGTACGTCGCCGGCGTGGTCTGGGCCCTGCGCGAAGCCGGGTACGCCGTCCCCGGCGCCCGACTGGCGATCGCCTCGGACGTCCCGCTCGGCTCCGGGCTCTCCTCGTCGGCGGCCCTGGAGGCGGCGGTCCTCGCCGCCCTGGCCGACCTGGGCGGGCTGGACCTGCCCACCGAGCGCCGGCCCCGGCTGGCCCAGCGCGCCGAGAACGGCTACGTCGGCGCGCCCACCGGCATCATGGACCAGTCCGCGGTGATCCGCTGCCGCGCCGGCCACGCTCTCTTCCTCGACTGCCGTGACGAGTCCGTCGAACACGTCCCGTTCGACCTGGACGCCGCCGGCCTGGCCATCCTGGTGATCGACAGCCGCGCCCCGCACCGGCACGCCGACGGCGAGTACGCCTCCCGCCGCGCCGCCTGCGAACGGGCCGCCGACCTGCTCGGCGTGCCCGCACTGCGCGACGTGCCGATCGCCGACCTCGACGCCGCCCTGGGTCGGCTGCCCGACGACGAGACCCGACGCCGGGTCCGCCACGTGGTAACCGAGAACCAGCGGGTGCTCGACACCGTCGAGTTGCTGCGCGCCGGCCGGGTAGCCGAGATCGGGCCGCTGCTCACCGCCTCGCACGCCTCGATGCGGGACGACTTCGAGATCACCGTCCCCGAGGTCGACACCGCCGTCGAGGCGGCGCTCTCGGCCGGCGCGCTCGGTGCCCGGATGACCGGCGGTGGCTTCGGCGGCTGCGTCCTCGCCCTGGTCGAGGCGGACCGCTCGGACGCGGTGGCGGCCGCCGTCCGGGCCGCCTACGCCGACCGCGGCTTCACCGCCCCCACCACCCTGACCGCCCTCCCCGCCCCCGGCACCACCCGCCTCCCCTGACCCACCCGCCCCACCCCACCCCTGGTCCCGCCCCACCCCGGTCCCGGTCCCGGTCCCGGTCCCGCCCCGGTGATCAAGAGGTTTACGTCAACCCGCCAGCGAAATCTGACCCGAACCTCTTGATCACCAAGCCACAGCCGGGCCTGGGGCGCGGTAGGGGCCGCTGGGGCGCGGTGATCAAGAGGTTTGCGGCATCTGCCGGGCGGAATTTGACGCAAAGCTCTTGATCACCGCGAGCCGACGGGGCGGGGCTGGGGCGGCGGGGAGGCGGGGAGGGGAGGGGGAGGGGGAGGGGGTTAGGCGGTGTCGACGATCATGCCGGCGGCTACTGTGCGGTTGGTGGCCTCGTCGATGACGATGAAGCCGCCGGTGGTGCGGTTACGGCGGTACTCGTCGGCGAGGAGCGGGATGGTGGTGCGCAGCCGGACCCGGCCGATCTCGTTGAGGCGCAGCTCGCTGGCGGTCTCGTCGCGGTGCAGGGTGTTGACGTCGAGGCGGTAGTACAGGCCACGCACGATCGCCCGCGCCGTCCGGGTGGTGTGCTTGATGGTGTATTTGCCGCCGACCTGGAGGGGGCGGGTCTCGTCCATCCAGCAGACCATCGCCTCGATGTCCTGGGAGACGGTGGGGGCGTTGTTGGGTCGGCAGATCATGTCGCCGCGGGAGATGTCGATCTCGTCGGCGAGGCGGACGGTGACCGACATCGGGGGGAACGCCTCGTCGACCGGCCCGTCGGCGGTCTCGACCGCGCTGATCCGGCTGGTGAAGCCGGACGGCAGCACCATCACCTCGTCGCCGGGCTTGAGCACCCCGGAGGCGACCTGACCGGCGTAGCCCCGGTAGTCGGTCACTGTGGTCGACTGCGGCCGGATCACGTACTGCACCGGGAACCGCACGTCGACCAGGTTCCGGTCCGAGGCGATGTGCACGTGCTCCAGGTGGTGCAGCAGCGACGGCCCCTCGTACCAGGGCATGTTCTCCGACCGGGTGGCGATGTTGTCCCCGCGGAGCGCCGAGATCGGCACCACCGTCAGGTCCGGCGCGTCGAGTTTCGCCGCGAAGGCGGTGAACTCGTCGGCGATCCGCTCGAACACCTCCTGGGAGAAGTCCACCAGGTCCATCTTGTTGACGCACAGCACCAGGTGCGGCACCCGCAGCAGCGAACACAGGAACGCGTGCCGCCGCGACTGCTCCACCAGCCCCTTGCGCGCGTCCACCAGGATCAACGCCAGATCCGCCGTCGACGCCCCGGTGACCATGTTCCTGGTGTACTGGGTGTGCCCGGGGGTGTCGGCGATGATGAACTTCCGCCGGGGGGTGGCGAAGTACCGGTACGCCACGTCGATGGTGATGCCCTGCTCCCGCTCGGCCCGCAGACCGTCGGTGAGCAACGCCAGGTTGGTGTACTCGTCACCCCGCGCCGCGCTGACCGCCTCCACCGCGGCCAACTGGTCGGTGAACAACGACTTCGTGTCGTAGAGCAACCGGCCGATCAACGTCGACTTGCCGTCGTCGACACTCCCGGCCGTGGCGAACCGAAGCAGGTCCATCGGCCGGGCCTCGACCTCGGGCGACACCGTCTCGGTGCTCATCAGAAGTACCCCTCCCGCTTACGGTCCTCCATGGCGGCCTCGCTGACCCGGTCGTCACCCCGGGTCGCGCCCCGCTCGGTGATCCGCGTCGCGGCCACCTCCTCGATCACCCGCTCCACCGTGTCCGCGTCCGACCGCACCGCCGCCGTACAGGAGGCGTCTCCCACCGTGCGGTACCGCACCCGGGCGGTGAACGGCTCCTCACCCGCGCGGGGCGAGAAGAACTCGTTCACCGCGTAGAACATGCCGTCACGCTCCACCACCTCGCGGTCGTGCGCGTAGTAGATCGACGGCAACGGCACCCGCTCCCGCGCGATGTAGTGCCAAATGTCCAACTCGGTCCAGTTCGACAACGGGAACACCCGGATCGACTCACCCGGATGACGCCGCCCGTTGTACAACGACCACAACTCCGGCCGCTGGTTCTTCGGATCCCACTGCCCGAACTCGTCCCGGAACGAGAACACCCGCTCCTTCGCCCGCGCCTTCTCCTCGTCCCGCCGCGCCCCACCGAACAACGCGTCGAACCGGTGCTTCTCCACCGCGTCCAACAACACAGGCGTCTGGATCCGGTTGCGCATCCCGTCGGCCGACTCGCGGACCGTCCCGGCCGCCAGGGCGTCGGGCACGCTCGCCACGATCAGGTGCAGGCCCAGCTCGGTGACCCGTTGGTCGCGGTAGGCGAGCACCTCGGGGAAGTTGTGCCCGGTGTCCACGTGCATCACCGGGAACGGCACGTTGGCCGGCGCGAACGCCTTCTGCGCCAACCGCAACATCACGATCGAGTCCTTGCCACCGGAGAAGAGCAGGACCGGCCGCTCCATCTCGGCGACCACCTCACGCATCACGAAGATGCTCTCCGCCTCCAACTCGTCGAGGTGGGAGACCTGGTAGAAGCGGCCGGGGGCGGTCATGCCACGGGCTCGATCGGCGCGGATCCGTTCATGGATTCCAGACCTTTCCGGTCGGACAAATCAAAAACAGCGCTCAGGTTACCCGGAATGCCTCTGCAGCGCTGCAAGCAACCGGCTGGCGAGATCCTTGCGGCAGACCAGCAGGTCCGGCAGGCGCGGATCCGCCTCGTTGTATCTCAGCGCAGAACCGTCGATTCGGGAAGCGTGCAGCCCGGTGGCCGTCGCCACAGCGATCGGGGCCGCCGAGTCCCACTCGTACTGGCCGCCCGCGTGGATGTACGCGTCCACGTCACCGGTCACCACCGCCGCGATCTTCGCCCCGGCCGAACCCATCGGCACCAGTTGGGCCCCCACGTCCTCGGCCAGGTCGGTGAGGAAGGCCGGCGGCCGGCTCCGACTCGCCGCCAACCGCAGCGTACGGTCGCCCGAGGTGGCCGCCTCCACAGTCATCGGCGGGTACGCCGGCGGATAGTCCGTACCCAGCACCCGGTGCTGCGCCGGCAGACCCACCGCGCCCGCCACCAACCCGTGCGGCGACGGCGCGTTGCGGGCCCAGAGCGCCACGTGCACCGCCCAGTCGGAGCGCCCCTCCTCGGAGAACTCCCGGGTGCCGTCCAGCGGGTCGATGATCCACACCCGGTCGGCGGTCCGTCGGGAGACCCCGCCGGCGGTGTCCACCGACCGCGACCCCTCGTCCTCCTCGGAGAGGACGGCGTCACCCGGCCGCCACTTCGCCAACTCGCTGCGGATCAGGTCGTGCGAGACCTTGTCCCCGGCCGACTTCAACGCCCCGGCGTCGGCGAACCCCAGCTCGGCGCGAAGCTCCACCAGGGCCTGCCCGGCCCGGTCCGCCAGCCATCGGGCGAACGCGCCGTCGATCATCGGAGGACTGCCCACGAACTCGCTCCCGTCGCCTCACCACGGCCCACGCGCGGAGTCGGGCCACGTCAGAAGGCGCAGACTACCGGCACCCCGGCCCGCTCCGAGTACGCCCCCGTGCCTCAGGCCCCGTGATACGCGTTCTGGGTCGGCTCGACACCCTTGGTGACCACCGACTCCACCATGTCGGCGGCCCGGTCCACCAGGAACTCCAGCTCCTTGCGCTCCGCCGTGCCGAAGTCGGACAGCACGTAGTCCGCCGGATCCTGCCGCCCCGGCGGCCGACCGATGCCGAACCGCACCCGGACGTACTCCTTCGTCCCCAACGACTTGGACATCGACCGCAGACCGTTGTGCCCGCCCTCGCCACCGCCCAGCTTCACCCGAAGCTGCCCGTACGGGATGTCCAACTCGTCGTGGACCGCGATCACCCGGTCGGCCGGGATCTTGTGGAACTGCGCCAGCGCGGCCACCGGCCCGCCTGACAGGTTCATGTACGTCTGCGGCTTGAGCAGCACCAACTTCGGCCCACCGAAGCCGATCCGCCCCTCGGCGACGTCCGCCACCACCCGCTTGTACCGGCCGAACCGCCCGCCCAGCCGTACGGCGAGCAACTCGGCGACCATGAAACCGACGTTGTGCCGGTTCCCGGCGTACTCCCGACCCGGGTTGCCCAGCCCGACCACCAGCCACGGTCCCGTCTCGTCCGTCACTTCCTCGCATCTCCCCTCACCGTCGGTGCCCCGATACGCCGACAGGCGCCCCCGCGACGGGAGCGCCTGCCGTGAAACGATGCGACCGATCAGGCCTCGGTCTTCGCCTCGGTGTTCTCGGCACCCTCGGCGGTCGGAGCCTCGCCACCCTCGGCGGCCTCCGCACCCTCGGCCTCCGTCTCCGGGGTCTCGATCTCCGGCAGGGTCGCCTCGAGCTGCTCGGCGGTCGGAGCGGCGGTCACCGAGGCGACCGTCTGGTCCGCGTCGGCGGCCAGCTCGACACCCGAGGGCAGCTCGACGTCGGCGGCGGTGACCTGGCTACCGGCCTCCAGGCCCTCGATCGAGGCCTCCAGGTGGTCCGGCACCTTGGTGGCGTCGGCGGTCACCGAGAGGGTGTCGTGGTCGTGCACGATCAGGGTGTCCCGCGCGGCCTCACCGGTCAGCTGGACCGGGACCTCGACGGTGACCTTCTCGCCCCGGCGGACCAGCAGCAGGTCCACGTGCTCGAAGCTGTCCCGGATCGGGTCACGCTGGATCGCCTTCGGCAGCGCCAGCACCTGGGTGCCGTCACTGACCTCGATCGCGAAGAGCTGGTTGGCGCCGCCCTTGCGGATGGCGGCGGCGAACTCCCGCGCCGGCAGCGCGATGTGCTTGGGCTTCTCGCCGTGGCCGTACAGCACAGCGGGCACCTTGCCGGCTCGGCGGGTACGACGGGCACCACCCTTGCCGAACTCCGTACGGGGCTCGGCGCTGATCTTTACCTCGGACACGGGAAAACTCCTGATGCTAACGCTACGGCGGCTTGTCGTCTGGCGGTGCTGGGGCGAGGGGCTCGCTTGGGGCTCATGCGTCATGAACGACTGCCCGGAGCACCGCGTCGATGACGGTGCCTCCGTGCGGCGCTCTGTCAGCGACCCGCCGGGCACCCTCGCCGTGGCAACCGCACCAGTCTACCCGAGGTCTTTCCGCGCCTTGCGGCAGTCCCCCGGTCCGCGGGTCAGCTGAGTCCGCCGAAGAGGGTGGTCACCGAACCGTCGTCGAAGACCTCCCGGATCGCCCGCGCCAGCAGCGGCGCGATCGACAGCACGGTGAGCTTGTCCAGCTGCTTCTCCGGCGGCAGCGGCAGCGTGTTGGTCACCACCACCTCGGTGATCGGGCTGTTCTTCAGCCGCTCGGTCGCCGGGTCCGACAGCAGGGCGTGGGTGGAGGCCACCACGATCTCCGCCGCACCGGACTCCTTGAGGATGTCCGCCGCCTTGCTGATCGTCCCACCCGTGTCGATCATGTCGTCGACGATCAGGCAGACCCGACCCTCGACCTCACCGACCACCCGGTTCGCCACCACCTGGTTCGGCTTCAACGGATCCCGGGTCTTGTGGATGAACGCCAACGGGCAACCACCGAGCCGGTCGGTCCACCGCTCGGCCACCCGCACCCGGCCCGAGTCCGGCGCCACCACCGTCATCGGGCGGCCGGCGAACTTGCGCTCCACGTACTCGGCGAGGATGTCCATCGCGAACAGGTGGTCCACCGGGCCGTCGAAGAAGCCCTGGATCTGCGCGGTGTGCAGGTCGACTGTGAGAATCCGGTTCGCCCCGGCCGTCTTGAGCAGGTCGGCCACCAGCCGGGCCGAGATCGGCTCCCGGCCGCGGTGCTTCTTGTCCTGCCGGGAGTACGGGTAGAACGGCAGCACCACGGTGATCCGCTTCGCCGAGCCCCGCTTCAACGCGTCGATCATGATCAGGGTCTCCATGACCCAGGTGTTGACCCCGTGCGTGACGGACTGCACCACGAAGGCGTCCGAACCACGTACCGAGTCCCGGAACCGTACGAAGATCTCACCGTTGGCGAACTCGTACGCGTCGGAAGGGGTCGGCGCCACGCCGAGCACCTCACCGATCTGGTTGGCCAACTCCGGAAAGCCACGTCCGGAGAAGAGCATCAGGCTCTTGCGGTTTTCGGCCACGATGCTGCCCATGGGCTCGTCTGCTCCCGTTGGTCGGTGGTGCCCGGCGGCGGTGGGCCGGGGCTAGTCGGTTGCAGTATGCCCGGACCCCGGCGACCCTCACACCGTCTCGGCGCCCCCGTGCATTGCCTCACCTTCGCTTGCCGGCGACGAAGCGTCCGACGCGCCCTCGGCAGCCGCCCGGGCCTGCTCGGCGGCCCGCGCGGAGACCGTGCCCGGCCGGTTACGCAGCACCCAGCCCTCGATGTTGCGCTGCGGTGCGCGGGTCACCCCCAACGCCCCCGGCGGCACGTCCTGGCTGAGCGCGCTGCCCGCCGCCACGTACGCCCCCGCGCCCACCTCGACCGGCGCGATCAGGTTGGTGTCGCAGCCGACGAACGCACCGTCACCGACCACCGTGCGGTGCTTGTTCACCCCGTCGTAGTTCACGAAGATCGTCGCCGCGCCGATGTTCGCCTTCGCCCCGATCGTCGCGTCCCCCACGTACGACAGGTGCGGCACCTTCGCGCCCGGCCCGACGTCGGAGTTCTTCACCTCGACGAAGGTGCCCACCTTCGCCTTCCCGGCCAGCCGCGCCGCCGGCCGCAGGTAGGCGTACGGGCCCACGCTCGCCCCCGGGCCCACCTCGGCGCCCACCGCGTGGCTGCGCAGCACGGTCGCCGTCGGACCCACCACCGTGTCGATCAGCGTCACGTCCGGCCCGACCACCGCCCCGGCACCCACCGTCGTGGCCCCCCGCAGCTGGGTGTTCTGGTCGAGCACCGCGTCCCGCTCGACGGTGACGGTGACGTCGATCCAGGTGGTCGCCGGGTCCAGGATCGTCACCCCGGACCGCATCCACGCCTCGTTCACCCGGTCCCGCAGCAACTGGCGCAGCCCGGCCAGCTCCACCCGGTCGTTGCAGCCCAGCGTCTCGACGTGGTCGGCGGCCACGTGCACGCCGACCGGCTCACCGGCCGAGAAGAGCAGCCCGAAGACGTCGGTGAGGTACTCCTCGCCCTGGTCGTTGTCGGTGGAGAGCTTGCCCAGCGCGGCCCGCAGCCGGGCCAGGTCGAAGGCGTAGATGCCGGCGTTGATCTCCCGCAGCGCCCGCTGGGCCGGGGTCGCGTCGCGCTCCTCGACGATCTGCTCCAGCCGGCCGGCGACGTCCCGGACGATCCGCCCCAGGCCGGTCGGGTCGGGCACCTCGGCGGCGAGCACGGTGGCCGCCGCCCCCTCACCCTCGTGCGCCGCGACCAGTGCCTCCACCGTCCCGGCCCGCAGCAGCGGCACGTCCCCGTTGATCACCACGACGGTGCCGGTGGCCTCCGGTACGGCGTCCAGCGCGATCCGCACGGCGTGCCCGGTGCCGAGCTGCTCGGCCTGCAGGACCGCGGTGGCGTCCGGGGCGACCTCGGTCAACTGGGCGCGCACCTGCTCGGCCCCGTGCCCTACCACCACCACGGTGCGGTCCGCGCGCAGCGGCCCGGCCGCGGCCAGCACGTGACCGAGCAGCGTACGGCCGAGCAGCGGGTGCAGCACCTTGGGCAGCGCCGACTTCATCCGCTTACCCTCCCCGGCGGCGAGCACGACGACGGTACGGCGGTGGGGCTGGGACACGGGTGGGCTCCCGTCAGGGAAGGCGACAGTCTCGCCGCCATGCTAACCAGACTTCAAGGGCGGATCAGCAGAAGCTCCCGGGAGAGGATTCGAACCCCTACAATCAGGACCAAAACCTGACGTCCTGCCATTAGACGACCCGGGACGGTCTAAAACGGGCAAAACCCAACTGGCTTCGCCGGTCCCCTACACCTTAGCGCCCCGCGTCGTCCTCGCCATCGCTCATTCCCCTCATGATCCCTTCGATCCGCCAGTACAGCTGACGCGACCTGGGTACTTCGACGATCAGACAACCTCGATAGTCCTCACCGGTGTTGCGCCGAACCGTAGTCGGCCGATGACGCTTGAGCGACGTGGGGCGGAATGCCTCGATCGGGACCGCCACCCGCTCGGCCCACCACCGGACTGCCGCCTCGGAGTCGGCGGTCTCGTGGATGCTCACCCGAAAGCGCAGGGTCTCCCGTGGTGCACCCATCACCTCGACGAAGCGGATGAAGACGTCGACCAGCCCGGGATCGCTGTTGATGAACCTGACCCGACACTCGTGGGGCCGCCAGGGCTTGGCCTTCTCCCCCTCCGCCCAGTAGAGCGCCGCGCCGACCAGGATCAGCTCACGGTGCTGCATCGACCCGACCCAGGCCGAGGCGTCCGACACGACCGCTGTCCGCGCTGCGTCCCGTGCCTGTCGATGGGCCACCCACCGGGCGTCCGTCATCACCTTCGAGTGCGCCCGTCGACGTTCCCGGGCGGCCTCCTCGTCGGGATCGAGGGGCAGGTGGCGCACCCAGAGGTAGGCGGTCGACTTCGCCACCTCCACCCGGGCCGCGATGTCGTCGACCGAACAACCCTCGCCGCGCAGCGCCACCGCCGCCGCACGCAGCCCGTCCTTCGCGGTCGGCCGCCGGGTCCACGCCGGCGGCGGTACGCCGCGCAGCAGCGCGTACACCCGGTTGCGGCCGAGACCGGTGCGGGCCTGGATCTGCCGGACGGAGAGCCCCTCCTCGGCGCGCAGCCGGCGCACCTCGGCAGCCGTCGGATCGGTCATGAGCGGCAGATTAGAACAGGCGTATGACAGTCGAGCCGTCCGGCCACGCGGAACCCGGCGGTGCCCGGACGGGTCACCTGGCAGGATGACCGGGTGACCGAGACAGGCGGGCACGACCGGAGCATTCCACGACAGGGCGTCACCGAGCGCCGGCGAGGTGACGAGATGGCGCAGGCCCCGGGCGGGGAGAACACCGGTGCGCGACGACGGGCGGCACCGACGACAGGTGCGAAACCGACGTCCCGGGTACGGATGTCGGCCGCCCAGCGGCGCGAGCAACTGATCGCGATCGGTCGGCAGGTCTTCGCCGAGAAGGGCTTCGACGCGACCTCGATCGAGGAGGTGGCGGCGCGGGCCCGGGTCTCCAAGCCGGTGGTATACGAACACTTCGGCGGCAAGGAGGGCCTGTACGCGGTGGTCGTCGACCGCGAGGTGCGGGCCCTGCTGGACAGGCTCAGCACGGCGTTGACCGCCGGTCATCCCCGGGAGCTGCTGGAGCAGGCGGCGCTGGCGCTGTTGGGCTACATCGAGGAGGAGACCAGCGGGTTCCGGGTGCTGGTGCGGGAGTCGCCGCTGATGTCGGCGACCGGCAACTTCAGCAGCGTGATGAACGACGTGGGACACCAGGTGGAACACATCCTGGGCGCCGAGTTCTCCAGCCGGGGCTACGACCCGAAGCTGGCCGAGCTGTACTCGCAGGCGCTGGTGGGGATGGTGGCGTTGACCGGCCGCTGGTGGCTGGAGGTCCGCAAGCCGCGCAAGGAGACGGTGGCGGCGCACCTGGTGAACCTGGCCTGGAACGGACTGTCCCACCTGGAGGCCAGGCCGGGGTTGGTCACCGTACGCAAACGCGGTTGAGCGGCGGGCCGGACCGGCGGGCAGCGGGCGCCCGGGGTCAGCGGGCGCCGGCCTCGCGGGCCGGATGGAGCCGGCCGGCCCGTTCCTGTTCGGCGTGCTCGTCGGTGCCGATCTTGTCGTACAGGCCGGTGGCGAGCAGCAGCAGCCCGAACAGCAGCGAGACGATCACCGTCGACATCGAGAAGTTGAGGACGTTGGCGCGGGTCTGGAGCACGCTCATCATGGCGATGCCGGTGACCATGAAGACCACCCCGGCGGTGAGGTTCATGACGTGACCGAGGTTGCCGCGCCGGGACGCCCCGACGATCAGGACGACCCCGAAGGCCACCGAGACCAACGAGAACGCCAGGTTGGTACGCAGGCCCAGGGCCCAGTGGCTGCCCCTGTCGAACAGTGGTTCGCCCCAGGTCTGCACGACGCCGAGTGCGCCGAAGACCAGGATGTAGAGCCCGACGAGCCCGGCGAAGACCCGGTACAGCGGGCGGGCCGGGTGGTTGACCGGAAAGTGCGCCATGGCCCCTCCTCCGCGGACGACATGCCGGGACGATTGTCTCCCGTCATGCCGTCCGGCGTCGGCGAAACGCCAGGTCACCACCGCACCCGGCCCGCGTCGGAGCGGCGTCAGAGCACCAGGCGGGCCTTCTGCCAGGCTTCCTGCTCGTCGTCGGTGCCGACCTTGCCGTACATGCCGACCATCAGCAGGACGAGGCTGAGGGTCATCAGCACGATCACCGTGAGGATGCTGAAGTTGACCACGTTGGCGTCGGTCTGGATGAAGGCCAGACCGGCCAGGCTGATCACCATCAGGAGGTAGGACAGCCACTGGTTGATCGCCACGTCGAGGTTGCGGCCGATCACCGTGCCGACCAGGATGACCACCCCCAGCAGGGCGGACAGCACGGAGAACCCGAGGTTCGTGCCCTGACCGAGGACCTTGGTGTCGTCCTGGGCGAAGAAGTCGTTACCGGCGCTGGCGATGACGCCGAGCACGCCGAAGACCACGAAGTAGAGACCGATGAGCCCGCCGATCGCCCGGTAGACCGGCCGCGCGGGGTGGTTGACGGGGGTATGGGCCATGACTGTGTCTCCAACGCCGTTCGGGTGAGGGTCGCCGACGATTGTCCCGCACCCCGGGGTGTGACGCCGCACACGGGGGCGGTCCGGGTCTACAACGGCGGGATGTCGTCGGCCAGGGTCAGCCAGGTCTCCTCGGTCCGCTCCCGTTCGGCGCGTACCTCCTTGAGCTGCGTGTCGAGCTCGGCGACCTTGGCGTAGTCGGTGGCGTGCGCGGCGAGCTGGCCGAGGAGGGTGGCCTCCTTCTGGTCGAGCTTGCCGATCTGCCGTTCCAGCCGGGTCAGCTCCTTGCGGGCCTGCCGGGCGTCGGCGGCGGACATCCCGCCACCGGCCGGGGCGACCGGTGCGGCGGCGGGGCCGGTCGCGGTCCGGGCCGGGCCGGGTCCGGCGGCGCGGGTCAGGTACTCGTCGACCCCGCCGGGCAGGTGCACCAGCCGCCCGTCGCCGAACATCCCGTACGCGGTGTCGGTGACCCGTTCGATCAGGTACCGGTCGTGACTGGCCACGATGATCGTGCCGGGCCAGGAGTCGAGCAGGTCCTCCAACGCGGCGAGGGTGTCGGTGTCCAGGTCGTTGGTGGGCTCGTCGAAGAGGAGCACGTTGGGTTCCCCGGCGAGCAGCCGGAGCATCTGGAGCCGGCGACGTTCCCCACCGGAGAGGTCGCTGACCGGGGTCCAGAGCCGCCGGTCGTCGAAGCCGAACACCTCGGCGAGCTGGGCGGCGGAGATCTCCCGGTCGCCGAGCTGCACCCGGCGGGCGACCTCCTCGACGGCCTCCAGGACGCGCAGGTGGCCGGGGAGTTCGGCGAGTTCCTGGGAGAGGAACGCCGGCTTGACGGTGGACCCGGTGTGGAACCGGCCGCCGTCGGCGCGGGTGATCCCGGCCAGCAGCCGCAGCAGGGTGGTCTTGCCGGCGCCGTTGCGGCCGAGGATGGCGATCCGGTCGCCGGGGCCGACCTGCCAGGTGGTGTCGTGCAGGATCTCCTTCGGCCCGGCGTGCAGCCGGACGTGCTCCAGGTCGTACACCTGCTTGCCGAGCCGGGCGGTCGCCATCCGCTGCAACGACATGGTGTCGCGCGGCGGCGGCACGTCGTCGATGAGCGCGTTGGCCGCGTCGATCCGGAACTTCGGCTTGGAGGTCCGGGCGGGTGGGCCGCGCCGCAGCCAGGCGATCTCCTTGCGGAGCAGGTTCTGCCGGCGGGCCTCGGTGGCGGCGGCGACCCGTTCCCGCTCGGCGCGGGCCAGGATCCAGGCGGCGAAGCCGCCCTCGTAGGCCCGGACGGCCCGGTCGGCGACCTCCCAGGTGGCGGTGCAGACCGCGTCGAGGAACCACCGGTCGTGGGTGACCACGACGAGCGCACCCCGGCGGCCGACCAGGTGTTTCGCCAGCCAGTCGACGCCACCGACGTCGAGATGGTTGGTGGGCTCGTCGAGGATGAGCAGGTCCGACTCGCGAACCAGCAGGGCGGCCAGCGCCACCCGGCGGCGCTCGCCACCGGACATCGGGCCGACCGGCTGGTCGAGGCCGAGGTGGGGCATGCCGAGGCCGTCGAGGATGGCCCGCACCCCGGCGTCGCCGGCCCACTCGTGTTCGGCGCCCATGCTCTCACCGAGCCAGGCGGTGCCGAGCACCACGTCCCTGACGGTGGCCTCGGGGGTCAGGGTGAGGGCCTGCGGCAGCCAGAGCACCCGCAGGTCGCGGCGGTGGGTGACCCGGCCGTCGTCGGGGTCCTCCTGCTTGGTGAGCATCCGCAGCAGGGTGGACTTGCCGGCGCCGTTGAGGCCGACCACACCGATCCGGTCGGCGTCGTCGAGGCCGAGCGAGACGTCGGTGAGCAGCGGCCCGGCGGCGCCGTACCCCTTGGACACCCGGTCCAGGTTGACGATGTTGGCCACGACCTCACCTCCCATGATCAAGGCGTCCCGGTGCCGGCGGGCACCTCGGGACGCCTGGGGCAAGGGTACGCGGAGGCCCGAGGGCGCCGGTGGGGGGCGCGGGTCAGCCGATCCGGGCGCCGACGACCGGGCCGTGGGCCACCCGGGTCTCCCGGCAGACCCCGGCGGCCGTCACCTCGGCCCCGATCCGCTCCGCGTCGGCGGCGTCCCGGGCCAGGAATACGCAGGTCGGGCCGGAGCCGGAGACGATGCCGGCGAGCGCCCCGGCGGCCTCTCCCGCCTTCAGGGTGTCGGCCAGGGCCGGACGCATCGACAGCGCGGCGTCCTGGAGGTCGTTGCCGAGGCAGCCGGCCAGCACCCGGGGGTCGCGTTGGCGCAGCGCGCCGAGCAGGCCGTCGGTGCTGCCCAGCGGCGTACCCGCGGTGCCGGCGTCGCGCAGCCGGTCCAGCTCCCGGTAGGCCGCGGGGGTGGACAGCCCGCCGTCGGCGACGGCCACCACCCAGTGCCAGGAGGTGGGGCGGGCCAGCACCGGGCTGACCGCCTCGCCCCGGCCGGTGCCCAGCGCGGTGCCCCCGTGGATCAGGAACGGCACGTCGGAACCGAGGTCGGCGGCGATCCCGGCCAACTCGTCGCGGGACAGGCCGGTGCCCCACAGGGCGTCGCAGGCGACGAGCGCGGCGGCGGCGTCGGCGCTGCCGCCGGCCAGCCCACCGGCGAGCGGGATCTGCTTGCGCAGGTGCAGCCGGGCGTGCGGCGGCACACCGGCGTAGCCGGCGAGGGCGTGGGCAGCCCGGATGGCCAGGTTGGAGTCGTCCAGGGCCAGCTCGCCGGTGCCCTCGCCCTCCATGGTCAGGGTGAGCGTGTCGCCGCGTCGGGCGGTCAGCTCGTCGTAGATCGAGATCGCGTGGTAGACGGTGTTCAGCTCGTGGTAGCCGTCCCTGCGCAGCGGTCCCACCCCGAGGTGCAGGTTGACCTTCGCGGGGACCCGGACCCGGACCGGCCCGCTGCTGCCCCGCCGATGGTGGTCGTCGTCCTCCGGTCGCCAGGCCTCGGTCACCGGGTGACGCCCCGCGGGCAGGTGCGGGTGTCGGACGGCATCTCCACGATCAGCTCCTCGGCGGAGTCGGCGGCCGGCGACGTGCCGGCCGGCAACCAGGTCGTACGCGCGGCTGCGGCGCACCCCTCGGCGGGCACGGCGTCAGCCTACTGTGCGTCGGGCGTCGCCGTCGGGGCCGACGCGGCGATCGCGGCGAACTGCTCCACGGTGAGTGACTCCCCCCGTGCACCGGGATCCACCCCGGCGGCGGTGAGCGCCGCGGCGGCCCGGTCCGGGCCACCCGCCCAGCCGGCCAGCGCGGCCCGCAACGTCTTGCGCCGCTGGGCGAACGCCGCGTCGACCACGGCGAAGACGGCCCGCCGGGGTACGTCGTCGCGGGGTGGTTCGCGGCGGGTGAAGGCGACCAGGCCGGAGTCGACGTTCGGCACCGGCCAGAACACGTTCGGTGGCACCCGGCCGGCGGCCCGGGACCGGGCGTACCAGGCGAGCTTGACCGACGGGATGCCGTACACCTTGGAGCCGGGGCCGGCGACCAACCGGTCGGCGACCTCCTTCTGCACCATCACCAGGCCGTGCCGCAGGCTGGGCAGCTCGGCGAGCAGGTGCAGCACCACCGGGACGGCGACGTTGTAGGGCAGGTTCGCCACCAGCGCGGTGGGCGGCGGGTCGGCCAGTTCGGCCGCGGTGATCCGCAGCGCGTCGGCCCGGTGCACGGTGAGCCGGGCGGCGGCGTCCGGGCCGGCGTGCGCGGCGGCGGTCCGCGGCAGCGCGCCGGCCAGCACCGGGTCGATCTCCACCGCGTGCAGGTGGGCGGCGGCCGGCAGCAGGGCCAGGGTGAGCGAGCCGAGGCCGGGGCCGACCTCCAGTGCCACGTCGTCGGGGGTGAGCCCGGCGGCGGTGACGATCCGGCGGACGGTGTTCGGGTCGTGCACGAAGTTCTGGCCGAGCTTCTTGGTCGGGTTGACGTCGAGGCGCGCGGCGAGTTCCCGGATCTCCGCCGGGCCGAGCAGGCCGGTCACGCCCCGAAGCGTAGTCGCGGGTGCCGGGGCGTTCACCACGGGCCGAAGGCCCGGTCCCCGGTGGCGGAGATGGCCGCGCACAGCTCGTCGAGGTCGGCCCCGGTGGTCTCGGCGAGTGACCGCACCGTCAGCGGGATCAGGTACGACGCGTTGGGCCGGCCCCGGTGCGGCATCGGGGTCAGGTACGGCGCGTCGGTCTCCACCAGGAGCTGGTCGATCGGGGTGAGCGCGGCGGCCTCCCGCAGCCCGGTGGCGCTGCCGAAGGTGACCGTGCCGGCGAAGCTGAGCAGGTGGCCCCGGCGGACGCACTCGCGGGCGAAGTCGGCGTCGCCGGAGAAGCAGTGCAGCACCACCGTGTCCGGGGCGCCCTCGTCGTCGAGGATCCGCAGCACGTCGGCGTGGGCGTCCCGGTCGTGGATGACCAGGGCCTTGCCGTACCGCTTGGCGATGGCGATGTGGGCCCGGAAGCTCTCCTCCTGGGCGGCCCGGCCGTCGTCGCCGGTGCGGAAGAAGTCCATGCCGGTCTCACCGACGCCCCGGACCCGGTCCCGGGCGGCAAGCGTCTCGATCTCGCGCAGCGCGGCGTCCAGGTCGGTCAGCCGGGGGGCCTCGTTGGGGTGCAGCGCCACGGTGGCGAGCACCGCCGGATACCGGTCGGCGACGTCGGCCCCCCAGCGGGACGATTCGACGTCCACCCCGACCTGCACCAGCCGGTCCACGCCGACGGCGGCGGCCACCTCGACCGCGGCGGCCACCGGGTCGGCGGGGTCGCCCCCGCCGGGCGCCCCGGCCTCGGCGACGGTGATGTCGAGGTGGGTGTGGCTGTCCAGCACGGGACGGGGCAGCGGCGGCGGGGCGGGCGGGAACTCGCCGGCCCGGCGGGCGGCGCGCTGCTTGCGGGTTTCGGTCGGCTCGGTCATCGCGGCCAGCATCACACACCCGGGCTGCGGCGCGTCCCCCGGACGCCACCGGCTGTTCACCGGGCCGGCACCTGGCCGGCTTACCCTCGCCGGGATGAGTGTCACCGACCGGGCCAGCGACGCCGCCTCCGCGCGGACCGGGTTGCGTGTGACGTACGGCGGGGTGGTCCATCCGGCGGAGGAGTTGGCCCGGGGCGCGGCCTACGAGCTGTTCAGTGCCGAGGCGGCGACCGGTTTCGAGTGGGCGCCCCGACCGGGCTCGGCCTGGCCGTGGCGGCGGTTCGTGCACGTGACCGAGGTCACCGAGGTCCGGGGGGCCGGCGAGCCGGTGGAGGAGCCGGAGGCGGCGCTGCTGATGCCGGTGCACCGCGACCGGGGCTGGTCGTACGTGCACCGGCTCAGCCAGCAGCCGACGGCGGCCGGCGACCCGACGCTGGCCGCCGTGCGCGGGTCGGCGGTGCTGCGCCGCGGCACCCGGATGGTCAAGGTGCTCTCCGCCCGGCAGCTCGCCGGGTACGTGCGGGGTTGGTTGCCGCACGGTTTCTGCTACCGCGAGCACGACGTGGCACACCTGCGGACACCTGCCGCGCTGGCGGTGCTGCGCGGCGACGGCACCAGCGGCGACGGCAGCGAGATCGGGTACGCGCTGCGCTGGCGGGCCGCCGACCCGGGCGACTACGACGTCCCGGTCGGCGAGGCACACCGTGGCCTGCTGGGGTTGCCGCCGCACGACCGGCTCGGTCCACCGGTGCTGGGCACCGGGTTCGTGCCGAGCTCGGCGCAGCTGATCCCCGAGTTCGTCACCCGGGACTTCGCCGACCTGCCGATGCCGGCCAACGCCAGCCTGCTGGCGTACACCGCCGAGGGTGCCGAGGTGGTGCTCTACAGCTACCAGGCGGAGCAGCGTGGCTGGCTGCGGATGGTGGGGCCGCAGTGGCGGCACCTGCTGGCCGCGGTGCCGGGGCTCTCCCCCGACCAGGAGTACGTGCCGACCGGCGAGGTGCCGCGCTCCACCCAGCTCGTCGGCGGGTACGCGGGCGACGAGTACGAGGCGGTGGCGGACCTGCCGGGCGGGTTCCGGGTGCTGGCGATGACCCGGGCGGCCCGGTATCCGGTGGACCAGGTGGCCCGGCGGCTGCGGTACGCCCGGTGGCGGGGCGTGCCCTGCCTGGTGCTCCGGGAGGAGGGTGGCTGGTTGCGGCTGCGGCTGTGTCGCCCCGATCCGGACGCGGTGCGCGACACCGGGGCGCAGTGCCACGAACGGGGCGTGTACGAGACGTGGGCGCCGGCCGTCGAGGTGACCGACGACCGGGTGGTGGATCTGCCGTACGCGCACTGAGGGCATAACGGTGGTCGGCCGGGGAAAGCGCGGCGGGTCCGACACCGACGGATCAGGAGAAGATCATGCCCTTCATCACCGTGGGTACGGAGAATTCCGCCCCTATCGACCTTTACTACGAGGATCACGGGCAGGGTCAGCCGATCGTGCTGATCCACGGCTTCCCGTTCAACGGGGCGACCTGGGAGAAGATGTCCGGTCCGCTGCTCGCGGCCGGGTACCGGGTGATCACTTACGACCGGCGGGGCTTCGGCAGCTCGGCCCAGCCGGCGATGGGGTACGACTACGACACCTTCGCCGCCGACCTCGACGTGCTGATGACCGAGTTGGACCTGCGCAACGCGATCCTGGTGGGCCACTCGATGGGCACCGGCGAGGTGACCCGCTACCTCGGCGCGTACGGGTCGAACCGGGTGGACCGGGCGGTGCTGATGGCGCCGCTGGCGCCGTACCTGTTGCAGACGAAGGACAACCCGGAGGGCGTCGAGAAGAGCCTCTTCGACGGGTTCCAGCAGGCGATCGTCGCGGACCGGTTCGCCTACCTGACCCAGTTCTGCGACACGTTCTTCAACTACAGCGAGAACAAGGGCAAATGGGTCAGCGAGGAGGCGTACCGGGCGCACTGGCAGATCGGCGCGCAGGCGTCGGCCAAGGGCACCCACGACTCGGTGGACGCCTGGCAGACCGATTTCCGGGGCGACGTGCCGAACATCGACGTCCCGGTGCTGATCATCCAGGGCGACAAGGACAACGTGCTGCCGTACCCGAAGACGGGTCAGCGGTTGGCGCCGATGCTGCCCAACGGCAAGCTGGTCACCCTGAAGGGTGCGCCGCACGGCATTCCGTGGACCCACCCGGCCGAGGTGAACAAGGCGCTCATGGAGTTCATCGGCGCACCGTCGATGGCCCGCGCCTGACGTACCGCCGACCCGGCCCCGGGGGAACCCCCGGGGCCGTCGCGGGCCGGTCAGCCTTCCAGCCGGGCCAGTTCCTCGTCGACGATCGACGGGTCGAGCTTGCGGAAGACCGGCTTGGGCGCGGCCAGCGGCCGACCGGCCTGCAACGGTACGGACTCCCAGCGCGCGCCGACCGTGTAGTCCCCGGTGAGCACCGGGTAGCCGGGCCCGCCGTCGAGGTCGTCGACCTCTTCGAGCACCGGCATCGGGGCGTGCACCCCGGTGCCGCCGAGCAACTCGTGGATCTGCTGGGCGGAGTGCGGCAGGAACGGGGTGAGCAGGGTGTTGGCGTCGCTGATCACCTGGAGGGCGACGTGCAGGATGGTGCCCATCCGGGGCTTGTCGGCCTCGGACTTGAGCTTCCAGGGGGCCTGCTCGGACAGGTACCGGTTGGCCTCGGCGACGACCTTCATCGCCTCGCCGATGGCCTGCTTCTGCCGGTGCCGGGCGATCAGGTCGCCGACCGTGGCGAACCCGGCGCGGGCCACCGCGAGCAGCGCCTCGTCGGCCTCGGTGAGCCCGGCCGGGTCGACCGGCGGGATCGCGCCGAAGTTCTTGGCCGCCATGGAGACCGAGCGGTTGACCAGGTTGCCCCAGCCGGCGACGAGTTCGTCGTTGTTGCGGCGGAGGAACTCGGCCCAGGTGAAGTCGGTGTCGTTGCTCTCCGGCCCGGCGACGGCGATGAAGTAGCGCAGCGCGTCGGCGTCGTAGCGGGCCAGGAAGTCGCGGACGTAGATGACGACCTTGCGGGACGAGGAGAACTTGCGCCCCTCCATGGTCAGGTACTCGCTGGAGACCACCTCGGTGGGGAGGTTGAGCCGGCCCAGCTCGCCGGGCTGACCGTCGCGGCTGCCCGCCCCGGAGTAGCCGCCGAGCAGCGCCGGCCAGATCACCGAGTGGAAGACGATGTTGTCCTTGCCCATGAAGTAGTAGGCCGGGGCGTCCTTGCCCTCCCCGTCGGCCGACCACCACCTGCGCCACGCCTCCGGGTCGCCGGTGCGCCGGGCCCACTCGATGGACGCGGACAGGTAGCCGATCACCGCGTCGAACCAGACGTAGATCCGCTTGTCGCCCCGGTCCTGCCAGCCCTCCAGCGGGATCGGCACACCCCATTCCAGGTCCCGGGTGATGGCCCGGGGCTGGAGGTCGTCGAGCAGGTTGCGGGAGAAACGCAGCACGTTGGGCCGCCAGCCCTCCCGGGTGTCCAGCCACTGGCGCAGCGCGTCGGCGAGGGCGGGGAGGTCGAGGAAGAAGTGCTCGGTCTCCACGAACTCCGGCGTCTCACCGTTGATCTTGGACTTCGGGTCGATCAGGTCGATCGGGTCGAGCTGGTTGCCGCAGTTGTCGCACTGGTCGCCCCGGGCACTGTCGTAGCCGCAGATCGGGCAGGTGCCCTCGATGTAGCGGTCGGGCAGGGTCCGCCCGGTGGACGGTGAGATCGCCCCGGTGGTGACCTTCGGGACGATGTAGCCGTTGCGGTGCAGCCCGGTGAACAGCTCCTGCACCACCGCGTAGTGGTTGCGGGTGGTGGTCCGGGTGAACAGGTCGTAGGACAGGCCCAGCGCCAACAGGTCCTCGGCGATCACCCGGTTGTACCGGTCGGCCAGCTCGCGCGGGGTGACCCCCTCGGCGTCGGCCTGCACCTGGATCGGGGTGCCGTGCTCGTCGGTGCCGGAGACCATGAGCACGTCGTGGCCGGCCATCCGCATGTACCGGGCGAAGACGTCGGAGGGAACGCCGAAGCCGGACACGTGGCCGATGTGGCGCGGACCGTTGGCGTAGGGCCAGGCGACCGCGGCGAGAACGTGACTCATGACCAGCAAGCCTAGTGACCCGCGCGGGGTGCCCGCGAACCAATAGGGGGGAGCACACCGCGCCGACGGAAATCCGCCGTACACCCGAATTGTCGGCCGACACGCGGAGTCAGCTCACCGGCACCGAGGGCGACCCGGTGTCCAATGGCTGTCGTGACGGGCGGACGATCGGGGCACGACGAGTCGGCGGCGGGCACCCGGCGACCGCGCCCGGGTCCCGGGGACGGCCCGGGGCCGCGCGGGGCCGCCGTCGCCCCGCAGCGACGACCCGGCCCCGGGCCCGCCGAGGCGACAGTCGAGGTCGAGCCGACCACCGGGGCACCGGTCGACGCGGTGCCACAGCGGGTTCCGGTACGCCAGCCGCGCAGCCACCGCCCGCCCGGGGGTACCCCGCAGGACGACGACGCCTTCTTCTGGGCACCGATCGAGCAGGTGCACTGGGACGGCACCCCGTTGCGCAAGGAGCCGAAGCAGCGGCTCCGCGTACCGCGCCGACGTCGTCCGGCCCGCGTCGCCCATCCGCCGGACCCGGTCCGGGGACTCGCCGTGCTGCTGACGTTGAGCCTGGTGGCGACGTTCTTCGCCTGGGTGAGCGCGGGGCCGCTCTGGCTGGCGGTCGGGCACTCCACGGCGGGGACGGTGATGATCACCGACTGTTCGGGTGGCGGGCTCACCCAGCGCTGCCGGGGTATCTTCGCCGCCGACGGCGACCGGTTCCTGACCCACGGGGTACGGGTCAGCGGAGTGCCGGCCGAACGCACCGCCACCGGCACGGTGCTGCCGGCGCGGGTGACCGGAGCGCGCGCGGAGACCGCGTACGTGGACACCGGGGTGGGCCGGCATCTGCGCTGGCTGCTCGGCCTGCTGGCGGTGGCCGGCTGCGGGGCGGGGATCGTCCGGTGGACCGGGGCGACCCTGCTGGCCGACCCCAGACAGCGCCGCTGGGCGACCGGCGGCGGGTACGCCGGGCCGGCGCTGATCACCCTGGGCTTCCTCGTCGCCGCCTGGTGAGCCGGGGCCGACCGACGCGCTTCGCGGTCCACCGGCACGGGCCGCACGCGCGGCCATGCCACCGCGCGTACCACGGCTCAGCGGTGCACGACGGTGTAGACGTCCCGGCGGCGCAGCCCGTACCCGGTGGCCACCTCGCTGATAGCGTCCCGGCGGGACATCCCGGCGGCCTCCCGGTCGGCCACCTGGGCCCGCAGCGTGTCGTCGTCGGGACGCTCGGCGGGTGCCTCCGGCGCCCCCGCGACGACCAGGGTGATCTCGCCGCGCGGTTCGCCCCGGGCCGCCCAGTCGGCCAGTTCGCCGAGCGGTCGACGGACGACCTCCTCGTACGTCTTGGTCAGTTCCCGGCAGAGCGCGGCGGGCCGGTCGGCACCGAACGCGGCGGCCAGGTCGGCCAGTGCGGCGGCGATCCGGTGCGGGGCCTCGAAGAGGACCAGGGTGCGCGGTTCGTCGGCCAGCGCCCGGAGCCGGGCCCGCCGGCCGCCGGGCGAACGGGGCAGGAAGCCCTCGAAGCAGAACCGGTCGCAGGGCAGCCCGGACAGGGCCAGGGCGGTGGTGACGGCGCTCGGGCCGGGTGCGGCGGTGACCGGCACGCCGGCGTCGAGCGCGGCGGTGACCAGCCGGTATCCCGGGTCGGAGACGCTGGGCATACCGCCGTCGGTGACCAGCGCGACCAGGTAGCCCTCGCGGAGCACGTCGACCAGTTCGGGGGTACGCCGTTCCTCGTTGCCCTCGAAGTAGGACACGATCCGCCCGCCGACGGTGACGTCGAGGTCGCGGGCGAGCCGGGCGAGCCGGCGGGTGTCCTCGGCGGCGACCACGTCGGCGGTGGCGAGGGCCTCGCGGAGCCGGGTGGACGCGTCGGCCGGGTTGCCCAGCGGCGCACCGAGCAGAATCAGGCGTCCAACTTCGGACATTTCGCCCACGAGGCGTGCTCCTTCATCGATAGTCGTACCAATCTCGGGGACGACGGGCGCCACCGGGCACCTCCGCAGCCTACGATCGCCGGGTGACGAGTGCGTCGACAGCACAGAGTGCGAGCGCGGACCGGACCGACCCGGAGGCACCCCCTCCCGAGGGCGGCGGAGGTGGCGTGCCGGCGATCGTCCGTCGCCGGCTCGCCACCGTCGAGACCCGGCTGGACGTGAACTCGTGGATCGCCACCGCCGTGGTGGTGGCGATCGCCGCCGTCCTGCGCCTGCTCGGGCTGAGTAGCCCGAAGGGCAAGATCTTCGACGAGATCTACTACGCCCGGGACGGCTACGGCCTGATCGACAAGGGCGTCGAGTGGAACTACAAGGACAACGGTCCGTCGTACGTGGTCCACCCGCCGCTGGGCAAGTGGCTGATCGGGCTCGGCGAGTGGGCCTTCGGCTACCAGGACGCGGAGACCAACATCTCCGTGCCGGGCCACCTGATGACCACCGCCCCGGAGTTCGGCTGGCGGATCAGCTCGGCGGTGGCCGGCATCCTCACGGTGCTGATGCTGACCCGGATCGCCCGCCGGATGTTCCGCTCCACCACGCTCGGCTGCGCCGCCGGCCTGTTGCTCGCCCTGGACGGCTTCCACCTGGTGCTCTCCCGCACCGCGCTGCTCGACATCTTCCTGCCGCTGTTCATACTGGCCGCCTTCGGCGCGCTGGTGCTCGACCGGGACGCCCGCCGCCGACGCTGGGCCCGCGCCCTCGACGAGGGCCTCGACCCGACCGTCGCCGGCCGGGCCGGTCGCCCCGCCGGTGGCTGGCGGAACTGGCCCTGGTGGCGGCTGCTCGCCGGGGTGCTGCTCGGCTGCGCGTGCGCCGTGAAATGGAGCGGGATCTACTTCGTGCCGGCCTTCGGGCTGCTGGCCCTGCTCTGGGAGGTCGGTCTGCGCCGGTCGGTCGGGGTCCGCCGACCGTGGCGCGACGCGCTCCTCGACGAGCTGCCCTGGCTGGTGCTCGCCGGGCTGCTGGTGGTCGGGACCTACCTGCTGACCTGGTCGGGTTGGCTGCTCTCCGACGACGGCTACTACCGGCTCGCGGCCCGGTACCCGAACCTCCCGGGGCTCAGTGACACCCCGGTCATCGGCGCGCTGACCAACCTGTTCCAGTACCACAAGGCGGCGTTCGAGTTCCATACCGGCCTGGAGACCGCGCACAAGTACCAGTCGTGGCCCTGGCAGTGGTTGCTGCTGGGCCGGCCGGTGGCGTTCCACTGGTCCGGCGACGGCGCGTGCGGCGCACCGACCTGCGCGTCGGAGATCCTGCTGCTGGGCACGCCGCTGCTCTGGTGGTCGTTCCTGCCGGCCCTGGCCGCCACCCTCTGGCTCGGCATAGCGCGGCGGGACTGGCGGGCCGGGGCGTTCCTGGTGGCCGTTGCCGCCGGTCTCCTGCCCTGGTTCTGGTACGCCCTCGACGGCCGGACGATGTTCTCCTTCTACGCCGCCCCGGCGCTGCCGTTCCTGGTGTTGGCGGTGGTCTACGTGCTCGGTGCGATCGCCACCCCCACCACCACCGCCCGAGCCACCCCGGCCAACTCCGGCCCCGGCGACCCCGCCCTCGGCAGCCCTGCCCCCGGCAACCCTGCCCCCGGCAACCCTGCGTCGGACAACCCTGCGTCGGAGAGTCCCGCGTCGGGCAGTCCTGCAGCGGACGACCCCAGGCCGGACGACCCGACGTCGGGCAGCCGCGAACCGGTCGAGCCGAACATCACGGTCATGGTCGCGGAGGCCGACGCGGCGACCGCCGAGGAGATCGCCGACCGGCGACTGATCGGCGGGGTCATCGTCGGGGCCTACGTGCTGCTGGTGGCGCTCTGTTTCGCGTACTTCTATCCGATCTTCGTGGGCAATCTCCTGCCGTACGACGACTGGTCGGCCCGGATGTGGCTGGACGGCCGCTGGATCTGACCGACTTCGCCCCACCGCCTCACCGCCTCACCGCCCCACCGCCTCACCGCCTCACCGCCTCACCGCCTCACCGCCCTACCGCCCACCGCCTTATCGCCGCGAACCGTCAGCCTGACCCGCCCACCACCGTCCGTCGCGTCCGCCCCGCCGGGATGCAGCCCGGTACCACCGGGATGCCAGAAGAGAGCTGTCGAACCGGATCGGAAGCCGGCCAACCCTCACCGGTCTCGTCGCAGGTCGCCCGCCAGCGAACGCACGCGACCGTTCCCCCATGCACTCGCTACAGAGCTGATGACGTCAACGAATCACCCCCCAGTCATCGCACCCGGAGCGCCCGACCCCCTGCCGCATCGAACAACCACGCCACCCAGACCCCATATCCGCCGAACCACCAGCGGCCGTCGATCATGGAGTAGTGGTGGTCGTTCAGCACCTTTTCAGACCCTTTGGAAGCACCACAACTCCATGATCGACCATGGGGAACGCCCGGCACGAGGTGGAACCACGTCGTCGGGTGGGTGGGGGCGGCAGAGGAACGGGCGAGGCGGGCGAGGCGGGGAGCCTGCGGCGGATACCGGCGACACGGGTCGGCCCGGCCGGGGCACGGGGAACCGGGATCGGACCGGCGACACGGGTCGACCCGGTCGGGGCACGGGGAACCGGGGAGGTGGGGGGACGAGGGGCTCGCTGTCGGCCGCACGGAGGCGGGATGGCTGATTCGTTTTCGTCATCAGCTCTACAGGAGCACTCCGGACATCACCGCCGCCACATCACCGCCGCCAGCGAGGATCGATCGTTGTCGCGGCCCAATCCGCACGGGCACGGGCAGCCGAGATCGGAAGCGCGGGAGATGTTCCACGAGTGGATCCGGCAGAATCACGGCAGAAGGGCGCGCCCCGATCGCCTGCCACGGGGGAAGCGGGCGATTGGGGCGCGCAAGTTAGAGCTTAACCACGTTGCGCCAAGGGCACAACGGGTCGACTTGAGTCAGATTTCCGACCGATGCATCGTGCGGCAAATGCTTTACATATAGCATCTAACGGACAGTCATCCACCTTCGACCGAGCGCCCCACATCGACCGCTCGGCCGGGGCGGCTGCCCGGAATCCTGCCCACCCCGACTGCCCGGCGATCCGGCATCTCGCACCCGTGGCGATCCCGGGCGGACCTCCATAGTGGATCTCACTACACTTCGCCCGGTGATCAACACGAGACGACGATCGACGGCCGTCCTGATCGGAGTGTTGGCGGCGACGGCGCTGACCGGCCCCGCACCGGCCCACGCCGATGACGAGGAGCCCGCCGAGCCGCCCAAGGTCGAGCTGGTGCTCGACGTGAGCGGCTCGATGCGGGCCAACGACATCGACGGACGCAGCCGGATCTCGGTCGCCCAGCAGGCGTTCAACGAGGTGGTCGACGCGCTGCCCCAGGAGACCCAGCTCGGCATCCGGGTGCTCGGCGCGACCTATCGGGGCAAGGACAAGAAACAGGGCTGCCTGGACACCCAGCAGATCGTGCCGGTCGGGCCGGTGGACCGTACCGCGGCCAAGGCGGCGGTGGCGACGCTGCGGCCGACCGGCTTCACCCCGGTCGGACTGGCCCTGCGCTCCGCCGCCCGGGATCTCGGCACCGGCACGACCGCCCGCCGGATCGTGCTGATCACCGACGGCGAGGACACCTGCGCCCCGCCCGACCCGTGCGAGGTGGCCCGCGAGCTGGCCGCCCAGGGCACCAAGCTGGTGGTCGACACGCTCGGCCTGGCCCCGGACGCCAAGGTCCGCAGGCAGCTGCTCTGCATCGCCACCGCGACCGGCGGCACCTACACGGCGGCACAGAGCGCCGACGAACTGACCGGCCGGATCAAGCAGCTCGTCGACCGGGCCAAGGAGACCTACACCGCCGCCCCGACCGTGGTGACCGGCCGGACGGACTGCGCAGGCGCGCCGTTGCTCGCCCCCGGTGTCTACGCCGACCGGGAGGCGTTCTCCGAGCACCGCTGGTACCGGGTGCCCGTCCGGCCGGGGCAGGAGTTGCGGGCCTCGGTCAGCGTGGCGTTGGACCGGCCGGTGAACCCCGACCACGCGGTACTGCTGCGGGCCACCGCCACCGACGGCCGGGAACTCGTCCGGGGTGTCGACGCCGGCAGCGGTCGTACCGACGTGGTGTCGGCGGGGTTGCGCTGGTCGGGGACGGCGGACGGTGCGACACCCACTCCGTCGGCCACCGACGCGCCGGTGCCGGCCACCACGGTCTGCCTGGTGGTCAGCAACGCCTTCGCCCCCCGTCCGGGGACCCGGGCCGAGCCGGGCATGCCGGTCGAGCTGACCATCGACGTGGTCGACTCCTCACCCGCCCCGGCCGCGCCGGACCTGGGCCGCGGCTGGGTGCTGCTGCTCCTGCTCACCCTGGCCGGGCTGCTCACGGGTCTGGTCGTCGGGCTGCTCACCCGCTGGTGGGTGGCGACGTGGAGGACGAACTGACGATGCGTACCCCGATCATCCGGACCGGTGCGGCCCTGGCCGCCGCCGGGCTGACCCTGCTCGCCGCCCCGGCTGCGGCCACCGCCGCACCCACCCCCTCCCCCGGCGCCACCCCGGTCACCCGGGCCGGGACGTCCTTCCTCACCGCCACCGGCATCGCGGCCGGTCAACCGGTCCGGGTGGACGCCTCCACCGGCGACTTCCTGTACTGGTCGTTCCCGGCCTCGGCGGGGCAACGCCACGAGATCACCGCGACGGTGTCCCTGCCGAAGGCCCGCACCGGGGCGTCCACCTGGACGGTGGAGGTCTTCGACGGCCTG
Source organism: Micromonospora sp. NBC_00421 (assembly GCF_036017915.1). Classification (NCBI taxonomy): domain Bacteria; kingdom Bacillati; phylum Actinomycetota; class Actinomycetes; order Micromonosporales; family Micromonosporaceae; genus Micromonospora; species Micromonospora sp. NBC_00421. The sequence goes on from NZ_CP107929.1 coordinate 4,990,366, forward strand.
CGCCGCCGGCAGGCGTGCACGGCCGGGGCACAGACCCCGACGGTTGCCGCCTCCGCGGGCAGCGTGGCGCTGGGCTGCACGCTGCGCCAGGTGCGGTCCTGGGCGGAGCCGTGGTCGGCCGACCCGCTGCCCGGCACCTACTTCGTCCGGTTGTCCGTGACCGACCTCCCCGAGGCCGACCTGGGGCAGCCGATCGACGTGGAACTGCTGGTCTCCGCCGAGGGTGAGGGCTCGCGCGACGACGGCGAGCTGAAGGCGCCGCTGGTGCCGAACACCAGGGCCGGCACGGTGCTGACCGGCGAGCCGGCGGCGACCCCCGCCGAGTCCGACGACGACTGGTTCGACGGCGACTGGCTGCCCGCGCTCGGCTCGCGCTGGGCGTGGAGCGCCGTCGGCGGCGCGCTCGCCGCCGTCGCCGGGGTGGTCGGCTTCGCGCTGACCCGCCGCCCGCGCCGCCCCTGATCCCGGCGGTGGCCGTCCCGGGATCGGGGCGGCCACCGCCCGCCGGCACCACCGCCCGCCCGGGACAGCCCGGCGCGAGTGCCCACCCACCGCCGCCACGCAGCCACCACCCTCGCGCCGGCGGCACGGGACCCTCCGGTGTCGTCCGGTTGCGGTACGTTCACCAGCCATGGACGGTGTTCCGCTCACCGAGCGGGGCCGGCGGTGGTCGTACCGGAATGGGGTGGGTTGATGCGTGACCTGCTGCCGGCGGCGGTCTCGGTGGCGGTGGCCGAGACAGCCGACTGGGTGGGTGAGCTGCTGCCGGCGGAACGGGCCGGGCTGGGCGAGCGGGCGGTGGAGAGCCGGCGGCGGGACTTCACCGCCGGCCGGGTCTGCGCCCGGCGGGCGATGACCGCCCTCGGCCTGCCGGCCACGCCGGTCCCGGCCGCGCCGAACCGCGCACCGGTCTGGCCGGTCGGGCTGGTCGGCACCATCACCCACACCCGTGGCTACTGTGCCGCCGCGGTCGCCCGCCGCACCGACCTGCGCGCAGTCGGCATGGACGCCGAGCGGCACAAGGAACTCAACCCTGGGGTACGCCGGCTGATCCTGCGCCCCGAGGAGGAGGACCGGCTGGCCCGGCTGCCGGCCGGGGTGAACTGGCCGGTGGTGGTGTTCAGCGCCAAGGAGACCATCTACAAGGTGTGGCACCCCGTGGTCGGCTCCTGGTTGGACTTCCTCGACGCCACCGTCGAACTCGACCCGGACACCGGCGTCTTCACCGCCCGGATCAACGAGGCGCGGGTGTCGGCAGCCACCGTGGCGGACCCGCCCTCGCTGGTCACCGGCCGGTTCGTGGTCGAGGGCGACCTGGTCCGCACCGCCGCCGTGCTGCCCCTGCGCTGAGCCCTTGCCGCCACCCACTAGCGTCCAAGAGTTACGACAGTCGAAACGCGTGCGAGGAGTACGGTGAGCCAGCCTCAACCCCCTTACGGGCCGCAGGACCCCCACCAGCCGCCCCTCGGGGCGGCGCAGCCGTTCCCGTCGGCACCCGGCCAGCAGCACCCGGTCGACCCGACCGCCGCCCTGCCCCCGGTCCCCGAGCCGCCGCAACCGTCCTACTCCGACCCGTACGCGCCGCCGTCGCCGTACGCGCCGCCGCCGGGCTCCGGAGCCCCGCAGCCCTACCCGTCGTACGAGCCGGGGGCGGCGCCGCCGCCGGTCTCCGGTGCCGGCTTCACGCCGATGTCGGGCGCGGGATACCCGCCGCCCGCCCCGGGCTACCCCCCGGTCTCCGGTGCCGGATATCCGCCGCCCGGCGGTCCGGGTGGGCCCGGTTATCCGTTCCCGCCGCCGCCGGCCGCCTCGTCCGGCCGGAAGGTCTGGGTCGTCATCGGCATCGTGGTCGCCGTGGTGCTGCTGCTCTGCTGTGGTGGCATCGTCGCCGCCGTGGTCGCCGGGGGCAAGAAGGCCGACGAGGCGGCCGAGGAGTTCGAGCGCTCGTTGCCGACCCCCGACGTCACCAGGGCACCGGCGCTGCCGGGCGACCGACCCTCGGCGGCACCGTCGTCCACCGACGAGACGTTCAACCTGAAGGCCGGCGAGACGCTGGTGATCAGCGACGACGACGGGACCATCGAGATCACCGTCCGGAGCTTCACCACCTCGTCCAAGGGCTGCCGCTCGTTCGCCCCGCCACCGGACAAGGGCATGTACCTGATCGCCGACGTCACCGCCACGGTGACCAAGGGCACGGCGTCGATCAACCCGTTCTACTTCCAGTGGGTCGCGGACGACGGCACCACGGTCAACGGGCTGGCCGGCGCGCTCTCCGGCTGCGGCGGCGACATGCTCGACTCGGGCAGCAACATCCGGGCCGGCAGCAAGCGTTCCGGCGCGGTGGTGTTCGACGTGGCCGACAAGTCGGGGGCGGTCGAATACCAGCACAAGTTCGAGGCGGCCGGCTCCTGGAAGCCCTGACCTCCCTGGTTCCGTGACGGGCCGGTTCCCCTGGCGGGAGCCGGCCCGTTCCCGCCGCTGCGCCACCCCGAACCGGTCACCGGCCGGGATCGCTGCCGGGCCTTGAAACGGAGCCGGCACCGGCGGATGCTTGATGCATCGACCTTCACCGATCGACTTGGAGGTGGGAGATGCGCCGTCTCTCGCTCGCCGCCCTGACCCTGGCCGTCGTCCTGCTGCCGGCGACCCCGGCCGCCGCGCACGCCGGCGCCCCCGCACCGGCCGATGTGCACGCCAACGCCACCGAACCAGTGGCCGCGCACCTCCGGGCCACCGGACCGGCCGCCGCGCCCGCACTGCCGGACGTGCGGACGGTCGGCACCACCTGGGGCCCGGATCCGACGACCGGCCGGCTGACGGTCACCGTCGACGACACCGTCCCACCCGAGCAGGTACGCGCACTGCGTGCCGCCGCCGTCCGAGCCGGCGGGGAGCTGCGCCACGAGCCCGGCCGGTTGCGCATCCTCATCGCCGGTGGGCAGGCCGTCTACGGTGGGGGCGCCCGCTGCACGCTGGGCGCGAACGTGCACAGCGGCAGCACCTACTACTTCCTCACCGCCGGACACTGCACCGCCGGCGCGACGACCTGGTACGCCGACGGCGGTCAGAGCAGCGTGCTGGGCAGCCGCGTCGGCAGCAGTTTCCCCACCAACGACTACGGCCTGGTGCGCTACACCGGGACGGTCAGCCACCCGAGCGCCGTCTACACCTATCCCGGCCTGCTCACCGTCAACGGCGTCGGCACCGCGTACGTCGGGCAGGCCGTCTGCCGCAGCGGCTCCACCACCGGCGTCCGGTGCGGCACGGTGACCGGTCTCAACCAGACGGTCAACTATGCCGAGGGCAGCGTGTCCGGGCTGATCCGGACCAACATCTGCGCGGAGCCCGGCGACAGCGGCGGTCCGCTCTACGTCGCCGGGACCGGGCTGATCCTCGGCATCCTCTCCGGTGGCAGCGGCAACTGCACAAGCGGTGGCACCACCTACTACCAGCCGATCGCCGAGATCCTCGCCGCCTACGGCCTCACCCTCCCCTGAACACCACGTCGACCGTGACCCGTGGCCGACCCTGGCACGGGTGGTGCGGTGCCGTCCTTACCCCGTCCGGGGGCCGGAACGCGGGGGCTGGTGACCGCATAGCCGAAAGACAAGGCCCTGACCAGCAGGAAAGCTGGTCAGGGCCTTGATTATGTGGAGCTGTGGGGATTCGAACCCCAGACCCCCTCGATGCGAACGAGGTGCGCTACCAGACTGCGCCACAGCCCCTCCGCCGGCATGCCGGCTTCGGTCCCACCCGGCTTTCACCGGGCGGGCCGGCGCCAAGACTAACAGCCCACCCACCCCCCGGGCGAATCACCCCTCCCACCGCACGGGCCGGGTGGTGCGCCGCACCGGTGGGCCGAAGAAGCGCCACCCGGCCCGCCCCGATACCGCCGCTTCGGCCCACATGAGTCGATCAAGGGCGCAGCCCGCCCCGAGGGCAAGCGAGGGGTCAGCGGGGGTCGCGGCCGGACTGGTAGGGGCGTCCGCGCAGGCCACCGGAGCGGCGGTAGGACACCGAGCCGCCCCCGCTGGCCGCCGCCGGCAGGTCGGTCGGTCGGTCGAGACCCATCGCCGTGCGGCGTACCGCCTCGCGCTGGGCGGCCAGTCGATGCTGCGCCTCCCGACGGGCCGCCGCCCGACGGGCCTGTTCGCGGCGCACCTCGGCCTGCCGGACGGCCAGCCAGGCCGCCTCCCGGGCCCGCAGCCGCCGCCGGCGGCGCTCGGTCAGCGCCCGTCGTCGCAGGTGTACGACGTACACGGCGAGCAGGGTGGCGGTGACCGAGAAGCTGATCCAGAACCCGGGGCTGACCAGGATCACGCCGACCAACTCGACGAAGTTGAGCAGCAGCAGCGCGGCGAGCACCCGGCGTCGCCGGTAGACGGCCGGGGTGTGGTGCCGACGCGGGGGCGGCCGGCGACGGGCCTGCCGGGAGGCGGGCGGCACGGCGCGCAGCCGACCGGACCGGCGGGTGGAGGCGGCCGACCGGGCAGCCTGGCGGTCGGAGACCGGCGGGGCGGCACCACGGGCGGAGGCCGGTGGCGCGGAGACCGGTGCGCCGAGTTCCCCGGTGGCGGCGTCCTCGGTCAGCGTGACCACGAGCGCCCTGGGCTGGTTGACGGGTCGCCGACCGGGGACAGTACGACGCCGCCGGCGGCGCTGGAGCACCCGCGCCGTCGACTGCGCCCGCTCCGCCACCAGCCGCTCGGTGGCGTCGTACCGACGAACCAGCGCCGGGGCGAGGGCGAGCAGACCGGCGGCGGCGAGGACGGCGAGGAGCACCGAGGTCGGCACCCTCACCCCTCCCGTCACCGAAATTCGGGGCAACCGCCGAGAAGCAGCAAGATCTTTCCCGAAATCTCACTCTCGGCGCAGATCCTGCGGCCGGCAGCGCTTGCCGCAGCTTGCAGTTACTTGAGGTTACGGGCCACCGACCGGGGATGCCGGCACGCCGCGCCGAATCCCGTCCGTGGGACGACTCACCCGACGTCGTGGCGCTGCCGGTGCCAGCGGGCCAGCAGACCGCCGTCGGCAGCCGCCTCCTCGCTGGTCATCGCGTATCCGATGTGGTCTCGCCAGGCCCCGTCGATGTGCATGTAGCGCACGTGGTACGCCTCCTCGCGGAAGCCCAGCTTCTCCACCACCCGGCGGGACGGCTTGTTCTCCGGGCGGATGTTCACCTCTACCCGGTGCAGACCGCCCGGACCGAACGCGTGGTCCACGGCGAGCGCCATCGCGGTGGGGATCACCCCGCGACCGGCCACCCGGGAGTCCACCCAGTAGCCCACGTATCCGGAGCAGAACGCCCGGCGGACGATGCTGCCCACGTTGAGGTGCCCGACCAGCCGCTCCTGCCCGTCCTCGCGCAGGCAGACCGCGAACGGCATCCCCTCGCCGGTACGCGCGGAGCGCCGCTGGTCGGCGTGCACGTAACGGAACGCGGCGGGCGAGTTGGCCTGGTCCCAGCCGCCGGGCAGGTGCGACTCCCAGGGGGCCAGCCACGCCCGGTTCGCCCGGCGTACGGCGGACCAGGCGGTGGCGTCGGACCGCCGGTACGGTCGCAGCACCACCGGACCGTCCATCAGCACCACCGGCCACCCCGGCGTCCGCCCGAACCAGCTCACCGCGCCGACCTCCCGTCTGCGACCGGGACGCCGACCGCACCGACCCGGCTCACCGTCGCCGGTCCAGGAGCAGCACGTCGACGGTGGAACCGGCCGCCGCAGTGGTGACCCGCTCACCGAGCACCATCAGGCCGTTCGCCTCGGCCAGCCCGGAGAGGGTGTACGGCCCACCGCTGAGCGGCTGCACCGTGTAGCCCCCGCCGCGCCGCTCGGCCACGTGCGCGGGCCGGAACTCGCGCAGCCCACCGGGGGACGAGATGGTCTCCAACAGGTGCGCCCGTACGCTCGGCCGGAACACCGGCTCCGCGCCGGCCAGCAGCTGGATCGCCGGCCGGGCCAGCACCTCGAAGCCGATCAACGCCGCACCGGGCTCACCGGGAAGACACACCACCGGCACCTCCTCGGCGCCGACGGTACCGAACCCGAGCGCCGTGCCGGGGTACAGCGCCACGTCGGTGAAGGTCACCGGACCGGCCCGGCCACCCTCGCGGCGGGACAGGATCCGCCTGACCATGTCGCCGGGGCCGGTCCCGGTGCCGCCGGTGGTGATGATCAGGTCGGCCCGCAGGGTCTGGTCCTCCAGCAGGCCGCGCAGCCCCTCCGGGTCGTCGTCGCAGATCCCCACCCGGTACGCCAGCGCGCCCACCTCGGCGGCGGCGGCGGTCAACGCGTGCGAGTTGGCGTCCACCACCTGACCGGGCTGGCTGCCCCGGCCCACGTCTACCAGCTCGTCCCCGGTCGCCACGATGACCACCCGGGGGCTGGGCCGTACCACCACGTGCCCGATCCCGGTGGCGGCGAAGACGGCCACCAGCGCCGGGGCGACGTACGTGCCGGCGCGGGCGAGTACGGTGCCGGCGGGCAACTCCTCACCGGCGCGGCGGACGCCGTACCCGCGCTTGGGGGTGCGGAAGATCTCCACCGCCGCCATGCCCTGATCGGTCCACTCCACCGGCACCACCACGTCGGCGGCGATCGGCATCGGCGCACCGGCCGCCACCGAGAAGCACGAACCGGGGGTGAGCCGCACCGGACGCCAGCTCGCCGCCCCGAGGTCACCGACCACGTTGAGCCGGACCGGGCGGCCCGGCCCCTGCGAGGGGACCGGGCCGTAACCGACGAGGTCCTCCCAGCGCGCGGCGTACCCGTCCACCGCCGCCTGGTCGAAGGCGGGGAACGAGTGCGGGGCGACCACGTCCGAGGCGAGGACGTTGCCGTACGCCTGGGTGAGGTCGAGGTCGAGCGGAGGCAGCGCGCGTAACCTGCGCAGCACGCTGCCCAGGTAGTCGGCGAGCGGCGTCAACTCGTTCGCGGCCGCCTCGGCGTCGGCCGTCGAGGTCATGTACCGGAGCCGCCCGCCGCGTCACGTACCCCGTCGAGGACCGCCGCCGTGACCGTCTGGTCGCCGTTGTTGACGAACTCGGTCAGCCACGCCCGGAACTCGGCACCGAGGTCCTCCCGTTCGACGGCGATCTGCACGACTGTCTGGAGGTAGCCCAGCGGCATGCCGGTGTCGTAGCGGGTGCCCCGGTAGACGATCGCGTGCACCGGTACGCCCTCGCCGCGCAGCAGCTCCATCGCATCGGTCAGCTGGATCTCGCCGCCACTTCCCGGCTCGGTACGCCGGATCGCGTCGAAGATCCGCCCCGGCAGGACGTACCTGCCGAGGACGGCCAGGTTGCTCGGGGCGTCCTCCGGCTGGGGCTTCTCCACCATGCCGGTGACCTTCACGACCTCGCCGAGGTCGGTCAGCTCGGCCTCGGCCGGCTCGACCGAGGCGATCCCGTACCGCCTGGTCTCGGCCGGGTCGACCTCGAAGAACGCCAGCACCACGCCACCGGTGCGGGCCTGCAGCTCCAACATGGCCGGCAGCAGCGGCTCGGACGGCTTGACGAACTCGTCGCCGAGGAGCACCGCGAAGGGCTGGTCGCCGACGTGCGACTCGGCGTACCCGACGGCGTGGCCGAGACCGAGCTGCTCCGGCTGCCGGCAGGTGTAGATCTCGGCCAGTTCGCTGGGGCGCTTCACCGCGGCCAGCCGCTCGGCGTCACCCTTGGCCTCCAGCCGGGCCTCCAGGTCGGGGCGGCGGTCGAAGTGGTCCACCATCGACGTCTTGCCCCGACCCGTGATCAGCAGCACGTCACCGATACCGGCCTGGGCGGCCTCCTCGACGATGTACTGGAGCACCGGCCGGTCGATCACCGGCAGCAGCTCCTTGGGCACCGCCTTCGTGGCCGGCAGGAACCGGGTGGCGAGGCCGGCGGCCGGGATCACGGCCTTGACCGCACGGGCGCGACCGGTCGCGGCGGTCGTTGAGGGGTTCGCTGAGTGCTCCGACATGCCGCGAGACTATCGGCCACGGCTCTGCCGCGGCGGGTGAGGACCGCAAGACGCGCCGCCCGGCTGCGTCACACCGGGAGCGCCGACGGCGTGCCGACCGGCCGGCTCGCCGGGCGGCAGGTCGGTCGGCAGGTCGTCGACGGGAGCCCGATCGGTCGGCGGCCGGTGGGCGGGTGGCTGGTCGGCACAGGTCGGCTCGACGGGTGGTCCGGCCCGGGGCAGGCCGTCGTCCGGGCTGGTCGCCCCCGCCGGTACGGCGATCTCCTCGACCGCACCGTCCGCTGCCGGCGTCGGTCGGGGCCGCGCGGTCGCCACCCGGTAACCGTCGCGGCCGGCCCCCTTGGCCGCGTACAACGCCTCGTCGGCGGCGTCCAGCACCTCCGCGCCGGTGCTGGCGTGGTCGGGATAGACGGCGATGCCGATGGAGACCGACACCGTGATCGTGGTCGGGGTGCCCGCATGGCCGGTTACCACGACCGGGGTGTCCCGCACGGCCGCGCCCAGCCGCTCGGCGACCGTCGCCGCACCCGGGGCGTCGGTCTCCGGCAGCAGCACCACGAACTCCTCACCACCCTGCCGGAAGGCCAGGTCCACCTCACGGATCTCGGCCCGGACCCGGCGGGCGAACTCGACGAGCACCGCGTCCCCGGCGGCATGCCCGTAGCTGTCGTTGACGATCTTGAAGCGGTCCAGGTCGAGGACGAGGATGCTGAGCATCCGGCCGAACCGGCTGGCCCGCTCGACCTCCCGACGCAACGACTCGCGCAGGTAGCGGTAGTTCCACAGCCCGGTCAACGGGTCGGTCAGCGACAACCGCTGCGCCTCCTCGTGCACCCGGACGTTCTCCACCGCCACCGCGGCGTGCCCGGCGAAGGTCCGCAGGGTGGCCAGGTCGTCGTCGTCGAACTCGGCAGCGCCGGGCCGGTCGTAGAGGACCAGCACGCCGACCGCCGGGGCCCGGCCGGCGGCGTCCCCGCCGGGCACGGTGAACGGCACCGCCACGTACGTCTCGCACCACGGCTCGCCGGGTGGCGTCGGGCCGGCCGGGAGCCGACCGCGCTGCGGCTCGCCGGTGGCGGCGACCGCGCCCACCACGCCCGCGCCGACCGGCACCCGCAACTCCTCCGGCTCGGTGCCCGGCGGGCAACGCCCGGCCAGCCCTTCGGCGCACTGCCCGACGAGCATTCCGGTGTCGTCGAGCAGCAGCACCGCCCCGGCCCGCGCCCCGGTCGCCGCTATCGCGCTGTGCAGGATCACCCGCAGGATGCGTTGCAGGTCGTGGGTGCTGGCCAGGGTGTCCCCGAGCACCCCGAGATGGCCGCGCAGCTGGTCCCGGCTGCTGGTCAACGCGGTCACGTACCCGGCGGTCTCCCGGATCATCCGGTTGAACGCGGCGGCGAGCCGGCCGATCTCGTCCCGGCTGCGCACCGGCACCCGGGTGGTCAGATCACCCCGGGCCACCCGGTCCACCGCCCCGGCCAACTCCACAAGTGGCCGGGTGGTGACCCGGGCCAGCCGCCACGCGGTCAGCACGGCCAGCGCGGCGGCCAGCAGCACCGCCCCGACCAGCACGACCGGCAGACCCGACGGCTGTTCTCCGTCCACCGAGAGGATCAGCGGCAGCGGCTGCCCGGGGGTCGGCCCGAGCCGCCGGACGTACCGGCCGCCGGGGGTCGCGCTGACCCGGTCGCCGTCCACCGTGCCGGCGGCGGCGAGCACCGCCTCGCGTACCCCGTCGGCTTCGGTGGTGTGGGTGATCCGGCCGGGGCCGGCGGTGTCGTCGAGGAGGGTGACCGCGACGCCGGTCGCGGCGGCCAACCGGGCCACGAACGCCGGGTCGACCACCTCGGCGGCGGCCACCGCGCCGAGCGGCGTGCCGGCCGGATCCCGCAGGTCCACCCGGGCGCTGAGGGCCAGGACCGGTCCGCCGACCGGGACGCCCGCGCAGTCCTGCCAGGGTGGCGGGGGTCCACCCGGGGTGGCGTACGCGATGCCGCCGGTCCCGTCGGTGACCAGCACGGCGGCGGCCAACCCCCGGCTGACCACCTGGCCGGCCGCGCCCGCCCGGCTGGCCGGGTCGGAGCGCAGGGCGACCGCGTCGGCGGCGGCCCGCAACTGCTGGCAGAGCGCGTCGATCGAGGTACGGACGGCGGACGCGGCCAGGCCCAGCCGTTCGGTGGACCGGCTGCGGTCCACCGTCGACAGCGTGGTGCCGACGAAGGCAGCGCCGAGCAGCACCGGGCCGAGCACCACCGTGAGAAAGGCCGCCGTCAACCGCCCGCGTAGCGTCAACGCTGTCCCCCCGGAAGTCCCAGGCCCGTTCCTGCGATGCTGACACAGAGCGACCGATTTGACAGCGTTGCGTCAGGAGTGTTGCGTGCCCGATTTTTCTGCCGAAGCGGAAGTCGTCCATGCGGCGAAACGCGAGACGCGCGCCGCGTTGCTCGCCCACCGCCGGGCGCTCACCGCGCCGCAGCGGGCCACCGCCGCGATGCGCGTCCAGGCCGAGCTGACCGAGTTGGTACGCCGCCTGCGCCCGACCAGGATGACCGGGTACGTGCCGGTCGGCTCGGAACCGGGCGGCCCCGACCTGCCCGAGGTGCTCCGCACCGCGCTACCGGCCGGGGCGGAACTGCTGCTGCCGGTGCTTTGCGACGATCTCGACCTGGACTGGGCGTCGTACGCCGGGCCGGGCACCCTGGTCGCCGCCGGTCGGGGCATGCGCGAGCCGGACGGTCCCCGCCTGGGCCGGACGGCGATCACCGGGGCGACCCTGGTGGTGGTGCCCGCGCTGGCGGTCGATCGACGCGGGATGCGGTTGGGTCGGGGCGGCGGCTCCTACGACCGGGCCCTGGCCCGGGTGCCGGCGACCACCCTGACCGTGGCGCTGCTGCACGACGGCGAGCTCCTTTCCTCGCTACCCGCCCAGCCGCACGACCGGCCGGTGCGGGCGGCCCTCACCCCGTCCGACGGCCTGCGCCCACTCACTACGACCCCCTCCGCCACACCCTGAGCGCCCCCGCCTCCGTCGACCGGCGGTCCTCCTGCCCGCTCTCCCGACGGCGGGGCGGTGCTCCGACACCCGCGTCCGCTCCGCCGGGTGTGGGGTGCCGGGGGGTGACGATCGTCCCCGTCCGCTGGACGAACCCGGGTCGCATGACGCACCATTGGCACTCGAATACGCCGAGTGCCAATCGGCCGTGCCAGATCCGGAGGAGAACGTGCCCACGTACCAGTACGCCTGCACCGCGTGCGGCCACCAGCTCGAGGCGGTGCAGTCGTTTTCCGACGAGCCGCTGACCGAGTGCCCCGCCTGCGAGGGGCGGCTGCGCAAGGTCTTCAACTCGGTCGGTGTCGTGTTCAAGGGTTCCGGCTTCTATCGCACCGACTCCCGGGCCTCGGGCGCCGAGGGCAAGAGCGGCGCCGCGAAGTCGGAGAGCACCTCCTCCGGTTCCGGCACGGACTCCTCGGGCTCGGGCAAGTCCTCCTCGGGCACGTCTTCCTCGGGCTCGTCCTCCTCCTCGGGCACGGGTTCGGGATCCTCAGGCTCGGGATCCGCCCCAGGATCGGGTTCGGGTACTTCGACGAGCGGTGGTTCCGGCTCGACCAAATCCCCCACCGCCAGCACTCCCGCCTGACCCCGCACACCCCCGACGTCCCTGCCGCCCCCGGGCCGCAGGAACGTTCGACACCCTCCCCCTCCCTCCCTCCCCCTCCTCCCTCCCCCTCCTCCCCTCCCTCAGCGTTGATCAAGAGGTTTCGGTCAAGAATCGGCCTTCTGGTGACCTAAATCTCTTGATCACTCCCGGCTCGTAGCTCCGTCTGGGTGGGGGACGGGAGCGGGGGGTGGGGGGGTGGGGGGTTTTCCACAGGTTCGTTTGTTGTCCACAGGCTGCGGACGACGGCTCGTGGGTTGGTGGTCCCGCGCCTAGCCTGCTGAAGCGGGATGCCGGCAGGGCGCCCGGTGAGCGGCGGAGGTGTGGTCATGACGGCCGGTGGCATGGATGGTGAGGGCTCGCTGCGGCCGTTCCGTTGGCCGCGCCGCCCCGGCGGGGGAGCCCTGCTGCGGGCGGCACTGGTGGCCGCCCTGCTCGGATTGGCGGTGCTCGTCCTGGACACCCCGACCGGCTGTCCCACCAGCGCTGCACCACCCACCGTCTCCCTCGCCGCCGCAGGCTCCTCCACCCCGACGACCGACCCGGGCGGATGTCCCGCTCCGCCGACCGGGGCGACGGACGGGGCTGCCGCCGCGAGCCAACCCGGCCACGCTCGCATCGCACCCACCCCGGGTACCGGCGGGACCGTTGTCCCCGGTGGGGCGGACGGGAGCCGGTCCGCCGACGGGGACACCCCGGCCGCGCTGCCGCTGCCGAGAGGCTTCGTGGGGGTGCCGGTACGTCTGGCCGAACCGGCCGCCCTCGCGGTCCTCCGCCCCGGCGCGCGGGTCGACCTGCTCGTGGTGCCGGGTGGTCGGACGGCCGGTGAGACCATCCTGCTGGCGGCCGACGCGCTGGTGCTCGACGTGGTGGGTGGAGGTGCCGCCGACGGCTCGTCCGCGCTCTACCTGGCGGTCCGGCCCGATCAGGCGCAGCGCTCCGTCGGCCAGCCGGAGGGCAGCCGGTTCAGCGTCGTGGTCCGGGGCTGAGCCACTCACGTGTCGACACAGCGGTATCGCACCCGCCCGGGTGCGCCACCGGAAGTGGATCCCGCCGGCCCCACGTCAGGACGATATTGATCGTGCGGGCCCGCACGATGGCCGGCGACGCTCAGTCCCAGTGCGGAGGACGCTCGGCGAGCAACCAGTCGTCGTTGCCACCACGGCGCTCACCCCAGCCGAAGTCGGTGTCGTCGGCGGTCTGCTCGGGCAACACCACGAAGTCGTCGCTGAGGTCGACCGCGCGGTCGTCGTCGCCGGGCACGCCGCGCCCGGCCGGGTCCTCGGTGATCACAACCGGCAAGACTACCCGGAGGACCGGCCCGATCGACCATCCTGCGGAATGGCGGGTCGACCCGTTCCGCGGGCCTGGTTGGTAGCGTCGGACGGCGTGACGACGCCCAGCGGTGCCAGCCCCGAGGACGACTACTGGCGACGCCCGCCCGCGCAGCAACCCACCCCCGCACCCACCGAGCCGACGCCCCCGACGAACGCAGCCGAGCCGAAAGCCGAAGCCGGATCGGGGTGGCCTGCGGCGGGGGGTTACACCGGGCCGCCGCCGACCATGCCGCCGCCGCCGGGCTGGCGTCCACCGGTACACCTGGAGGCGACACCGGCCCGCGCCCTGCCCGGTCAGGACATGGCGGCGATGGACACGGCGGAGCAACGGGCGCAGCGGGTCACCTGGAGCGTCGGCGCAGTGGTAGGCGTCGTGTTGCTGGTGCTGCTCTGCCTGCTCTGCTCCCGCGCGCTGCGCTGACCACCGCCAGCCACCCCCGCCTGGACACCCGCCGGACGCCCACCTGCGGACCGGCCGGCCGCGCACCCTCGCCCGAGCGGCGGTGGTGCGCGGCCGGCCGTGGTCGGCCTACCGCCCGGGGTGACCGGTCAGAACGTGTTGCTCCACACCGAGGCGGCGCCGCTGTCCCCGGTGAGATAGGCGGAGATGGTGGTGAGCACCGCCAGCACCACGACGATCGCGGTCAGTACCCAGATCGCCCAGGTGGGCAGGTCCGGGGTACGCACCCGGTCGCTGGTCACCGCCAGCAACAGCAGCGCCGCCACGGCCAGCCCGAGGGTGAACCAGAGCAGAATGTCGCCGAACTCGGAATGCTCGTGGATCTTGGCAAGCAGTTCGGGTGAGTAGCCCTTCTCCTCCAGCGCCTCCTCGAACGCCTCCCCCGACTCGGTCGCCACCCAGGCGAGGACCGGGGTGACCACGGCCAGGATGGCCACCGCCCAGTCGAGGCGGGGCCGCCAGCGCGGCATCAACCCGTACGCGCTGGCCAGCAGGGCGAGCAGCGGTACGAAGACCACCACGGCATGGACCACCAGGACGTGACCTGGCAGACCGTTGATCTCTTTGAACACCGACACCTCCGGCAGTGGAATGCGGTTGCGGCAGACAGCGTACGACGGGCCGGTCGGCGCGATGTCCCCCATCCGCGTACACGTGGTCGCGAGCGCCCCGGTTCACCCGGCGTCGTCCCGACCCCGCAGCCCCGCAGCCCCGCCGGCCCGCCGGCCCGCCGGCCCGCCGGCCCGCCGGCCCGCCGGCCCGCAGTGGAGTATCCCGGCACCGGGCGGTACGCCGTCCGGCGTGGCACTGTTGACGGGTGGACAGCGACGATCTCGGCCTCTTCGGTCCCGGTTCGGTCACCTGGAAGGTGCACGACGAACCGATCCTGATCGTCGCCGGCCTGCGTTCCCTCTACCTGCAGGCCCTGCACCCCCGGGCGATGGCCGGGGTGGCCCAGAACAGCAACTTCCGGTCGGACGCCTGGGGCCGGCTTACCCGCACCGGCACGTACATCGGGACGGTCGCCTACGGCACCACCGCCGAGGCCGAGACGGCCGGTCGGAGGTTGCGGGCCCTGCACGCCCGGTTACGCGCCACCGACCCGTTCACCGGGGAACAGTTCCGGATCGACGAGCCGGACCTGCTGCGCTGGGTGCACGTCACCGGGGCCGAGTCGTTCGTCGGTACCGCCCGACGGGCCGGTCTGTCGCTGACCGGGGCCGAGGTGGACCAGTACTACACGGAGCAGCGGCGGGCCGCCGCACTGGTCGGGCTGGATCCGGCCGAGGTGCCCGGCAGCGCCGCCGAGGTGGCCGACTACTACCGGGCGGTCCGGCCCGAACTGCGGATGACGAAGGCGGCGGCGGAGACCGCTTTGTTCCTGACCGCACCGCCGATCCCGTGGAAGCTCAGCCGACCGGCCCGGCTCGGGCTGAGCCTCGGGCCACCGCGCTGGGCGTACTTCGGGGTGGCCGGCACCGCGCTCGGGTTGCTGCCGCCGTGGGCGCTCCGGCTGTACGGCGGTCTGGGGCTGCCCACCACCGCACTCTCCGCGGATCTGAGCGTACGGGCGCTGCGGCTGGCCCTGTCGGCGCTGCCCCGCACCTGGCGGGAGGACCCGATCCAGCAGGCGGCGAAGGAGCGCGCCGCCCGCCTCACCGCCGCCTGAACCGGGCAACTCCCCGCCCCGGCCCGGTACCCCGCACCGCCCCCGCACCGTGGGCTCGACCCGGCTCGACAGCGGCACCGGAACCGGCGTCAGTCGGCCGCCGGGGTGGTGGGGCGGTCGATCGCCGACCACGGTTCCCGGCCGGGCGTCTGCGCGCCCACCGGGCAGGTGCGCCGGTAGTCGCACCAGCCGCAGCGCGGCCCGGCCACGGTGGGGAACGCCTCGTCCGGGTCGACGCCGTCGGTGACCGACCGCTCGGCGGCCATGATGTCCCGGGCGGTGTCCTCGGCCCGGGTGAGCTGGCGGGTCAGCGACTCGACGCTGTGGTCGTGCCCGGCGACGGTGCCGGTCGGCAGGTGGTGCAGCTCGACCCGGCGGCACGGCCGACGGAACGTCCGCTCGGCCGCGTACGCGTAGAGGGCCAGCGCCTGCGAGCCGCGCGCGTCGTCGGCGTCCAGCCCGGTGCGGCCTGTCTTGTAGTCGACGATGACAAGCTCGGGGCCGTCCGGGCCGGGGCGGGAGTCGATCCGGTCGGCCCGCCCGTTGAAGGCCAGCACGGCGGTCTTGACGGCGACCACCCGTTCCACGCCCAACGGGTCGTCGCCGGGGTCGAGGGTCGAGACGTACCCCTCCAGCCAGCCCAGCGCCCGCTGGTAGGCCGCCCGTTCCTGCTCGTCGTCGCGGTAGCCCTCCCGAACCCAGGTGCCCTTGAGCAGGGCGGGCAGCGCCTCGGGACGACGCCGGTCGGCGGGCAGCGCATACCAGTTCTTCAGGGCGGTGTGCACGCTGGCGCCGAGCGAGTTGTGCGCCCACGGCGGCCCCTTCGGCGGGGCGGGCCGGTCCAGATAGGCGTAGCGGTAGCGCCGGGGGCAGTCGGCGTACGCCCCGAGCTTGCTGGGTGTGCAGGTGAAGAGCCGTTCGGGCATGCCGGCGAAGCCGAGCTGTTCGGACTGGCCGGAGCGGGGCCGGGGGGCACCGGCGGAGGAGGCTCGTCGCACACCCGTGATCCTGCCAGCCCGGTACGACAGCCCGGCACCGGCACGACGGTGGCTCAGCTCATGTTCACGTACTGGGTGACGAAGGCGGCCACCGCGTCGGCGATGAGCTGCACCGCGATGGCGGCCAGCAGCAGGCCGGCGATCCGGGTCAGCACCTCGATGCCGCCCGGCCGGAGGATCTTCACGATCCCGCCGGAGAACCGCAGCACGATCCAGACCGCCAGCATCACCGCGACGATCGCGGCGGCGATCGCGGACACCTGTCCCACCCCGTCGGCCTGCTGCACGAAGAGCATGGTCGCCACGATCGCGCCGGGGCCGGCCAGCAGCGGGGTGCCCAGCGGCACCAGGGCGATGTTGGAGGTGACCTGCTGGCTGGGGTCGTCGGCCTTGCCGGTGAGCAGTTCCAGCGCGACCAGGATCAGCAGCAGCCCGCCGGCGGCCTGCAACGCCGGCAGGTCGACGTGCAGGTAGGCGAGGAGGGTCTGGCCGGCGACGGCGAAGACCACTATGACGCCGAGCGCCAGCGCGACCGCCTGCCAGGCGGCCCGGTTCCGGTCACGGGCCGCCAGCGGGCCGGTCAGGGCGAGGAAGATCGGCATCATGCCCGGCGGGTCGACGATGACCAGCAGGGTCACGAAGACCTCGCCGAAGAGCTTGAGATCCACCGGACGAGGGTAGCGGTGCCGCTGTCAGGCCGAACGCGGATCAGCCGGAAGCGACGCCGGTCACCCCCGAGGACGCCGCGACGATCCGCTCGTACGCCTCCGGCGCGGTGGTGTGCGCGCCCAGCCGGACGGTCTTGTGGCTGCCGTGGAAGTCCGACGAGCCGGTGACCAGCAGACCCAGTTCGGTGGCGAGCCGTCGGACGTGGGCCGCCTCGGCGGGCGTGTGGTCCTCGTGGTCGGCCTCCAACCCGGCCAACCCCACCCCGGCCAACTCGGCGATCAGCTCGTCCGGGACGATCCGCCCCCGCCGGCTGGCCCGGGGGTGGGCGAAGACCGGTACGCCCCCGGCCGCCCGGACCAGGGCGACGGCCCGGAACACGTCGATGTCCTCCTTGGGCAGCCGGTACCGCTCGCCCAGCCAGTCCCGGCCGAACGCCTCGGTGGTGGTGGCGACCAGACCCGCCCGGATCAGCGCGGCGGCGATGTGCGGGCGGCCGACCGTCCCACCGTCGGCGGCGGCCATGATCTCCGACCAGCTGACGTCGACGCCGTCGGCCCGCAGCAGCGCCACGATCCGTTCGCCGCGTACCTCCCGGGCCTGCCGTACCCGGGCCAGCTCGGCGACCAGCCCTGGGTGCGCCGGGTCGAACAGGTACGCCAGCAGGTGCAGCGGGACGGCCGGTGCGACGCCGTGCCAGCGGCAGGAGATCTCCGCGCCCCGGACCAGGCTCAACCCGGGCGGCAACGCGTCGACCGCCGGCCCCCACCCGGCGGTGGTGTCGTGGTCGGTGATCGCCACGACGGCCAACCCGGCCTCGGCGGCGGCCCGGACCAGTTCGGCCGGGCCGAGCGTGCCGTCGCTGGCGGTGGAGTGGGCGTGCAGGTCGATCATCGGGCGCGCGGGCATGGTCCCGACGCTACCGGGCGGGTCAGCCGCCGCCGGTCAGCGCGAGGTCACCCCGGGCCTGCCACCACTACCGGTCGGACGTCGGCGTTGGCCCCGGCAACCGGGGTAGAGACAGCCCGCTCCCCCGCCAGCACGTCGTCGGCGCGTAGCCGGGCCAGGGTGCCGTCCCGGTCGACGTACGCCGCGTGGCGGGTGTCCGTCCAGGCCACCTCGTCGCCGATCACCGGTCCGGCGGTCCGCTGGGGCGCGGCGGTGCCGGTCAGGTCGACCAGGATCGCGCCGTCCGATCCGGCGAGTCGACCGTTGACCAGCAGCCACCGCCCGTCGGGGGAGACGGCGCCCCGACCGTCGGCGGCGGGCGTCGGCTCGCAGCGGGTGCTGCCCGGGCTCAGGTCGGGGCCGAGCAGGGCCAGGCAGCTCCGGGTGCCGACGCGCACCCGGGCGACCAGCCGGCCGTCCGCCCTGCTCCCGTAGACGTCGAGGACGTCCGGTGCGACGGTGCCGGGCGGCGTGCCCGGGGACGGCCGCCACAGCAGGTGACCGCCCTGGGAACCGGCCCGGAGCACGACCTGGCTGCCGACGAACCGGACCGGGACCACACCGGCGGGAGCCGGCTCGGCCACCGTCGCGAGGAGCTGACCGGCGACGATCCCGGCCGCGAAGACCCGGCCTTCGTCGCGCCAGGCCACCTGCCGACCATCCGGCGACAGGACGATCTCCTCCGCCCCGGCGAGCAGCGCCCGCGGTTCACCGCCCGCGGGCACCATCCAGAGGGTACGGCCGGCAGCGGTGACCGCCCCGGTCAGCAGCCAGCCACCACGATCGGGCAGCCGTTGCGCGCGGTCGACCGGCCCGACGCCCAGGTCGTACCGCTGACCGGTGGCGGTGACCAGGACACCGGCCATGATCAGCTCGACCTCGCCGTCGGTCGGTTCGTCTGGTGGGACGGGCGCGACCGGGTCGGCGGACCGGGTGGCCACCCTGCTCGGGTCGCCGAGCACCACGGTCGGGGTGGTGGGCCGCTCCGCCTGCCCGCCGAGCTGGGTCATCCCACCGGTGGCCAGGGCCGTCACGACGCCGGCCAGCGCGAACCCGGCGACCGTACGCCGTCGGCGCATCCGCCGGGCCCGACCCAGCGCCGTCCCGGCCGGGTCTACCGGTAGCCGGTGCGGTACGGCGACCCGCTGGGAGAGGGTCTCCCGCAGGGCCCGCTCCAGCCGCTCGTCGTGCGTCACGGCGAATGGACGCTCGGGGCGGCCGGTCTGGTTGCCCGGCCGGGGTGACGGGGAGTTCATCGGGTCTCCGCGGCGACCGGTGTGGCCCGCGTCGGTGTCCGGGCCCGGTCGGTGACCAGGCCGGGCGAGGCCGGTCGGGGGGTACGCACCGGACGGGCGGACGCCACCACCGGACGGGGGCCGGCATCCGCCGGGAGCGGTGCCGGCTCGACCGGGCGGGGGACGGGATCGGTCGTAAGGTCGAGCTGTGCCTCGGCCCCGAGCCTGCGGCGCAGGGTGGCCAGGGCACGGGACGTCTGGCTCTTCACCGTGCCGGGCGAGATCTCCAGCAGGGCCGCCGTCTGGGCTTCCGACAGATCCTCGTAGTAGCGCAGCACCAGCACCGCGCGCTGTCGGGCGGGCAACGCCCGCAGGTGCTGCCAGAGCGCGTCCCGGTCGAGGTGCTGGGCGATCTCGTCCACGCCGGCCCGTTCGGGCAGCACCTCGGTGGGGCGCTCACCGTGCCACCGTCGCCGCCACCAACTGGTGGACGTGTTGACCAGCACCCGCCGGGCGTACGGCTCGACCGCCTCGATCCCACCCAGCCGTCGCCAGGCCAGGTACGTCTTGGTCAGCGCGGTCTGGAGCAGGTCCTCGGCGGTGGCCCAGTCCCCGGCGAGCAGGTACGCGGTGCGCAGCAGGGCACCGGAGCGCGCCGCGACGAAGTCGCGGAACTCGTCCTCCAGCGGATCCCGGTCGACCACCGCTCACCTCCGCACCCCGTCCTGCCAGGCAGGCTGCCATGCCGGGCGGCACCCGGTCGACGGCGAAAGGTGTGTAGTTCGCCCGACGGACGGACGAAAACCTTCAGGCGCCGTCGTCGGCCTTGGCCTCGTCGGCCTCCTTGCCCAACCGGGCCTCGACCGCCTGTGGCTCGTACATCTCCTCGACCACCCGCAGGTAGAGCTCGTTCGGGTTGGGCAGATTCTTGATCTCCCGCAGCGCCTGCTCCTGGCCGGCGGACTCCAGCACGAAGGTGCCGTAGTTGAGGGCCCGGCCGGTCGGGGTCTGCTCGTACTTCATGTCGGTGACCCGGGCCAGTGGCATCATGGCGACCTTGCGCGTGACGATGCCGTTGACCACCATGACCCGTTTGTTGGTCAGGATGAAGCGGTCGTACCACCAGTCGGCGACCTTCCAGGCGACCCAGCCCATCACCGCGAACCAGAGCAGCACCGCGATGGTGGTGAGGGCGCCGACGTCCTGCCCGGCGAGGAAGCCGGAGAGGTAGCCGAGGACGAAGGTGGCCGCCACGCCGACGATGATCGGGGTGGTGAGGTGGATCCAGTGCCGTTTCCACTCGCCCCGGTAGCGCTCGGTGGGGAAGAGGTAGCGGGCGACAAGCGAACTGGGCTCGTCCTCCAGCGGGAGTACCCGGCGGGGGGCCATGCCCTGGGAGTCGGACCGCAGGCCGGCCAACTCCTCCTCGGAGATGACCGGCTGCTGGTAGTCCGCCTCCGGATCACGGACCCAGGGGCGCCCCTCACCGCCGTATCCCGGGCCGTCGCCGTAGCCGGCGTCGTCCGAGAAGGACGGTCCGCCGGGGAACCCCGCACCGGACCCGTAGCCCGGCCCGTCGTCGGGCCGGTACCTCGGGATCGGTTCGGTGTCCTGTTCCCGGCGGTCCCGGCCGGGATCGTCCGGGTCGAACGGGGGTCCGGAGGGGCTGCCCATCGGCGGCTAGGCGACGAGGCTCGTGAAGAAGTCACCAAAGCCCTGGGCGATGTCCACGATGCCACCGCCGAGCGACTTGAAGACGTCCGCTGCCGAATTTGGCCGGTAGGCAACGAAGAAGATCAAGAATGCGATACCGGCCCAGGTGAGGACCTTCTTGACCATAGCGGGCCATCCTCTCGCGCGGCGCCGGGTCCATTTACCGCAGCGGCACCCACAGTATCAGCATGGTGCCGCAGCGTGAATATCTGCGTCCCATCTCCGACTCACCCGGAGGGCCGTCAGGCCCTGCCGTGCAGGTACGGGGACGGTGCGCCGTACACGAGCTCGGGCGGAGTCCACTCGGTGAGGTCGTGCAGGACGACATCTTCCGCGAGGAGGTGACCCGCGCTCGCCGGCCAGGCTATCGCATGGAGCCACATTCCCCGAGCCTCACCGGCGTACGCGCTTCGATCCGTTGCGGAATTGACCAACCACAGTGGAGTCGGATGGCCGCCGGCCCGGATCCTCGCCGGCTCGACGTGTTCGGGATGACCAGGGCCGGGACCCGGCCCTGCCAGCACCTCCGTCAACTCTGGACCGGGGTCCGGGCCGGCCACCCCGGCGAACCGGGTGCCCAGTCCGACCCCGGGCTCCTCCGCCACCAGCACCAGCTCGGCCGGTCCGCCACCGAGCGGCGCCGGCCCGGCGCACGCGACGGCCGTGGCCCGGACGCCACCGGCCTCGTCACCGGCCCAGGCCACCCCGGTCACGGTCCAGCCGGACGGCAGCGGCCACGGGCACCACAGCGGCAGCGCGGGCCGCTCCGGGTCGCCCTCGGCGGCGACCCGGTCCACCACGCTCGCCACGATCTCGGCATCGATGTGCTCAGGCACGTGCAGCGGAGCGACCGGCCCGCACCGGACGCAGCGCGACGCACCGTTCATCAGGTCGGGCGGGCGCACCTGACCCGCACACCTCGGACAACTCACCACGACACTCACATCCCCACCGTGGCCCCACGAGGCGGGTCCGTCAAGCCGACCCCGCCGACGCGCTGCCCCTTCCTCGTCCCGCCTGCCGCCGGCCGCCCCGAGAGCCTGGGAAGGCGCGCGCCGACCCGACGGGCCCGGGATCGGCCGGCATCCGGGGAGCACCCGCGAGCGGGCGGCGGGTCAGGCCGGCGGGGCGGCAGCGTACGCGCGAATCCAGGCGTGCATGGCGATGCCGCTGGCCACTCCGGCGTTGATCGACCGGGTCGAGCCGTACTGGGCGATCGAGAAGAGCTGTTCACAGGCGGTCCGGGCGGCATCGGAGAGACCGGGGCCCTCCTGGCCGAAGAGCAGCACGCAGCGCCGGGGCAGGGTGGTGGTCTCCAGCGGTCGGGAGCCGGGCAGGTTGTCGATGCCGACCACGGGCAGATCGTGGCCGGCGGCCCATCCGACGAATTCCTCGATCGTCGGGTGGTGTCGGACGTGCTGGTACCGGTCGGTGACCATCGCGCCCCGCCGGTTCCACCGACGCAGCCCGACGATGTGCACCTCGGCGGCGAGGAAGGCGTTGGCGTTGCGGACCACCGTGCCGATGTTGAAGTCGTGCTGCCAGTTCTCGATGGCCACGTGGAAGTCGTGTCGACGCTCGTCCAGGTCGGCCACGACGGCCTCCCGCCGCCAGTAGCGGTAGCGGTCCACCACGTTGCGCCGATCGCCCGCGGCGAGCAGCTCCGGGTCGTAGCGGGGGTCGTCCGGCGGATCGCCGGGCCACGGTCCGACACCCACGTCGAGCTGGTCCTCGGTCACGATCCCAGGAGGGTACGGCCCTCGACCGCTGCCGTCGTGACCCACCCCGGTCGGCCCTGGTTCTCGTGGGTGCCGTAGCCGCCCATGCCCGCCCGGTGTCAGCGCAGCCCCAGGGCGTCGCCCAGGCGGTCCAGGAACCGCCGGTCGGCCAGGTCCGGATCACCGGCCCGGCACACCCGGACCGCCACCGACTCGACCCACTGCCGGTACGCGGCGGAGTCGGCCGGGTCGGCCCTGCGCCGCAGCACCCGCACGGCGGCCCGGCAGACCGGTGGCAGATCCGCCGGGCCGGCCAGTTCACCGGTCGCCAGGGCGGCCGGGCTGTCGTGCCGGGCGTAGATCGTGGCGACCACGGCGCGGACCAGGTCGCTGTCGGAGGCCCGGCCGGCGGCGACCGCGTCCAAGCCGACGAGGCCGGCGGCGACCGCGTCCAGCCCGACGGCGACCTCCCGGACCGGTCGACCCGGGCCGGGCGTGGCGGCGGCAACCAGCACCCGACCGGGCAGCGTGGTGAGCAGATCCCACTCGGCGGCGGAATAGACGGCGGTGGTCAACGGTGCGGCACGCCGTCCGGCAGAGGGCGGCTCTCCGGCGAGGGAGTGGCTCATCAGGACCTCCGCCGTCAGCATAGGCCGACCGAAGAGGTGACGGGCACGTCCCACCCCGATTCGCGCCGCTCGCCGCCCACCGCCCGGGTGTTCGCCGACACCCCGCCGCCGACCAGGGCGAATCGCCATCGGCAGGGGCGGCACCGCACCAGCCGGTGGCGGCACGGGGCGAGACGGCATCGGCTGGTGCGACGTGGCGCAGCGTCCCGATCACCGCGGCGCAGCGGCCTCCCCCTCGGTGGGCGGCGACGGAGTGCGGCCCAGGCGCCTTACCGCTGGTTAAGGAGATACCGGGGACGCGGGTGACAGGTAAATGCCACACCGGGGCTCACCCGGGGGGAGACGCAATGAGCGGCGGGGCCCTCCCCGGCACCCGCCGCCCACGCTCTGATGCCCAAGATTCTGCCCCATCCGCGCGATGAACGAACAGAGACGGAGGTCACATTTATCTTTTCGTAACAATACGAAGAGTCACTAATGATCAACGAGAGAGCGATCTCCGCAGGTGAAGTAGGCCCTTGTCAGGCGGCAAGTTCGGGCATGATGGCTGCTCCGGGCTGCGATCTCCCTGGAAACGCTCCCATCACGGCCGGTCACGCAAATGCGTCATGCAAGTGCAGTCCGCACGCGCGCATCGACAGACACGGCTCGATGGGCAGGATCGGGCCGTCCGGGCCGCGCCGGTTTCGGTGCCCGCAACCCGGGAATTTGCCGGGGTACCGCCTGGTTCTACCGGACGAAAAAGCAATCCGCGCTGATCGGAGAGTCCAATGGCAACCGTTGAGCTGACCACGGCCAACTTCGACGAGGTGACCGGAAGCAGCGGCATCGTGCTGGTCGACTTCTGGGCCGAGTGGTGCGGCCCGTGCAAGCGGTTCGCCCCGGTCTACGAGCGATCGTCGGAGAAGCACCCGGAGATCACCTTCGGCAAGGTCGACACCGAGGCCCAGCAGGAGCTCGGCGCCAAGTTCGACATCCGCTCGATCCCGACGATCATGGCGGTCCGGGACGGTGTCATCGTCTTCGCCCAGCCCGGCGCCCTGCCCGAGTCGGCCCTGGAGAACCTGATCGAGCAGGTCCAGGCCCTCGACATGGACGACGTACGCAAGCAGCTGGCCAACCACCAGCACTGAACGCCACAGGCGGCGGCCGGGTCCACGGGACCGGGCCGCCGTCGCGCACTTGCACCGCAATCGCACACGTGTTCGAATGAGCGGCATGCGCTGGAAGCGCCTCTCCGCTCCCCCGGACGAGGCGCATCCCGACCGGGCAGCGCCAGCGACGCCACCCCTGCCGCTGGCGCTGCCCGGGGCGGGCCCGGCGACACCCGCAGCCTGCCGGCTCCGTCACCCGCACCCCGCTCCCGGACAACTCGCCCTGCTGTGACCGCGACCGCTGCCGACCTCGCCGTCCGATAGAGCCGGTCCGCTGCCGGCCCACTGCCCGGAGAACCGGGCCGCCGATGATTCGGCCTGCCACCCACAACTGCGGGAGTTCCCGACCGGCGGGGCTAGGCTCGGCGGATGCGGACCGCACAGCAACTCCTCGCCGACTCCGCCGTGATCGCCGTCGTGGGCGCGTCCCGCGACCCGGGCAAGGCCGCGCACCGGGTACCGGCGCAGATGCAGCGGTACGGCTGGCGGATCATCCCGGTCAACCCGACTGTGGACGAGTTGTTCGGTGAGCGGGCGTACGCCTCGCTTGCCGACATCCCGCACCCGGTGGACCTGGTGGACGTCTTCCGGCCGGCCCGGGACGCGATCGAGGTGGTGCGTCAGGCGGCGGCGATCGGCGCCCCGGCGGTCTGGCTCCAGCTCGGCATCGTCTCGCCGGAGGCACGGCGGATCGCCGAGGAGGCCGGCATGGACTACGTCGAGGACCGGTGCCTGATCGTCGAACGGGCCGCCGCCGGCCTCACCCGGCTCGACCCGGAGCAGCGCGGCTGAGACCAGCTCGGCTTGACCAGCTCGGCTTGACCACCTCGACCGGGACCAGCTCGGCTTGACCAGCGCGACCGGGACCAGCTCGGCTTGACCAGCGCGACCGAGACCACCTCGACCGAGGCCGGCGCGGGTTCGGCTGCATCAGCCTTCGGGGCGTCCCGGCCTACCCGCCAAGGTGACCAGTCCCCTCAACCACGGTGAAAGGTGCACCGTTGCCGGTAGCGTCCGCCGGAGGAAGGGCACTGACCTGCGGCGGAGGGTGGACACCGTGAGTACCCCAGCGGGGGAGCCGGAGCAGCCACCGTCACCGTACGAGCCACCCCACCTCCCGCCCGACGGTCCGGCGGCCCCACCCGGGCCCGGCTCGACGGGCGGAGAGCGGGGACCTATGCAGCCCGCCCGGTCACCCTGGGAACAACCCGCCGGGCCATCGCCCTGGGAACAACCCGCCGAGCCGGCACCGTGGGGACAGCCCGCCGAGCCCCCGCCTGGGCAGCCGACCGAGCCGCCACCGTGGAGCCAGCCGACCGAGCCGCCGCAGTGGGGGCAGCAGCCACCGGGCGAGCAGCCATGGGGGCAGCAGCAACCGTGGGGGCAGCAGCCAGGGGACCAGGGCCAGCAGCAGGCCTGGGGGGAGCAACCGGGCTACCCGGCCCCCGGGCAGTACGGGCAGTACGGGCAGTACGGGCAGTACGGGCCGCCGGGCGGCGGCGGGACCAACGTACTGGCGGTCCTGTGCCTGGTCCTCGCCTTCGTCTTCGCCCCGGCCGGCATCGTCCTGGGTCACCTGGCGAAGCGGCAGATCAAGCGCACCGGAGAGGCAGGCGACCAGCTCGCCACCTGGGGACTGGTCCTCAGCTACGCGTTCACCGTGATCGGGGTGCTCGCCTGCTGCGGCTGGCTGGCCGTCGTGGTGTGGGCCGGTGCCGGCAGCAACAGCGGCACCGGTTACTGAGACGGCATCGTGCTGCCGGTCCGGCCGGTACGACAGTGGGCGCCGCTCAGCGGAACTGTGACTCCCGGACGCTGTTGCCGCCGTCCACCACCAGCATCTGCCCGGTGATGTACGACGCCGCCGGGGAGCAGAGGAAACTGATCGCGGCGGCCACCTCGTCGGGGGTGCCGGGGCGTCCGACCGGGGTACCCAGCCCCTGTTTGATCTCCGCCATCGTGGAGGCCGCCGTGTAGATCGTGCCGGGGGCCACCGCGTTCACCGTCACCCCGTCGGCGATCATCTCCATCGCCAGCGCCCGGGTGAGCCCGACCACGCCCGCCTTGGCCGCCGCGTACGCCGCCTCGGTGGGCAGGGCGTTCACCGGGCCGGCGGTCGCCGACAGGTTGACGATCCGTCCCCAGCCCCGCTCGGCCATCCCGCTGATGAACGCCCGGCTGCACAGGAACGCGGTGGTCAGGTTCCGGTCGATCTCGCCACGCCACTCGTCGTAGCTGAGCTGGGCCACCGGGCGGAGCACCTCGGGGCTGGCCCGGCTGGCCAGGCCGGCGTTGTTCACCAGCACCTCGACGTCACCGAGCTGCTCGGCGACCGCGTCGGCCAGTGCGCCGACCTCGGACTCGTCGGTCAGGTCGGCGACGAAGCCGGTCACGCCCAGCTCGCCGGCCCGCTCGTGGATCCGCCTGGTCGTGGAGACGATCGCCACCCGGGCCCCCAGGTCGGCCAGCCGACGGGCGGTCGCGTACCCGATGCCGTCCGGGCTTCCCGCGCCGGTGACCAGGGCGACCCGGCCGTCCAGGCGCATGGTCACCGGGTCGGCCACCGGCATCGGCTCGTCCTGCCCGGGCTGGCTGCCCCCGCCGCCGGCGCGGGTGCGCCGGGCCAAGCCGGGACGGCTCACGTCCCGCCTCGGTCGGCTGCCGGATCGGTCGGCCCCACGCGCGTCGATAGCCATGCCGGGCATCCTGCCCGGTCGGCGCGGCCCGGGCAACGAGCCACCACGGGCGGACCCCGGCGCGCCTCGGGCAGCGAGCAAACATGGGCGGACCTCGGTACTGTCCGGCGCTGGCTACCCTGACGGCGCACCTACATGCGACGGAGAAGATCAGATGACCTACCCCCCGCCTTCCGGTTGGCAGGACCCGGCGTCGTCGAGCCAGCAGCCCGACCCGACCCTGCCGGTCAGCGGCCAGCCGATTTCCACCCAACCGACAGGCAAGGACCCCTACGCCCCGGCCGACCCGTTCGCGGGTGCGCCGTTCATCCCCGCCCAGGCCGGCCCGGTCGACCCGTACGCCGCCGCAGCCGCCTACCCGCAACCCGGCGGGTACCCGCAACCGGCGGGGTTCCCCGGCTACGGCGGCTACCAGCCCCCGCCGCCCCAGAACGGCCTCGCCATCGCCTCGATGATCGTCTCGATCATCGGCGCGATCGGCCTCTGCGGTTACGGGCTCGGCGGCTACATCGGCATCATCGGCGCGATCCTCGGCCACGTGGCCCGCAAGCAGCTCAAGGAGCGGGGGGAGGGTGGTGCGGGCTTCGCCACCGCCGGCATCATCGTCGGCTGGATCTCCACCGTCATCGCGGTGCTGGCCACCATCGCGATCGTGGTCTTCTTCGTCTGGCTGGCCAACCAGGAGTCGTCGACCGGCTACGGCACCGCGTACTGATCCGGCCGGCCGCCCCGGAGAGCCCGGGGCGGCCCGTCCGGTGGCACCGAGGATGTGGTGACGCCACGGTAACCTCGTGCCGTGACCGGGGTGGACGGACCTGAGGAAGATCTCACTGGGCGACGGACCGTGGTGGTGACCGGGGCCAGCTCCGGCATCGGGCTGGCCGCCGCCGTGGCGCTGGCCCGGCGGGGCGACCGGGTGGTGCTGGTCGGCCGGGACCCGGCCCGACTCCAGGCCGCCGGTGATCGGGTACGCGAGGCGTCCGGCGAGCGCCCCGAACTGTTCCGCGCCGACTTCGCCGTGCTGGACGACGTACGCGGCCTCGCCGAGCGGTTACGGGCGGCGTACGACCGGATCGACGTGCTGGCGAACAACGCCGGGGCGATCGTGTTGGCACCACTCACCACGGTCGACGGGTTCGAGCTGTCGATCCAGGCCAACCACCTGGCCCCGTTCCTGCTGAGCAACCTGTTGATCGGCCGGGTCGGCCGGCTGGTGGTGACCGCCTCCGGCGCGCACCGCAGCGGCACCCTCGACCCGGACGACCTCAACGCCGCGCTGCGCCGCTACCGGCCGATGCGCGCGTACGGCACCAGCAAGCAGGCCAACATCCTGTTCGCCGCCGAGGCCGCCCGACGCTGGCCGGACGTGCCGGCGTACTCGTTCCATCCGGGCGTGGTGCGGACCCGGTTCGGCGCGGACAGCCGGCTGGTCGCCCTCGGCATGCGGGTGATGCCGTTCCGCAGCCCGGAGAAGGGCGCGGAGACCCTGGTCTGGCTGGCCAACCAGCCCGCCTCCCGGCTGGTCGACGGCGGCTACTACGCCGATCGGCGGCTGCGCCGCCCCTGGCCGAGAGCGGCCGATCCGGCCCTGGCCGCCCGCCTCTGGACCGCCAGCGCCAAGGCCGTCGGCATCGAACCCTGACCCGGCCTCGAAGGGAACTACTACTCCTACGCACCACCGTCGCGCAGGAAGACGGTCACAGTTCGTCGTATTCCAGAAGCCCGTTCTCCAGAACATGATGACGGAAACCGCCGACCCCAAAGGGCAGGTAGTACTCGCCTTCCAGAAGATGGTCGGCCAGGTACTCGACCATCGGCATGGCGAGTCTGTTCGTGCGCACCGCCTCGCACAGCAGCGAAACGGTCGCCGTGACTTGGAGACCTCTTTCTTCCGCCATCTGACGCGGCACGGCGTCGTCTAACACGATTTCACACTTGTAGACCTGCCCCATGGCGAGCACCCCACATTCACCAACGTTCCTACCACCAGCCACCAGCCGATCGGCGTAGTGGGCGAACGCCTCGATAAAATCGAGATCAGTTGACCTGTGAACTTGGATCCAATCTGCATCGAGCACCGCACGGGCGGCCGGCACATGCTCGACAGCACCATTGAGCTCACGCTCCACGCTCTCAGGGATGTAGACAGGTCGGCCCTCAGCCAGAAAATGCAGGACCCTCAGCCATCCCTGCTTCGCAAAATGGCGCAACGGCCCGGTGTCGAAAACCAGGGCGTTCTCGGGAACCGCCGTCACGACACGAAACGCCAGATCTCGTCGGCCCGCCGCTCGCGAATCTGCGGCAGGTCCACCTCGTCGAACGTGCCCTGAAGTAGGTCCAAGGCCCGTTCGCGGCTGATTCGCTCATCCCGCACGAGCCGCAGCACCGCACGGGCGAACGATCGAGGAACCGTCGTCCCCGCCAACTCCTCCGGGGGGACGTTGAGACCCATCTCTACGATGTCAGCCTGGGTCGTGCGGTACTTGCGCACCGAGGCGACCTGCTCACTGTCTGCTAGACCCAATTCTCTCAGACGCTTTGCGAGGGTGGCCATGTCAACCCGAAACGCACTGGCCAGATAGATCGCCGCAGCGCGCTCTCCGGACTGGGAGGCCTTTTCCTCCCACTGCCGGGTGACCGAAACCTCGGGCAGCAGAAACGCGCGCGCAAATCGATCGAGGCGTGACTCCAGGGGGACGACAAGATCGGAGTGGTCAGCCACTCGCCAGTCGATGGTGTACGTGTCCGCGATGAGGTAATGACCGAGTTCGTGCGCTAGGGCGAGTCTCCTACGGCCGACCTTCATGTGGCTGTTCACGAGACATACACCGCCACGGGGCAATAGGATCGATCCTGCGTCCGCCGTATCTTTGCCGATATCGCGAGAGAACGCCAGAAGGCCGACGTCGGCGACCCGTTCGGCGAACTGGCGGATCGGTTCCGCTGCCGAAAAGGCCAACAGGTCGCGCGCCTGCCCCGCAAGCGCCTCGGCCTCCACGTTGGTTGCAGGCGGCGTGATGCCGGCCCGGACGACCACCTCGGCACCACCGAGCCCCAGTTCGTCGACGCCCAACGAGGCGACGAATTCGACCTCGCTGGCGAACTTCGTCAGCAGGGCGTCGACCTGCGAGTCCACGGTGTCCAGCCCTTGGCTGGACCGATGCGCGACAAGCGCGGGAACAGGCTCCTCGAAGAAAGTCGACATTCGCACACCGATTGCGGAGGCGATGTCCGCCAACTCGAGTGCCGTGACCTTACGTACGCCACTCTCGATCTTGTTCATGACCGTGCGCTCGATGCCCACCGCCTGTCCGAGGTCCTCTTGGCTAAGGTCTGCACGCTTACGCGCTTCTCGGATGCGCTCCCCCAGCGTCCGCGCGTCGATGTCAGCCACAGTGCGATTCTCGCACACTATGGCTGTGACGCAGGCCACGAACTCGAGAAATCACCAGTCGGGTAGCCGCTCTACTCGACGAGGTGGACCGGGATGCTTGTCACCACCACGCCGGGCAGCGCCCGCAACGCCTTGCGCAGCCGTTGCTCGGTACGGCTGTGCAGCAGGCGGTGCCACGGCCGGCGCAGCACCACCTCCGGCACCACCACGGTCAGCACCAGCTCCGGCGCGGCGGCGTGCAACGCGGCCAGGTAGTGCGCCAACGGCCCGATCACCGCCCGGTACGGCGAGACGATCGTCTCCAGCCGGACGTGGTCCCCCCAGGCCCGCCACTGTTCCCGGAACCGGTCCGCCTCGGCGTCCTCCGGGGCGAGGTGCACCGCCAGCGTCGGCCGGCCCAGCGACACCGCGTACGCCAGGGCACGCATCGACGCCCGGTTGAGCCGTACCACCGGGACCACCACCAGGTGCCGCAGCTCCTGCGGCACCTCCTCCCCCTCGACGGACCCGGCAGCGCGGTCCGGAGCGGCGGGCGGCGGGCCCGCGCCCGGCCCGCCCGCCACCGACGGCGACCGCGCCCCGGAGGGCCGAGCCCCGGACGGCCGAGCCCCGGGCTCCCGCCCGGCCGGCGGGGGTCGCAGGGCCAGGGCGGCGTGCAGGGTGCGGTAGTGCCGGTGCACCCGGTGGAAGAGCAGCACCAGCAGCGGTACGGCGACCACCACCACCCACGCCCCCTCGGTGAACTTCGCCACCGCCGCGGTCAGCAGCACAAGACCGGACAGGACCGCGCCCACCCCGTTGACAAGCGCCCGACGCCGCCAGCCGGCCTCCCGGTGCCGCCGCCAGTGCACCACCATGCCGCTCTGCGACAGGGTGAAGGCGAGGAACACCCCCACCGCGTACAGCGGGATCAGCTTCTCGGTGTGCCCGCCGAACGCGACGAACACCACGATCGCCGTCCCGGCCAGCGCCACCAGCCCGTTGCCGAACGCCAGCCGGTCGCCCAGGTGCAGGAAACGGCGCGGCGCGTGACCGGCGCGGGCCATGAAGAACAGCAGCCGGGGAAAGTCGTTGAACGCGGTGTTCGCGGCCAGCAGCAGGATCAGCGCGGTGGTCGCCTGGACGACGGCGTACCAGGGGCCGGTCGGGAAGGTGACCCGGGCCAGTTGGGACAGCAGCGTCTCACCGGGGCGGGGCACCAGGCCGGTGAGGTGGATCAGCAGGGTCAGCCCGGCGAAGAGGACCACCAGCATCGCCACCATCCAGGCCAGCGTGGTGCGCGCGTTGCGCCACTCCGTCGGGCGGAACGCCGGGACCGCGTTGGAGACCGCCTCGATGCCGGTCATCGACACCGCCCCGGAGGCGAACGCCCGCAGCACCAGCAGCAGCCCCAGCCCCTGGGTCGCCGGCACGGCCGGCGGGGCCACCGGCACGAACCCCCGCCCCGCCGCCCGCAGGTAGCCCACCACCAGCAACCCCGACAGGGCTGCCACGAAGGCGTACGTGGGGAGGACGAAGATGTTGCCGGCGGTGCGTACCCCGCGCAGGTTGCCGGCGAGCAGCAGCAGGATCACCAGTGCCCCGAGCGGCACGGTGAAGGGCGTCAGCCCCGGCAGCGCCGAGGTGATCGCGTGCATTCCGGCGGCGATCGACACCGACACGGTCAGCACGTAGTCCAGCATCAGCCCGGCGGCGGCGGTCAGCCCCGCGCCGACGCCCAGGTTGTCCCCCGCCACCAGGTACGACCCGGCCCCGTGCGGGTACGCCGGGATGGTCTGCCGGTACGAGATCCCGACGGCGACCATCAGCAGCACCAGCGCGGCCGAGAGCGGCAGGGCCAGGCCCAGTGCGCCACTGCCGGCGAGCACCAGCACTGTCAACAGCGCCTCCGGCCCGTACGCCACCGAGCTGAGCAGGTCGGAGGAGAGCACCGGCAGGGCCACCAGTTTGCGCATCCGCTCGTGCAGCACCGCCGCGCTGGTCAGCGGCGGGCCGAGGAGCACCCGTCGGACCCGGGCCAGCCGCCGGCCGAGCCGGGAGTCGGGCGGGCTCGCCGGTGCGGCAGCAACCAACCCGTCCCGCCCATCCCGCCCGGCCTGCCCGACCCGCCCGGCCTGCCCGGCCCGCTCGGCCTGCTCCGGCCGGAACAGGGCGATCGGGGCCAGCCGGCTGAACCGGCCCGGGGCGGGACTGCTCCGGTACCGGTCCAGAGTCGGGTCGACCGGCAGGGCGGGCGGCGCCCCGGTCGGCCAGTGCGCGCCGACCCGGCGCAGGGTGTCCACCTCGGCCGGGTCGAGCGGCGGGAACTCCGCCGACGGGGTGACCACGGTGCCGCCGTGCTCCTCTTCCGCGCTCCGCCCCGACATCGCCCCACCTCCCCCCGCACTCTCACGTGCGGGCGGAACCCGCGTCGGCGATTCGGGTGGAATCGCGACGAACGACATCGCCGCCGACAGACAGACGGACGAACGCGACGTCCGGCAGCGGCCCGGTCAGGCAGCGGCAGCGGAGGTGGTCGGGCGGGTCGCGGGCAGGCGGTCAGGGCGGTGGTGGGGCGACGTCGGCGGGGACCGCCGGGGCGGGGCGGCGGCCGGCACGGGATCCGCCGAGCACCACCACGGCCACCCCGGCGAGCAGCAGCGCCAACCCGGGCAGGGCGAGCGGACGCGGTAACTGCCCCAGCCAGGCCCAGGCGATCAGCGCCGCCCCGGGCGCCTCCAGCAGGATCAGCACGCTGATCGTGGTCGCCGACACCCGGCGCAGCGCATGGTTGAACATCGAGTGGCCGAGCAGTTGGGCCCCCGCGACCAGCCCGATGATCGCCAGCCACGTGCTTGACGCGTAGCCGTGCAGCCGTACCCCGCCGACCAGGCAGACGGCGAGCAGGACCGCCGCGCACACGCCGTAGCAGATGGTGGTGTAGGTGGCGGTGCTGATGGTGGCGCGGGCGCGTTCGCCGAACGCGGTGTAGACGGCGGCGAACATACCGCCGACCACCGCGAGCAGGTCACCGGCGAAGGCCCGGCCGGAGACCCCGACGTCCGCACCGGTGGCGAGGACCGCACCGAGCACCGCCAACCCGATGCCGCCCCAGACGGCGTACGACAGCCTTCGGCCCTGCCAGCGGGCGATCAGCCCCTGCCAGACCGGCTGGGTGGCGCCCAGCGCGGTGGCAGCCGCGACGGAGGTGAGCTGGGCGCTCGGCATCCAGGTGGCGAAGTGGGCGGCCAGCGCCACCCCGGACAGCACGCAGTACCAGCCCTCCCGGCGGCCCGCCCCCACGGTCAGCGACCGGAGCTCGGGCCGGCGGCGGGCCAGCGTGAACGGGGCGAGCACGGCGGTCGAGAGCATCGTCCGCCAGAACGCGACGGCCAGCGCCGGGGCCGCCGCGAAGGCGATCAGCGGGGCCGACGACGAGACCGAGGAAACGGCGAGCACCAGGACGCCGACGGTCAGCGGATCGACGGTCGGACGGGGGTGGGGTGGGGCAGAGGACACGGAGAGCAATCCTCACACGGGCGGCGGCGGTGCCGCGGACGCCGGGCGGTGGGGCGGCGGCGGTGCCGCGGACGCCGGACGGTGGGGCGGCGGCGGTGCCGCGGACGCCGGACGGTGGGGCGGCGGCGGTGCCGCGGACGCCGGACGGTGGGTCAGCGGCGGCGCACCCGGTGCAGGCGGAACGGCTTGCGGGTGGCCCGGACCACTGCCGCGCCGCGCGGCTCGGCGGCCAGCGAGGCATCCGGCAGGGCCTCCCCGGCGTCCGGTGGGCCGTCCGGGGCGAGGCGGGTCAGCGCGCAACCGTCGGCCGCCCAGCGGGCCACCAGGTCGGCGGTCGGGCCGGAGGCGTTCAGCCGCTTCGCCGCCACCAGTGGGGCCGACGTCTCCCACTCCGGCGTGCCCGGGGCCAGCCTGGTCACCCGGGCCGGCCAGGTCACGATGCGCCCGCCGTGGTCGCCGCGCAGGGTGACCCGGGCGGCAGCGGCGTCGGCCAGCCCCGGCGCGGTCTGCTCCCCCGGCCCGCTGACCACGAACAACGACCCCTCCAGGGGTACGCACCACAGCGCGACCGCCGGCCGGTCGCCGACGCCCACCCAGGCCACGGCGGCCTTCTTCATCGCCTCGTCGACCAGGGGCGTCGACCCGGAAGCGTCCACCTCGTCCGTCACACCGGCATCCTCTCGCAGCTCTGGCCCGATCGACACCCGACTCCCGCAGCCGGCGGGGCATCGCCCTGCACACTGGGACGGCACCGCCGCGCGTCCCGCTCGTCGCCGGCCCGCACACAGCACCTGCGGTGGCGGCCCCGCACGCGCCGTCGGCCGACGCCCGTGGCGCGGTCAGCCGACGAACGGCGGGACCAGGATCTCGCCCCGGGCCACCGGCACCACCTGACCGGCCACGGTCGCCCCGACCGCCATCCCGTCCTCGGCGGTCACCGTGCAGGCCAACTCGGACGGACGACGGAGCTCCGCGCCCTGCCGGACGGCGTACCCGGAGCGCCCGTCGCCGGGGAGCAGACCGCTGGCGACCAGCCACACCCCCAGCCCCAGGGCGGCCGAGCCGGTGGCCGGGTCCTCGGGCACCCCGAGCCCCGGCACGAAGACCCGGGCGTGGGCGGTTTGCGCGTCGGCGTCCCAGGAGAAGACGCTGATGTGCTCCACCCCGTACCGCTGGGCTGCCGCCGCGTCGACCCGGGCGCGGGCCACCGCGTCCGGACGCACCGGGAGGTAGGGGAACTCCAGCCCACAGCCGGCCACCCGGGGCGGCGGGCCGGCGTGGTCGGCGGCGGTGAGACCGGCCATCTCCAGCAGCGGCTCGGGGTCGAGTTCCGGCCCGAGGGTGGGGGTGCCGCCGGTCAGGGTGGCGCCGGTCGCGGTCACCTCGACCGGAAGCACCCCGGCGTGGCACTCCTGGCTGACCGACCCGGCATCGAACAACCCGCGTCGGCTGGCGGTGACCGCCGCGCCCACGCTGGGATGACCGGCGAAGGGCAGCTCCCCGGTCGGGGTGAAGATCCGGGCCCGGTAGGTGGCACCCACCTGGGTCGGCGGCAGCACGAACACCGTCTCCGACAGGTTGAACTCCATCGCCAGGGCCTGCATCTGCTCGGTGGCCAGCGCTTCGGCGCCGAACACGACGGCCAGCGGATTACCGGCGAACGGGCGGTCGGTGAAGACGTCCACGATCTCGTAGGCCAGGGTCGACATGGTGACAAACACTAGGCGCTTAGGCTGGTGGCCGTGAGCACGCCGAACCGGGTCTACATCGCTCGACTCGCCGGAGTCGCCGTCTTCGACCCGAACGGCGACCAGGTGGGGCGGGTCCGCGACGCGGTGGCCCGGATCCGGCCGACCCAGCGTCCGCCCGAGGTGGTGGGGCTGGTGGCCGAGATGCCGATGCGCCGCCGGATCTTCCTGTCCATCAACCGGATCACCTCCATCGACGCCGACGCGGTCGTCCTCGGCAGCGGCACCCTCAACCTGCGCCGCTTCGAGAAGCGCCCCAACGAGCTGCTCGTCCTCCAGGAGTTGCTGGACCGGCGGGTGCAGCTCGACCCGGGCGGCCAGCCCGGCGCGGTGGTGGACGTCGCGATGGAACGCAGCCGGGGCGGCGAGTGGGCGTTGTCCCGGGTCGCCGTCCGCGAGCAGTCCACCCGGTTGACCCGCCGTGGTCACCTGCACCAGGTGGACTGGGAGCGGGTACGCGGCCTGAGCGGCATAGCCGACAACCGGGGTACGGCCAACCTGCTCGCCGTGCTGGAGGACATGCGCCCGGCCGACCTGGCCAACGCCCTCCAGGACCTGCCCGACGCCCGGCGCAACGAGGTCGCGGCGGCGCTCGACGACGAACGCCTCGCCGACGTGCTCAGCGAACTGCCCGAGCGCGACCAGGTGGAGATCCTCGCCGCCCTGGACCGGGAACGGGCCGCCGACGTGCTGGAGGAGATGGACCCCGACGACGCCGCCGACCTGCTCAACGAGCTACCCCCACCGGAGCAGGACGTGCTGCTCGACCTGATGGAGCCCGACGAGGCCGACCCGGTCCGGCAACTGCTGAAGTACACCTCCGGCACGGCCGGCAGCGTGATGACGTCCGAGCCGGTGATCCTGCCGCCGGACGCCACCGTCGCCGAGGCGCTGGCCCGGATCCGGGAGGAGCAGCTCTCCCCGGCGATCGCCGCGCAGGTCTTCGTGACCCGCGCGCCGATGACCACCCCCACCGGCCGCTACCTGGGCATCGTGCACTTCCAACGGCTGCTGCGCGAGCCGCCTGCCGACCTGCTCGGCGGGGTGGTGGTCAACGACATCGACCCGCTGCGGCCGACCACCCCGTTGCCGGAGATCACCCGCCGGATGGCCACCTACGACCTGGTGGCGATGCCGGTGGTCGACCGGAACAACCGGCTGGTCGGCGCGGTCACCGTCGACGACGTGCTCGACCACTCGCTGCCGAGGGACTGGCGGGACCGGGACGCCGTACCCGCCCCGGCCACCGCCGACGAGACGGACCCGTCCGCCCCGGCGATCGGCGGTGGCACCGATGGCTGAACAGCGCCGGGCCGAGCGGTTGGACCAGCCGCGCGAGCCCCGGGGGGTCAAGCTGCCCCGGTTCGACGCGGAGGCGTTCGGCCGCTGGTCGGAGGGGATCGCCCGGGGGATGGGCACGGCGAACTTCATCGTCTACATGACCGTGGTGATCGCGCTGTGGTTCGGCTGGAACACCCTGGCCCCGGCGGACCTGCGCTTCGACCCGTACACCTTCACGTTCCTGACCCTGGTGTTGTCGTTGCAGGCGTCGTACGCGGCACCGCTGATCCTGCTCGCGCAGAACCGGCAGACGGACCGGGACCGGGTGGCACTGGAGGAGGACCGTCGTCGGGCGACCATGCAGAAGGCGGACACCGAGTACCTGGCCCGGGAGGTCGCCGCGCTGCGGATCGCGCTGGGCGAGGTGGCCACCCGGGACTTCCTCCGCTCGGAGTTGGCCCGGCTGGCCGAGGAGCTGGACGCGGCCGCCCAACGCCGGCAGAAGCGGGAGCTGCGGCAGTCGAAACGGACCGGCGGGCGGCCCGGGGGCGGCGAGGGGCGGTCGGAGGCTGGCCAGGGGCGGTCCGGGGGTGGTGAACCGCCGCTCGACGAGCCCCGGGACGAGCTGGACGGCGACTACGCCCGGGACGGCCGCCCGGAGAGCTGAGCGTGGCACTTCGTACCTGATCATCCGGGTTCGTCGGCGGGCCGGGACGACCCCGGCCCGCCGATCGATTCGCTCACACCCGGCCCCGCTGCCGGCGGACGCACCGCACCGCCGACGTAGCATTGCCCGCATGTCAGCTCCCGTCAGCACCATCTCCGACGCGATCCAGGCCGCCCTGGCCACCGTCAACGACCCGGAGATCCGCCGGCCCATCACCGACCTCGGCATGGTCCGCTCCGCCGAGATCGGCGAGGACGGCGTGGTCCGGGTCGGGCTGCTGCTCACCGTCGCCGGGTGCCCGCTGAAGGACAAGCTGCGGGGTGACATCACCGCCGCCGTCGGCGCGGTGCCCGGGGTGGCCGGCGTCGAGATCGAGTTCGGGGTGATGAGCCCGGAGCAACGGCAGGAGTTGCAGGGCAAGCTGCGCGGGGGCGCCGCCGGTGACGAGTCGGTGATCCCGTTCGCCCAGCCCGGCTCCCGCACCCGGGTGTACGCGGTGGCCAGCGGCAAGGGCGGCGTCGGCAAGTCCAGCGTCACCGTCAACCTGGCCGCCGCGCTGGCCGCCCGGGGCCTGGCCGTCGGCGTGGTGGACGCCGACATCTACGGCCACTCGGTGCCCCGGATGCTCGGCGCGGACGGCAAACCCACCCGGGTGGAAGACATGATCATGCCGCCGCAGGCGAACGGCGTGAAGGTGATCTCGATCGGCATGTTCACCCCGGGCAACGCGGCAGTGGTGTGGCGCGGCCCGATGCTGCACCGGGCGTTGCAGCAGTTCCTCGGCGACGTCTACTGGGGTGAGCTGGACGTCCTCCTGCTCGACCTGCCCCCGGGCACCGGCGACATCGCCATCTCGGTGGCCCAGTTGCTGCCCAACGCCGAGATCCTGGTGGTGACCACCCCGCAGGCGGCAGCGGCCGAGGTCGCCGAGCGGGCCGGTGCGATCTCCCTGCAGACCCACCAGCGCATCGTCGGCGTCATCGAGAACATGTCCTGGCTGGAGCTGCCGGACGGGTCCCGGATGGAGGTCTTCGGCACCGGCGGCGGTGCGGCGGTGGCCGAGTCGCTGACCCGGACGATCGGCGCGCAGGTGCCGCTGCTGGGTCAGATCCCGATGGACACCCGGGTCCGCGAGGGCGGCGACGCCGGCACCCCGATCGTGCTGTCCGCGCCGGACGCGCCCGCCGCGAAGGCACTGCGCCAGGTGGCCGACCGGCTGGCGGTACGCCGCGAGTCGCTGCTCGGCAAGCCACTGGGCCTCAAGCCCGCCGGCCGCTGACCTGCCCCCGCCGCCACCCGGGCCGAGGGGTCAGGTGGCGTCGTCGTAGCTGGGGCGGGGGGCCGGTGCGGGAGCGGGAGCAGTGCTGGTCGCGGTGCTCTTCCGGGCGGCGGCCCGCGGGTCGACCCGGTCGGCGACCTCCTTGAGCTCCTCGTGCACGCCTGTCACGTCCGCCCGCAGGTTGTCGTAGACGCCCTGGAGGGGCTTGCGGATCGCCTGCTCGTCCTCCTCGCTGAGGAGGTGCTTGCGGATGAACGCCTTCGGGTGCAGGTCCTCCAGCTGGATGTCGGTGCCCAGCTCACGGCTCAGGTCGCCGGTCGCGTTGCGGGCCATGTTGCGCAGGTTGCGCACCATCCGCAGGCCGTCGCTGATGACGTTGGGCAACCGGTCTCCGAAGATCAGCAGCGCCAGGAGCAGCAGTACGCCGATCTCCCACCAGTTCAGGTTGTCGAGCACCGCGGGGCCTCCTCGTCGCGTCGGGCCAAGCCTACGCACGTCAGACCCCGATCCGGGAGGGGGTGACCGGTCCTCACTTGGCGTCCGCGGCGAGCGTCACCGAGGCGTTCTGCCGGGTCGTGCCACGCCGGTACTCCACCGTCACCACCGATCCCGGGGCGAACTTGCGGACCAGGGCGATCAGGTCGGTCGGCTCGTTCATCGGCCGCCCGTTGAGCCTGAGGACCACGTCGCCGGTCTTCAGGCCCGCCTCGGCCGCCGGGCCGGTCGGCTCCACGGCCGCCAGGCGCACGCCGGTGCCGGCCCGGCTGGCGGTCCCGGTGCCGGCGACCTGGGCCCCGATCACGGTACGCCGGGCCTTGCCGGTGCCGATGATGTCCTGGGTGATCCGTTTCGCCTGGTTGATCGGGATGGCGAAGGCGAGCCCGATGTTCCCCGCCTCCTGCCCCTCCGCCACCAGCGACTTGATCGTCGAGTTCACCCCGATCACCCGGCCCGCCGAGTCGACCAACGGACCGCCGGAGTTGCCGTGGTTGACCGCGGCATCGGTCTGGATCGCGGCGTAGTAGCGGACCGGCCCACCCGGTTCACCCGCCTGCATGGTGCGGTCCAACGCGCTGATGATGCCGGCGGTGACCGTGTTCGCCAGGGACAGCGGTGAGCCGATGGCCAGCACCGGGTCGCCCACCGCGAGCGTCTCGGAATCACCGAACTCGATCGGCCGCAGCCCCTTGCGGTTCACCTTGATCACCGCGATGTCCGACTCCGGGTCCTGACCGACCACCGTCGCCGGGGAGCTGCTGCCGTCGTTGAAGGTCACCGACGCCCGGCCGGTGCCGTCGGCGACCACGTGGTCGTTGGTGACGATGTAGCCGTCGGTGCTGACGACGAACCCGGAGCCCTCGCTGGTGCCGCCCAGGCTGGCCACCCGGATGGTCACCACGCTGGGCAGGACCCGGCCGGCGACCCCGGCCAGCGAATCGGGGCGACGCTGGGCCAGCGCCGGGCCCTCGGCCGGGCCGGCCCCCAGGGTGACCCCGCCGCCGACCCCGCCACGCACCGCGAAGGCGTACCCGAGGGCACCGCCCAGGGTGCCGGCGAGCAGCGCGACGATCAGCGGGACGAGCAGCAGTTGGCGGAGCTTCGGCCGGCCCGGCGCGTCCGGGTCGGTGACCGGCTCCGGTGCCGCCCCGGTGGCCGGCACGCCCGGCAGGACCACCGCTGACGGGGCGTACGGGTCGCGCCAGGGGTCGGCGAGCGCGTCGGACCACCATGGCGACGCCGGACCGCCGTGGGCCCCGTACGGCGTCGTCGGGCCTGTCTGTGGCGGCCCGGCCGGCGGCGACGCCGACCCCGGAGTCCCGCCGGGCGCTCGCCAGTCCCAGCCGTCGGTCACGTCGGTGCCTCCCAGTCCGTCCCCCGGTGCCCCGGGCCACGACCGGGGGTGGCGGTCACGGCGCAGGAGGGCACCCCATCCAGGATTGCACGGATGCGCCGGACGGAGTCAGCTCTTGCCCGCCCGTGATCGCGACCGACGCCTTTCATCCCGTCACGACCGACCACCGACGACCGCCGGCCCCACCGACGACCGCCGGCCCCGCCGTCGGCGGAACTCCGGCCCTGCGGAACGGTGCACGGACGGACTTCGGCACGCCGTCGGTGGTGCACGGGCGGACTCCGGCCCGACCGGGAACGGTCACGGGTGGACTCGCGGCTGCGCCGAGGAAGCCTCGCCTCTAGGCTCATACCGCCAACCCGCCCGTTGCACCATCATCCCGCCCGGAGGTGTCCCATCGCCACGGTCGCCAGTTCCGGCAGCCCGACGGCGCAGGCGTTGCAGTTCGCCGAGTCGTACGTGGGCGAGGACATCGTGCTTCGGACCGCCCGCAGCCTCGCCCGGGAGGTCGGCCTCGACGCGGTCACCCCGGGCGCCGGGGCGGCGCTGCGCCTGCTCGCCGCCGCCGGCAACGCCCGCGCGGTGGTGGAGATCGGCACCGGCACCGGGGTCAGCGGGGTCTGGCTGCTCCGTGGCATGCGTGCCGACGGGGTGCTCACCACCATCGACGTCGAGATCGAGCACCAGCGGATCGCCAGGCGGATCTTCGTCGAGGCCGGCTTCCTGTCCGGCCGCACCCGGATCATCACCGGTCGGGCGCTGGACGTGCTGCCCCGGCTCGCCGACGGCGCGTACGACCTGATCTTCGTGGACGGCGAGGCGACCGGCTCCGCCGCGTACGTCGACGCCGCGCTGCGGCTGCTGCGCCCCGGCGGGGTGCTCGCCCTC
The DNA here is from genome assembly GCF_036017915.1 of Micromonospora sp. NBC_00421. Lineage (NCBI taxonomy): Bacteria > Bacillati > Actinomycetota > Actinomycetes > Micromonosporales > Micromonosporaceae > Micromonospora > Micromonospora sp. NBC_00421. The sequence goes on from NZ_CP107929.1 coordinate 5,031,819, forward strand.
AACGGCGGCTTCGCCGGCGGACGGATCGGCGACCCGGCCGCCCGGGACGCCGAAACGGTGACCATGCGGGAGACGGTCAAGGCGATCCGGGAGGCCGAGCAGTGGATTCCGGCTCTGCTCCCGGTCGGTCACGGCCTGCTGGCCGCGGTGAAGTGCTGACCCGCTGACCGGCCGGAGCGCGGGCCGGGGTGGGCGGCTCAGTCCAGGGTCGCCAGCCAGCGCAGCAGGCCCCGGACGCCCCAGCCGGTCGCACCACGGGTCAGCTCCGCGTGGTCGCCGTCGGCCCAGGACGGCGCGGACATGTCGATGTGCAGCCACCGGTCCCGCAGCTCGCCGGTGAACTCGCGCAGGTAGAGCGCGGCCATCACCGAGCCGGCCCCCCGGTCCGGGGAGCTGTGCCGGTCGGCCAGGTCGCTGCCGAGGTGTTCGAGGTAGTCGGCGGGCAGTGGCATCCGCCAGGCCGCCTCGCCGGCGTCGTCCACGGCGCCCAGCACGGCGGCGGCCAGTTCGTCGTTCTCGCTATAGAGCGCGCCGGTCCGCTTGCCCAGCGCCACCGCGTTGGCACCGGTCAGGGTGGCCAGGTCGATCAGCAGGTCGGGGCGGAGCTCGCGGGCCGCGTAACCGAGCGCGTCGGCGAGCACCAGCCGGCCCTCGGCGTCGGAGTTGGTGCTCTCGCTGGTCGTGCCGTCGTAGTGCCGGATGACGTCGCCGGGGCGGAACGCCGCGCCGCTGACCATGTTCTCGGCCAGGGGCGTCAGGGCGGTGACCCGGAGGGGCAGCCGCAGCGCCGCCGCGCCGAGGGTGGCCGCGACGACCGCCGCCGCACCGGCCATGTCCTTGCGCATCAGTTTCATCGCCGGCACCGGCTTGATCGAGATGCCGCCGGTGTCGAAGGTGATCCCCTTGCCGACCAGGACGACGTGCAGCCGGGCGTCGGCGGGCCGCCAGTCCAGCTCGACCAGGCGAGGAGGGCTGGCCGAGCCGCCGCCGACGGCGAGGATGCCGCCGAAGCCCTCGGCCGCCAACTCCTGTGGACCGCGTACCCGCAGGTGCAGGTCGGGGTGTTCGGCGGCGGCGGAGGCGACCTGGGCGGCGAACCACTGCGGGTTCTTCACCGAGGACGGGGTGTTGGTCAGGTCCCTGGCGAAACAGGTCATCCGGGCGGTGGTCCGGGCCGCCTCGACCGCCTCGGCGAGCGGGTCCGGCGCAACGGTCAGCAGGGTCACCCCGGCCAGCGTGGGCGACGGCTCTCCCTCGGACAGCCGGAACCGGTACGAGGCGAGCAGCACCCCCTCGACGAGGGCCCGGACGACTCCGGCCGTAGCGTCGACCGGCAGAGCCAACGTGATATGTGTCTCATCTGCGGCGGCACGGGCCAGGGCGGCACCGGCAGTCCGCCAGGCCCGCTCTCCACCGTCGCCCACGCCGAGCAGCAGCAGACGGGCCGGGGTACGACCGGGGCGCAGCTGGGTCAGGGTCTCGCCGGCCCGGCCGGTCAGCCGGGTGGCCGGCAGCAGCGCCTCCGCCTCGGTCCGCAGCTCGTCGGCGGGCGGCGGTGCGGTGGCGACCAGTGCCGGCGCGGTGCCGTCCGGGTCGGTGGCGGCGCGGACGGGCAGGACGAGGACGTCCGACCGGTCGACGGCGACGGCGAGGCTGATGGCGAGCACGCTGGACCGTACCTCCGGGAAGTTCGTGGTGCGGGACCTCGATGACCCGCGGGTGACAGACGAAGTCCCTGAGTCACCGGCGACGCCGGTGACTCAGGGACCCGGGACCGTCCGCGCGGCACCGCGCGGAGTGCCGGCCGATCAGCCGGCAGCCGCCTTCAGCGCGTCACCGAGCGCGTTGGCCTCGTCGGGAGTCATCTCGACGACGAGCCGGCCACCGCCCTCCAGCGGGACCCGCATGACGATGCCCCGACCCTCCTTGGTGACTTCCAGCGGACCGTCGCCCGTCCGCGGCTTCATCGCCGCCATGTTGTCTCCCCTCAGACCTAAACATCAGGGTAGGTGTACTGCCCCACAGCCACTTCGTGCCGACCACCCGCAAGGTACGCGGGGGCGTCGACCACGATTTTCCCTGATGAACACCGCCGGACCCAAACCGGAGCAGCATTGATGTAACAGCATCTAGCTTATCTTGAGAAGGCCTGTCACAATGTGCGGTCATGCAGGCACGGTCGGCACTCTTCGACCTCTACGGCGACCATCTCCGCACGAGGGGTGGGCGCGCACCGGTTGCCGCCCTGGTGAAGTTGCTGGCCCCACTCGGCGTCGCCCCGCCGGCCGTCCGGACCGCCGTGTCCCGGATGGTCCGCCAGGGCTGGCTCGAACCGCTGCGGCTCGCCTCCGGCCCCGGGTATTCGATCACGCCCAAGGCGGTCCGCCGGCTGGACGAGGCCGCCGCCCGGATCTACCGCACCGGGCGGATCACCTGGGACGGGCGGTTCGACCTGCTGGTCCTGTCGACCCCGACGGCCCGCCGGGACCGGCAGCGGCTCGCCGCCAACCTCAGCTTCCTCGGCTACGGCACCCTCGACGAGCACACCTGGGTGGCCACCCGGGCCAGCGAGGACGTCGACGTGCTGCTGGAGGAGGCCGGGGTGCACTACGAGCGGTTCACCGCCGCACACGCCGCCGGCACCCCCGGCGCGATGGGCGTGGTCCGCCGCGCCTGGGACCTCGGCGAGATCGGGCACGCGTACGAGCGGTTCGTCGCCGAACAGCGTGCCCAACTGGCCGGGGTGACCGTACGCAGTGGCGACGAGGAGGCGTACGCGGCCCGGTTCCGGCTGGTGCACGCATGGCGTACCTTCCTTTTCCAGGACCCGCAACTCCCCCCGGCGTTGCTTCCCGAACGCTGGCCCGGCACCGCCGCCGCCAGCTTCTTCGACAGGCACGCCACCCGGCTCCGGCCGGCCGCCGACCGGTACGTCGAGCAGTGCCTCGACGCCGGCAACCGGCTTCCCCGACAGAAGGGCCGTTAGCGACGTGACCGAGCCACTGCTCGTCGACCGCACCGATGCCGTGGTCACCCTGACCCTGAACCGCCCCACCGCGATGAACTCGCTCGACGTGGCGCTCAAGGAGGCCCTCCGGGACGCCCTGGCCGAGCTGGAGACCGACCGGTCCTGCCGGGCGGTGGTGCTGGCCGGGGCGGGTGGCTCGTTCAGCGCCGGTCAGGACCTGCGCGAGCACGTACAGACCCTGGAGTCGCCGGGTCGGGATCCGTTGGACACCGTCCGGGCGCACTACAACCCGATCGCCGCCCGGCTGGCGAACCTGCCCAAGCCGGTGGTCGCCGCGGTCCGCGGGATGGCCGCCGGAGCGGGCGCCTCGCTGGCGTTCCTGGCCGACTTCCGGATCGGTGGGCCGAAGACGAAGTTCCTGATGGCGTTCGCCGGGGTGGGCCTGGCCGCCGACACCGGGGCGTCCTGGACACTGCCCCGGTTGGTCGGCCACGCCAAGGCCGTCGAACTGCTGATGCTCGCCGAGCCGGTCGGTGCCGACGAGGCCTACCGGTCGGGGCTGCTCACCCGGCTGGTCGAGGACGACGAGCAGGTGCTGCCCACCGCGCACGAGCTGGCCGCCCGGCTCGCCGCCGGCCCGACCGTCGCCTACGGGGCGATCAAGCGGCAGCTCTCCATCGCCGACGCGGGCACCCTCGCCGACGCCCTCTCCGCCGAGGCGCAGGCCCAGTCGATCTGCGGGGCCACCGCCGACCACCGGGCCGCCACCATCGCGTTCGTCAAAAAGCAGAAGCCGGTCTTCCACGGCAACTGAAGTGCCGGGCCGGCCCGGGGGCACCGGCCGTGCCGTGCCGTGGCGGTCACGCGTCACCTCGACGACCTGCCGGCCGGGCCACACCATCCCCGTCGGTGCCGGGCCACACCGTCCCCGTCAGCGGGCGACATAGCCGCCGTCGATGGGGACGGTGTGGCCGGTGATCCAGGTGGCGTCGTCGGAGCAGAGGAAGAGCACCACGCCGGCCACGTCGTCCGGGCTGGGGATGCCGGGTTTCGGGTTGAACGACTCCATCCGGGCCCGCATCTCCGCCGGATCGGGCGCGCTGTCGATGAAGTGCTGCACCAGCGGGGTCATCACCACAGTGGGGGCGACCGCGTTGACCCGGATGTTGCGGGCCGCGTACTCCACCGCCGCCGACCGGGTGAGCCCGACGATGCCGGCCTTGGTGAAGGTGTACGGGGAGATGTTCTCCTGCGCCGCCAGGCCGGTGGTGGACGAGGTGTTGACGATCGCACCCCCGCCTCCGCGCAGCATGGCCTCGATGCCGTACTTGAGCACGTGGAACACGCCGTCGCCGTTGATCCGCCGGACCTTCTGCCAGTTCTCCACGTCCATCTCGTGCAGGGGCTGCTGCCGGCCGTCGATGCCGGCGTTGTTGAAGATGACGTCGATCCGGTCGTAGCGCTGCACCGCGTCCGCGATGCCCTGCTCCACCGCTGCGGCGTCGCCGGTGTCGACGGTGACCGCGAGGGCGTCGGGCAGCTCGGCGGCCACCCGCCGGGCGCCCTCGGCGTTGATGTCGGCGATCACCAGCCGGGCCCCCTCGGCGGCGAATCGGCGGGCGGTCGCCTCCCCGAGCCCCGAGGCGCCACCGGTGACGAACGCGACCTTGTCCTGGAACCGCATCGGCTCTCCCCCGACCGGCCGACCGACTGCCGGCACCCGTGCGCCCTTACCCGGTCGGCGGGTGGCTAGTCGTCCTCCTCCGGGTCCTGGTTGGCCTCGGCGCCCAGCACGAACGCCTGCATGGCCAGCTCGTCGCCGCTCGGTGAGACGAAGGCAGGCAGCTCGGCCGGACCGAGCTCCTGCACGTACGACCAGAAGAGCCGGACCGCCTCGGCCGGGGACTCGGCCTCGATCGGCAGGTCGAGGCTGACCAGCCAGGTCCGACGCAGCGGCGGCGGGCCGAGCCGGTCGACCAGCTCGCGGTAGCTGCCCGGGGCGAGCGCGGTGACCGGGCCGGCGACCGCCGTCCGGTCGATCGGCACCGGCGCGTCGAACGACCGCCGGGTGTACGTCACCAGCAGCGCCTGCCCGTCGTGCCGGGCGACCCGGCCCAGCGCCACCAGCCGGGGCGGGTCGTCGGCCAGCACCGCCACCGGGTCACCGGGGCGGGGCGCGGGCGCACCGGCCGGGACGGTCAGCTCCAGGGTGTCGTGGTGGACGAGGCGTTCGGCGTCGTGCCGCCCGGCCGGCAGCAGCACCGCCCAGGCGTCGTCGCCCCGCCCGCCGTCGACGTCGGTCGGGCCGGTGCTGCGGTGGTCGGTCACGGTCATGACCCCATCCCATCACGGGCCACGGCGGTGCCGGCGTGGCAGCCGGCGAGATGGTCGTCGACCATTCCGGTGGCCTGCATCAGCGCGTACGCCGTGGTGGGGCCGACGAAGCGGAAACCCTGCTTCTTGAGCGCCTTGGCCAGCGCGGTGGACGCCGGGGTCGTGGCCGGCACCTCGGCGAACGATCCGAACCGGGCCGCCCGGGGCGGCGGCGCGTACGACCAGAGCAGCGCGGAGAGCCCGGCGGGCAGGGCCAGCGCGGCGCGGGCGTTGGCGACCGCCGCCTCGATCTTGGCCCGGTTGCGGACGATTCCCGCGTCGGCGAGCAGCCGGGTCACGTCCGCGTCGTCGAAGGCGGCGACCCGGTCGATCCGGAAGTCGGCGAAGGCCAGCCGGAACGCCGGGCGCTTGCGCAGGATGGTCAGCCAGGACAGCCCGGACTGGAACGCCTCCAGGGTGAGCCGTTCGTAGAGGGCGTCGTCGCCGCGCAGCGGACGGCCCCACTCGGTGTCGTGGTAGATCGCGTAGTCCGGGGTGCTCGCCCCCCACGCGCAGCGGGGCAGTCCGTCGGGGCCGGTCACCAGGTCAGTCACCCGGTACACGCTAGGCCAGGGGCCCGACACCGCCGGGTGGCGGGCCGGACCGGTCAGCGGGGCGCGGACGGCCGGGGCAGGCGGCCGGACTCGACCAGGCGGGCGAAGCGCCTCAGGGCCAGCGTCAGGCTTGCCTTGGAACCCGGCCAGAGCAGCGGCCAGGCGACCCGCCCGGCCGACCCGCCGGGCAGGTGGAACCACTCGTGCCAGACCACCTGCGTGCGGCCGTCGGCCAGCGGGGTGCAACGCAGCACGCCCGGGCCGCGCAGCAGCCTGCCGCAGTGCACCACGCCCACCTCGTACGGGGCGTCGACCCGGACCACCCGCATCTCGTCGCGCAGCGCCGCCGGGCCGAGCGAGGTGACCGCCTCGACGAGGCTGCCCTCCCCGCCGTCGCCCTCGACCACCCGCACCCGGGTCAGCGGAATCCAGTCGGACTGCCCCTCCCAGTCGGTCAGCGCGGCGAAGACCCGCTCGGCGGGAGCGTTGACGATCACCGTGGCGGTGAACTCGCCGGCACCCGGCTGGGCGGCCTCGTCGGCCAGGCCGCCGCCGGCCGGATCGGGTCCGGTCACACCGGCTCCGACCGGGCCACGGCACCGCCGGGACGGTCCGCGTCGGCCCGGTCCGTCTCGGCACGGTCCTCGGTGCGGTCCGTCTCGGTGCGGTCCGTCTCGGTGCGGTCCGTCTCGGTGCGGTCCGCATCGGTGCGGTCCGTGGTCGGGGTGGGGGTGATGTCGATGGGCTCGACCTCGACGGTCGGGCCTTCCGGACCGGGTGCGTCCGGGGCAGGGGTCGCCGGAGAGGCGTCGGGCGGGGTGGCGACGGCCTCCTCCCGGGTACGGCGCAGCACGTCGGCGTCGGCGGTACGGCCCTCCCGCAGCGCGACGACCTCGGCCTCCAGCACCCCGATCAGCTCGGCCTTGTATCCGATGTCGTAGGCGGCCCGGCGCATCGCCTGGTCGACCTGGGCCATCCGGTAGCCGCGCAGGGCGGTGTCGAAGCGGAGCGCGCCGACGTCCGACTCCCGCAGGGGTCGGCCACCGGGCAACGGGACGGCTCTGCCGTCGGGCTCGGTGGGGGCGAGCCCGTCCCGACCCGAGATCAGCACCGTCACGCCGAACACGACCGCCGCCACGGTCAACGCGACGACCACAATGAGCAGAGTCTGACCCATAGGGAGATCGTGGCACGGGGACACCCTCCGGAGCGACCCCAACCACCATCATCGTCACCGATCTTCTGGCCGTACCGGCTCCGGAGCGGGGCGGGGGCCTGGGGTCGTACCGGCCCGAGGGCCGGGGCGGACGACCGGCTAGCGTCGGCATCGGCCGGGTCGTCCGGCCGGTGACCTGCGGGAGGCGGAATTGGCCGGGGCGCTGCGGCTCGGAGGGCGGACGTTCGCCCCGGGCGAGCCGGTGGTGATGGCGATCGTCAACCGGACGCCGGACTCGTTCTTCGACCGGGGTGCCACCTTCGCGCAGGACAGCGCGCTGCGCGCGGTGGAACGGGCGGTCGCCGAGGGCGCCGAGATCATCGACATCGGTGGGGTGAAGGCCGGGCCGGGCGACGAGGTCGACGTGGTCGAGGAGATCCGGCGGACGGTGGACACCATCGCCGCCGTCCGGGCCGCGTTCCCCGAGGTGGTCATCTCGATCGACACCTGGCGGGCCGAGGTGGCGGTCGAGGCGGTGGCGGCCGGTGCCGACCTGCTCAACGACACCTGGTCAGGGGCCGATCCGGCGCTCGCCCGGGTGGCCGCCGAGACCGGGGCCGGGCTGGTCTGCTCACACGCCGGCGGCCTGACGCCCCGCACCCGGCCGCACCGGGCGGCCTTCCCCGACGTGGTCGCCGACGTGGTCGCGACGGTGACCGGGCTCGCCGAGCGGGCGGTGGCCCTGGGGGTACGCCCCGACGGCATCCTGATCGACCCGGCGCACGACTTCGGCAAGAACACCCGCCACTCCCTGGAGATCACCCGCCGGTTGGCCGAGCTGTCCGGCACCGGCTGGCCGCTGCTGGTGGCGTTGTCGAACAAGGACTTCATCGGCGAGACACTGGACCTTCCGGTGTCGGACCGGTTGGAGGGCACCCTGGCCGCGACGGCGGTGTCGGCCTGGCTCGGTGCCCGGGTCTTCCGCGCCCACCAGGTCCTGCCTACCCGTCGGGTGCTCGACATGGTGGCCTCGATCCGGGGCGACCGCCCACCCACCGTCACCCGCCGCGGCCTGGCCTGACCGCCGCCCGACCCGGCCGCTGGGGTGGTCAGGTCCAGTTCAGGATGCGCTTGCGCCAGGCGTAGAGGATGCCGAGCGCGACCACGGCCACGAAGACGCCCATCTCGGCGACCGTCACCGCACCGAAACCGGGCCGGTCGAAGACCATCGCCCAGGGGAAGAGGAAGACCGCCTCGACGGCGAAGAGCACGTAGAGGTACGCGTACACGTAGTAACGGATCTGCATCTGCGCCCAGTCGCCACCGACCGGGTCGAGGCCGCACTCGTAGCCGGCCCGCTTGCCGGCGGGGTCGGCCGGACGGCCGGGACGTAACACCCGGTTGGCGGAGAACGCCGTAACGAAGAAGAGGACGGCAGCGAGCAGCAAGAGCCCGAGCGTCGCGTACGAGCCCAGGTAACCGGTCACGGTGGGTCAGCCTACCGGGCCTCGGGCCGGTCCGGACGCCGTGGGCGGGCACCCGAACACGTCACCGAATTCTCTTCCACAGGTACTGGTGCCACCTGGCAACTGTTACCGAATAATGAACTCTCACCCAGAGTCACGGAGGTCAGATGCCCGGCGTGAACACGCGTGCCCTTCGGCGGTTCCTCGTCCGGCGTACCCCTGCTCTGGTCGGGGCGGTGTTGACGGCCGGGCTGGTGGTCGCGCTCGGGATGCCGGCGGGCCTGGCGACGGCGGCACCCACCGTGACCCGTCTGGTCACCGACCCGGCCGACGTCCCCACCGCCGGCGGCGGCGACCCGACGGACGGGACCACGCCCCCGGGCGAGCCGACGGCGACCGGGCCGGCCCCGACCACGGCACCGCCGACGCTGCCGCCGGCCCCGGAGCCCACCACACCCGCGCCGGAGCCGACCGGCACGACGCCGGAGACCACGGCACCGGTGCCGACGGCCACCACCACTCCGACCGCGGCACCGACCCCGAAGCCACCGCTGCCCAGCAGGCCCGCGCCGCCGGGGCCGAACCCGCAGCAGCCGGGCGGCGGGCGGGTCGGGGTCCAGGTCACCACGGGGGACGTCACGCTCGACGACCGCTACTGGGGAGCCCGGAGCACGGTCACCACCCTGCGGGTCACCGTCTCCAACACCGGTGCCGTGCCGGAGCGGGTGCGACTGGCGTACACGCTGCCGGCCGGGCTCACCGACGCCGGGACGCCTGGTTGCGCGGCGGCCGGCGACGACGGTTGGCACTGCGGCGAGTGGACCACCGCGCCGGGCGACCTGTTCGACACCCTGATCCGGGTACGGGTCAGCGGCGGCGCCTGGCGGCAGATGCCGCTGAGCGGTGCGGTACGGGTCACCGCGACCGGGCCGGGCGCCGGCGACACCGCCCGGGACAACGAGGGCTTCGCGGTCCTCTTCCCGCCCGGTCCGCCGGTGCCCGGGATCCTGCTGGACGCCGACGAGGTCGCCTTCGACATCAGTGGCGGACCCACCGTGCTGGCGGCCCAACTGGGCAACACCGGGCGGGTGGACGCCACCGGACGGGTCGAGGTCGTGCTGCCTGCCGGGGTCAGCGTGCTGGATCCGCCGGCCGGCTGCGTGTCGGCGTCGCCGACGCGTACCCGCTGCGACCTGGGCGTCATGCCGGCGGGGCGGACGGAGACGCTCCGGTTCACCGTCGCCGCCACCCCGGACGCCCAGCGCGAGGCGCCGCTGGCCGGCGCGTTGGTCGGCCGGCTGACTCCGGAGCGCGGGCCGGCCCGTCAGGTCCAGCTGAGCTTCCGGATCACCGCCGCCGCCGCGCTTGCCACCACGCCGGTGGGCACTCCCGCGCCGACCGGGTCGCAGGGGTTGATCGCGGCGGAGGGACGCGGGGCCGTCGACATCGCCGGGATGTCGTCCGCCCAGCGGACCGCGCTCGTGCTGATCGTGGTCTCCGTCCTGCTGGTGGTGTTGGCGCTCGCGCTTGCCACCGGCTCACTACGGCGACGGGCGACCGGGCCGGCGGCGGACACCACCGGCGAGGCACCGACCCGGCTGACCGGCTGACGGGCGGGCGGGAGCCGGGGAGTCCGGTGGCGACCGGGACGGGCGGTGATCTCAATTACGGCGGGCACCGCAAATCGCCGCAAACTCCCACAAATGCCACCGACCTGTATCCCAGGTGTCGGACCTCCACCAAGGATGCCCTAAGCCCGGGACGTAGGCTCGGAGCGAGAGACGACAGCGGGCCGGGCCAGCCCACGGGCGGACCGGGCGCAGCGGCGCGTCAAGGAGGTCGAGTGGCCGGGCAAGGCGGGGTCACCATCATGTGCAGCCGCGCGCGCGGCGGGGCCGAGCGAAGCGAGGTGCGGGCGTGACCAAGCAGATCCGTCAGTTGGACCGGGTGGTGATCCGGTTTGCGGGTGACTCGGGTGATGGGATGCAGTTGACGGGGGACAGGTTCACCTCGGAGACGGCGCAGTTGGGTAATGATATTTCGACGTTGCCGAATTTCCCGGCGGAGATTCGGGCGCCGGCGGGGACGTTGCCGGGGGTGTCGAGTTTCCAGGTGCATTTCGCTGATTACGACATTCTGACGCCGGGGGACGCGCCGAACGTCCTGGTGGCGATGAATCCGGCGGCGTTGAAGGCGAATCTGGCGGATCTGCGTCGGGGTGCGGACATCATCGTGAACACCGATGAGTTCACCAGGCGGAACCTGGTCAAGGTCGGTTACGCGGTGAGTCCTCTGGAGGATGACTCTCTGGCGGGGTTCGTGGTGCATCCGGTGGCGTTGACGTCGATGACGGTCGGTGCTCTGGCGGAGTTGCAGGTGTCGAAGAAGGACGCCGAGCGGGCGAAGAACATGTTCGCGTTGGGGTTGTTGTCGTGGATGTACTCCCGCCCGTACGACTCGACGTTGCGGTTCCTGGAGCGGAAGTTCGCGAAGCGTCCGGATCTCGTCGCGGCGAACATCGCCGCGTTCCGGGCGGGGTGGAACTACGGCGAGACCACTGATTCGTTCTCGGTGCGCTACGAGGTGAAACCCGCCAGGATGCTGCCGGGTACCTACCGCAACATCACCGGTAACGCCGCCCTGTCGTTGGGGTTGGTCGCCGCGGGGGTCCGTTCCGGGTTGCCGGTGTTCCTCGGCGCGTACCCGATCACCCCCGCCTCCGACATCCTCCACGAACTGAGCAAACACAAGAAACTCGGCGTGGTCACCATGCAGGCCGAAGACGAGATCGCCGCGGTCGGCGCCGCGTTGGGCGCCTCCTACGGCGGTGCCCTCGGGGTCACCACGACCAGCGGCCCCGGGGTCGCCCTGAAATCCGAGACGATCTCCCTCGCCGTCGCCCTGGAACTTCCCCTGGTCGTCGTGGACGTGCAACGCGCCGGCCCGTCGACGGGGCTACCCACGAAAACCGAACAGGCCGACCTGAACATGGCCCTACACGGCCGCCACGGTGAAGCCCCCGTCGCGGTCATCGCCGCGAAGTCCCCCTCGGACTGCTTCCACGCCGCCCTCGAAGCCGCCCGTATCGCCGTGACCTACCGCACCCCGGTGATCCTGCTGTCGGACAACTACGTCGCCAACGGCTCCGAACCCTGGCTCCTGCCCGACGTCGACTCCCTGCCCGACCTACGCGTCTCCTTCGCCACCGCACCCAACCACGACGACGGCGTCACGTTCCTGCCCTACCTACGCGACCCCGACACCCTCGCCCGCCCCTGGGCGATCCCCGGCACCCCCGGACTGGAACACCGCATCGGCGGCCTGGAGAAAGCCGACAAGACCGGCGACATCTCCTACGACCCCACCAACCACGACTACATGGTCCGCACCCGCGCCGCCCGCATCCAGGCCATCCCCGTGCCCGACCTCGAGGTCGACGACCCCGACGGCGACGCCCGCGTCCTCGTCCTCGGCTGGGGCTCCACCTACGGCCCCATCGGCGCCGCCTGCCGCACCCTGCGCCACCGCGGCCTGCCCATCGCCCAAGCCCACCTACGCCACCTCAACCCCCTCCCGGCGAACCTCGGCCAGGTCCTGACCGCCTACGACCGGGTCGTCATCCCCGAGATGAACCTCGGCCAACTCGCCCAGGTCATCCGCGCCCGCTACCTGATCGACGCGATCGCCTACAACCAGGTCCGCGGCCTACCCTTCACCGCCGCCGAACTGGAGACGACGCTGGAAGAGGTCCTCAAAAATGCCTGAACCCGTCACGGTGAAACTCACCACCAAAGACTTCAAATCCGACCAGGAAGTCCGCTGGTGCCCCGGCTGCGGCGACTACGCCATCCTCGCCGCCATCCAACAATTCATGCCCGAACTGCACATCCCCCGCGAGAACACCGTCTTCATCTCCGGCATCGGCTGCTCCTCCCGCTTCCCCTACTACATGAACACCTACGGCATGCACTCCATCCACGGCCGCGCCCCCGCCATCGCCACCGGACTGTCCGTCACCCGACCCGACCTGTCCGTCTGGGTCGTCACCGGCGACGGCGACGCCCTCTCCATCGGCGGCAACCACCTCATCCACGCCCTACGCCGCAACGTCAACCTCAAAATCCTCCTCTTCAACAACCGCATCTACGGCCTCACCAAAGGCCAGTACTCCCCCACCAGCGAAACCGGCAAAATCACCAAATCCACCCCCACCGGCTCCGCCGACGCCCCCTTCAACCCCCTCTCCCTCGCCCTCGGCGCCGAAGCCACCTTCGTCGCCCGCACCATCGACTCCGACCGCAAACACCTCCAAACAGTCCTCCGCGCCGCCGCCCAACACCAAGGCTCCGCCTTCGTCGAGATCTACCAAAACTGCAACATCTTCAACGACGGCGCCTTCGACCAACTCAAAAACCCCGACACCCGCGACGACCACCTCATCCCCCTACACCACGGCCAACCCATCACCTTCGGCCACAACAACCAACACTGCCTCGTCCACCCACCCCACGCCTTCGGCCTCGAAGTCCGCGACACCGCCACCACCCCACCCGAAGACATCGTCATCCACGACACCACCATCACCGACCCCGCCTACGCCTTCGCCCTCACCCGACTCCCCGGACCCCACCTCCGCAACACCCCCATCGGCGTCTTCCGACAAACCAACCGCCCCACCTACGACAACCTCGTCCAACAACAGATCACCACCGCCAAAGCCACCACCACCCACACCCCCGAACAACAACTCACCGACCTCCTCCACACCGGCGACACCTGGACCATCAGCTAGTCGCCCGTCGACACGTCGAAGTGGCCGTTCCCCACGCAGGGGCCGGCCACTCGCCGTTTCGGCGGGCTACACGGTGTCAGGAGGCGGTGGTGTTGGCGGTGGGTCGATCGTCGCGGACGTGCACGAGCATGTCGCCGGTCTCGATCACCGCACCGGCCTTGTCGGCCAGGGTGACCACCTTGCCCCGGCGTACCAGGGCGATGACCAGGGACTCCAGCTCACGCGGGGACTTGCCCACCTCGTGCCGCTCGGCGGAACGCATCGCCAGCGCCATGCCCTGCCCGGGGGTGAGCAGGTCCTCCACCACGTCGATCAGCGGCGGGGCCGAGGTGGAGAGGCCCAACAGCCGGCCCGCGGTGGCCGAGGAGACGATCACGTGGTGCGCGCCGCTCTGGCGCAGCAGCGGGGCGTTCTCGGCCTCCCGGACGGCCGCGATGATGCGTACCTGACCGGCGGTGAGCTGCCGGGTGGTGAGCGCCACCAGCACCGAGGCGTCGTCACTGTCGGTGGCGATGATGACGGACTTGGCGTTGCGGACGTGCGCCTCCTCCAGCACCGACGAACGGGTGGCGGAGCCCTCGATGGCGACCAGCCCGGCCGAGGTGGCCTGCCGCAGCGCGGTGCCGCTGCGCTCCACCACCACGATCCGGGACTTGTCCAGGCCGTTCTCCAGCAGGGCGGAGACCGCGCTGCGACCCTTGGTGCCGTAGCCGCAGATGATGACGTGGTCCTTCACGGTTCTCCTCCACCGACCCAGGCGACGGCCGGTCCGGTACTGCTCGGTCAGGACTTCCAGGGTGGTGCCGACCAGGATGATCAGGAAGATCACCCGGGCCGGGGTGATGAACAGGACGTTCACCAGGCGGGCCGACTGCTCGTAGGGGGTGATGTCGCCGTACCCGGTGGTGGAGAGGGTGACCACCGCGTAGTAGAAGCAGTCGAGCAGGGTCAGCCCGTTCTCGTCCACGTCGCGGTAACCGCTGCGGTCCAGGTAGACCACCGCCACGGTGAGCAGGACCAGGCCCAGGGCGGCGGCCAGGCGGAGACTCAACGCGCTGAGCGGTCCCCGCCGCTGCGCCGGGAAATGGATCACCGTCGGTCCTGCTCCCCCTGGGTCACCTGCACGAGCACAACATAGCGGGTGACGGGTGGGGCGGCAGGTCGGGCCGCCGGTCGGACCAGCGGGAGACGCCGGGGGCCGGTGCCGAGCCGGGCGACCGGGCATGATGGGAGGGTCCCGGGACACCGGCCACGAGGAGGCCCGCATGTCACTGCTGCGTCGGGTGATCGGCGGGGTGCTCCGCCGGGTACGGCTGCGCCAGGGCCGCACGCTGCGCGAGGTGGCCACCGCCGCCGGCGTGTCCCTGCCCTACCTCTCCGAGGTCGAGCGCGGGCGCAAGGAAGCCTCCTCCGAGGTGCTGGCGGCGATCTGCCGGGCCCTCGGGATCCACCTGTCCGACCTGCTCGAAGAGGCCCGCGACGAGCTACGGCGGGTCGAGCGTCGGGTGCCCGTCCCGCCGGGCGGCACCCTGGCCGGGCCGGGCCGGGTGCCGACCGCCCGCCGGGCCGGCACCGGTCCGCACCTCCAGGTCGGCCGACCCACGGCAGGATTCGGCCGACCCACTGCGGCGGTCGGTCCGTCCAGGGCGAACAGCGGCCCATCCACGGTACGGGCCGGCGGGCCGACCGGCTTCGCGCCGATGTTCCACGTCGGCGGCGCGGGCTTCCGCTCCAGCGGCGCGGGCTTCCGCTCCGGCGGTGGTGCGCCGGCACCCGTCGGCGGTGCGTCCGGGTTCGCCGTGGTGGCCGGTGTCGCGCCCGTCCGGGTGCCGGCCGTCCTGTCGACCGCCCGCCCCGCTGCGCGTACCGCCAGGATGCTGGCGCGGCGGCGGGCCCGGACGGGCCGGCGGCGGCTGCTGGTCGGTTAGGCTGGCCGGGTTCTGCCGAGGGCAGATCTGCCCGGGGCAGAAAGGCTGGGGTGGCGGCCGCCCGACGGCGCAGGCTGGACCCGCCGGTCCCCGGGCGGAGCGAGGTCGCCCGCCGGCAACGCGGAGGGTGGTCACCATGATCGGGTACGACGTGCGCATGCTGGACGGCGGGCAGCCAGCCTTCGGCGACCAGGTCTTCGAGCGGCTGCTGCGGGAACGGATCATCTTCCTCGGCACCGAGGTCACCGACGCCTCGGCCAACCAGATCTGCGCGCAGATCCTGCTGTTGGCCGCCGAGGACAGCAAGCGGGACATCTACCTCTACATCAACTCGCCAGGTGGCTCGGTCAGTGCCGGCATGGCCGTCTACGACACCATGCGGTACGTCAGCAACGACGTGGCCACCCTGGCGCTGGGGCTCGCCGGGTCGATGGGGCAGTTCCTGCTCTGCGCGGGGGCGGCGGGCAAGCGGTTCGCCCTGCCGCACGCGCGGGTCATGATGCACCAGCCATCCGGTGGGATGGGTGGCACCGCCGCCGACATCACCATCCAGGCGGAGAACATGCTGCACGTCAAGCGGACCATGCAGGAGCTGATCGCCGAGCACAGCGGGCGCACCCTCGACGAGATCCAGGCCGACTGGGACCGGGACCGGTGGTTCACCGCCGAGCAGGCCAGGGACTACGGCCTGATCGACCAGGTGCTCACCCGGGCCGACCAGCTTCCCGGCTGACCGTCGACGTCACCCCCGGCGCGCACGACGGCGGCGGAACGCGTGACCCACATCGACGGTCTTCAGACGGTCAACACCACCTTGCCCAGCGCCCGCCGGCCCTCCAGGTCGGCGTGCGCGACAGCCGCCTCCGCCAGCGGGTACGCCGACACCAGCGGACGCCACCAGCCCCGGCCGCCCAACTCCACCGACCGGGCCGCCAACCCGGCGATCCCCCCGGGCCTGGTGCGGAGCCGTTGCCCGAGCCACCCGGCGGTCAGGCTGCGCCCCACCAGATCATCCGTGCCGATCCGGGTCGGCTCCCCCGCCGACCAGCCGAACATCACGAACCGTCCACCCGTCGCCGTCGACTCCAGCGCGGCCCGGCCCAGCGCCCCGCCGACCCCGTCGTACACCAGCGTCGGCCCGCCGACCCGTGCCCGGACCAGGTCCGTCCAGTCCGGCCGGTCGTAGTCGACCACCACCACGTCCGCACCCAGTTCACCCAGTCGGGCCGTCCGCTGCGCGCCCCGCGCCGCCGCGACCACCGTCGCGCCGACCGACCGGGCCGCCTGCACCAGCAACCAACCCATCCCGCCGGCCGCCGACAGCACCAGCACCACGTCGTCCGCCGTCGGCGGCTCCACCTCGAACACGCCGAGCGCGGTCCGGCCCGTACCCACCAGGGCCACCGCGTCGGCGAACCCCATCTTCTCCGGTACGGCGAACAGCGATCCGACCGCGGCGACCGCCTGCTCCGCGTACCCGCCCGGGACCATGCCCAGGTGGGCGACGACCCGTCGACCCCGCCATGTCTCGTCCACCTCGTCCCCTACCAGGTCGACAGTCCCCGCGACCTCCCGGCCCGGCACGGTCGGCAGCTCCGGCAGCGGCAGCGGGCCGCCGCCCTCGCCCCGACGCAGCGTGGTGTCGAGCAGGTGCACCCCGCTGGCCGCCACGGCGATACGTACCTGGTCGGGGGCGGGGGTGAGGTCGGGCAGGTCGTCGAGGACGAGATTGGTGGCGGGACCGAACTCGTGAAGGCGAATCGCACGCATGCCCCCATCCGACAACCTGCACCGGACGTGAGGTCAATGGTCTCCACAGTTTCCGGTGCGCACCGCCCCCTCGGGCAGGTGGGCGGCGAGGGCGGCGAACTGCGCCCGGGTCAGGTACGACGGGTTGGCCGCCTGCGGCTGACGGAACACCTCCAGGCCAGCCAGCCGGGGGTCGGCGCGCAACCGGTCACGGCGCAGCCGTTGCGGCTCAGGAAGGATGGTCAGCTCCAGCGGCACCGACCAGGGTGCGTGGGCCTCCTCGCCGGGCACCGGCTCGCCGATGAGCCGGCCGATCCCCCAGACGCCGTAGGGCAACCGTCCCCGGCTACCGCTGGCCCAGAAGAGCATGGGCTGACCGGCCCGCATCAGCCGGGCCCGGTAGCCGGGGCGTACGCACCAGCTCGTCACCCGGGGATCCCGGGCGAACCGGCCGGCGAGGTCGACCGTGTCCGCGTTGCCCTTGATCAGCCAGGCGCCCAGGTTCTCCCGGGTCACCTGTCGCTCGTCGGTTTTCGACACGTCGGTTCCTCCTCGGCGACCGGTCGGCTCTGCCCGGACCGCGCTTCGGACCACCGGAGCGGTGGGTCCGGTGCTCAGGTGCCCCGGCTCGCTTCGGACAATGCCGTCCGTCCGCGGAAACCTCGATCCGGCGCGTCCTGGCGCCGTACGGGAACTCGAAGTCAACCGCGACGGAGAGGGTGAGGTCGGCCCATGGCCGGCTTCCTGCTGGTCACGGCCCCGCGTTGGTGCCCCCGGCAGGATTCGAACCTGCGACACACGGTTTAGGAAACCGATGCTCTATCCCCTGAGCTACGAGGGCGCGAGCGCCTAGTCTAGCGACCTGCGGGTTCACCTGGGGTGGCAGGGAGCGGCCCACGTCCACCCGCAGCACCCGGACCCGTGTTCGCCCAGCCCAGGCCCACACCTCGAGCACACGAACCCCCGTTTGCGACCACAATCGGCTGCGGTGACCCGCGTCGGCACCGGGTGACCCGGGCTGGCATCCGCTGGCGAACACACGTCGAGCACAACATCGAAGATCAACGACGTTCCGTCCATGTAGCCGCCCCTTGGCGTCGTCACCAGAGAAGCACGGAGCGCTCACCTCGGGGTCGCTCGCGCCGTGTCCTGTCCGGCGAGGTCCTGATGGACTCGGGTACATGCGGGCGGATTCTGGGCCCGGGATAGCCAACAGAGTTGACCGAGGCATCCCCGACCACGGTCAGGTGGGGGCGTGGGTGAGGGCCTGGTCGGGCTAACCCGTCCGAAGGGTGAGCAGGGTGATCTCGCTCGGCGCGAAGATCCGGAACGGCGGGCCCCAGAAACCGGTCCCCCGGCTCGTGTAGAGCTGGGTCCGGCCGTGCCGGCTGAGGCCCTGCACGACCGGCTGGTCGAGCCGGACCAGGTAGTGGAACGGCCACATCTGGCCGCCGTGGGTGTGCCCGGACAGTTGCAGATCCACGCCGGCCGCGACCGCGTCGTCGATCTGCTTCGGCTGGTGCGCCAGCAGCAGCACCGGCAGCCGCGGGTCGGTGCCGGCCAGCGCCGCGGCGTGGTCGGCGCGGTGACCGGCCACGCCGGACGAAGCGGCGGTCACGTCGTCGACCCCGGCCACGACAAGTTGGGCGCCTCCCCGCTCCACCACGAGGTGCCGGTTGTGCAGGGGCTCCCAGCCGAGGGCCCGCATGTGGTCGACCCAGCCCTGCGCCTGGCCGTAGTACTCGTGGTTGCCCGTCACGTACACCCGGGCCAGCCGGGCCTGCACAGTGCCCAGCGGCGCTGCCTGCGCCCGGCGCTGGTCGACGGTGCCGTCGGCGATGTCGCCGGTGTGGCAGACGATGTCGGGGGCCAGGCCGTTGACCACCTCGATCGTGCGGGCGGACCAGCGGGCCCGGTCGATCGGGCCGTAGTGGGTGTCGGTCAGCAGCACCACCCGGACCCCGTCGAGACCGGCACCCAGCCGGTCGATGGTCACGTCCACCCGCCGGACCCGGGGCACCCGCATCGCCTCGGCGTACCCCCAGACGGCCAGGACGATCGAGACGACCGCCGCACCGACCGCCACAGCCCGGGACCGCACCGGGTCGGCGACCCCTGCGACGGCGAGCGGGAGCCGAGCCACGTTGCCGAGCAGCGCCCAGACGAAGAGGATCCAGACCAGGCCAAGGAGCGTGTCCCCCGCGCGGGCCGCCGCGTCCAGCCGCCGGCGGCCGTGCCCGAGATACATCAGAACGGGGAGCGCGACCACCGCGACCACGAACACGCTCGTGCCGGCGGCCACCACCGGCTCCGGCCACCGCGCCGCCACCGTCAACGTCCACCATGGCAGCCCGAACAGCAACGCCAGGACCACGACCAGCGTCGCCCCGGACACCAGCGGTCGCAGCGACCCTCGCGCCGGCCGGACCTGTACGGCATCGCCAGCAGCCATCGTCGTCCTCCCGTCGGGTCCATGCAGCATGACACGGTCCGCGCCAGATCGACCACGCCCGGAAACCGGGACGGATCCGGCCCGTAGGTGATCGATCCGCGACCTGGGAGTGCCTCGGCTCGGATACGGTCAGCGGGTGGCGTACGACGCCCTGGCCGAGAGCCTGCGCCTGACATTTCAGGGTTGCCGGACGGCCGGCTATAGAGGGCTGGTAGCAGGCTCACCGCCCCCGTACGGGTGGCGAGAGCCGGTGCTCGGTGCCTCCTTCCCGGCGGCGGGCCTATGCGGACCAGTGGGGAAGGCCGTCGTACCGATCGGCGCTGTCTCGGCCGGATGTCGGCAGTACGTCCGTGCGTATCAGGATGTGATCTCGGGTGCTATGACGGTCGTCTCCTTCGGTGTTTCGTTCATGGCTTCCACGAAGTCGTTCCGTGCCCCTTCGTACCGCATTGATGGATGCGCTTACATTCGGGCCGCGCGGTGGACCCTGTGTTTGGCTGGCGTTCGGTGGTCATCGGCGGGGCTCCCAGCGGAAGAGTCGGGTGGCGAGGGCGACGGCGATGACGACCCAGCCGAGCGTGGGCGCGAACAGGAGCAGGGAGTCGGTCACGGCGACGCCGCCGTTCCACGCGTTCATGGTCAGCTCGGTGGCGGCACCGCCGGGCAGCAGTCGCTTGAGCCAGGGGAGGTTCTCGGTGCCGGAGATGCCGACCCAGGTGGCCATGGCGATCACACCGAGGGTGACGGGCAGGGTGGTGACCTGCGCGTGTTCCGGGGAGTTCGTCAGCCCGGCCGTGGCCAGGGCCAGGCCGACCATCATAGCCAGGGTTGCGAGGAACGCCACGACCAGCAGAGCGACGTTGGCCGGTGCGCCGGCGACCACGGCCAGGGCGGTCAGGATCGCGGTCACCTGCACGACCGCGAGGACCAGTACGGGCAGCAGCAGGCCGGCGAGAATGCCGGCGTCGCTTTCCGCGGTGGAGCGCAACCTCTTGAGGAAGAGGTTCTGCCGCCGGGAGGCCAGCGTGGTGACGGCGGTGGCGTAGAGCCCGAACGCGGTGATCGTGAATATCACGACCGCGGCGATGTAGCCGAGGCTGCCGAGGGCGGCGTAGGTCTCGTGCTGGCGGACGAAGAACGCGCTGACGACGACCGGGATGATGAGGCTGGTGATCAGTACCAGCCGGTTGCGGAAGATCTGGATCAGTTCGCCTGCGGCGATGGACCACACGGTGGAACTCCTGTCGGGATGGCGGGATGCTCCTATGGATGTCAAGCGGCGAGTTGGAGATCGTTTGAGGTGATGAGCTGGTAGAGCTCGCGGGCGATGTAGCGCTTGAGGCAGCGGATGATCTCTTTCTTGGAGAGGCCTTCCTTGGTGCGGCGTTGCATGTATTCGCGGGTGTGGGGGTCCCAGCGCAGGCGGCAGAGCACGACTCGGTATAGGACGGCGTTGGCCTGGCGGTCGCCGCCGCGGTTGAGGCGGTGCCGGGTGGTCTTGCCGGACGAGGCGGGGATCGGGGCGACACCGCAGAGCATGGCGAAGGCTGCTTCGGAGGCGAGCCGTTCGTGGTTTTCGCCGGCGGTGACCAGCAGTTGGCCGGCGACGTCGGTGCCGACGCCGTTGGCGGCGAGTAGGCCGGGGTTGATGGCGGCCACCAAGGGATCGAGGACCTCGTCCAGGTCGGTGATCTCGGCGGACAGTTGTTGGTGGCGACGGGCCAGGGACCGCAGGGCGATTTTGACGGCGGTTACGGGGGCTGCGGCGTCGGCCGGGTCGAGTCGCATCCTCGCGCAGACGGTGATCAGCTGCTTGACGGTCAGGCCGCGTAGCTGGGCGCGTAGTTCGTCGGGGGCGGTGACGATCAGGGTCTTGATCTGGCGTTGGGTGTCGGCGCGCTGGTCGACGGCGCTGCGCCGGGCCACCCGCAGGTTGCGCAGGGCTTCGACGCGGCCGTCGCGCTGCTTGGGGATCCCGGTCCGGTCGCCGGCCAGGGCGGCCTTGGCCGCTTGGATGGCGTCGATCGGGTCGGACTTGCCCTGGAACCGGCGGGTCTTACGGTCGGGCCGGTCGACCTCAATCACCTCGACCTGCTCGTCGCGCAGCCGGCGGGCCAGACCGGCCCCATAAGCGCCGGTGCCCTCGATCCCGACTCGCCCCAGGCGACCGAAACCGCGCATCCAGGCCAACAACGCGGTGTAGCCGGCCACCGTGGCCGGGAACTGCTGGGTGCCCAACACTCGGCCGACCTGGTCGATCACCGCTGCGGTGTGGGTGTCCAGGTGAGTATCGACGCCGCCGGCGACCTCGATCATGGCGATATCGGGTGTAATAGAGGGCATCGTCGTCCTGTCGTTCGTGGCTGGCAGCAGGGCGGCACGCACCAGCCGGGCAACGCGGACAAGACAGAGACGGGGCCTCTAGCCAGGCTCCTATGAAGTCACAACGCCACGTCCAGTGAGTGCACGAGCACCTCCCGACCGAGGCCGACAAATCCCGTTAAGGACCCGAAGTCAGTCAGTAGCTGGGTCAGACCCCGGGCGGGAGGTGCTCACCAACATCATCTCTGTCAGTTGCTGATGGCGCGGAAGACGTCGTCGAGGCGGGTCGGTCCGGCCTCCAGGCCCTGCAGCTCGACGGCGTGGTCCTGCGCCCACCGGAGCAGGAGGTGCAGGTCCTCCTGCAGTCCGAAGGTCTCGACCACGACCTTCCCCTCGGCGTCGGCCACCGCCTGCAGCGGCAGCTCCGGCGCGCCGGCCGGGAGGGAGAAGCGGATGACGGCCGGCAGGGTGCGGGTCAGTTCGGCCACGGTTCCCTCGCGGTGCAGGGTGCCCTGGTGCATCAGTCCGATGCGGTCGGCGCGTTGCTGCGCCTCCTCCAGGTAGTGGGTGGTGAGCACGATGGTCGCGCCGTTCTCGCGGAGCCGGTCGACGGTCGTCCAGACGGCGTCGCGGGCGGAGATGTCCAGGCCGGTGGTCGGCTCGTCCAGGAAGATCAGGTCCGGGGTGCCGTAGACGGCGGTGGCGAAGTCCAGCCGACGCTTCTCCCCGCCGGAGAGCTGCGACACCCTCCGGCCGGCCCGGCCGGTGAGATCGACGAGGTCGAGGACCCGGTCAACGTTGTCGGGGCGCCCGCTGAGCCGGCCGACGAGCCGGACGGACTCGCGGACCGTGAGGTCCGGGGAGAAACCGCTCTCCTGGAGCATCACGCCCATCCGGGGACGGACCACACGCCGGTCCTGCGGGCTGTGCCCGAAGACGCGCACCGCGCCGGAGGACGGCCTGCGGTGTCCCTCGACAACCTCCAGGGTCGAGGTCTTGCCGGCCCCGTTGGTGCCCAGCAGCGCGTACAGCTCTCCGGGCTGCACCTCGAAGGAGAGGTCCCTAACGGCGTGGAAGTCACCGTAGGTGAGGTTCAGCCGGTCGACTTCGATGACGGGTGAGGTGGACATGCACCCATCACAGCGCGGGCGCCACCTTCCCGTCAGTGGCACCATGTCACCGCCGAATGTGACGCGGTGTCACTGGTCGTGGCCCTCGGCTGCCGGATACTGGTGTGGTGACCGCGACATCCCCGCGCTTCACCGAGTCGACGCAGGGAAGGCTGCGCCGGCTCAATCTCGCCACGTCACTACCGCCGGTCGTGTTCGCCGCCGTGGTCCTGCTCTACATCGACGCGCGCACCTGGTGGCATCTCGTCATCCTTGTGCCGGGGGCCGTGGCGGCCGTGGTGGCCTTCGAGCGGTGGACTGCCAACGACCTGGCCCGGGTAGCGGTCCCGTGTGTGATCGTCGGGGCAGCGGTGTGGCCGCTGGGGGTCCTGGTGACCGGCAGTCCCAACGCCTACTGGGGGTTCTGCGCCGTCGGTTCGCTTGCCCTGCGCGAGGTCCGGCGACACCGCCGGCTGGCGGTGGCGGGACTGTTCAGCTACGTCGCCGCCGTCGGCGCGACGCGGCTGATGGTGCAGCGGGACGACGTCGGTCACGTCCTCGTCACCTACGTCCTCGTCCCGACCGCCCTCACCGTCGTCGTGACGGTCTTCACCATCGTGGGCGAGCGGTTCTACGACCTCATCCGGGAACTCGAACAGACCCGGGAACGCGAGGCGGAACTTGCCGTGGTCCGCGAGCGCGTGCGGTTCGCCAGCGACCTGCACGACATCCAGGGACACACCCTGCACGTGGTCAAGCTGAAGATCGCGCTGGCCCAGCGGCTGCTGGGCCGCGACACCGAGCGGGCCGAGAAGGAGCTGCGCGAGACGTACGCGCTGGTCAGCGACACCATCACGCAGACCAAGGAGCTCGCGTACGCCCAACGGCGGCTCAACCTCACCGCCGAGATCGAGAACGCGAAGAACCTGTTCGAGGCCGCCGGCATCCGGGTCCGGGTGACCCGCGAGGCCGAGGTCGACGCCCGCGTCAGCGAACTGCTCGGTCAGGTGCTGCGCGAGACCACCACCAACATCCTGCGCCACGCACAGGCCACCCAGGTACAGATCACACTCTCCGAATCAGGCATCACCATCGTCAACGACGGCGCGACCGCCGACACCCCACCGCAGCTGCGGGGACTATCCGCGCTGCGGCAGCGAGTGGCGGGTGACGGAGGTCAGCTGAACGTGGAGCAGCACGAGGGGCGCTTCCAGACGGCCGCGACGTTCCCGCCCGCCCGTGGCGCGGTGAGCCCACCGGCCCGCGAGGAGGGCCGTCGATGACGACGATCGTGCTCGCCGACGACGAGGTGCTGCTGCGTACGGCCCTCGCCGCGCTGCTGCCCATGGAGGGTGACATCACCGTCCTCGCCGAGGCGCAGGACGGCGCGACGGCCATCGAGGCCACCCTGCGGCACCGCCCCGACGTGCTGGTCATCGACCTGGAGATGCCCGGTGTCGACGGCCTCGGCGCGGTCGCTGAGATCCGCCGGACTCGACCCGAGCAGGTGGTCCTCATGCTGACCCGGCACGCCCGCCCCGGGGTGCTGCGCAAGGCGTTGAAACTCGGCGTCCAGGGCTTCGTCAGCAAGTCCGCCGAGCCTGCCCACATCACCTCCGTCATCGCCACCCTGCACGCCGGCAGACGCTGGATCGACCCGGACGTCTCCGCGCTCGCCGTCACCGACGACTCCCCCCTCACCGACCGCGAAGCCGACGTCCTACGGGTCACCGGCGAGGGCTACTCGGTCACCGACATCGCCGCCCGACTGCACCTCGCACCGGGAACCGTCCGCAACTACCTCTCCAACGCCATGCGCAAGACCCAGACCCGGACCCGCCACGAAGCGGCCCGATATGCCCGCGAACACGACTGGCTGTAACCGGCGGTACGGGCGTCCTCGCCGAGGCGCGAGACCACAACACTCGATGGATTGAGAGCATGACCTCCACCTGGATCGATACCCCGATCACCGCGGACCTCCTACCCGGCGCGCTCGACGTGCAGCACACCGCGCGCGGTGTGCTGCCGCACCGGCTGCCCGCCTGGGCGCGCGCCCAGAACACCGACAGTCAGCTCGCCATGGTGGAGGCCCAGCCCGCCGGCGTACGGCTGGCCATCCGCACCCGCGCCACCGCGATCGAGCTGGACGCGCTGCCTACCCGATGGACCTACACCGGCCTGCCGTCCCGCCCCGACGGTGTGTACGACCTGCTCGTCGACGGTCAGCTGATCGACCAGGCCAGCGTCGCCGGTGGTGACACGGTGACCATCGACATGAGCAGCGGGACCACGCAGCGCCGGTCGGGTCCACCCGGCACCGTCCGCTTCACCGGCCTGCCCGACCGGATGAAGCACGTCGAGATCTGGCTACCGCACAACGAGACCACCGAACTCGTCGCCCTGCGCACCGACGCCCCCGTCACACCGGCGCCCATCCGAGGTCGCCGGGTGTGGCTGCACCACGGGAGTTCCATCAGCCAGGGCTCCAACGCCGCCGGCCCCACCACCACCTGGCCGGCCCTCGCCGCCCGCTCGGGCGGCGTCGACCTGGTCAACCTCGGCTTCGGCGGCAGCGCGCTGCTCGACCCGTTCACCGCCCGCACCATGCGCGACACCCCGGCCGATCTGATCAGCGTGAAGATCGGCATCAACCTGGTCAACACCGACGTGATGCGGCTGCGCGCCCTCGGCCCGGCCGTGCACGGCTTCCTCGACACCATCCGCGACGGCCATCCCCACACGCCGCTGCTGGTCATCTCCCCGATCTACTGCCCCATCCACGAGGACACGCCCGGCCCCGGCTCGTTCGACCTCGCCGCCCTCGCCACCGGGCAGGTGCGGTTCCGGGCCACTGGCGATCCGGCCGAGAAGGCGACCGGGAAGCTCACCCTCGGCGTCGTCCGGGAGGAGCTGGCCCGGATCACCGTCCAGCGGGCGGCCGCCGACCCGAACCTTCATCACCTCGACGGTCTCGCTCTCTACGGCGAGGCCGACTTCGCCGAGCTGCCGCTCCCCGACGACCTGCACCCGGACACCGCCGCCCACCGGCGTATCGCCGAACGCTTCGGGCCGCAGGTGTTCGACACCAACGGCCCCTTCGCGGGCCCTGTTGCCTGATCGGGCCGGGGAGACCCGGTGGAGGCGGGATGAACTGACCCGTCAACTCGCGGCCCTGCGGCAGTTGGAGCGGAACGGGGTTGTCGATCGGACGCTTCATGCCACCGTTCCGCCACGCACCGAGTACCGACTTACCCCCGCCGGCCGGGATCTGCACGACACGATCAATGACTTCTGCCGGTGGAGCCGCCGCCAACTGGATGAGGTCCTGACCTCGCGTCGCCGGTTCGATTAGGCCGGACTTCCGAGCGCCACCGCCTCGCGCCCGGCAGCCTTCCCGGTCGGGCGATCGCCGCCGACCGCCCCTTCGCGGAACGCCGCTCCTGATCCACCCGCGGTCAGTCCGCACCGCGCCGCTGATGCCCGATCGGCATGAATCCCGCGATTTCTGTCTTCGACCCGCGCGGAGCCGGTCCATGCGACGATCCCGACGGCGACCGCCACCCCGAGCAGGCTCCCGACCGCGGAGACGAGGCGCTCTCCGCGCAGCAGCCGAAAGACGACCAACGCCAGCCCGGTCGCGACGGCGACGGCGACGGCGACGGCGATCAGCAGCGGCAGCAACGCGTTCGCCGTCACGAACACGACTACCGGGATCGTCGAGTAGACGAACCCGGAGACGCCGCCCACCTGGTCCAGGATGGTCGGGCTGGTGGCCTGGCCGGCGTCGTCGGGGCGGGCGGAACCGCGATGACGCTCCGGCACCACTTGCGGTGATCCCTCGTCGATATGCACCGAAACAATAAGCAGGTATGCCGCAGCGGCACACTCAAGCCGGCCCGGCCCGGTGTGGCCGACCTCACGGCAACCGAGCCGGCCGCCTCGCGGCCGGGCAGGTTCAGCCGACGGGTTCGTCCCGGTCGAGGATGACGTTGACGCGCTGTAGGACGTCGATCTGCACGGGTTGTGCAGTTCGACGACCGCGTGGGGGAAGCACTCTCGCCTCCTGTCCGACCCGCCCTCAGCGGACTCGCCCCCATCCGAACCTGTGCCCTCGGGTCACAGTCAAACGGCGGCTGGGCAGCTCTTCCGCTGACGATTCCGGGGCCCCACAGGGCGGCTCCGACCGCCCGGGCCGTCAGTCCCCCTACCGAGTTGAGTGTGCCGCTACGGTCGGGTGTTCCCTCGGACGCGCACTCTGTTGAACGACTCGATCCCGGAGGCTCCCATGACCTTGTTCGACACCGGCCCGCCAGCGGACCGGCCCAGCTCACCAGCTCAGGGGCGTACCACCGGTCGCTTCCGCGCCGCTGCCGGGGCGACCGCGGTGCTCGCCCTGCTGGCGGCCTGTACGAGCATCCCGACCTCGGCGGGTTCCGACCCGCAGCCGTCCGCAGCCGACCTGACGGCGTACTAGGGGCAGAAGTTGTCGTTCGGCTCGTGCGAGGGCTACGGCACCACGCCGAACGAGAAGAAGAGCTTCGTCAAGCCTTTCGAGTGCGCCCGGCTCAAGGTGCCGCTGGACTACCAGGACGCGAAGGGCAGGACCATTCAGGTCGCGGTGCTCCGGCTCCCTGCCCAGGGTGATCCCGGACAGCGCAACGGGTCACTGGTGCTCAACCCGGGCGGCCCGGGCGGTTCGGGCATGACCCAGGCGACGAGCTTCGTCGCCGCATACGCGAAGAGCCCGGTGCTGCAGCGGTTCGACGTGGTGGGGTTCGATCCGCGTGGGGTCGGGTCGTCGACGCCCGCGATCAGCTGTTTCACCGACGCCGAACGCGATCGCGGCGAGGACCAGACCACGTTGCTGGCGTCGTCGGGTGAGTGGAGCCAGGACGACACCCGGCAGCTGCTGGCGGGAAGCGGCAGCGCAGGAGCAGACGCTTCCTGTCGACGCCGATGGGAGTCCACTAATGCGGTGAAGCGGGTGCCCGCCGCGTCGGAGCTTCCATCGACGCGGTGAAGGTCGTAGTGGGGGTGACCGTGACCGGGGATCGCCGGCCCCGGCCGCCGTTCGGTGGCGGTCCGACTCCCCCGCCAACCGTCGCGGCACCTGCTTGAATGGCGGTGTGCAGGTCAGCAGGGACGGACGGAGTTGGCGCATCGGCACCGCCGACGACGTGGCATGGATCGCTCGTCACACCACTGCCGGCTTCTCGATCACCACCGCCGTCCCGCAGACCTTCGACGCCTACGCCACGACGTACCAGGCCGACGATGTCACCGCCGCCGTCTACGAGCAGGCCCTGGTCGAGGACCTCAGCACGCACACCCCGGAACAGCCGTGGTGGCTGGCC
Organism: Micromonospora sp. NBC_00421; assembly: GCF_036017915.1. Lineage (NCBI taxonomy): Bacteria > Bacillati > Actinomycetota > Actinomycetes > Micromonosporales > Micromonosporaceae > Micromonospora > Micromonospora sp. NBC_00421. The sequence continues at coordinate 5,060,045 of NZ_CP107929.1, forward strand.
TACCTCGACACCGGCGCCCACGACGTCGTCTTCCCCCACGCCCCGAGGGTGTCGCTCTACTGGGACTGGTCCTACGTGCTCGTCGAGGCCGGCCCCGAGCAGGCCCTGACCTGGCGCACCGGCGGCCACATGCGCCACGACCTCGGGGCGCTACCCGACCTGTTCTTCCCCGCCGACCGGTCGTGGCTGGTCTCCGCGCTCTGGGACGACACCTGGACCTGCGTCGGCGGCCCCGCACCACTGATCCACACCCTCGCGCGCGACCCCCTGGTCAACGCCCGCCGGGTCCGACCCGACGAGGACGCGCTGCCACCGGGGCTGACCCGCGAGTGACGACCGCCGCCCGGAGTCGGGGCGAGCCTCCGACGGTGGCCGCCGTCTCCTCGTGCCGTCGTCGAGTAGGAGCCCCGCTCGATGGCCACCGCCGGATCGGCCAGGGACATCGGGACGACGCGCAGATCGTGCCGCCCCCGCGCGGCCTCATCGTGGCGGCCCACCCCGCCCGCGGACGGCATCGATGACGCTGGGTGGGTGGGCGATAGGCTGCGGGCGGCGTACGACTGACCTAAGGGGTACGGGTGACAGGCGGCACGGTTCGCGCGCTGGTCGCGGTCTACGGGCATCCGGCATGAACGACGGGTTGCGTCCCGGCGACCCGACCCGCCTCGGTGGGTACGAGGTGCTCGGCCGGCTCGGCGAGGGGGGCATGGGCAGCGTCTTCCTGGCCCGGTCACCGCAGGGACGGCGGGTGGCGGTAAAGGTCGTCCGCGCGGAGCTCTCCCACGACGACGAGTTCCGTGGTCGTTTCCGTAGCGAGGTGAACCGCGCCCGTCAGGTTCCGCCGTTCTGCACCGCCGAGGTCCTGGACGCCGACCCGGACCATGACCCGCCGTACCTGGTGGTGGAGTACGTCGAGGGCCCCAGCCTGGCCCGGGTGATCCGGGAACAGGGGCCGCTGCGGCCTGCCCAACTGCACAGCATCGCGGTCGGGGTGGCTACCGCGCTCACCGCCATCCACGGCGCCGGGGTGATCCACCGGGACCTGAAACCGGCGAACGTCCTGGTCGCACCGGGTGGGATCAAGGTCATCGACTTAGGTATCGCCCGAGCGTTCGAGGCTACGAGCCGGCACACCCGGACCAACCAGATGGTCGGGACCGTCTCGTACATGGCTCCGGAGCGGTTCGACACGACGTCCGGCCCTCCGGTGGGCCCGGCCGCGGACATCTTCGCCTGGGGTGCGGTGGTCGCCCATGCCGCCACCGGCCGCAACCCGTTCGGGGGCGACTCGCCCACCGCCATCGCGATGCGAATCCTCACTCAACCTCCGGACCTGACCGGGCTCGACGGGCCGTTGCGGGAGTTGGTCTCCCGGGCGTTGGAGAAGGATCCCGCCGCCCGGCCCACCGCCCGGGAACTGCTCGACGGGTTGTTGACCGCTGCGTACCCGGTGGGTGTCGGCGAGCCGGCCCAACCCTTGATCGGGACGCCGACGGCGGGTGTGTCGCCCGCCGCCGGCGGTGACGAGCAGGGCCGGCGGCCAGTGCCACCGGCTCCGGCCCCGGATCCGGATCCGGCCCCGGTCCGCCGAGCGGGCTCCCGTCGGCGCGGCTGGCTCACCGCCCTGGCGGCGACCGCCGCGGTGGTCGCGGTGCTGGTGCCCGCTTCCCTGTTCGGCCCGCAACTGCTGAGTGGGCGGTCCACGTCGGACCGGGACGGCCCGGCGGTGACCGGCAGCCCGACGGCGAGCGGGCCGGCGGCCGCCGGGTCCACACCCGCATCGGGCAAGCCGCCACCGTCGACCGGTGCGGACCCTACCCGGGCCATCCTGGCAGGCCAGCGGCGAATCCTGCTGCACGTGGTGGAGATCGACCGTGACCTGTCGCTGCCGTTCCACGGGGAACTCGAGGTCGGTGACGGGACCGGCAAGGATGCGCTCTTCGTGCTCGAACCGGTCGGTGTCGACTACATGATCAGGTCGGTGAACCCGGACATCGCCCACCGACCCTGCCTCGGCGTCAAGATCGACGCGAAGGGGTACGCGTCGCTCGTGGGAGCCGATTGTTACGCCACAGCCGCAACCGTGTTCGGGATAACCCGCGAGGGCAAGGACGACAAGGGACGCACCTCCTACTCCATCATCAGCGACGAGTACGGCGTGGTGCAGTGGAGCCCGAGCAAGAAGGGGATCCGCGTGGAGTTCCTCGGTGACGCCCCGGTCCCCACCACGTTCAGCCTGGTCGACCGGGGCGCGGTCTGACTCGCGCGCCCCCGAAGGAACACGCGCACCACAGACGAGCGTCCCCCCGACGGCCCCGACCCGCTGGGCACCCACGACAGGGAGCCGGCAGGGCGGACGCCCGCAGCGCCGCCGCCAGCCAGCCGGCCGGGTGTTGGCGGCGGACCTGGAGACAAGCCGTCGGGGCGTCGCGGGGTCTGGCGTGTCGCCGACGCGCACGGCAATCTATGGAGCGGACCGGCCCCCGGCGGAGAAACGATCATGACATACGCGGCGGAAGGCGGGACATGGGCCATCTCGACGGCGGCACCGACTACTTCAGCGACCCGCTCGGCGGGCTCGCCGACCAGCAGTGGGACGAGATGGCCGGCAACCGGTTCTACTCCTCGGCGTTCTGGCTGCGGCTGTGCGCGCTGGAGGGCGGGGGTGCCTCCGGCGGCGTCCACGTGACACTGCCCGACGGCGGGCGGGCGGGCGTGCCGGTGATCGCGGTCGGCGCGGATCCACACCCCAACTGCCGGTGGGGCACCATTCTCGCCGCCCACCACCTGCCGAGCCCTCCACCACAGGGCATCTACGTCGGACAGCGCCGCGGCTACCTGGCGAACCTGCTGACCTCGCCGGGAGCCGACCCGGTGGCGGCCGCCGGAAGGATCCTCGAGGAGGTCCGGTCGGCGCGCCCACCGGTGCCGCCCGCGTCGGCGTCCGCGCAGGTCGCCGTACACCTGACCACCCCGGACGTGCTGGCCTTCCGGGAGGCGGGGGTGACTGCGGAACCGGTCCTGTTGGCCGCCGACGCCTGGATCGGCATTCCGCCCGGCGGGTGGGAGGAGTGGCTGGAGTCGCTGGGCTCCCGGCACCGGATCCGTCGTATCCGCGCCGAGGTACGGCGGTTCGCACAGGCCGGCTACCGGGTTACCCGGCGTACCCTCCGGGAGGCCTGGGCGGACGTGGCCCGGCTCGCGATCCACACCGAGCAACGCTACGGCCGGGCGGGTGACCCGTCCGTCTACTACGACGGGTTCCGCAAGCAGGGCGAGTTGGCCGGGCCACGGGCCGAGGTCCTGCTCTGCGCCTACGACGACGAACCGCCGGTCGGCTGCTGCCTCTACTACCGCGACGGCGACACGGTCTACCTGCGGGCGGTGGGCTTCGACTACGAGCGGCTCCGGGGGGCCGCCGAGTACTTCAACCTGGCCTACCACCTTCCCGCCCGGCTACCCGGCGTGCGGTGGCTGCACGCCGGCGTCGCGACCCCGGACGGCAAGGCGCTGCGGGGCGCCGAGCTTCGTCCACTGTGGTTGCTGGACCTCTCGGCGACCAGCGTGCTGGACAAGCACCGCGACGAGATCCGGGACCACAACGCGGCCCTGCGGTCCGACCTGGCCGGGCGTTCGCCGGCGGTCGCGGCGGCCCTGGGCACGGCGGAGTGGGAGACCTTCTGCTGATCCGGCGGCCGGATCGCCCGCCGGTCCGCCCGCAGCGCTCACACACGACGAGGAAGGCGAGGTCGACCGGCATGGGTGGTGCGATGACGACCCGGCATCTGTTCACGGTCCACGCCCTGCTGCACGACGCGGCCGGGACGTTCGGCGACGACCTCGCGGTGAGCGACGGCACGCGGTCGCTGTCCTTCGCCGAGCTGCGGGACGCGGCGCTGGCCACCGCGGCAGTCCTGGCGCGTCACGGCGTCCGGCGGGGCGACCGGGTGGGGATCTGCATGGCGAAGTCGGTCGACCAGGTGGTGGCGATCCTCGCCGTGTCGACGGCCGACGCGGTGATCGTGCCGATCCTGCCCACCCTCAAGGGCGACAACATCCGGCACATCGTCCGGGACTCCGGGATGCGCACCGCGATAACGGACGACGTACGCGCCGACGAGCTGCGTACCTCCGTCCCCGTGCTTCCGCTGCTGCTCGCCGGGGACGTCTGCGTCGAGCCGGGCGACGCGGCTGCGCGGACCGACGGTGGTGCGGTGCCGCAACGCGCCATCGGCGACGACCTCGCGGGGATCATCTACTCCTCCGGCTCCACCGGCCGACCCAAGGGCATCATGGTGACCCATCGCAACGTCTGCGACGGCGCCCGGATCACCGTCCGGTACCTCGGCACCCGCCGCGACGACCGGATCGGCAGCGTCCTGTCCCTGAACTTCGACTACGGGTTGAACCAGCTCTGGCAGGCGCTGTACACCGGCGCCCAGCTCCATCTGCACGAGCTGGTGTTCCCCGCGGACCTGTTCCGTTTCCTGGCCGCCGAGCGCATCACCGTCCTGCCGGTCATGCCGGTCATCGTCACCCGGATGTTCAACCCCCGGTTGCTCCGGGAATGGCCGACCGGGGACCTCTCCGCCGTGCGCTACGTCTCGTCGTCCGGCGGCGCGGTGTCGCACCGCATGATCGAGAACCTCACCCGGGCCTTTCCGGTGGCGGAGGTCTTCCTCATGTACGGGCTGACCGAGGCGTTCCGCTCGACCTACCTGGAACCGGACCAGCTCGGTCGCCGTCCCACGTCGATCGGTCGGGCGATTCCGGACGTGGAGATCCTCGTCCTCGACGAGCAGGGCCGCGAGGTCGGCCCGAACGAGCCCGGGGAACTCGTCCACCGGGGGGGCTGCATCGCCAAGGGCTACTGGGAGGCCCCGGAGGAGACCGCGAAACGGTTCCGGACCCTGCCGGCGTACCCCGGCGAGACCGTGGTGTTCAGCGGCGACATGGTGACCCGGGACGAGGAGGGTTACCTGTACTTCCAGGGCCGGCGCGACGCGATGATCAAGACTTCGGGGTTCCGGGTCAGCCCGACCGAGGTGGAGGAGACGGCCGCCCGGTTCCCCGGCGTCGACGCGTGCGTGGCGGTCGGCGTGCCGAACGTCGAGATCGGCGAGGACGTCGCCCTCGTCTACACCGTGAGCGCGCCGGTCGACGCGGGGGAGTTCCGGCGCTTCCTCGTCGACCACCTGCCGACCCACATGGTGCCGCACCGCCTGGTGCCGCGCCCGTCCCTGCCGGCCACCGGCAACCAGGGCAAGATCGACAGGCAACGGGTACGGGACTCGCTGCTGAGCCCCGCCTCCGCCACCGACGGCGACCGGCCCTGACTTTACCGGTCAGGCCGGCCGGGTCCGGATGACGAAGCTCCGACGGGCCAGTTCGAGCCCGTCGTCGACCAGGGTCGGGTCGTCGGCCGAGAGGATGACGTAGGCACGCCGCTGTGCGGACGACACCACCGGGGCGAGGACGTCGCCGACCCCCGCCAACACGCCGGCGCGTCGCACCGCCGGGTGGGCCCGCACCTCGTCCAGCCCCTCGATCGCCGTGACGACGCCGGGTTCCGCGAGCGGGAAGTGCGCCGCGGCGTGGGCCACCCACCGCGGCGGTCGCTCCGGCAGCGGCATCGACATCGCCAGCCGGACGACCATCTCGAACCAGTCGATGCCGTACGTCAGGCCGAGCAGGTCCATCAGGTAGTCGCCGGGCATCCGGACGGCCACCTCCATCACCGTGGCACCGGCGTCGGCCAGCCGGAACTCCAGATGCACGATGCCGCTGCCCATGCCGAGCGCGGCCAGGACGGACCGGCCGAAGCCGTCGACGGCCGCGCGCGTCACGTCGTCGACCGGCGCAGCCGTCCGGTGACCAGTCTCGACGAAGTACGGGGGACCGGTCGTAGCCTTGGCCGTGACGGTGGAGAACCAGACGGCACCCTCGTGGACCAGCGCCTCCCAGCTGTACTCCGACCCTTCGACGGCCTGCTCCACCAGCAGCGGCGTCTCGCCGGCACGGCGGCGTACGACGTCGGTCCACCCGCGCTCGCCCGCCACCAGTTCGACGCCGACGCTGCCCGCCGACGACAACGACTTCACCACCACCGGGAAGCGGGCGCCCGCCCACTGCCCCGCGGCGTTGAGGTCGGTGGCGATGAGGTACTCGGGCTGCCGGATGCCGGCAGCGGCGAAACGGCCCCGTTGCAGCGCCTTGTTCCGCGACAGCACCGCCGCGCCCAGTGACGGGCCGGGCAACGAGAAGGTCTCCGCCACCAGGGCGGCCGCCAGCACCTGCGGCTCGGTGAAGGCGACGACTCCGTCGGGCGTCCGCGCGGCGGTCGCCGAGGCGGCGGCCGCCGCCCAGGCCTCGTCGCTGTCGCCACTGGTCACCGTCAGGTGATCGGGTTGCTCCGGCAGCGCGGCTGCGGCGGCGGCCGTCTCCACGACGTGCACGCTCAGGCCCAGCCGACGCGCCGCGGCCAGGTAGGGCCGGCCCATGAGGCCGACCCCGATCAGCAACAACTCTCCCAACCCGTCCTCCTCCGTCACTTCCGACCGGCGAACTCCGTCACTGCTGCCAGCAGCCCCCGACACTGCCCGTCGGCTGCCCCCGTCACTGCCCGTGGGCTGCCCCCGTCACCGCCTGGGGGCATCCTTCGTCACTGCCCGTGGGCATCCTCCGTCCGGCGCCCGGCGGCGACGCTGTCGGCCCGCCGGTCACCCGGCCGGGGACAGACGGCGTCCCACGACGACCGGCACGAGCGCCCCGGCGACGGCGAGCACCGCCCCCAGACCCAGCCAGCCGACCGCCCCGGCGGGCAGGACGACCGAGGTGAGCAGTGCCGGACCCACGATCATCGCCCCGGTGGAGCCGAGACTGTAGAGCGACAGGTGGTAGCCGCGGCTGGCGTCGGGCGCATAGCCGTAGGACACGCCCCAGGCACCGACGGACTGGTAGATCTCGCCCACCGTCAGCGCCACGGTCGCCGCCAGGATCAGGGCCGCCGCCACGGCGGGCGCGCCCGAGCCGGTCACCGACACCAGCCCGCAGCACACGGCCAGGACGAGCCCGGCGTACACCTGGCGCGACGCGGCGGGTCGCAACCCGTCGACGCCCCGGCTCAGCCGCATCTGCAACGAGATCGCGAGCACGGTGTTGAGCACGACGACCGCGCCCACGAGTTCCACCGGCGCGTCCGTCCTGATCGTGATCCAGAGGGGCAGGCCGACGCTCAGGATCACGGCGTGCAGATAGAGCACGCCGTTGAGCAGAGCCAGCACGAGGAACCGGAGGCTGGGCCGGGTACGAAGCCCGGCCTGCTCCTGGTCGTCGGTCGGTGGCCGGACGACGGCCAGCCGGCCGCGCAACCGCAGCAGCAGAGCGCCGGAGACGAGGAAGGACACGGCGTCGAGGACGACGAGCGCCCGGTAGACGTCGCCGCCGCCCACGGCGATGGCGATCGTCGCGGAGGCCGCGCCGAGGACGAAGCCGATGTTGCGGACCAGCATCACCGCGGCCATGGTGCGTACCCGCGCCGCCGGGGCGACGAGCGAGCCGAGCAGGCTCTGCACGACCGGGCCTGCCGCCCACTCGCCGGCACCGGCGAGGCAGCACACCACGAGGAACCAGGGCAGGCTGTCCACCATCGGGTAGGCGAAGAACCAGGTCGCCCGCCAGAACTGGAGGGCCACCAGGACCGGTAGTGCGCCGTACCGGTCCGAGAGGCGGCCGACGGGCACCGAGCACAGGAAGCCGGTGACGGCGGCCAGGGACAGGCCCAGGCCGACCTGCGCCGCGGTGAGCCCGATGTCCCGGGTGAAGAACAGCGCCGACCCGGTGAGGAACATGCCGGTGCCCAGGGAGTCGATGAACGACACGGCCAGCATCCGCCGGACCGCCGTCCCGTCCGGTAGCCAGCCGACGGCGAGGCGGACCACACGGCTGCGCATCCCGGCCGGAGCCGCCGGTCGGTCGTCGGCCCTCGGAGGGGCGTCGGTCGCCACTGCACCGGCGGACGGGTCGGGACCGGGAGTCTCGGGCGACCCGTCGTCGGCCATGCGCGGGATCCTCTCGCACGAGTCGAAACGGATAGGCACTCGGCGATTTTTCTATCACAGTTCGTTCCCGCATGGTCGCCCTGTGACACGGAGGCGACCGTCCGGGTGCCGGGCGCGTCGGGGTCGCCGATCGACCACGGCCACTGTTAGCCTGCACCGGTGAGCACCGCGTCGGCACTGCGCGCCAACTCCCGCTATCTCCTGGTGCTCGGTGCCACCATGGCATTGCGTGAACGCGCGATCGTGGCAGCCGTCCGGAGCTTCCCCGGGCCGGTCGTCACGATCGCACCGACCGCGGCCACCCGGGCCGGCAAGTTCTTCGACCACGTCGTCCGGGGCGTCAGCAGTGACCCGGTGGCGGCCCTGGAGGCGGTGCGCGACCTCGAGAAGGAGACCGGCTGCACCCCGGCCGCCGTGGTGCCGTTCATCGACGGTGTGCTCGTCGCCGGCCTGGCCCTCGCCGAGCACTACGGCGTGCCCTACCTCAGCCGGGACGCGGTCGTCACCTCCTCCATCAACAAGAACCTGATGAAGGACCGGCTCCTGGCCGCCGGCCTCGACACGCCGCGGTACCGCCAGGTGGACAGCGTGGACGAGGTCCACCAGGCCATCGCGCAGTTCGGCCTGCCGTGTGTCATCAAGCCGTCGGCGTTCGGCGGCAGTCTCGGGGTCCGGTTGATCCGGTCGGCCGCCGAGGTGCCCGAGGCGTACGGGTACGTCCGGACGATCATCGACCAGACCGCCGCGACGTTCACCGTCAAGAACCGGTCGATCCAGGTGGAGCAGTTCTGCACCCTGACCGACGAGGTCTCGGTCGAGGTGCTCAACCACCGTGACCGCCGGGTCGCGCTCGCCGTGGTCGACAAGTCGCTCGGGCCGGAGCCCTACTTCGCCGAGATCGGGCACCGGGTGCCGAGCCGCTACTCCGACCGCGCCGACGTACGGGAGCTGGCGATCGCCTCGTGCGCCGCGATCGGCCTGGACCGGGGGCTCGCCCACGTCGAGATCCGGCTGGAGGACGGCCGGGATCCGCAGATCATCGAGGTGGGTGCGCGCACCGCCGGCGACGGCATCCTCGACCTCGTCGAACGCGCCCTCGGGATCTCACCGTACGAGCTGCACGTGCGCTCCTACCTGGACCAGCTCGACGAGCTGCCGCTGCCCGGGCCGGCTGTCGGAGTGGCGGCCATCGCCACCCTGAAGGCGCGTCCGGGGCGGATGACCCGCATCGCCACGCCCACGACGGTGCCTCCCGCGGTGTCGAGTTACGAGGTCTTCGCCACCCCCGGTCACGTCTCCGCCGCCGTGTCGGCGAACTACCTGACCCGCGAGGGGTACGTCGAGTGCTTCTGGCCGGACGCCACCCCTGAGTCGGTGCCGCCCCGCGCCCACCTGGACGTGGCCGACCAGTTGTCCGCCCAGCTCTTCGAGGTGACGGACGAGCCCGCCGACGCCTGAGGGTCAGCAGGGCGCCGGGCTCCGTGCCGGCACGTCCTGGAGGCCGTACGCCCACAGCAGGTAGCGGTGGTCGACCACCACGGCGCGCGGCGGTTCCACCCGGCCGGCGGCGGCCTCCACGACCCGGCGGATCTGCGCCGTCGACGCACCGCAGCGGGCACCGCCGGTGACGACGACGCTGGCCGCCCGACCGACGTCCACGAGGTGTGGGCCGTCCGGTGCCGCGAGCCGGCGCAGGGCCAGGAAGACGCAGCACAGGAAGCCCACCGGAGGCTTGAGCGCCGCCTGACGACCGGCGCACAGGTCGTGGTAGAGACCGCGGGACCGCTCCGGTGCCACCGCCCGGACCAGGTCGAACAGGTCCGGATCGGCGGCGAGTCGGCCCAGCAGGGCGGGCCCGGAGGCGACGACACCGAGGTCGGTGAAGACATGCCGGACGACGGAGCTGTCCGGCCCGGTGCCGCGCGCCGGATGCGCCCGGCGCAGCTCGGTGCAGGCGAAGGCGTCGGTGGTCGCGCCGCCCACGTCGATCAGGACGAACGGTGCGGTCACGCCGGGGAGAAGGAGACCTCGTCGACTCATCCGCTCCGCCGCCAGCCCGACGACTGCCGGGGTGGGCCAGATGGGCGTCTCGGTGACGTCGGCCAGCGCGCCCAGACCCTTGCGACCGACGAGATCACTCGTGTAGATGTCTCGGACCAGCTCGGTGAGCCCACCGGGACGCGGTCGGAGGTGACGGTCGAGGACGTTGCTGGCGCTGCGGTGCGGCGGCAGCAGGGCGGTGACCTCGGGAGCGTCCACTCCGGCCCAGACCAGGATCTCGTGCGGATGGTCCGCGAGCCGCGCGCCGGCCAGCGCGGCGCGCAACCGGTGGTGGTCCCCGCCGTCGACCCCGCCGGTGAGGATCAGGACGTCCACCGGCGGGGCGGGCGGGCCGGACAGGTCGGTGAGCACGCGTTCGTAACGGACGTTCCCGCCCGCGGCGACCGCCGCCCGGGCCGCCGCCGCCACGCTGTGCCGCCCGGAGAGTCCTAGTACGCCGACGAGAACTCCCCCGCTGGCCGAGCTGCACACCCGCACGCCGGTCACCGCGTCCGTCAGCCGTCGGGCGGCGATCTCGACGACCTGGTCGCCGGGGCTGATGCCGGGAAGTCGAGGGATCCGCTGCACCGCCGAGAAGCGGTCGGCCCGCCACCTGGTGCACACCTTCACCACGGTGCTGCCCACGTCGACGAGCAGCGTTCCGGTGGAGGTCACGCGAGGATCCGCACGTCGCGCAGCAGGCGTTCCCAGAGCGGGCTCCGGTCGTCGTGACGCGTGCCCAGCAGCTCGCGCTCGCGGCGGAGGTGGCTGCTGGAGAGCGGTACCGCACCGGGCGACAGGATGCGGATCCTCCGCCCCGGTCCACGGTCGGTGAGCAGCCGCCCGGCGTTCTGCTCGTGGGGCGCGAACGGCACGTCGAGGACCCCCGAGACGACGCACCGGTGCACCGCCGCGAGCAGGGATCCGGTCGCCTGCTGGAGCACGTGCTCCATCACCTCGGTGACCTCGCCGTCGATCAGGTCGTCCTCCTCGTCGATGACCTCGCTCGACAGCGCGGCGGTGCCGGGGAACATGTCGAGCACGTACCGGACGGCACGGACCGCAGCGGCGTTGGTCTCGACGCGGGGAATGCCGATCGCCTCCTCCGGCGTCTTGACCACCACCTTGTCGGCCCCCACCAGGCGGCTCAGCGCGGCCGAGACGGCGATGAGCTGCCAGGCCAGGGACGGCTCTGTGGGGAAGGCACCCATCCACTGGTGGTAGACGAGGCCGACCCGCACGTCGGGGCGGCCGGCGCGGGCCAGGAGCCGGGCGGCGTGCCGGCGCAGTACCCGGGCGATGGCGACGTCCTGTTCGAAGCTGCCGGTCTGGCCGAAGCTGACCGCGAACGACCGGACGCCCTGTTCGGCGGCGAGGAGCAACTCGCAGAGCTGGACCACGACGGTCGTCACCGGCGGCACCAGGGTCGCCGTCAGCGGACCGAACGACTCCCGGTGGATCGGCGCGTCCGCGGGCCCGACCAGGGCGCAGAGGCGGTCCACGTACTGCCAGTGCACGAGGGCCCGGTCGACCGGGTAGCTCTTGGCGTAGGGCAGGGAGTAACACAGCCCGCCGCCCTCGATCTCGGTGATGCCGGAGGCCAGGGCCACCTCGGCGAGCAGCCGGGCGTCGGGGGTGCCGTGGCGCAGACTCACCGGGACGTCGACGCCCTCGTACAGGTCACGGGTACGGGCGAAGCCGTGACTGACCAACGGATACCCGTTCAGCAGGTCGTGCCCCTCGGCGTGACCGGCCTCCAGCAGCTTGCCGGCGGTGGCGTAGTCGTTGTGCCGGGTGTAGCTGTCGATCGTCAGCGGGATGAAGTCCGCGCCCGCCCGGTGCAGCGCCACGGTCAGTGCGCGCTGCTGGTCCCAGCCGGGGAAACCGCCCCGGGGCTGGATGTACGGCCGGTCCCGCTCCCGCTGGTAGGCGACCGAGGCGAAGCGGCTGCGGGGCAGTGACTCCAGATAGCGGCGGGCGGTCGACAGGTCGAGCTCGGTCGAGCCGCCGGCCCGGATGACCTGCGCCCGCTCGTCGTCGAGGTCGCCCAGGCAGGGGTCGTCAGGATCGGACATCGACGAGGTCCCGCTTCAGCGCGTCGAACACCGGCCGGAAGCTCGACGGCCGGTGGAACACCCGGTGGAAGCCGAAGCCGGTGAAGAGCCGTTCCACCTCGGCGGAGGGGCGGTCCCCCACCACGAGGTTCCCGCCGGCGTAGAGGAGGACGTCGGCCAGGCCGACGGCGGCGAAGTGGGCGCCGAAGCCCCCGCAGGCGCCCTCACCCTCGCCGTTGATCGAGGCGACCAGCACTGCGCGGGCGCCCGTCTCCCACGCCGCGTCGGCGAAGTCCACGATGTCGTTGCTGGTGCCCAGGTTGTACGGGCGGAATCCCTCCTCGGCCAGCCCGATGGTCAGGATGCGGTTGGCCACGACGTGGATGTCGTGGCCGACGACGCCGAGCACGACGCCCGGTCCGGACGCGTCGTGCAGGATGTCCGGACCGGCCACCGGCCCCGTCGACGCGTCCACTACTCCGACGCGGACCTGACGGCGAGCGTCGGCATCCCGAGCAGCGCCACCCCACCCGGGTTGGCCGTCTTCTGCCCCGGCTTGTCGAAGTGCCGGAAGCAGGAGAAGGTCTGGTCCTCGTGCTTGCTCTGCACGAACGCCTTCAGCTTGGGGCTCTCCTCGTACATGGCGAGCATGTCGGTCTCGAAGACGTTGCCGATCACGTCCGGGTTGCCCAGCTCGCAGATCATGACGTCGCCGTTGGAGTGGAGGTGGAGCTGCGCCTTGCCCTCGATACAGCTGGCGTAGATCACCCCCGGGTCGCGGAGCAGCGGCTGCAGCCGCTTCCACCCGTCACTGCCCGGCCGGAGGTAGGCCGACAGGCAGCTGAAGAAGAGGGTCGTCCGCGGATCCCGCTGCTCGACGAGGTTGGCGATCGCCGTGCAGACCCGGTCGGCGTCGAGGGTGTTCGCGTACCCCTGGTGGACGCTCGGGATCTCCATCTGGATCTCGTGCTTCCGGACGCCCAGCTCCGCCGCGAAGCGGTGCACCTCGGCCATCCGCGACTCGGTCTCGTCGAAGAGGATCGTCTCGACCACGGTGTCGATCGAGGACGAGGCGACCGACCGGCCGATCGCCGTGACGATCTTGCCGAACATCTTCTCGGTGACGCCGTAGAACGCGGAGTGGCTGGCCGCGTCGGTGTGGTTGAGCGAGAAGTGCAGGACGCTCAGCCCGGCCGCCTCGAGACGCTGGAACTTCTCCTCGGTGAGCACGGTGCCGTTGGAGTTGATCTGCGTCTCGATGCCCTTGCTCGTGCAGTACCGGACGATGCCCTCGCAGATGTCGAACTCGAGCAGCACCTCGCCGCCCGACAGCTTGACGCGCTGGAGATCGGGCAGCGTGTCGATCACGTTCGCCACGTCCTCGACGGAGAGGATCTTCCGCTCGAGAAGGTCGTACGCACCGCAGTAGTCGCAGCGGAAGTTGCACCGCGACGTCACACCGATCTCGATTGCCCGCAGGGCGCCCCCGCCCACGCGATCCATTTCCAGAGACTTGAATGTCACTTTCGCTCCCCTGCAGCGAGATATCCGGGCGGCGACGTGCCGCCGAGATCGGAAAATTGCGCCTCGGTGCGATTCGGTCGCGCTGGCCAGGACGGCAACGCCCCCACTCAACCTCGAAAAAGATTAACTCTCATCACTTCCCGCAGGCAAGGCCATGTCGGGAACCCGTCGTACCACCGCTATCGAAACGCCCGGGAAACAGCGAATCGTCATCCTGCGGCGAAAACTCCACCGATGTGCCCGAATTCTGCGGGATCTGGAGGTAGGTCGATAATGATGTCGGTAATGCCGAGGTCGTGACACGACCGCAGCCAGTCGGCGACACCCGCCACGGATCCGACCAGTTTCGGCGCGTCGATCCCCCGCATCGGCGCGCCGTACCACAGCCGCTCGTCGTGGACCTCCCGCGCCTCGGCGAGGGCGTAGCTGGCGGTGTGCTCGCTGGAGACGACCTGCGACATGAACATCCTGCCGGCCACCTCCTGACGCCGGTCCGGCGCGTACCACCGGGTGGTGGCCGCCCAGGCCTGCTCGTCGGTCTCCCGCACCACCAGACCGACGAGCATGGCGACCCGGTCGACGCCCTGCTCCGCCCGGACCCGGGCGACGTCCCCGGCCAGGGTGGCCCGGGGCCGGGCCATCATCAGGACAGCGTCGACCGGCACCACCCCGGCGGTCGACGACGAGGGCGTCACCAGCAGGGGGGCGCACGGCCCCTCGGCGTACCGCCCACGGTCCAGGCCGGCCCGGAGCTCCACGGCGAACTCCGCGAGCCGACGCCGGGCCGCGACCTTGTCCGGCTCGGCGGCGCGTGCCGTCCGGGTCGCTCCGGCCACGATGTTGACGTGCGTCGGCCGTCCGAACCGGTATTCCAGGTCGGCCACCCGCCGCGCCACCGACTCCGCGCTCTCCTGGTGCGGCCGGACCGCCACCACCGGTTGGAGCGTCGGCGAGCAGGCCAGCAGGTCGAAGGCGACCAGCCAGGGATCCATCGCGGCCGGGAAGTCGTAGACGAAGGCGCCGACCACGCCGGCCCGCTCGGCGGCGCGCGCGTACCCGACCAACCGCTCCAGGTACGACCGGGTGGGCAGTCGTCGCCCGATGCCGAAGCTCTCGGAGTGCGGCGGGACGATGAAACTCAGCGACGTCGGCCAGTCAGCCACCCGGCCGAGTGTGCCGGACGTGGCAGACCCCGACAAGGCCGCTGTCCACCATGCGTCAGGCACCCCGCCGGACCCCGCCCCCGACCCGGACGGGATCGACCGACATGAGCAGGACAACCGGGGCGCGGGACGGATCTCCGACCCCGGCCGACAGGCTCCGGACGCGTTGCCGAGCGACCTCGGTCGGCGCTACCGTCCATCCGGTAGCACCGTGATCCCGTCCCGAACCGTTCCCCACGCACGGCTCACCGACCGAGGTGCCATCATGCTCACCGATCTGCGGAACTTCTCGATGACGGCCTTTCCCGCCCGGCGGCTGGTGGTCGGTTCCGCCACGCTGACCGCTCGGGAGCACCCGCCGCACGAGATCCACCTCGACGCGTACGACCTGGGTGACAGGTGCGTCAGCGCGGCCGACTTCCACGCCTTCCTGCGCGACCGCCCCGGCGACGT
Source organism: Micromonospora sp. NBC_00421 (assembly GCF_036017915.1). Taxonomy (NCBI): domain Bacteria; kingdom Bacillati; phylum Actinomycetota; class Actinomycetes; order Micromonosporales; family Micromonosporaceae; genus Micromonospora; species Micromonospora sp. NBC_00421. Next base: position 5,075,339 of record NZ_CP107929.1, read on the forward strand.
GAGCCACCTGGACGTCGACTGCATCGACCCGTGCTTCGTCGTGCACCGTCCCGGTGGCTTCGAGCTCCGGCCGGGCTGCGCCGACTTCCCCATGATCCAGATCAGCTACTGGGGTGCGGCGGCCTACTGCAACTGGCTGTCCCGCCAGGAAGGCCGACGCCCGGTGTACGACCTGCCCGTCCGCGGGGTCGACCCCGACGCCGACGGCTACCGGCTGCCCACCGAGGCGGAGTGGGAGGCCGCCTGCCGGGACGGCCACCCCGAGGAGACCGTGGCACCGGGCGACGCCGCCAACACCTCCGACGCCGGCCCCGCCTGCCGACGGCTGCGGGCGGGGGAGAGCCGCGCCGGCAACTTCCTGCCGGGACAGCCCGCGCCGGTCCCGGTGGCGGGCCTGCCCGCCGACGCCGCGGGCCTGTACGGGATGCTCGGCAACGTCCGGGAGTGGTGCCACGACCGTTACGGCCCCTACGGTCCCGAGCCCCGACGCAACCCGACCGGAGTCACCAAGGGCTCGTTCCGGGTGGTGCGGGGCGGGTCCTTCGTCGACCCGGCGGCGGACGTCGGCCCGGCGAGCCGGATGGCGGCGTACGAGGACACGAAGTGCGAGGTCTACGGGTTCCGGGTGGCCCGGTCGCGATGACGGAGGAGAGGTCCGGCACCATCGCCGCCGCCGTCACGCCGACGTTCGTCGACGTGCCGCCCCCGGCCCCGTTACGCCCCGACGAGGCGACGCCCGTCGCCGGTTTCCGCCTGGCCGCGACGCCCACCACCGTCGGGCAGTACTGGCACTACCTCGTCGACCTGGGGCTGGACCGGTCCCCCGCACCGTTCCTGCACGGCCTTCCCGCCACCCCCGGCACGGGTCTGCGCAGCACACCGGCCGGCACCGTGGAGATCGACCCGGACCTGGGCGACCTGCCGGCCACCTGGGTCACCTGGCACGGGGCGACCGCCTACTGCCGGTGGCTCGCCGGCCGGACGGGCGTGCCGTGCCGGCTACCCGACGCCGCCGAGTGGCGGCACGCCGCCGCCGGGCCCGCCGGCTTCCGCTGGGCGCTCGGCAACGACTTCGACCGGCCGGTGTACGCCCCCGCGGCGACCGGTCCACGGCCGGTCGGCCGTACCCCCGCCAACGGCTTCGGTCTACACGACATGACCGGAAACGTCTTCGAGTGGTGCCAGGATGCGCTGGACGCCCCCGACGGCCCGGAGGCGGGGAACCCCGGCTCACGTGTCATCAAGGGCGGGGCCTACACCGTCCGCAACCCGGAGAGTTTCGACAACGCCACCGTGTTCACCGCCGACGAGCTGAGCGCGGTGCCGTACATCGGCTTCCGGGTGCTCAGCTCCCCCGCACCGACCCGGCGCTGAGCGGCACGCCCAGCGCGACCGGCAGGTGGCCGCTCGCCAGCGTCCACGCCTCGACCACGTCGTCGCCGTCGACCACCACCTCCACCGCGGGGGGCCGGGAGAGGAACGCCGACAGCGCGGCGGTCGTCGCGTACGCGCCGACGTTCTCGACGCAGAGCAGGTCGCCGACGCGCGGGGCGGCGACCGTGGAGTTGACGGCGAGCCGGTCGAGCGGCGTGCAGAGCGGCCCGACGACGTCCACCGTGGTCGTCGCACCGTCCGGGTTCGACAGGTTGCGCAACCGGGTGCTCGGACGCAGCACCCGGCCCAGCCCGGACATGCCGCCCAGCACGTTCACCCCGGCGTCGACCACCAGCACGGTGCTCCCGCCCCGCTCCTTGACGTCCCGCACGGTGGTGAGCAGCCGTCCCGCCGCCGCGACCAGGCCACGACCGGACTCGAACCAGATCTCGGCACCGGTGGACGTCAACGGGGCAAGCACCGGGGGCAGGCCCACGGTGAGCGGGGTCAGGTCCGGCCCCTCGCCGGGTGCCGCGTACGGCCAGGGGAAGCCCCCGCCGACGTCGACCACGCGGGGCTGCACGCCGGACGCCGCGGAGATCTCCCCCACCACGTCCACGACGTGCGCGAACGCGGCGAGCAGGTCGTCGGGCGTGGGCAGCTGGGAGCCCAGGTAGCAGTGGAAGCCGAGGACCTCGACCCCCGCGCCCGGTCGCCGGCAGAAGTCGACCGCCTCGTCCGGCAGGAATCCGAACTGCCGACCGTCCGCCATGGACAGGCCGGCCGCCGGACGGCTCGGCGGCTGGACCCGGACCACGACCGGGAGGGGATCGGCCGGACCGGGCCGTACGGCCTCGCGGAGCCGGGCCACCTCCACCGCCGACTCGCAGGACAGGACGGCTCCGGCGGCCACCGCCGCCCGGAGCTCGGCGATCGACTTGCCCGGGCCGGTGTAGAGCAGCCGGCCTGGTGGTGCCCCGGTGCCCAGCGCCACGGAGAGCTCGCCGAGAGAGGAGACCTCACTGCCGCAGCCTGCGGCCTGGAGGGCGGCGACGACCGGTGGGAGCGGGTTGGCCTTGAGCGAGTAGAGCAGGAGCGCGTCGGCCGGCAGCACCCGCCGCAGTTCCTCGGCCCGTCGGCGCAGCACGGCCCGGTCGTGCACGAGCAGCGGGGTCGACAGTTCGGCCGCGAGGTGCCGCAAAGCCGACTCCGATGAATGGTCGATCGACGGTCGCAGGTCTTCCAGCGGCTCGCTCACGTGCGTTACTGTAGCCGGGAGTTCATGAGCCGCGACGGCTGATTTCAGGCAGTTCGGCCGGTTTTCCCGGGCGACGAGCGAGAAAATGCAGGAGCTCATGGGCGACGTGCAGGCGACGGAGACGGCAGTCCGCGACAGGCTTCAGGCGGTGCTCGCCAATCATTTGCGAAAAATCCCCGAGGGCACCGACTGGACCAGCGTCCCCCTACCAGATCTTGGCCTCGATTCACTGTCGGCAATCGATCTGGTGATCGATATCGAGGAGACCTTCGGCGCGGAGTTCCCCGCCAATCTTCTCGTCCGCGAGACATTCGCGACTTTCGCTGCTCTTGAAGCGGTGGTCACCGCGATGGTGCGGTCGGCGTAACAGAAGCACGGAGAGGAGCGGGGAGCGTGGCCGTCTCGACCGAGCATCGACGGCGGCGTCTGCCGGGGCCGAGCGGGCCGGGTCACCTGCGGTACGTCCGCGGCCTGCTGGGGCGCCCCTACGACGCCCTGCTCGACCTGCACCAGCGCTACGGGCCGGTGTGCGCCTTCGGGTTCGGTCCGCAGCGCTACGTGCTGCTCTTCGGCGCCGAGGCCAATCAACTGCTGCTGACCGACAATCCGGCCCGGCCCCGGTTCCTCTCCCGGGACGTGCTCAGTCTGCTGATCCCGGTGGTCGGCGCGCGCGCCATGGTGGTCAGCGACGGAGAGGACCACCGGCGGCGACGTGCCCTGGTGCGGCCCGCGTTCGTCCGCCGACGGATCGAGGGCTACGTCCCGGTGATGGTCGACGAGATCCATCGCATGATCGGGAGCTGGCAGGTGGGCGGCACGGTCGACGCCTTCGACGCCGTACGCTCCTGCATCCGGCGGATCGCGATCCGGTCGCTCTTCGGTGACCGGCTCCAGGCCCACACCGACCAGATCGGCCGGGAACTCGAGACGGCGCTGCGATACATCAACCGTTCGCCGTTCCTCCGGTTCGACCACGACCTGCCCGGCACCGCGTACCGCCGGGCGATGGCCGCCCGGGGTCGGGTCGACGAGCTGGTCCGGGCGGAGGTCGCCAAGCGCCGCGCCGAGCCCGAGGACCGGGGCGACGTCCTCGACGCGCTGCTCGCCGCCTCCGCCGACGACGGCGACCACCTCGCCGACCTGGAGATCCGCGACCAGGTGATCAGCCTGATCGCCTCCGGGTACGACTCCAGCAGTTCCGCCGCGGGCTGGGCGGTGTACGCCCTGCTCAGCCATCCCGAGGTGTACGACCGGGTGCGCGCCGAGGTGGGCCGGGTCGCCGGCGACGAGCCGCTGACGGCCGCCCTGCTGGGCGACCTGACCTACGTGGGCTGGACGGTGTCGGAGATCCTGCGTCTCTACACTCCCGGCGTGCTGACCGGGCGCTCCACGATCACCGACGTCGAGTTCGCCGGTGAGCTGATCCCCGCCGGCAGCAAGGTCCTCTATTCCCAGTACGTGACCCACCGGTTACCCCGGCACTGGGCCGACCCGTTGACCTTCCGTCCCGAAAGATGGAATCGTGACGCGCCTGACCATCGGGAGCCCGACCCGTTCAGCTTCGTTCCCTTCGGTGGCGGTTACCGCAAGTGCATCGGCTGGGCGTTCGCTGAGCTGGAGTTACGGGCACTGATCGCGGAACTCGCCCGCTGTACGCAGTTGTCGCTCGCCGGGCCACCGGTCGAGCCCACCGGCGTGGCCACCATGTGGCCCCGGGGAGGCGTACCGGTCACGGTGCGGAGCGTAGAATGCGCCAGAGGCTGATGCCGCTGCCCCGTTCGGGGCCCCCCGGGGCCTGACCCGGTTCGCGCCCGTCCCGTGCCAGCCGGGCAGGCGGCGGTGCCTCTCGCCGATGGGCCCGACCCCATCTGCGGAGTCTGCGACCAACCGAGGTGTCGAATGAGTCAGTCGTCCGTCCGTGACAGCGTTACCCCGGCCCTTCGCGACCTGATGTCCCAGCGGGTCCTCGTGCTGGACGGTGCCTGGGGCACGATGCTCCAGGACGCCGGGCTCACCGCTGCCGACTACCGGGGCGACCTGCTGACCGATCACCCGCGGGACGTCACGGGCGACCCGGACCTGCTGAACCTGACCCGGCCGGACGTGGTGCTGGACGGGCACCGCCGGTACCTCGCCGCAGGGGCCGACATCACCAGCACCAACACGTTCACCGCGACCCGGATCAGCCAGGCCGACTACGGTCTGGAGGATTACGTCCGTGAGATGAACCTGCGCGCCGCGCAGTTGGCCCGGCAGGCGGCGGACGAGGTCGGCGGCCGGTTCGTGGCCGGCTCGGTGGGACCGATGAACGTGACCCTGTCGCTGTCCCCACGGGTCGACGACCCCGCCTACCGGGCGGTCTCCTTCGAGCAGGTCAAGGACGCCTACGCGGAGCAGATCGCCGCGCTCGCCGAGGGTGGCGTCGACCTGCTGTTGATCGAGACCATCTTCGACACGCTCAACGCCAAGGCGGCGCTCGCCGCGGCCCGCGAGGTGGCGCCGCACCTGCCCCTGTGGATCTCGGTCACCATCGTCGACCTGAGCGGGCGGACGCTGTCGGGCCAGACGGTGGAGGCGTTCTGGCGGTCGATCGAACACGCCGAGCCGCTGGTGGTGGGGGTCAACTGCTCGCTGGGCGCCGCGGAGATGCGGCCGCACGTGGCGGAGCTGGCCCGGTTCGCCGACACCTTCGTCGCCTGCCACCCCAACGCCGGCCTGCCGAACGCGTTCGGCGGGTACGACCAGACCCCGGAGCAGACCGCCGAGTTGCTCGGCGAGTTCGCCCGGTCCGGCATGGTGAACATCGTCGGCGGCTGCTGCGGCACCTCGCCGGCACACATCTCGGCGGTCGCCGAGGTCGTCGAGGGGCTCACCCCCCGCAAGCCGGCCACGAGCGCACCGGCCACCCGGTTCAGCGGCCTGGAGCCGTTCGTGGTCGGGCCGGACACCGGGTTCGTGATGATCGGGGAACGGACGAACGTCACCGGGTCGGCCCGGTTCCGGCGGCTGATCGAGGCCGACGACTACCAGGGCGCGGTGGCCGTGGCCCTGGAGCAGGTACGCGGCGGGGCGAACCTGCTCGACGTCAACATGGACGCCGATCTGCTCGACAGCGAGCAGGCGATGACGACCTTCCTCAACCTGATCGCCACCGAGCCCGAGGTGGCCCGGATCCCGATCATGATCGACAGCTCCCGGTGGAGTGTGCTGGCCGCCGGCCTCACCTGCGTGCAGGGCAAGGGGGTGGTCAACTCGATCAGCCTCAAGGAGGGTCCGGAGGCCTTCCTCAGGCAGGCCCGGTTCATCCGGGAGCACGGCGCCGGCGTGGTGGTGATGGCCTTCGACGAGCAGGGGCAGGCGGACACCGCCGAACGCAAGGTCGAGATCTGCGGCCGGGCGTACGACCTACTGGTGAGCGAGGTGGGGACCGCGCCGGAGGACATCATCTTCGACCCGAACGTGCTGGCGGTCGCCACCGGCATCGCCGAGCACAACGGGTACGCGAAGGCGTTCCTCGACGCGCTTCCGTTGATCAAGCAGCGCTGCCCGGGTGCGCGGATCAGCGGCGGCATCTCGAACCTGTCGTTCGCGTTCCGGGGCAACGACGTGGTCCGCGAGGCGATGCACTCGGCGTTCCTCTTCTACGCCGTCCGCGCCGGGCTCGACATGGGCATCGTCAACGCCGGTCAGCTCGCGGTCTACGAGAACATTCCGGCCGACCTGCTCACCATGGTCGAGGACGTGCTGTTCGACCGCCGTCCCGACGCCACCGACCGGCTGGTCTCCTTCGCGGCCACGGTCAGCGGGTCCGGTGCCCGACGCGAGGTGGACCTCGGCTGGCGGGACGCTCCGGTGGCCGACCGGCTGGAGCACGCGCTCGTGCACGGCATCGTCGACTTCGTCGAGGCCGACACCGACGAGGCGTTGCAGGCGCTGGGCCGGCCGCTCGACGTCATCGAGGGCCCGCTGATGGACGGGATGCGGACGGTCGGCGACCTGTTCGGATCGGGCAAGATGTTCCTCCCCCAGGTGGTCAAGAGCGCCCGGGTGATGAAGCGGGCCGTGGCCTTCCTGGAGCCGCACCTGCAGCGTGAACGCGAGCAGGCCGAGCGCGAGGGGCGGGTCTCCGCCGGGCACAGTCGGGGCAGGGTGGTGCTCGCCACGGTCAAGGGCGACGTCCACGACATCGGCAAGAACATCGTCGGTGTCGTGCTGGGCTGCAACAACTACGACGTGATCGACCTCGGGGTGATGGTGCCCGCCGCGAAGATCCTGGACACCGCCGTGGCGGAGGGTGCCGCCGTGGTGGGCCTGTCCGGGCTGATCACCCCGTCGCTCGACGAGATGGTCACCGTCGCCGCCGAGATGCAGCGTCGTGGCCTTCGGCTTCCGCTGCTGATCGGCGGGGCCACCACGTCCCGGCAACACACCGCGGTCCGGATCGCCCCGGCGTACGACGCCACGACCCTGCACGTGCTGGACGCGTCGCGGGTGATCGGGGTGGTGTCGAACCTGCTCGACCCGGTCCGCGCCGGGCAGCTCGCAGCGACCAACGCCACCGAACAGGAGCGGCTGCGCGAGCAGCACGCCGCCCGCCGCCAGCCACTGCTGAGCCTGGCGCGGGCCCGGGAGAACCGGGAGCAGGTGCCCTTCGACGATCTGCCGGTGCCCGCGTTCACCGGCGTGCGCACCGTCGAGCCGGACCTCGACACGCTGCGCGCGATGATCGACTGGCAGTTCCTCTTCCTCGCCTGGGAGGTCAAGGGCAAGTTCCCGGCGATCCTGGAGCAGCCGGTGGCGCGGGAGCTCTACGACGACGCCAACGCCCTGCTCGACCAGATCACCGCAGCCGGGTCACTGCAGGCCCGGGGCTGCTACGGCTTCTGGCCGGCCCACACGGAGGGCGACGACATCGTCCTCGACGACCCCGCCGTACGGCTGCCCATGCTGCGCCAGCAGACGGTGAAGCCGACCGGTCGCGCCAACCGCTGCCTCGCCGACTACGTCGCGCCGGCCGGCGACCACCTCGGCGGCTTCGCCGTCGCCATCCACGGCGCCGAGGAACTGGCCACCCGCTACGAGAAGGACAACGACGACTACCGCGCCATCATGGTCAAGGCGGTCGCCGACCGGCTCGCCGAGGCGTTCGCCGAGCACATCCATCTGCGTGCCCGGCGGGACTGGTTCGAGCCCGACGCGGATCCGCTCCTCGAGGACCTGCACGCCGAGCGGTTCCGGGGCATCCGGCCCGCGCTGGGCTACCCGGCCAGCCCGGACCACAGCGAGAAGCGGGACCTGTTCCGGCTCCTCGACGCCGAAGCCCTCGGGATCGAGCTGACCGAGTCCTACGCCATGACCCCGGCCGCCAGCGTCAGCGGGCTGATCTTCGCGCATCCCGGGTCGCGGTACTTCACAGTGGGCCGCATCGACCGGGACCAGGTCGACGACTACGCGGCCCGGCGTGGCGTCGACCGTGCCGAGGTCGAGCGCTGGCTCCGACCGAACCTCGCCTACGAGCCGGAGTGAACCGCCAGGACGGTTTCGGCAACGACGCCGATCATCGTCCGATCATCGACACGGGGTACACCGTGATCGATGGCGGACCTACTGTGGACCTCAACCGGTGGGCTGTCGACGTCTAGACTGGGGCATCCGGTCACGTCGATGTCCACACGTCGACCACAGCCTCCCGTCCGGAAGGAAACCGCCGTGTCCGACGACACGCTCCAGTCGTTTCCCCACCTCCGCACGCTGTTCGACAAGGAGATCGCCGACGGCGTCGAGACCGGTGTCCAGTTGTCGATCTCGCACGCCGGCGTCCGCCACGACATCGCCGTCGGCGACGACGGGCTGGGCTCGCCGCTCACCCCGGACACGTGGGTGCCCTGGACCTGCTCGTCGAAGCCGCTCGGCGCGCTGGCCTTCGCCCGTGCCTGGGAGAGCGGCCTGCTCGGCCTCGACGACCGGGTCGCCGCGCACCTTCCCGAGTACGGCGAGGGCGGCAAGGACGCCGTCCGGGTGCGGGACCTGCTGACCCACACCACGGGTGTGCCGGACCCCCTGCTCATGCTCGACACGGACGGCCAGGAGCTGCCGGACTGGGATCAGGCGCAGGCGTTGGTCTGGATGGTGGTCTGCGCCGCCGAGACTCAGCAGCGGCCGGGCACGTCGATGAGCTACAACCCGATCACGAACTGGTTCGTGCTGGACCGGCTGCTCACCACCATCGACGGGACCGCCCCGGGGGACAGCTACCGGTCCATGTTCTCGTTGCTCGGCATCTCGGCGACCCTCGGGCTCGACGGGGACGTGGCGCCGCCGGTCGCGCCGGTCGCCTCGCCGGAGGAGGCCGTCGGGCTGGAGAAGATGGTCATGGCGGCCCGGCTGCCGCTGCCCGGCACGGGGGTCTGGGGCAGCATGCGCGACCTGCGGTGCGTCGGCGAGGCGCTGCTCACCGGCCGGGCCGCCGACGGCACCGAGGTCGCCCGGCGGGCCACCATCGAGGCGTTGACGGCGACGCACTGGCCCGGCACGGTCCGCAGCGCCCTCTCGGACACCGACTTCGCGTACGGTCTGGGGTTCATGACCCTGCCCCATCTGCTGGGTCGCGCCTGCTCGTTCCGCGCCTACGGCCACGCCGGCGGCAACACCTCCAGCCTGGTGGTGGATCCGGACGCCGAGCTCGTGATGGCCATGTACTGGAACGGGCGGCTGGCCGACGTACCGACGGTCACCCGCCGGCACGCCCTGGTCGAGGCCGTCTACGCCGACCTGGAAATCCACCGGCCTGCGGTCCAGTCACCGCAGGGCGCCTGACCCCGACGGTCGTCGGGGCCAGGCGCCGCGGAGGGTGTCCTTCCGGTGCACTCACCGGCCGGGCAGGGCGTGGCGGTGGCCTCAGCGGCCGACGGACCGGGCGACGCGGAACCCCACGTCGTCGATGCGCAGACTCGGGTGGCTGCGCCGACGGACGGACGCCCGGCAACTCCACTGCTCGTCGAACCAGCCACCACCGCGCAGCACCCGGTAGCTGCCGTAGACCTCGGCGTCGTAGACGTCCCAGCACCAGTTCCAGACGTTGCCGAGCATGTCGTGAAGGCCCCACACGTTGGGCAGTTTGCCGCCCACCTCGTGGAGGCGTTCGCCGGAGTTGCCGCGGTACCAGGCGATGTCGTCGAGCGGGCCGTAGCGCGGGCCGGCGGTTCCGGCGCGGCACGCGTACTCCCACTCCGCCTCGGTCGGCAACCGGTAGCCGTCGGCGGCGGTGTCCCAGCCGGCATGCTCGTCGGCGGCGCGCAGGCGGTAGGCCGGGGTCAGGCCGTCGCGTGCCGACAGCGCGTTGCAGAACTCGGCGGCGTCCCACCACGACACGCTCTCCACGGGCAGCGAGTCGCCGGTGGCGACGCTCGGCCGCCGGCCGGTGACCTCGGCGTAGCACCGTTGGGTCACCGGACAGGCGGCGATCTCGTACGCCCCGAGGCCCACCTCCCAGGAACGCTGGGTCCGGCGGTCCGACAGCGTGACCTGGCCGGCGGGAATCCGGACCATCTCGGTGTACGGCCCATCGCTCATGATCGGACGATCGTACCCGGGACACCCGCCACCGGTACGGGGCTCTGCCACGGCATCGTCCGGTAACGCGGGACGGGCCCGGCGCGGAGAGTGGTCCTCCGCGCCGGGCCCGTCCCGCCGGTCGGGGTCAGCCCGCGCAGGTGGCGGTCGCGCCGGGGCCGGTCCCGGTGCCCTGGAAGCCGAAGTTGGTCGACTGCCCGGCACCGACCTGGCCGTTGTAGCTCACGTTGGTGAACCGGACGGTGCCGCTGTTGCCGCTGGACTGTGCGCTCCAGGCGCTGGTGACGGCGGCGCCGCCGGGCAGCGTGATGGTCACGGTCCAGCCGTTGAGGGCGGTGGCGCCGGCGGTGACCGTCACGCTCGCGGTGAAGCCACCGGACCACTGGTTGACCGTCACCGACGCGGAGCAGCCGTTACCCGCCGGCGGCGGCGTGGTGGGCGGAGCCGTGGTCGGCGGAGCGGTCGTCGGGGGAGCCGTGGTCGGGGGAGCCGTGGTAGGCGGCGTGGTGGTGGGCGGGTTGGGCGCGCCGTTGGCCAGGCTGAAGGCCAGGTCCGGCTGGAACGACCCGGCCGTGTAGCGGCAGCCGTCCGCCTCCCCCGGCGGCTTCACCCAGAGGTACGCGTCGATGTTGTTGTCGTTGGTGTTGGTCGTCGGGTACATCCCGATGCGCCGGTCGGTGTTGTCGTCGCCGCACCAGTCCCCGCTGGCACCGCCGTTGCGGCTGGTGTCGATGACCTGGCGCTTGCCCGAGATGCCCATGCCGTTGAGGGCGGAGATGACCGCCCGGCCGAAGTTCGCCTCACTGGAGGTGGGGTTGAAGTTCGACACGTTGCTGAAGAAGCCGTCGGCGTACTGCACGCCGGCCGCCCGGAGCCGGTTGGCGGTCTCGTTGGCGCTGTTCCAGGTGGAGTGGCCGGCGTCGAGGTAGACCTTGGCGTTGGGGTTGGCCGACTTGAGAGTCCGGGTGGCCGTCGAGATCGCCTGGTTGCGGGCGTTGATCTCGTTGCTGTTCAGGCAGGTCAGCAGGGCGAGGGAGTCGGTCTCCAGGATGATGATGACGGTCCGGTTGCCCAGCCCCCGGGAGAAGTTGGACACCCAGGTCTGGTACTGGTTGAGGTCCGGCGCTCCACCGGCGCTGGCCCCGCCGCAGTCCCGGTTGGTGATCTGGTAGATCGCCAGCACCGGAATCTGCTGCGCCGCGTTGGCGGCGCCGATGAACTCGGCGGCCTCGGCCTGCGCGGTCGACAGGTTGAAGTTGGCGAACCAGCGGGCCTGCGGCTGACTCGCGATCTTGTCCCGGATGGCGGCGGCACGCGAGTCGCCGGGGTTCGCGGCGACCCAACGGACGACCGCCGAACTCGGGTCTCGGTAGAGCGGGCCGGAGATGGTGCCGGCGGAAGCGCCGCCGGCGGCGAAGCAGACGGCGGCAGCGGTGGCGCCCGCGACGGCGGCCACACTGGCGGCCACCGATCTGCGACGCCGGGAGAGGATAGCCACGTCGTGTTTCCTCCTCATCACATAGATGTGTCTGAGTTCATGGGAGCGTTTCCATGGACGGTAGCCGAGGCACACGCTGCTGCCAAGGTGTGTGGACTTGTCGATAGGCAGGGGACGTTTCCGCTGCACTCCCGTTGGCCTCCGACCCGAAGCAGCGGATGCCTGCCGATCTCCCTCTGCGGCACGACGGCTGATCCCGCACGAGCAGCCGCCCGACCACCGACCTGCCGGCCGCCCCCTGATCCCGGCGGGGTCGAAGGCCCCCGGCCGGCCGCCGGATGCTCGCGGTCCTCACCTACCTGCTGCACCGGCCCGGCCCGGTAGCGGCCCGGCGTCGCGCCGAGGGTCCGCCCCCGGCCCCAGCCATGATCAAATTGCCGGAATGCAGACGACACCCCGGGGAGAGTGCAACTGATCGCAATGCGATCTTGAAGCTTCCTTGGCAAGTTTCCGAGGTGCTGGTCGCCACCCGGCCCAGCGGTTCCGGGTGATCCGCGTGCTCGACTGGCCACCTGCGACGGCTGGATCCGGCTCGACGGCCACCGGCTCGACGCCGAGGGGAACGCGGTGGCCCGCCGATCGATCTTCGTACAACCGGCGGGACTGGTCGTCCCACGACGAACCGCCCCGGCGCGACCGGGGCGGTTCAGGGGGCGGGCGGTGGCGACGGGTCGGCCACGAGCAGGGTGAGCTGCCGTACCAGGTCGTCCAGGGATTCGCCGGTGTGCGCCCGGACCAGCCCGAGGGCGAGGTCGGCGAGCAGGTAGAAGCCGAGGGTGCGGGCCGCTTCGGAGTCGAAGGAGGCCAGCAGCGTCTCCGCGCCGGCGAGGTCACCGCGACGGCGCGCGGCGATGACCCCGGCGGCGCGTTGGACGAGGTCGGCGGCGACCGGGACCGGACCGGTCACGCCGGTCAGCGCTTCGGCGGCTGGGCGCGGGCGGCGTCGAAGCGGGCGGTGACGTCGGCCCAGTCGACCAGACCCCACAGCCGGTCGACGTAGTCCGGACGGACGTTGCGGTACTGCAGGTAGTAGGCGTGCTCCCAGGCGTCGAAGACCAGCAGCGGCGTCGAGCCCTGCCCGACGTTGCCATGGTGGTCGTAGACCTGCTCCACGATCAGCCGCCGCCCCAGCGGCTCCCAGGCCAGCACTCCCCAGCCGGAACCCTGCACGCTCTTGGTCGCCGCCGACAACTGCCCGGCGAAGCCCTCGAACGCGCCGAAGTGCTCGTCGATCGCCGCCGCCAGTTCCCCGTCGGGGCGACCACCGCCGTCCGGGGAGAGGTTGTTCCAGAAGATCGAGTGCAGCACGTGCCCGGACAGGTTGAACGCGAACGTCTTCTCCAGCCCGACCAAGGCCGCGAAGTCACCCTTGTCGCGGGCCTCGGCGAGCTGCTCGACGGCGTCGTTGCTGCCCTTCACGTACGCCGCATGGTGCTTGCCGTGGTGCAGCTCCAGGATCTCGCCGGACATGGCCGGCTCCAGCGCCCCGTAGTCGTACGGCAGGTCGGGCAGCGAGTAGAGGCCCACAGCAACTCCTCGGAATCGTCGGTCGGTGGCGGGGCGGGGCGGACACCCGGGCGAGGTCGGATCATCGCGCGCCCGGACGCCCGCCACTGCTGCCACTATTCCGCAGTTGCCAAGTCTTGGCAATAAGGCCCGACGCGGATGGGCCTGCACAGGTCGCCTCGGCTCCCGGTGCTCCGCCGCCACGAGGGACACCGGCGCGAACGGCGCACCGGGACCGGCAGCGGACCGGGAGGTGGGTGGACAGCGTCGTGGCCCGGAGCCGGTCGGCTCCGGGCCACGACGTCACAGGTCAGGCGCAGGTGATGTTGCTGGGCGGCGGGGTGCCGTTGCCGGTGGCGGTGAATCCGAAGGTGGTCGAGCCGTTGGCGGCCAGCGCGCCGTTGTAGGCGGCGTTGCGGACGGTGACGTTACCGGTGCTGCCGGTGTTGACACCGTTCCAGACGCTGCTGATCGCCTGGCCGCTGGCCAGGCTCAGGCCCACGGCCCAGCCGCTGATGGCGCTGGCGCTGGTGTTGGTCACGGTGACCTCACCCTGGAACCCGCCGGGCCAGCTGTTGACCGCCTTGTAGGTGGCGGTGCAGCCGCCGGGTCCGCTGGTAGGCGGAGCCGTGGTCGGCGGCGCGGTCGTGGGCGGCGCGGTGGTGGGCGGCGCGGTCGTCGGCGGCGCGGTCGTCGGCGGGGTGGTCGTCGGCGGGGTGGTGGACGCGAACTGGGTGAAGAACTTCCAGATCTCCCCCGAGGTCCAGGTCCGGGAGTCGTTGGGGCTGCCCGACCCGTCTACCGGGCTGGGGGTGTGGTCCCCGTCGAACGCGGCCCACTGCACCGGGTAGCCGGAGCGGCAGCCGGAGTAGGTGGTGGTGATGTGGGTGAAGGTGTTCAGGCCGGGCTCACGCGGGCTCTGTGCGGTGCAGCCGTTGTTCCGGACGAACGTGTCCCGCAGCGACCGACCCATGGAGATGTTCAGCACGCTGTCGTGGGTGCCGTGGATGCCGAAGTAGGGCACCGGCTGGGTGCCGCCGTTGCAGCCGCTGAGCTGGGCGCCGGAGAGCACGGCGACCGCGCGGACGACGGTGGGCCGGGCGCAGGCCACCGCGTAGCTCATCGCCCCGCCGTAGCTCCAGCCCAGCACGAACCGCTGGGTGGTGTCGACGCACAGGTCGTTCTCGACCTGCCGGGTGATGTCGTCGAAGAGGGTCAGGTCCCGACCGTTGGTGTTGGCCCAACCCGCGTCGATGCCCTGGGGGGCGACGAAGATCGTGCTGTTGTTCGACAGCGGCAGCAGGCCGTAGTAGCCGGCCGAGGAGACATTCTGGGCCGAACCGTTCAACCAGTGGAAGCCGACGACCAGCCGGTACTGGCGGTTGCGGTCGTACCCGTCCGGGATCCGCAGGATGTAGCTGCGGTTCTGCCCGCTGCTGGAGATCGTGCGCGTCCCGTTGGTCAGCGTGGGGGCCTTGCCGCAGCCCGCGGTCGCCGCGAGGGCGCCGTTCGTCGCGGCCTCCGCCGTTGCCGGCAGGCCGCCGTTCAGCGCGCCGCCGACGGTCGCCGCGAGGAGGACGGCCGCGGCGGCGATGGTGGGGAGTAGATGTCTGTGTTTCACCATTGCTTGGCTCCTTGCCAGGGGTGTTCTGTCCCAGTGGTGGTGGGTGCGAGGTCGACCCGACGAGCGCCGGCTGCGCCCCGCAGGGCAGCAGGATGCGCAGGACGATTCACACCTCGTCTCCTCGCGGTCAGCGAGTCGATTCGGGTAGGCGGACGCGCCCGTTCGGCGCAGGCGGCACGGCAGCTCGGTGGGGCGGCCCGGACTGGTCACCGACCGGCAGGACGGCGGGAGGGGTGCCCGCGGATGCCGCTGCCGATTGACTGAGGTGACTGGGAGCGTGCCCTTCGCTCCTGCGCCGAAAGATAGCAGGTTATCGATAACATACTCAACCGGGCGAGCGGCGACCGCAGCCGGCACGGGCGAAACAGGTCCACCGCTTGCGGACCGACCGCCGGCGTCCGACGGCTGCTCGGCGCAGGGCTGCGGGTGCGCAGGGCCGGGTCGACACCCTCGAAACTTGCGGTTGAGAAGTTCGCAACTTTCTGGGAATCTGGCGTTCCGCCGACGGCTCCAGCGCCGCCCGGCGTTTCTTCAACCTGCACGCACCGGCAACGACCGGATCGAGGCCGCGTTCCGCGCCGCCGATGCGGCCGACCCGAACGCCGAACTGGTCGGCTGGACCGGCAGGCGGCGGGCTCGGCACAGGCCGAGCCCGTCGCACGCCGCAGGGCCGGTGGCAGGAGAGGCGTACGGAGATCGGCAGTGCATGCCAGGTGGCTGTCGGCCAGGGGTGCCGGGGTCCTCGGCGCGCGACCGGCGTACGCGGATTCGACTGTCACTCCGGGCGCGGGTGGTCCTGGTTACGCCGGAGGGCCTCTTCGAGCTGGTCTTCGAGAATGATGATCCGGCACGCGGCTTCCAGCGCCGTGCCCTGGTCGACCATCTCCCGGGCCCGCGCGGCAAGACGCAACTGGTAACGGGAGTAGCGGCGGTGGCCACCGGCCGACCGGACCGGGGTGATCAGCTTCAGCTCGTCGAGGCGACGCAGAAAGTCCTGCGAGACGCCTGTCATCTCCGCGGCGCGACCCATCGTGTAGGCGGGGTAGTCCTCGTCGTCGAACATGTCGTCGGGTTGGGCCATCCACACTCCTCTCATGACGAGGGCCCCGGCGCGGGAAGCGCCGGGGCCCGGGGTTTACGGGTCAAAAACACCATCTACCGACAGGTACGTCGGGTTGTCGTATCCGCACCCGCCACCAGCGGCGGCCTGAGGCGCGAGGATCGCATAAGCGTGACCGGAGACCACCTCTCGTTCGATGGAAACTGCGGTGTCCGGCTCCAGGCATGAGACTGCGTCCCGGAGACGGGCGATCCAACGGTGTTCGGGGCCCTCCCTTTCCTCTGCTTTCATTTCCTGGTACTGGTCGTGCTGTCCGCCGGTGGCGGAGCCCCACGCGACTTCACGGCCCCATCCACGTGCGACGGACTGTCCTACCAGGTGAGCCCTGAACCAGCATTGGCCCACCTGTCTGCCCTGACCTGGAATTACGTCAGGGTCTTGACGTCAACTTCACGTTTCCTGTCGTGCTGTCTGCGGTGATCGAATTTCCACCGCTGTGCCGAGTGGGCCACGAGACATGTCCGCGGCTCCTGGATAACGCTCGGCTACTTCGTCGGCGTCTTCGACGATCTCTGCTGTCAACAACAGGAACATTAACCACCCGCAGCAAGAATGTCTAGCGCTTCGCGCATAGATTTTCTCGGTGAGCGCGCGTACACCCTGGGTGTCGGCAGAGCCGTGGTCAGACGCTGGCGAGCGCCTCGGTCGGCGGGAGGGCGGCGGCCCGCATCGACGGGTAGACGCCGGCCACCATGCCGACCACCACGGCACCGCCCAGCCCGGCGAGGGTCGACGACAGCGGCACCACGACCGGCCAGTGGTGGAAGGCGGCGTAACCGACGGTGACGGCCAGCCCGAGCAGCGTCCCGGTGACGCCGCCCAGCGTCGCCAGGGCCACCGACTCGGTGAGGAACTGGCCCCGGATCTGCCCCCGGTTCGCCCCGAGCGCGCGGCGCAGGCCGATTTCGGCCCGCCGTTCGAGCACCGAGATGACCATGGTGTTGGCCACCCCGATCCCGCCCACCAGCAACGCCACCGCAGCCAGGGCGAGGAAGAGGGCCGAGAAGGCGTTCTCCGTGGCGCGTTTCGCGGCGAGGGCGTCCGAGGGGCGACTGACCAGCACGTCGGCGGGCCGTTCCGGGCTGACCGTCTCCGGCAGCACCGCCCGGACCTGCTCCACCGCGGGTTCCAGGGACCTGACGTACAGCACGGTGGGGTGACCGTCGAAGCCGAGTTCGGACTGCGCAGCCGGCCAGCCGACCAGCACGGACCGGTCGATCTCCGGCAGCAGTGGGACGTCGGCCAGGATGCCGACGACGGTGAACCACCGGTCACCGATCATCACCTGCTGGCCGGGACCGTCCCCCGGGGACACGTCCAGGACTCCCAACCGGGTCGCCGCCACCGAGCCGAGCACCACTGTGGGAAACCGGGCGGTGGCCGGGGTGAGCCAGCTGCCGTGCTGCACCCGGGCATTGATGATCGGGAGCAGGTCGAGCTGGCTGGCCAGCACCGTCAGCCCGGAGCCGTCCCCCGGGTCGGTGCGGTCGGAGCGGCGGATCAGGGCGTGCGTGTTGGCGACCGCGCTGACGCTGGTCACCGGGCCGATCCGCCGCACCATGCCGGTCGACTCCGGGGGCAGCAGCGCCGGCGGATCCTGGTCGGGCAGTGCGTTCACCTGGAGCAGGTTGGTGCCGAGCGCGGAGAGTTCCCGCATCAGTTGGGCCTGGCTGGAGGCGGGGATGCCGGTGACCACGATCATGGTGGCGATCCCGATGGCGATGCCGAGGGCGGACAACGCGGCCCGGGCCCGGCGGGTACGGATGCCGAGCAGCCCCAGGCCGAGCAGGTCGACCACGGCCAGCCGGACCGGCCGGGCGGCGGCGAGTGCGGTACGGGGGTGCGCCTCGTGCCTCGTACCCGTGATGGTGGGTCTGGTCATCGGGCCGTCACCACCGTGCCGGAGTCGGCGACCAGGCTGCCGTCGCGCATCTCGATCCGGCGGGGCAGCCGGTCGGCGATGTCCCGGTCGTGGGTGATCACGGCGATGGTGGTGCCCTCCCCGTGCAGCCGGTAGAGCAGGTCCAGGACGGTCTGGCCGGTGCGGGTGTCCAGTGCCCCGGTGGGTTCGTCGGCGAGCAGCAGGGCGGGCTGGTGGACCAGGGCCCGGGCGATCGCCACCCGCTGCCGCTCGCC
Source organism: Micromonospora sp. NBC_00421 (assembly GCF_036017915.1). Taxonomy (NCBI): domain Bacteria; kingdom Bacillati; phylum Actinomycetota; class Actinomycetes; order Micromonosporales; family Micromonosporaceae; genus Micromonospora; species Micromonospora sp. NBC_00421. The sequence continues at coordinate 5,093,427 of NZ_CP107929.1, forward strand.
GCCGGAGAGCTGGTGCGGCAGGTGGGTGACCCGGTGCGACAGACCGACCCGGTCGAGCGCCGCGAGGGCCAACGGTCGGCGGTCCCGGCGCGGCACCCCGGCATAGAGCAGGCCGGTGGCGACGTTCTCGGTGGCGGTGAGCCCGGCGGTGAGGTGGAACTGTTGGAAGACGAAGCCGAGCCAGCGCCCGCGTAGCGCGGACAGTCGCCGGTCGGAGAGGTCGGCGACGTCGAGGCCGCCGAGGCGCACCGTGCCGGAGGTCGGCCGGTCCAGGGTGCCCATGATGTTGAGCAGCGTCGACTTGCCGGAGCCGGACGGGCCGACGATGGCCAGCATCTCCCCCTCGGTGATGTCGAGGGAGACGCCGGCGAGTGCGGTGACCCCGCCCGGATAGACCATGGAGGCGTCGCGTACGGCAAGTACGGTCACGAGGTGGTCACCACCTTCATGCCCTCGGTGAGGCCGTCGCCGTTGACCTCGACCATCCCCTTGGCGAACATGCCGGTCGTGACGGCGACGAACCGGCCGTCGGCCAGTTGCAGGGCGTAGCCGCCCTCGCTGAGCGCCACCAGCGCGCCGACGGGGACGGCGAGGACGTCCGCCCGGGTCTCGCCGGCCAGGTCGACCTGCACGTCGGCGGCGTCGATGCCGGCCAGGTCTTCGTCCACGGTCACCGTGACGGCACGCTTCGACTCGGCGGTCCCCGCCGGGCCGTCCTCCTGCTGCACGGTGGTGCTGACGGCGGAGACCGAGCCGTCGGCGGTCTTGTCGTCCGGCAGCGTCACCGTCACCTGGTCACCCCGCTGGATCGTGCCGGCCTCGGTGACGTTGGCCAGCACGGTGATCACCTTGGCGGTGGGCGTGACGGTCAGCAACGGCGTGGCGGCGTCGTCCCCCCGCAACGCGGTGACGCCGTCCACCCGGACCGCGCCGGGCAGCACGGCGACGTCGCCGACCCCGATCCGGCCGGTCACCGGCAGCTCGGCGTCCTGCTGCCAGCGCTTGACCGCCCGGATCAGCGCCCCGGTCAGCACGCCCTCGCCCTTGCGGACGACGACCCGGGTCGAGCCGCCCGCCGCCTGACCGCCCGCCGTCGACGCGGGATCCGCCACCGGCTCGCCCTGCCCCGCCGCCGGATTCCCCGGCTTGGCAGGCGATTTCCCCGGTGCCGCCGGCCGGGTGACCGTCTCCCCCGCGCCGGGCTGGCGACCGATCTCGTAGCCCAGCGCCTTGAGGTTCGCCGCGACGATCCGCACGTCGCGGCCCACCGTGCCGGGTTCCGCCAGATCGCGGTAGAGCGGCATGCCGCCGTAGAACAGCGGCACCGGTTGGTCGTCGACCCGGTAGAGCTGCTTGCCCCGGCTGATCGTCGACCCGGCCTGCGGCAGCCAGGTGACGGTCCCGCTCCGGCCCCCCTTCACCGGTTCCGCCCGGCCGTATCCGAGGGTGCCGGTCAACGACACGGTGGCGGAGAGGTCGGTCCGGACGACGGCCACGGTCTCCACCGCGGCCGGCGGACCGGCCGAGGACCCGGGCGGGACACGGTGGACCGCCCAGACGACGCCGGCCCCGACGACCGACGTCGCCAGGACCAGCACGGCCGAGAGGATGCTCCGTCGACTGATGCGGCGTGGTGAGCTCTGCGCTGGTGGCTGTTCTATTGGCACGCCGAGAGCATGGCGACGGTTCTTCAGGAACCTGTCAGGATCTCGAGGACCAGCGCCCGCTGATCCGCTTCGCGATCTCATGGCGGGGCGGTCGTCGACATCCGGTCGACCTTTCCCGCATCAGCCGTTCGGCTGGTAATCGATCCGTTTTTCGGGTAGCATTCGATCCCTGAACTGGACGACATGACGCGGTGACCAGACCCGTGATCGTGACCTTGCGACAGTGCGCAGCCCGTCCGCGTGCTACGGCGACAAGCCGATTCGGAGCACTTCCGGTCGTACCGATCAGCGGGCACGTGCGGAAGGCCCACCATGCTCACCACAGCCGAACCGACGACCCGCCAGCAGCACGACCAGAGCACCAGGGCCGCCAGTGCCGACGATCTCCTGGCGGCGATGGCCGCGATGCCGGCCGACGACCCGCGCCGTCCGGCGCTGCGGGCACACGCCATCGAGGCATGGCTGCCGCTCGCCCGGCACCTGGCCCGTCGCTACTCGGGACGCGGGGTCCAGGACGAGGACCTGACCCAGACCGCGGCGGTCGGGCTGATCAAGGCGGTCGACCACTTCGACCCGACCCGGGGGGTCGCCTTCACCGGTTACGCCATCCCCACGGTGGTCGGTGAGATCAAGCGCTACTTCCGGGACCGCACCTGGTCGGTGCGGGTTCCTCGCCGTCTCCAGGAACTGCGCCTGGCCGTCAGCGAGGCGAACAGCACCCTCACCCACACGCTGGGGCGCTCGCCGACCGTCGCCGACGTGGCTGACTACCTGAACCTGCCGGAGGAGACCGTCCTGGAAGGGCTGGAGGGTGCCCGGGCCTACCGGGCGACCTCGCTGTCCACCCCCATCGGCACGGACAGTGGCATGGATCTCGCCGACACGCTGGGCGCCGACGACCACGACTTCGAGCTGGTCGAGATCCACGTCGCCCTCGGCCCCGCCTTGGCCACCCTGCCGGAACGCCAACGCCAGATCCTGGCCCTACGCTTCCACGGCAACCTGACCCAGGCGGAGATCGCCGACCGGATCGGCATCTCCCAGATGCACGTCTCCCGGCTCATCACCCGGGCGCTGGCCACGCTGCGCGGCCGGCTCACCGACGAGGGCTGAGCCCCGCGAGTACGGCGGGCAGCCACGGGTATCCGGTGCCCATGGCGCGGTACACGAAGCCCGAGCTGCGGGAGCAGCTGAAGGAAGAGATCCGGGCCGGCGACCGGGGCGGCCGGCCGGGGCAGTGGTCGGCACGCAAGTCGCAGCTGCTGACCAGGGAGTACCAGCAGCGCGGCGGCGGTTACCAGGGTCCCCGGGACGAGCGGCAGAAGTCCCTGCGGCGCTGGGGCGACCAGAAGTGGCGGACCAGGCAGGGCACCAGCCGGGCCCGCCACGACGGTGAGACCGACCGCTACCTGCCAGACCAGGCCTGGAAGCAGCTCTCCCCGCAGCAGCAGCGCGCCACCGACGCCAGGAAGCGCAGGGCGTCGACGTCCGGCCGGCAGTACGTCGCCAACACCGGGCCGGCCAGACGCGCACGCCGCACCGCCGCGTCGGCCGTCTCCCTCACCGAGTTGCCCGTCGCGGAGGCGACCCGGCACGTCCGTGACCTCGACACCGCCCAGCTCCGGGCCGCCCTGCGGGCGGAACGTCGGGGCAAGGGACGCAAGACGCTCATCCGACGGCTGGAGTCCGCCCTCGACCGTCGCTGAATCCGCCCGTGAGGCGACCGGCACCCGGAGTGCATATGCTCGGCGGGTGGAGGACAGCGAGCAGGCCGTGCTGGTCGAGATGCTGCAGTCGGCCGAGGACGCCGCTCCGGTCGAGGCGGTCGAGGCGGTCACCGGGGCCATCGCCTCGGCGTTGAACGCGTTCGGTGTCTCGTTGCTGATCGCCGATCTCAGCGGGCGGGCGCTGGTGCGGCTGACCCACCAACCGGCCACCGACGGCCCCGGCGGCCTCCAGGACGACGAGGTCGCCGAGGTGCTGCCCTTCGACGGCGGCCCCTACGAGCAGGCGATTCGACAGCAGGCCGCCCGGGTGCTGCCCGGTCCCGGCCGGTGGCGGCTGCTCGCACCCGTCACCGAACGCGGCGAGGCCATCGGTCTGCTGGAGATCGACCTGCCCGACGAGCCGGACGCCGAGGTGATCGACCGGGTCGCCCGTACCGCGCACGCGCTGGCGTTCGTGGTGATCGCCAACCGGCGGCACACCGACCTGTTCGAGTGGGGGCAGCGCAGCACTCCGTTCACCCTCTCCGCCGAGATCCAACGTCGACTGCTGCCCGCCTCGTTCACCTGCGAGGCCGGCGCGTTCACCCTCTCCGGTTGGCTGGAGCCGGCGGCGAGCGTCGGTGGGGACACCTTCGACTACAGCGTCGACCGGGACGTGCTGCACCTCGGGGTCACCGACGCGATGGGCCACGGGGTCGCCAGCGCGCTGACCGCCACCCTCGGGGTGGGCAGCCTGCGCAACACCCGTCGCCGTGGCCTGGGCCTGGTCGCCCAGGCCGAGGAGGCCAACCGGGCCATCGCCGAGCATGCCAACGTCCGTGGCGCGTACGTGACGGCCGTGCTGGGCCGCATCGACCTGCCGACCGGGCGCTGCGAACTGCTCAACGCCGGGCACATCCCGCCGATACTGGTCCGCGACGGCCGGGTCACGCCTGTGGAACTGCCCGGCAACTTTCCGCTGGGGATGTTCCCCGAGGCGAGCTTTCGCAGCGGCGAGATCCCCTTGCGGCCCGGTGACCGGCTGGTCGTGGTCACCGACGGGATGCGCGAACGCAACGCCGCCGACCTCGACCTGCCCGCCGCCCTGCTCGACATCGCGCACCTGCACCCCCGCGAGGCCGTCCGGGCCCTGTCCGACGCGGTGCTGGCCACCGCCGGGCCCCACCTGGCCGACGACGCCACCCTGATGATCGTCGACTGGTACGACAGCCACGGGCCGCGCCGCAGCAGCGCCGGGGCCGACACCAGCCGGGCCAGCGTCGCACCCCGGTGAGGACGTCTCACGACACCGGGGCGGCCTCCTCGGCGTCCCGCACGGTGTCGTAGATGCCGATGACCTGGTCCACCGAGGTGATCGAGAACACCGTGCGGACCGACCGACGGACCCCGGCCAGCCCGAGCCAGCCGTCGCGTTGTTGCAGGTCCCGGTAGGCGACCACGAGCGCGCCCAGGCCGCTGGAATCCATGAACCCCACCCCGGTCAGGTCGACCACCACGACCCGGGTGCCACCCTCCACCACCTCGCGTAACCGGTCCCGCAGCTGCGGTGTGGTGCTCATGTCCAGGTCACCGGCGACCTCCAGCACCGTGCCTGCGCCCTCCTGGCGGGTCGACATCGTGAACTCCACGTGAACCCCCTCTGATCTCGGCGTACCGGGCCTCGGGTCCGCAATACGTGTCACCCACGGTGCCAGAAACCGGCCGCGAGCGCTCGGCGACCGGCTGCCGGCGGACCGGCGCCGGCAGCGGGGCGGTGACTCGACGAGTGGCGCACGGACGGGGCCCGCGGCTCCTACGACTGTCGTGACCTGCGCGATCGCCTGAGGGTGAATGTGCAGGGCTTGTCGCGCAAACACGTACATAGCTCACATCAACCCCTTGACCAGCGATTGATCGTCGGTACGGTCCTTACTCACACGACGCCAATGTGGACGTCGTGGCTGGTCCTTCGATCGGAAGGCGATACATGACATCTCACTCGACCACCAGGACACGCCGGGGTCGACAGACCCTCGGCCTGGCAGCCGCGGGGTTGCTCCTGGTCGGCGCGATGCCCGGCACGGCGTCGGCGGCGGAGCCCGATCCGCGCGTCGGCCTCGGCGCGGGCTGGCTCGACGCACAGTCCGCGATCAGCAACCTGGAACAGGTGGCGCACCGCGACAAGCCAGCCGGATTCGTCGACCCGACAAACCCGGGTAACGGCGGATATTACAACTCGGACCTCGCCTTCGGCGGACGGTACGCCTTCCAGGGCAACTACAACGGGTTCACCATCACCGACGTCGCCGACCCGGCCGAGCCGACCCTGGTCACCAGCGTGGTGTGCCCCGGCGGGCAGGGTGACCTCTCCGTCCAGGGCAACCTGCTCTTCATGTCGGTCGAGGAGACCCGGGGACGGGTCGACTGCGGCACGAACCCCAACGTCGGCACCCGGTTCCAGGGCGTGCGGGTCTTCGACATCAGCGACGTGCGCAACCCGGTGCAGGTCGCGGGGGTGCAGCTCTGCAGGGGCTCGCACACCCACACGGTGGTGACCGACCCCCGGGACGCCGACAACGTCTACGTCTACGTCTCCGGTACGGCATCCGTGCGCCCGGCGACCACGATGGAGGGTTGCAACAACAACGCCGCCGACGGGGAGAACCCGTCGCGGTGGCGGATCGACGTCATCAAGGTGCCGGTGGCGGCCCCCCAGAACGCCGCCGTGGTCAACCAGCCGAGGCTGTTCCAGGACCCGGCCACGGGCCGGGTCGACGGCCTCCAGAACGGCCCGGTGACGCCCCGGCACCCGTCCGGGTCGACCTGGTCGCCCTCGCCGAACACCAACGCCTGCCACGACATCACCGCGTATCCGGAGATCGGGCTGGCGGCCGGCGCGTGCCAGGGCAACGGCATCCTGATCGACATCTCGGACCCGGCGAACCCGAAGCGGATCGACGAGGTGGCCGACCCGAACTTCGCGTACTGGCACTCGGCGACGTTCAACAACGACGGCACCAAGGTGATCTTCACCGACGAGTGGGGCGGGGGCAGCGGGGCCCGCTGCCGCGACACCGACCTGCCGCAGTGGGGCGCGAACGCCATCTTCGACATCGTCGACCGGAAGATGACCTTCGCCAGCTACTACAAGCTGCCGGTGCCCCAGTCGCTCCAGGAGAACTGCGTGGCGCACAACGGCTCGCTGATCCCCGTGCCCGGCCGCGACATCATGATGCAGGCCTGGTACCAGGGCGGCATCTCGGTGTTCGACTTCACCGACTCGACGCACCCGCGCGAGATCGCGTACTTCGACCGGGGTCCGGTCAACCCGAACTCGCTCGTGCTGGGTGGCTTCTGGTCGGCGTACTGGTACAACGGCAACCTCTACGGCAACGAGATCGCCCGCGGCCTCGACGTGTTCAAACTGACCCCCAGCGCACACCTGTCGGCGGCCGAGATCGAGGCTGCAGGCCAGGTGAAGCTGGCCGGGTTCAACGCCCAGGGGCAGCCGAAGATCAGCTGGACGCCGAGCTTCGCGCTCGCCCGCGCCTACCACGACCAGTTGGTCCGGGCCGACGCGATCGACCAGGCGTTGAGCGCGGAGGTCGACGCGGCCCTGCGCCGGGCCGGGGAGTTCGCGGCCGACGGCCGGCGGTACGCCGCCGAGACGCAACTGCGGACGCTTGCCGACACGCTCGACGCCGCACCGCACCGCACGCTCCGACAGGCCGTGGTGGACCTGGCGGACACCTTCAACCCCAGGGTCTCCGCCACGGTGGGCCCGGCCGAGCCGACCGGCAACAACGGCTGGTACACCGGTGACGTCACGCTCACCCTGACCGGCCTGATCGCCGGCATGTGGACCGGCCAGTACTCCGTCGACGACGGTGTCACCTGGGTGGACGTGCCGGCCAGCGGCGTCGCGACGATCAGCGCCGACGTCAGGGGCCCGGTGCGCTACCGGGCCGTCGACGGTGCCGGCAACACCTCCCGGCAGGGCAGCCAGTGGCTCAAGGTCGACCGGACCGCACCTGCCGTGCAGGTCTCCGGACTGACCGACGGGACGTCGTACGGTGACTCCGGCGCGGTGACGGTGGACTGGACGATCACCGACAGCGGCTCCGGGCCCGGCATCAACCCGGACAGCGCGCTGCTGGACGGCAAGCGGGTCGCCCGAGGGGCCACGGTCGTCCTGTCCGGCCTCCCGCTGGGCGGTCACACCCTGGTGGTGACCGCGAAGGACAAGGCCGGCAACACCACCACCCGGTCCGTCGCGTTCACCACCACGACGTCCTTCGCCGATCTCCAGGCGCTCGTCGACGGTTACCGGTCCGCCGGCACCGTCAGCGCGGGCAACGCCGACAGGCTGACGACCAGCCTCGGCAAGGCCGGCACAGCGGCCACCGGCGGCCAGCAGGCGGAGGCGGTCGGGCACCTGACCACCTTCGTCGACCAGGCCGGCGCGCTCAACGCCGCCGGCGCACGCAACCTGCTGGTCCGTGACGCGCGGGCGCTGATCGACCAGCTCGACGGGTAACCCGTCCGGTCCTGTCGGACCGGCGGACCGCACGGAACCGGGGCCTGCCCAGCATCTCCGGGCAGGCCCCGGTTCAGCCGAGCTTGGCCAGCATCTGCTGCATGCGCTGGATCTCGATGCCCTGGTCGGCGTTGACCTCGCGGGCGAACTGGTCGCTCGCCGGTTCCAGCCCGCCGCCGCCCGCGTACAGCTGCTCCACCATGGTCAGTGCCCCCTGGTGGTGGCGGATCATCGCGGTGAGGAAGAGCCTGTCGAACTCCGCGCCGCGCGCCTGCCTGAGCTGGTCGAGCTGCGCGGCGGTGAGCATCCCCGGCATGAGGGCGTCGTGCCCCGCGCCGCCGTGCGGGCCGGTGGTCGGTACGTTGCGCTCGGCGAGCCAGTTCCGCATCCGGGCGATCTCGTCGCCCTGCGACACCTCGATCCGCTTGGCGAGCAGCGTGACGTCCGGGCTGGTGGTCCGCCCGGCCAGCAGCGCGGTCATCGCCAGGGCCTGGGTGTGGTGCGGGATCATGCCCTGGACGAACAGGCTGTCGGCCGCGGTGAACCCGGGCGGTGAGACCTGCGACAGGTCGGTGCCGGACAGTTGCCGGCCCGGCTGGCCGGGTGCTCCGGGCTGCACCACATGCGACATCGGCGGCTGGTACGCCGGATCGTCCCGGCCCGCCCAGACGACCGCGCCCACCGCCGCACCGAGGACGGCCGTGGCGACCACACCTGACACGACCACGCGACGGGGCAGCGGCACGATTCACCTACCTGTCCGAGCTTGAGCTGCGCAGATTCCACCGGCATAGTGCCTCAACTCCGGCACCCCCACCAGCCCACGACCCGGTGGAATCAGGCCCACTCCGGGTCACTTTCGTTCATGCATCGAAAAGTTTCCCCGAATCGATCGAAAGTGCTAGCGTCTGCGATCAATCTTTGGTGTGACGTGTTCCATACCTACCCGCCATCGGAAGAAAGTGGCGCGGTCCCTCCCCGGCCGGGCCCACCACCACTGGAGGAAGCATGACCACCCCGCACCGGCGTCGCCGGCGTCGCAGACCCGGGCTCGTGGCCGCCGGCACCGCCCTGGCGACCGTGCTCGCCACCGCGTCCGTCACCCCGGCCACCGCCGCACCCGCCGCCGACGTCCCGCCACAGGAACCCGGCGTCACCCTGCGCACGTACGACATGGGCACCCCACTGTCGGCGCTGTGCACCCTCAAACCCGCGCAGACACCCAACGTCGACAAGCTGATGCCGCAGGTCAACTGGACCAGCACGGACGACTTCGGGCTCTCCGACCGGTTCGTCAGCCACGTCACCGGCAACCTCGCCGCACCTGTCGACGGCACCTACGCCTTCCGCCTGACCAGTGACGACGGCTCCCGGCTGACCGTCGGCGACACGGTCGTGGTCGACCACGACGGGCTGCACGGCGAGACCGCCAAGGAGGGGTCGGCCACCCTCACCGCCGGCCTGCACCCGTTGCGGATCGAGCACTTCGACGACGGCGGCGGCCAGGTGCTGCGGCTCGAATGGCGTCCGCCGGGGGCCGCCGACTTCACCCTGGTCCCGAACTCCGCGTTGAGCACCGACGCCGGGGTCGTCCGGGTCACCGCGCCGGGCTGGAAGTACTGCGAGGGGGCCACCGACTCGGCAGGTGACGGCCTGCCGCTCGACCGGACGCACCCCGGCTACACCCTCACCGACCTGCGCCCCGACGGGTTCCGACCGCAGGTCACCGGGATGGCGTTCCGCCCCGACGGCGGCCTGGTCCTGAGCACCTGGGGCGGCACCGACAACGCGACAGGCGAGATCTACCTGGTCGAGGGGGCCACCGGCGCGACCGGTCCCGGACAGGTCACCTACCGCAGGTTCGCCGACGGGCTGCGCGAGCCGCAGGGCGTCGCCGTGGTCGACGGCACCGTCTACGTCAGCCAGAAGCACGAGCTGACCGCGCTGCGCGACACCGACGGTGACGGCGTCGCCGACGACAGGCGTACGGTGGCCACCTGGCCGTGGGGCGGCAACTTCCACGAGTTCGCCTTCGGCCTGCTCTACCGGGACGGGTTCTTCCACCTCAACCTGTCGGTCGCGATCAACCAGGGTGGTGCCACCACCGTGCCGCAGCCCGCCCCCAACCGGGGCACCTCGATCAAGGTGAACGCCCGGACCGGCAAGATCACGTATGTGGCCGGTGGCCTGCGCACTCCGAACGGGATCGGCTGGGGGCCGCGCGGCGAGGTCCTCGTCACCGACAACCAGGGTGGTTGGCTGCCCGCGTCCAAGCTGGTCCAGATCCAGCAGGGGGCGTTCTTCAACCACTACACCAGCCCCGACGGGCCGTTCGACGACAAGCCGGTCACCCGGCCGATCGCCTGGCTTCCGCAGAACGAGATCGGCAACTCACCGTCCACTCCGGTGCTGCTGGCGCAGGGACCGTACGCCGGGCAGCTCGTCGTCGGCGACGTGACCTACGGGGGCCTGCAACGGGTCTACCTCGACGAGGTCGAGGGGCAGTACCAGGGGGCGGTGTTCCGGCACACCCAGGGCCTGGAGGCCGGCGTCAACGAGGTCGCCCTCGGCCCCGACGGCGCGCTCTACGTCGGCGGCGTGGGTGCCGGCGGCAACTGGGGGCAGGAGGGCAAGCTCAGCTACGGCCTGCAGAAGCTCACCCCCAACGGCACCTCGACGTTCGAGGTCAAGCAGATGCGGGCCACCGCAGGCGGGTTCGACCTGGAATACACCGAGCCGGTCTCGGCCGAGACCGCCGCGCGGCTCGCCGAGGCGTACCAGGTGACGCAGTGGCGCTACGGGGCGACCAGCCAGTACGGCGGTCCCAAGCTCGACCTGGAGAAGCTCACCGTGACCAAGGCGGTGCTGGCGGCCAACGGTCGCACCGTCCGGCTGCGGATCCCGGGCCTGAAGGAGAACCGGGTGGTGCACGTCCGCTCCCCGCGCCCGTTCTCCGCCGCCGACGGCGAGCAGCTGTGGAACACCGAGGCCTGGTACACGCTCAACGAGATCCCCGGCCGGGTGTCCCAGCCGCAGACCTTCTTCGAGGCCGAGGAGGGTCGTACCGTCGGCGTCGGCCTGGCCACCGACCACGCCGCCTACTCCGGTGCCGGCTTCGCCGCCGGGTTCGCCGACGACGGCTCGTCGACCCGGATCTCCGTGGACGTCCCCGAGGCCGGCAACCACGACCTGGCCATGCGCTACAGCAACGGCCCCAACCCGTTCTCCGGCCCGAAACAGCTCAGTCTCTATGTCAACGGCAAGCGGATCGAACAGACGGTCTTCCCCTCCACCGTCACCTGGGAGGAGTGGGGCACCGTCAGCACGAAGGCGCACCTGCGGCGGGGCCGCAACATCGTCGAATACCGTAAGGAGGGCGCGGACTCCGGGCACGTGAACCTCGACGTGCTCGCCGTCCGGCCGCGCGGTGAACGGATCACCCTGTTCGACGGCGGTGACCTCACCGAGTGGCAGCACACCGACGGGCGCGAACCGGAGTGGACGCTCGCCGGCAACACCATGACCGTACGCGGCGGCGACCTGCGCACCGTGCAGGCGTTCGGCGACTTCCGGCTGCACGTGGAGTTCAACCTGCCGCTCTACCCGCCGGAGGTGACCGGCCAGCAGCGCGCCAACAGCGGGGTCTACCTCCAGGACCGCTACGAGATCCAGGTGCTCGACTCGTTCGGCGTCGACCCGCCGCAGCACAACGACGCCGCCGCCATCTACACCCAGAAGGCGCCCGACGTGAACGCGGCCCGACCGCCGCAGACCTGGCAGACGTACGACATCGAATACCGTCAGGCCCGCTACGACGCGGCCGGCGTCAAGGTGGCGAACCCCCGGGTCACCGTGGTGTGGAACGGCGTCACGGTGCACGACGACGTGGAGATCCTGGGCCCGACCGGCGGCAGCCGGCCGGAGGGTCCGGCGGCCGGCGCGATCCGGCTCCAGGACCATGGCAACCCGGTCCAGTACCGCAAGATCTGGATCAAGCCACTCGACGGGTGACCCCCGCTGGAGACGCGGCCGGGACCGTTTCGGCGGCCCCGGCCGCGCCGTGCCGGCGGGCCGAGGTCCCTGCCGACGTACGTTCCTGCCGACGGTCCGCCACGTCGGCGGTCGCTCACGCTGGCCCACATCGCGGCCTAACCAGATTGCCGAACCTGATCGTCTTCCTTGCGTTACTAGGGGTCTCGGGGGTGCCGCAGGTGGTGGAGGTGGTCGGCCATACGTTGGGTGGCGGGGTGGTCGGGGTGGGCGCGGCGGTGGCGGGTGATGGTGTCGGTGAGGAGGGTGTGGGCGGCGTCGTGGTGGCCGAGGTCGTGCAGGACTAGCGCGGTGGTGGCCCGCACGGCGAGGGTGGGGTGCGCGTCGGGTCCGGCGGTGGTGGTGAGGTGGTCGGCGAGTTGCCGGTAGAGGCGGTAGGCGCGTTGGTGGTGTCCGGCCCGGTGGTGGGCGGTGGCGAGGGTGTGCGCGGCGCCCAGGGTGAGCGGGTCGGTGGGGCCGTGGAGGTGGGTGAAGCTGCGGTGGGCGTAGTCCGCCCAACGGATCGCGGCACGGCTGTGCAGGAGGGTGGCGAGGAGGTGTGCGGCGTCGGCGTGGTGGGTGCTGGTGGCGGTGGTGGCGGGATCGACGCCGGCGAGGATGCTCTGTAGGAGGTGGTGGGTGCGGGTGGGGTCGGTGGTGGCGAGTTGCCGGGCCACGCGCAACTCCTCGACCAGAGCATGCCGGGGTTGACCTGCAATGGTGGGCCAGGTGATGCGCAGGTCGGCGGGGCGCAGGCCGACGGTGATGCGGTTGACGAGCCGGTGAGCATGAGCAGCGGCGATGCCCGCCTGCTTGGGGTGGGTGAGGGCCGGTACGAGGTGCGCGGCGTGCCCCAGCACCACCTTCCCCACGGCCTGGGCGACAGCCACCGCGTTCAGTGGGGGGCGGCGGCATGGCGGCGGGCAGTCGTAGACGAGACCGGCGGCGGTGAAGGTTGCGGTCATGGGTTGTTGGCAGAACCGGCAGTGCAGCAGACCGTCCGGCAGCACCACCGGATCATCCCCAGCATCGGTGCGCGGCGTGGTGGGTGGGACTGCTGTGGTTGCTTGGGTGCGGGCTTTGGTGACCCAGGTTTGGAGGAGCCGGCGGTCGAGGTGGAGTTCCCGGGCGACGCTGCTGATCGGGCCACGCCGGCCGGTCGCGCGGGCGGCTTCGACCTGACGCACGGCGGCGGTCATGACATCGGAGGTGTACTTACGGGGCAAGGCCATCAGGAAGATCGGTCCCTCGGCAAGACGGATGGGCAGGGGGCGAGGTGAGGCCGGCGGGCCCGACCAGGGCGATGCGCCGGTTTGGTCGGGCTCGTGGACGCCGGCCGATGCGTCTGACCAGGCAGTCAGGGCTGCGGACGGCGGTCAGGGGGTGCTGATGCTGGCGGTTGGTGAGGACGCTGGTCGGGGGCGTGGGATCGATCTCGGGGTGCTGTCGGTGAGGTCGGCGACGAAGGCGTCGATCTGCCCTTGGGTGACGCCGGGCATACAGATGAGGTGACTGACGTCCGCGTCGGTAGCGAGCAGCCACTTCGCCCGTACCGGGGCGGGTGGGGTGGGCAGGACGACGGTGAAGGCGTGGGGGTGTCGCCAGGCGGGCCAGCCGGCGGCGGTGAGCTGGTCGACGGTGTACGCGGCGAGACGGCGGGCTTCGCTGACCCGCCACCGGTGCCCCTCCCGCCCATGCGTGGCGATGGCATGCCACAGCAGGGCGGCAGCCAGCCCACAGCGCGACCCGGTGACCGTCGAGTCGAGCGTCGCGGTGTAGGTGACCGGGGCGCCCTCGCGGCGGAGGCTGTCGCGGATGAGGACCACCCCACACGGCGTCGGCACCCCGAAGAACTTGTGCCCCGACACCGCGATGCTGCCAATGCCGCTGTCGTCGTCCAGGCGCAGCCGCCCGTCGAGGGCCAGGGGGATGCCGGACAGGGCCGCATCGACGTGCACATGCCGGCCCGGCACCTCGAAGGCGTCGAGGACGGCCCGGATACGGGTGGTGTCGTCTACCGCCTCGGTCATGGTGGTCCCGGCGGTGGCGACCACGATCGCCGGCCACCGCCGGTGCCGGCGCACCCCGACGGCGAGGTGGTCGTAGTCCATCTCCCCGTCCGCACCCGCCTGGACCACCACCCCGCGTGCGCCGAGCATCTCGACGATCTTCGGGATCGAGTAGTGCGCGGTAGTCGAGTAGTAGATCCGTGCCGTCGGAAGACGACGGCGGGCGGCGTGCAGGGCGGAGAGGTTGCCTTCGGTGCCGCCGGTGGTGACGTAGCCCCACCGGTCGTCGACCGGCATGGTCAGGGTGTCGGCGAGCCAAGCGATGACGGCTTGTTCGAGGACCCGGGTGTGGGCGGTCCCGCCGACGTCGGTCGGGTCGCCGATGTTGTTCCACAGCCGGCGGCCGAGGCGGGCCATCACCTCCCGATGGTCCAGGTCGACCGCGCCAGGGAAGCCGATGCTCGTCGGCGCGGCTGTGTCCGCATGGGTGACGAGGTGGTCGAGGACGGCGGTGATGTCGACCGGGGTACGGCTGAGGTCGGCGGCCTCGGCGAGACCACGCAGACGAGCGGGCACGGGGGTGTGGGTCATGCGCGGCGTCCGGTGAGGAGGTGCCCGGTGAGGGTGTGGTGCAGCATGGTCACCTGCCGCCAGGTGTCACGCGTGATGCTGTCGCCCTGGTCGGTGAGGTGTTCGTGGGGGTTGTAGTAGGTGACCCGGTCGGGGTCGAGGGGTTTGGTGCAGCGGACACCGTCCGCGCCGATCGGGGCATGGGGGTCACGGTCGACGTGCAGGACGGTGCCGTCGGTCAGCAGGACGAAACACTGACCCTTGAGGTCGAACACCGAACGGCGACGGTCATCGCCCGGGTGGCGCAGGGTCCGGGCGAGCTGCTGCCAACGCCCCTGGTCTGAGTCGAGGGTGGTCACCCCCACCCCGACGTAGACGGCCCCGGAAGGCAGGGTCATGTCGCCGCCGTTGACCATCGACCCCTGCGGGCCCAACGGATGCCACCACCGACCCGCCGACCCGGCCCGCGCAATGCTGTCCCCGACAACCTCGGTCAGGTCCGCCAGCAGGCGGGGCAGGTGCTGCGACTCCGGAGACGCCAGCCACAACCGGTAGGCGGTGTGCAGCTGGTAGCCGTGCGGCTGGGCCGCAGCTTCGGAGACGAAGAACAACATCACCCCGTGCGGGCCGAGCGCGTCACGCTGCCCGTACCGCTGGTCTGCTTCGATCATGTGTCCGGTGTTCAGGCGTTTCGCCCGGTAGACGACCTGCTGGCGCAGGTCGGCCCACCATCGGGCCTCGGCCGACACCCCGCTGTCGGGCTCCCCCTGCTGCGGGGGAGGTGACGGGGTGTGCTCGGGTGGGGCCGGGTGGACAGGGGTGTCCCGGCGGTACGGTCGCTCGTCGGGCATCCGGTAGTCCGGCGGGGGCGGCTGGACCAGGCTGAGACCCGGTGGGGGTTGGTGGTCTGCTGGTCGGCGGGGGCCGGGTGGTGGCGTCGGTCGTGGGGGTTCGGGTCGCCAGGCCGGGTCCAGCGGGTCACTGCTGTGGTGCCCCCGTGCCGCTGGTATGTGGACGGTGTAGGTCTTCATGGTCGGGTCTTCCTCGGGGGTCAGATGGAGATGTGGAGGGCGTCGGGTACGGCGTGGGTTTTCGGGGTGCCGTGGCCGATGCCGGCGTAGACCTCCGGCTGAGACCGCCGCAGGTGGGCGGCCCACACGCCGCCCGCAATGGCGGTGGCGACGAGGATCGCCGGAAGCAGCAGCGGATACGGCGACCCCGGTACGGCTCCGAGGAGGGAGCCGACGTTGCCGACCATCGCGACGAGGACCACCGACCCGCCGAGCACCCCCAACGCGGGTGCGACCTTCCACTGCCACATTCCGGCCCGTTCACCCCGCACTGCGGGTGGGGCGGCCAGTGCGGCGATCGAGGCGGCGAGGAGGAGGCAGAGCAAACCGAGCGCGCCGAGGGTGGACAGCCAGGTGAACGTCACCGCCACCGGATCAGTCCCGCTGACGGCGAACACCCCCACGACGAGGGCTGCCACCCCGGTTTGGCTGAGGGAGCCGCCGCGTGGGGCGCTGACCCGGGTCGTACTCCCGGTCTGGGCGAGACCGGTGGGGAGGACACCTTCACGGGCCATGGCAAACACGTAGCGGGCGATGACGTTGTGGAACGCCAGCATCGAGGTGACGATCGCGAACACGAGCACCAGCCCGGCGATGCCCACCCACATCCCGCCTGCGGCTTCGAGGATCGTGAAGGGCAGGCCGGAGGACGGGTCGGCAGCGCGGGTGGCGACAGTCTGCGGGCCGACGGCGACACCCATCGCCCACGCCGCAGCGGCATACACACCACCCAGGACGAGGACGGCGGTGATCGTGGCGCGGCCAATCGACCGGCGGTCGACGGCTTCCTCGACGAACGAGCCGGGGGCGTCGACGCCCATGAACGCGGCCACACACAACGCCACCGCCCCACCGATCCCCCCGACCCCCAGACCGGAGACGTCGAACCCCTCCCACGACACCGTCCCGTCGGACGGAGAACCGAGACCGGCGACGACGAACAGGCCGACGATCAGCAGCGACACCGCGAGGACCCCGCCGAGGACCCAGGTGGACAGGACGATCGCCCGCACCCCGAGCGCGCTGACAACAGCCCAGGCGATGCCGGCCCACACCCACCAGGTGCCGCCGAGCTGGGCGGCGAGGGTCGCCCCGAACAGCCCGTACAGGCTGGTCTGGATCGCCGTGTACGCGACCAGGGCGACCAGGCCGGCGGCGACACCCCAACTGCGGCTGAGACCGTGGGCGAGGATGCCGTAGTACGCCGCCGGATGACCGACCTGCCGGGCCAGCGCGGTGTAACCCACCATCAGCAGTGCCACCACTGCGGCGACCAGGATGAACGTCAACGGCAACGCCGTCACCCGGGTCGTGGCGTAGGTGGTGACGAGACCACCGGCGAGGACCACCATCGGCGCGGACGCCGCCGCACCGAAAATCGACAAGCCAGTCGGAGTCATCGTCCGCCGGGCGAGCGCCACCTGCACATACGGCGTCATCGCTGCCCCCACTGCAACGAGTCCGGGCACGACAACTTCCGGCAACCCCGCACCGGATGTGACACCACATCGCCGGCGCTCGCGGTGACCAGCAACACCGCCGTCGGACGCACCGGCCCACCCCGCCAGTAACCCCGATCCCGGTCCAACCGCCGCAACGCCACACCCGCACGCGGCGTGAACCCGAACAGGTCATGCGCACCGTCCGACCACTCCCGACGGATCGCATACCCCCACAGATCCACCCCCGCCCCTACCCCCGCGCCGTCCTCGCCGTCCGCGCTGTCGGGGGCGGTGGGCCGCGAGCGGACAGGAGCCAACCAGGGCGGCAACCACCAGCCCAGCTCACGCCGACGGGGCGGGAACATGACCACCGGACGATCGACAACAAACAACATGAAGCAAGCCCTCCTTCAGAGAACGGGTACACAGGGATGACCGGCGGGCCACACGGCCATCGCCAGCTGCTGATCGGGGTGGTGCCCTACCGGGCGTGGTCAGGGAAACGTGGTCAGGGAGAACGCGGCGGTGCGGGGATGAGCCGGCCGCGCGACACGGTCACGCCACGGCGCAGCCGGGCCCGAGGGGGAAGCCCGCCACACGACCGACCGCTGTCGGGGGTGGGCCGCCACATCCGCCACAGGGCGGGACCGTCCGGCTCCAGCAGGATCGGTGACCTCGGCTCGTATCCCAGCGCGGCCAACAGGCCCTCCCGGGGGCGGCCACCCGGGCACTCCGCGTACGCAGGAAGCCCTTCGGTGTCTAACACCCGGTGGTGGGCGGCCAGCAACGCCCGCGCGGTGTCGTCGTGGCCGGGGTGGGTGGCGAGGTGCGCGAGGTAGGCGTGCGGGACGTGCGGCACCACGGCATCGAGGTACGCGTGCCACAGGGCAAACCGGGACGCCTGCGAGCCGAGGACCCGGTGCAGGTCGTACATCCACACCGCCGACGGCACCGGCACCTCCCCACGCCGGAACCACACCGCCACCGCCGACCGGTCCCCGGTTGTGTCGACCTGGCCGTGCGCCAACCCCCACGACACGGCCAGCCGCGCATACCGGCGCAGCACCTGCGGACGATCTGTGGCGACCGGCACCAACCAGGCACCCACCGGGCCCACCGACAACGCCTGCACGACGAGGACCGACAACACGTCGAGATCCGCACCCGACGCCCGGCACACCACCGCCGACCGCGTCACGACACATCCCCCGCCCGGCGGTCCCCACCCTCGCCACCGGACGCCTCGCCGACCGTGGAAGTGCGTTGGCGGGATGCCCACAACGCCGCGTCGAAGGTGTGCCGGAACGTCACCGCCAGATGCAGATCACCCGGCTCCACCCCACCGATCGGCAACCACGCCCGTGCTTCCTCGACCAACTGCGGCGGCCCACACACCAACACCGCCTGCCCCGGTACGTAGTGGTACAACACCAGACCCACCAGGCCACCCTGCGCGGCCGGGTCGACATCCCCGTCGTCGGAGAACGCCAACACCACCGACAACCAGTCGCCATGCACCCGCCGCAGCATGGTCAACACCGCCGCGTCATACAGATCCCACAGGGTGCGGGAACCCACCACCAACGTCACCCGCCGCCGCACCGGCGACGCCGCGACCTGTTCCACCAACGCCCGCAACGGCGCCCACCCGGTACCCCCGGCAACCAGCAGTAGATCGGCGTCACCCGCCGGCAATGACAACCCCACCTCACACGCCGGCCCCAACCACAGCAACTCCCCCACCTCCACCTGCCCCACGAGCACAGGTGAGACGGCACCATTGGGAATGGCACGGATGTGGAACTCGACCGTCCCGTCCGGACGTGGCGCGTTCGCCGGAGACAACCACCGCCACTGGCCCGGCATCCGAGGCGAGCACACCGGCAGGGCGTCACCCGGGGTGTAACGCAGACGCCGCACCGGACGGACCGTCACCACCGCGACGTCGTCACACGCCGACACCACCGACTCCACCACACCGAACGTCACACTCGGGCCGTCACCCAGCATCCCTGCGGACTGCCCGGCCGAACGCCACACCCGAAGACAATCCTGCTCCCAGATGTGGGCCAACTCCGGCTTCCATGACTCCCCCGCGAACCGGCGCACCGTGTCCACCAGGGCCGCCGCGATCACCGCCCCGTGGTGCGGATGCAGGTCACACCGCCGATACCACCGGCCCAACACCACCAGACCCGCCCGACGGGCAGCAGGATCACCCCGACCAGCGATCGACTCCACCAACGTCGAGAAGAACAGCGGCGCAAGCCGCTCCGGAAGGAATCGCACATCCCGATCCACCATGACCGACCAGAAGTGCTCCGCCGCCCGCTCATGATCAGCGGAGATGATAGTCGGCACCTCTGTTGGACCAAACTCGCGCGTTCGACCATTGGCCGAGAGGAGCCATTTCATCCGGCGCATTCACCTTCTCCGCCCAGGGTCCACGCTCGGGGATTGCTAGCCATAGATCAACAATCCCCGAAGGGCGGAGCTCCGGGAAGGCCGACCTTCGGTCCCACCTCACGTACTGACCTACGGTCCGACCAGCACATGAACTGCTAAGGAATCGCAGACATGAACTTTACTGGGATCCACAAGAGCGCCGCGATACGCGAAGCTCGCCGGCGAGCAAGGAGATATGACACCCGAGCCAAGTTCAGGAAATCTCGCAGATGGGGGGTAGCGAGAGGATGGGGCGACGAAGTCGAACGCGCACGCCGCTACCGCCGGAAGCGATGTCGGCCAACTCGAAGCCGGGCGGGGTGAGGCACCATGCGGCTGCGAGATCAGCGGACGGTGAAGTTGCGTCTAGAGAGATCACGATCTCGTCGACGCAGTCGAGGCCCTCGCGGAGTTCGTCAGAGTGTTGGTCACCTATCAACAGGATGGACCGAGAGCCAGCGGCATAGCAGGTTGACAGCCACTCGCGAAGATCACTGGTCGGGTCGGTGGGTATCGTGAAGTGTGCGGAGGCGTGGCCACCGGGGGTGCCCTCCTCTATCGGGCCTCCGCCAAAAACGAGGTCTGCCGTCATACGCAGGTCGTTTGTCAGCCGCTCATCGGCCGCGACGCTGTCCTTGCCATCCGAGGCGTAGGCCCATGTCAGGTAGGGCCGGCGGCGCCGGGTAGCGACGAGCCAGGGCCCGAGGACTATAAGGGTCTCGTCGGGGATCACGTTCGTCTCGACGTCGACGCCGTGAGCGGTCAGGACGGCGGCACCCCCGTCGCCCCGGGATGTGGGATCGATAATGCTGATAACGACTCGGGCTATGCCAGCATTAATGAGTTCTTGGCGGCAGGCCGGAGTGACGCCGATGTGGTTGCATGGTTCGAGCGTGACGACGGCTGTGCCCCCTCGCGCTGCGCTCCCAGCTGCGCGCAGGGCGTTGACCTCGGCATGTGCTTCTCCCTTACGCCGGTGATACCCCGTGCCTACAACATCGCCGTGGCGATCGAGGACGACGCAGCCGACAGGCGGGTTCGGACTCGTGGTGCCAAGACCGAATGATGACAGTGTGATCGCGTACCGCATCGCGGCCAACTCTGATGCGGATGCCATCAGGAAGCCTCCTTGAGTTCATCGAGGAAGGCACGGACGTGCGGGAGTTGCTGGTGCACGCGAATGATGGTGCCGAGTTGGGCGAGTCCATCAAGGACTCGCCGTGCTCCCGCCCGACGGGCGATGCGCAAAGCACGATGTGCCGTCGCGGCGGCCAAGTCGGGCTGGCTGGCTGCGGCATGGGCGGCGGCCTTGGTCAAGAGGGCGGATGCGAAGTCTTGACGATGCCGCGATGGGATCGTCGGAAGAGCTTCGTCCAGCACAGCGATCGCCTCCGTTGGACGCTGCGCCAACCGAAGGCATGCGCCCCGGTGCACCTCGATGTAACCGCTGGTGCAGTAGGAGCCGTGCTCCCCCTCAGGCTTGCCTGGACGACGGTCTGCTGCCCAGTTATGCGCGTCGTCGAGCAGACGCATGGCCGCGTGGTGCTCGCCCGTACCCGCCAGGGCGTGCGCGTGCTGAACCCGCAGTGCCGCTCGCATCGGTCCAGGCAGCTTCTGGTCGTAGCGCAACGCCGCTTCGGCCTGCTCAACTGCTCGGGTAAATCGCCCAGCGGCCAGTTTCTGCTGACTGCTGCGGTAGATGGCCCAAGCAGTCATCGCGGGGTCGGCGATCTGCCGTGCCCAGAAGAGTGCTTGCTGGGCCCAGCGCTGGCCTGCGTAGTGGTCATTGAGGGACTGGTTGAGCCAAGCAGCAGACTCGGCGTACTGGGCAGCGAGCCGAACCGCCGCAGGCCGCAGGGTCTCAGGTACCTCATGCAGAAGCGCCTCGATCGTCGCGAGTTGCCTACTGACCCCCATCAAGGCATACTCCGGCCCGAACGTCTTGTCGTTCTGAACCAGAAGATGCCACTCCTCGCGCAGCAAGTGGATCGTCTCGTCCCAACTGCCTGGTCGAGCTTCGAGCTGCCCGTCGACGATGTGCGCCCCATCGCTCCTTCGCGGACTGTAGAGATCAATATCCGCATCGGTGGCGGCATCGAGCACCTTGCGCAGGGCAGCCCTTCGTGCTGCGCTGGGCCAACGATGCTCGCCGCGCTCCAACTTGCCAATCCAACGAAAGTCGACGTAGTGGGCGGTAACGTCACGGCCCGAGTAAATGGCGTCAAGCGTCGCGTTGACTGCGTCAGCCAGCTCACTCCGGGACATACACTGGCCGGGACGCATCGGTGACGGCAACCGTTTCCGGGCAGCGGTGAGCACGGTGTTCGGCGCGATCACCGTGTCCGGATGACGAGGCACCCTCTCTCCTCTCGGTCCAGCTTGCCGGGCCCTGCCGACTATGCCACCGGCTGTATAGATCAGCCACCTGCGATACAGCACAGGTCTGGAAACAACACGGCTGAGTTTAAGGACGTCAGTGTCCTGCCGAGAGTGCCGACACCCGTCTGTCGTACGGCAAGGCCAACCACACCCCGGACGAAGCGGCGGACACCTTCGTCTCAGTCCTGCGCGCGATGGGCACCAACGGTGCAGCCGAAAGCACCACGCTGCCGCATACCGGTCCGGATGCCGATACTGGTGAGGACAGCCACCACAGCTCGGACTCGGATGGTGACGTGCGACGGCGAGACTTTCTGCGCAGCGCTGCGGTCAGCGTCGCCGGTGCCCCCGGCGTCGCGCCGGTGCTCGACGCGCTCGTCTCGCTCCGGCAACCACCGGCCACGGTGTTGTCCGTGCAGCAGCTCTCCCGCAAGGTGGCCACCGTCAAACACGACTACCAGGCATGCCGGTACGAGCGCGTCCTCGATCAGCTCGTCACGCTGCTACCCGCCCTCGAGCCCGCAACGGTCGACGCGGAAAGCGGGCATCAGATGCAGGTCAACGTCCTCGCCGCCGAGCTGTACCACGTCGTCGGTAGCGTCCTGCTCAAGCTGGGCGACCGTGGGATGGCCCTGATCGCCGCCGAGCGGAGCACCCGCGCCGCCGCGACGAGCCAGGACCCGGTGGCGGTCGCCGCGAGCGCACGGATCATGACCCACGCTCTGATGAGCAACCACCACGACGACCAGGCGGTAACCCTCGCCGCAGACGCGGCCGGCGTACTCGACCGGGACACCCGCCTCGCATCGACCGACGCGGTCGCCGTGTACGGCTCCCTCGTCCTACGCGGTGCCGTCGCCGCAGCCCGCCGCGACGACCGGGACACCGCACACACCATGCTCGACGAAGCGACCCGCGCCGCGACCCGACTCGGCTATGACGGCAACGACCGGTGGACCGGCTTCGGTGCCACCAACGTCCTGCTGCACCGGGTCAACATCGCCCTCACCCTCGGCGACGCCGGCACCGCCATCGACATCGCCCGCACCGTGCCCCTGGAAAAGGTGACCCTCGCCGAACGCAAAGCCACGCTGCACGTCGATGTGGCCCGCGCCTACACCCAGTGGGGACGCCACGAACAGGGCCTCAACGCCCTCCGCACCGCATACGAGGTCGCACCCGAAGAGATCCGCTGCCGCCCAGCAGTCCACCGCCTCACCAACGACCTCACCCGCCTCACCACGGGCCCGATACGCGCAGCCGTCGTCAACTTCACCCAGACCGCCGGAATCCCCCAATGACAGGCAACCACCTCCAGATCGTCGTCTGCGCCGCCGGCCCCGCACCCGACGTCACCACCCTGATTAACACCGCACACCAGCAGTCCTGGACCGCAGCGGTCACCGCCACACCCGACGCAACCAGCTTCATCGACATACCGGCCATCGAAAAGCTGACCGGCACTCCCGTGCGATCCGACTACCGCGCAGCTCCGGGCACCCGCCGCTCGCTACCCACCACCGATGCACTGGTCGTCGCACCCGCGACCTATAACTCCATCAACAAGATCGCCCTCGGCCTCGCCGACAACTACGCCATGACCACCATCGCCGAACTCATCGGACGACACATACCCACCGTCATTGTCCCCTTCGTCAACACCGCCCTCGCCACACGACTCCCCTTCCGCCACGCCGTAGCCAGCCTCCGCGCCGAAGGGCTACACATCATGCTCGGCCCGGAACACGGCTGGGAGCCACACCCGCCCGGTGGCGGCAACGACCGGCAGAGCGACTTTCCCTGGACAACCGCGTTCGAGATCGCGGCCCGGCATGCTGCCTAATCGATGAAAAGCGCCGAGGCGAACGGGTGCGGGGGTGGGAAAGCCCGCAGCAGCACCAAACGCGCCTTGCCGTCGAACTGCGGTCAGCCGACGTCTTCCGCGACAGGTTCCGACTCAACCCCCGCGTCGTACGCGGATGAAGCCAGGCGAAGGCCGCCGAGAAATGGAACCAGCGCTTGCCCAACTCACATCGGTCACGCCCACCACCCTACGGACGCCCCACACCCCACCCTTCCCCGCGCGACGGGGAACTACGCTGAGCAAGTATCAAGTACACGAACAAGAAGACGCCTACCGACGGCGAACGTAGCTGTTGATCAATGCGACCAGAGCCGGCAGAACTATCGACGGGCGCGCCCCGACGCGACACGGCGGCGGGCCGCAGGCCCACCCTTGACCAAGTAAAGAAATCCCAAACACACGTACGCGAATATTCCTGACCTCATTCTGACGCCGACACTACAGACGGCAACCCGCAAAAATCGACTTCACTATAGGAAGACTGTGCAATGCATAACGGGCCAGTTCGGGAGCGACGGCCTTATGGATGAGGCGGTCGGTGGCGACGTCGTGCGCGAAGTGGTGAAATGCGTCGACCACTGGCAAGAAGCGCAGATCCTCCAGGTCATCGGCATCGATCGTAGGCTTTTCGCGTGCCGCCTGCTCGAAGACGCGGATGACACCCCGCCACGATCGATATCGCGCCTCAACTAACTCGCTGCGGGCATTGAGTCCGAGCAGGTCGATGGTCTCGCGGCCCTGGGGCGTGAGGTCGATAAACTGCCCGGTACTGGCGAGGGTCATGTGGTCGGCGGAGTCGTCCACGCTAGGGTCCAGCAGCAGCGGATGCCCGGTCAGGTCGACCGGGAAACGCTCCTTCTTTGCCTGCTGATTGCAATAGCCGCAGGCGAGGATGTGGTTTTTCCATTCGAAGGTTCGCGCAGGATCGCGGGCAATCGGCACGAAATGGTCGACGTCCGTGCCGCGGCTTTCGTAGCAGTACATGCAGAATGAAGGTCGCGCACACATTCGTAGAAGCTGAGCCTTGAGCTGTCGGCGGGTACCGGTTGCGGCGCTCCAACTCGCGCGAGCCGTCTTTTGAGGGGTTGCGCTGGCCACAATCTGCGCGGTTTTGTCGATTAGGCGCTCTGAGATCTGCACGGGAAGCGGCCGACGCGCGATCGGGATCAAACGTCGTCCCCCAACACGTCACGCACCCGGCTCCCGGGCGACGGCGACAGAGCCTCGGACAACTCCGTCAGCCTGGCGAGATCTTCTGGGCTTGCCTGACCGCGAATGGCGAGCCGCTCCAGTCGGGTCAGCGCACTTCGCAGCTCGTCAACGCGTTCGGAGTACGGTGAGTCCAATCCGAATAGCTCCGTCAAAACAGCATCGTCACCACTTCCATTCACGACACGCCGGAAGAGTTCCTCGTTGGCGATACGCGGTGGGAACAATTCCTCCGGCCCTGGAAGCTGAATCAGGCCACCCGGCGACGCACTCTGACAAATATACGGGCTATGGCTTGTGACAATGAACTGAATGAATGGGAAATGCTCCAGCAGCCATGGCGCGATACGTTTTTGCCAGGAAACGTGAAGATGGACGTCGATCTCGTCAATGAGTACGACTCCCGACGTGAAGATGACCGCCTGACCTTCTTCACCCCACTCAATCTTCCCGTCGAAGCATTCGTTTATTTGGCGCACGATATCGGTTACCAGTGCCGTGACGGTGCGGTAGCCGTCGCTCATCTCGTCGATTCGGACGGGCATTCCGGACTCCTTGGTAATCCACAGACCGTCCGGATCGACCCTATCAACCAAATAGCCGTCGGGAAACAGGCCGTCGTTAAGAAGCCCGATGACACGCTCCTCCAACTCCGCATAACCGGCACGCCCGGATCTGGCGCGATAGTTGACCTGCTGAAGCCACTGCACCGTCTCGGCGAGTGAGGCTTCCTCTCGGAACAGAGTTATGAAGCGTGCCGCTGTCCAGTCTCCGGCCATCAGGCGTGCGACCTCGCCGCTCGTGCCGGCCAAGCGCCGGAATGGCCCGTAGCCCGCGGCGAACCAGCCAGTCGGTTTCGGAGACCAGAGCGATCGCTCGGCCATCTTGCCGCCTCGACCGCGGCGTGTGTCGGCCTGAGGCCGCGCTCGCGCACCTTCAGTCCGTTCCCATTTCAGTGCAGCGGCGAAGGAGTCCGCAGGTCGGCCCGCGCCCAGGTTGACCTCGAAGGAGTCTCGTACGATCTCTGCGCTGACCGTTGCCATTGTCTGTCCATGACTGATCCAGTCCCGATCGCCCTCCGTCAAGCTGTTCGCTACCTCGGGACCGGCCAGCGCAGTTGCGGCGGCACGAAGGAGGGTTGTTTTACCTGACCCATTGCGGCCAGCGATAACGCAGAATCCCCGATAGCGCTTGAAAAGATCTTTATCGTCGGTGTTCCGCTCAAAGCGGAGGTCGACAGCGCGAGACCCCTGGAAGCCTCGCACTCCCTGGATGCGCAGGCGCTGTAAGTACACCGACAGTCCTCCACCAATCTACGGTCCGTGCTTAGTCGATAGCGCTGATCGCTGCGAGCAGTCTACTGCTGTAGCCGGGAGCGGGTCATCGTCTCGGTGCTCCGGTGGACTGCTCCTTGGCTAGAGGTGTTGGCTCGCACAGGTCTCACCCGACATCAGACACTGAGAGTCGCTTGACACATGCATCAACGACCTCCCGCAGTTGGTCACCACCAAATCCTCTCCGGCTGCCTGGAACCTCTCGGCTTTGGCGGACGGTTCGCGTACCCGATCACGCGACCTCCGGGTGCCCGCGCGCCGTCGATGTTCGTGAGGGAGTCGCCACTCAGTACGCATCGGGCTGGCGGCTCGCCTACTGCGTACGCAGCTTGCCGGATCGGTTCCGGGCTGGGCTACTGCTGCCGTCTCTGGTGACCCGTGGCGTGCCTTCGGCAGCGTCAGGTACACCCGTTCGCCGTTATCGATTGGGGATGCCGCCTCCGTGTCACACGTCGAGAAGATCACCGGTGAACTCCGCGCCCTGACGGCCGGCGTCGAGCGGGCCCAGGGGTTGACGGCCGCCGCCCACCTTCAGGCGCAGGAGATCGCGCTGCGGGCCACCACCGCCGGCTTCCTCGTCGTCGCCGCAGCGTCGCCCGGGCCCGCACCGCGCTCACCGACGTCCAGGGCGGCCTGCCTGGGAAGACTCGAAGGGTCGACCGGTGAGGCGACGAAAGCCGTCACCCCCGTACCCCAGCAGGCCACCCCGCAGAAGACGATCGCCGCACTGACGCCCGTGCAGAGCGCCGTCGGCACCGCCCGCGACTCGGCAGGCAGCGCCATCACCCGGATCGGTGAGACACAACAACTCCGTCACCACGATCCTCCACGGTGGACAATCCGGACCCCTGCTACAGGCCCTGGACGGCATCAAGCAGGTGCTGATGCAGGTTGTCGCCCGCACCAGCGGCGCACGAAAGGCCATCGAGACGGCGATCGCCGAGGCACAACGGGTGGGATCAACGGGAAACTGACCGGGGCTGGAGGCCACCCACCGCCCAGCCCCAGCCCCAGCCGCGCGGATCGTGTCCCTGGAAGGACGCTGCGCGCAGTCAGCACATCTGGGTGATCTCCCATGACGGGCCCGAGTCGTTCGAGGAGGCCAATGCCGCCTACCGGGCTTCGGATCGCCGTAAGACGCTGGGGCTGGACCCGGGCAACTACCTCGTGGATGAGGAAACCTGGGAGGTAGAGCAGACGCTAGGAGTTCCCGCTGCCCGGGAGCAGGTGGGTTCGCCGCTCGTCGTCGGTGAGCGCGCGGAACACTCGGGTACGGGCTCGGGTGCCCAGGCCACCACGCCGACCCGCTTCTCGTGGCCGCTGAGCACGAGGGGCCGGTTGGTGCCGGCGAGGTCCCAAATCTCTACGATCATTACCAATTACTAAAAGTGCTTTTATCCTTAACAATAGTATTCATAACCCCACACTATTTGCCGCATCATCTCGGCGCGCCGTAGGCGGATCATCGATCCGGGACTCCGGCGACGGCCGACTCAGGGGGCTGTTGTCCGCAGGTCGTGCAGGTGGGACAGCGGTGCGTGCGGTGGACGCCACTCCAGCAACAGCGCCGTCGCGTCGTCGTCGAGCTGCCCCGACTGGTACGCGACCACCGCGCGCACCAGCCGGCGCATCGTCTCCGGGGTGGCCAGCTGGTCGTTGAGGGCCCGGTTGACGAAGTCGACGAGACGCGTCAACCCGAACCGTTCCCCGTCGATGCCACGCGCGTCGGTGATGCCGTCGGTGTAGGCGAGGATGCGGTCCCCAGGGTGCAGCTCCTCCTCGTACACCTCGGGGCGGTGGGTCGCGAGGTGACCCAGGCCGAGCGGGAGCGCGGTCGGGCCCGGCAGCTCCCGGATCGCCTTGCCGTCGCGCAGCAGCAGGGCACCCGGGTGGCCGGCGTTGATCATCCGGAGCCGGCCGGTGCTCCGCTCCAGCTCGACCAGGAGCGCCGTGGCGAACATGTGCGGGTGCTCGGAGCGCACCCACCTGTCGATGCTGGTCGCCGTGTCGACCAGGTCGAGGCCACAGCGGCGCGCGTTGCGGTAGGCGCTCACCACCAGGGAGGCCAGGGTGCTCGCCTTGATGCCGTGCCCGCAGGTGTCGAACAGCCCGACGCTGAGCACGTCACCGTTGAGCGCGTAGTCGAAGATGTCCCCGCCGACGTCGTAGCACGGTTCGAGGATGGTGGTGAGCACCATGTCGTCGGTGGCGAAGGTCAGCGGCGGCAGCAGGCCCCAGACGATCTCGGCGGCGACCTGCATCGGCAGCCGACGCCGCAGCCGTTCCACGACGTCGCCGTACGGTCGGCGGTTCACCACGAGTTGCGCGACACAGGTCGCCAACTCCCAGGCCGGCTCGTTCATCGCCGGGTCCCCGGCGGCCGGCGAGACGATCTCCAGCACGCCCATCCGTTCGCACCCGACGAGCAGCGGGACCCAGATCCGGTCCGGGCTGTCGGGCGCGCGCTGCACGTCGAGGCCGGTGAACGCCCGACCGGCGAGGGTCGTCTCGATCGGCAGCGCCTCGCGGTCCAGGCCGGCACCGAGCAGCGGTACGAGGCTGGCCTGCTGGTAGTCCGCCAGGTAGATCACGATCTCGGTGGCGTCGATGGCCGGCGCGGCCCGGTTCACCAGCAATGGCAGGTCGTCCGGCCCCCCGCGAGGCGCGGCGAGCTGGAGCCAACGCACCGCGTCACCCGCGTCGACCAATCTGAACCTCCCCCACGTCTCCCCCACCGTAGGAGGCGCACGGGAAACCCGCCACCACCTGATTCGAGGACACGGCGGACAGGAAGAATGACGGTGGCGGACATCTCCGTCCGCGCGTACGAAGGAGGCAGCGTCATGGTCGTCGCAGGGCTCATCCTGGCCGGCATCGCCGGCCTCATCCACGTCTACATCTTCTACCTGGAGTCCGTCGTCTGGACGACCGCCCGCGCGCGCTCGGTCTTCGGCACCAGCCGCGAGGAGGCGGAGGCGACCCGGCAGCTCGCCTTCAACCAGGGCTTCTACAACCTCTTCCTGGCGATCACGATCGTCGTCGGCATCATCGCCTACGCCGTCGGCGCGCACACCGTCGGCGCGACCCTGGTCTTCGTCGGCGCCGGTTCGATGGTCGCCGCCGGTCTGGTGCTGCTGATCTCGGCACCGGCGAAGGCGAGCGCCGCGCTCAAGCAGCTCGTCCCCCCACTCCTGGCCGTCGTCGCCCTGGCGATCGGGCTCAGCCTCGGCTGAGCCCGATCGGTCACGACCCGGCACGGGAGCCCGGTCAGGGGCGGTAGCGGTAGCCCATCCCCGGCTCGGTGATCAGGTGCCGGGGCCGGGCCGGGTCGTCCTCCAGCTTGCGCCGCAACTGGGCCAGGTACTGCCGCAGGTAGTTGGTCTCGTGCTGGTATTCCGGCCCCCACACCTCGTGCAGGAGCTGGCGCTGGCTGATCAGCTTCCCGGGGTGGCGCAGCAGCCGCTCCAGCACCGCCCACTGGGTGGGGGTGAGCCGGACCTCGACACCGTCGTCGCGGGTGACGACGCGGGCGGCGAGATCGACGGTGTGCCGGCCCACCCGGGCCTCGGCGGCGGCGTCGACCGGCGCGCTGGTGAGCCGACGGGTGACGGCGCGGATCCGGGCGAGGAGTTCGTCGACCCCGAACGGCTTGGTGACGTAGTCGTCGGCACCGGCGTCGAGGGCGGCGACCTTGTCCGCGCTGCCGGCCCGGCCGGAGAGCACGATGATCGGGATCGTGGTCCAGCCGCGCAGGCCCCGGATGACCTCGACGCCGTCGAGGTCGGGCAGCCCGAGGTCGAGCACCACCAGGTCCGGCGGGTGGCTGGCGGCGGCCTTCAGCGCGGCGGTGCCGGTCCCGGCGACCTCGACGTCGTACCCCCGGGCACGCAGGTTGATCCGGAGTGCGCGGAGGATCTGGGGTTCGTCGTCGACGACCAGGATGCGGGTCACCGGTCCGGCCTCTCGTCGGCGGCAGGCAGCCGCAGCACCATGGTCAGTCCTCCGCCGGGGGTGGTCTCCGGGGTGATGCTGCCACCCATCGCCTCGGTCAGCCCCCGGGACAGCGCCAGCCCCAGCCCCACCCCGGTCTGGTTGTCCCGGTCGCCGAGCCGCTGGAACGGCAGGAAGACGTGCTCCCAGCGGTCCTCGGGGATGCCGGGGCCGGTGTCGATGACCCGCAGCTCCACCTGCCCGGCGTGGGCGCTGGCGGTGAGCGTGGGCGGCTGCCCGGGTGGGCTGTGCCGCAGGGCGTTGGCGACGATGTTGACAAGCACCCGTTCCAGCAGGCCCGGGTCGGCGTCGACCGCCGGCAGGTCGGCGGGGATGTCGGTCCGCACGTCGGCGGCGGCCGGCCCCAGCTCGTCCAGGGCCAGCGGTACGGCGTCCTCCAGGCCGATCGCGGTGCGGGTGACGCCCAGCGCGCCGGCCTGCAACCGGCTCATGTCGAGCAGGTTCGCCACCAGCCGACCGAGCCGGTCCAGTGACTCGTCGGCGGTGGCGAGCAACTCGGCCCGGTCCTCGGGGTCGAAGTCGACGTCCGGGCTGCGCAGGCTGCTCACCGCGGCCTTCGCCGACGCCAGCGGCGTACGCAGGTCGTGGCTGACCGCGGCGAGCAACGCGGTGCGCAACCGGTCGGCCTCGGCGAGCGGCCGGGCGGTGGCCGCCTCCTCGGCGAGCCGTTCCTGGCGCAGCGCGACGGCGGCCTGGGCGGCGAACGCCTCGACGATGCGCCGGTCGGCGGCCTCCAGCCGACGGCCGCTGAGCACCACGGTCAGCCGGTCGTCGACAGGTACCGTGGTCTCCCCCGCGCCGGGGCTGCCCGCCGGGTCCGCGCCGACGCTGGCGACCAGACGCCAGGCACCTTCTTCGTGGGCCCGGCCGGGCCGCCCCTGGGCGTCGGGGGCGAGCTCCAGGACGCTGACCGCGCGCAGCGCGAAGGTCTCCCGCAGCCGGGCGAGCAGCGCCGGCAGCGGCCGTTCACCGCGCAGCACGCTGCCGGCGACGGTGGCCAGGGTCTGCGCGTCGGCGGCGGCACGGGCGGCCTCCCGGGTACGCCGGGCCGCCACGTCCACCACCCAGCTCACCGCGACCGCCACCCCGACGAAGACGCCCAGTGCGAGGAGGTTGTCCGCCTCGGCGATGGTCAGCGTGCGGTACGGCGGGGTGAAGAACCAGTTCAGCAGCAGTGATCCGCCGAGCGCGGCGACCAACGCGGGCCACAGCCCGCCGACCAGCGCCACCCCGACCACCCCGGCCAGGAAGATCAGGATGTCGTTGGTCAGGGTCAGGTCCGGCAGCGTCGACAGCAGCAGGGTGAGCAGCGGCAGGCCAAGCCCGGCGAGGGCGAACCCGAGCAGTCGACGCCGTCGGGACAGCGCGGCCGGCACCCCGGCCCCGCGCCGGCCCCGCCCGGCCTGCGGGTGGGTGACCAGGTGCACGTCGATCGCCCCGGAGCGGGCGGTGGTGGTGACGCCGACGCCCCGGGCGAGCAGTTGGGCGAACCGACCGCGCCGACTCGCCCCGAGCACCAGTTGGGTGGCGTTGACCCCCCGGGCGAAGTCGAGCAGGGCGGCCGGGACGTCCCCGCCGAGCACCTGGTGGTAGCTGCCGCCGAGGCTCTCCACCAGGACCCGCTGCCGGGCGAGCTGGGCCGGGTCCGCCCCGGCCAACCCGTCGTTGCGGGCCACGTGCACGGCGAGCAGGTCGGCCCCCTTGCTCCGGGCGGCGATCCGGGCGGCCCGGCGGATCAGCGTCTCCCCCTCCGGGCCGCCGGTGAGGGCGACGACGACCCGTTCCCGGGCCTCCCAGGTGGCAGAGATGCCCTGCTGGGCCCGGTACCGGTCGAGCTGGTCGTCGACCTTGTCGGCCAGCCAGAGCAGGGCCAGCTCGCGCAGCGCGGTGAGGTTGCCGACCCGGAAGTAGTTGCCCAGCGCCGCGTCGATCCGGTCCGGCCGGTAGATGTTCCCGTGCGCCATCCGCCGGCGCAGCGCCTCCGGGGTCATGTCGACCAGTTCGACCTGCCCGGCGGCGCGGACGACGGCGTCCGGGACGGTCTCCCGCTGGGTGGTGCCGGTGATCCGGGCGACCACGTCGTTGATCGACTCCAGGTGCTGGATGTTGACCGTCGACAGCACCGAGATGCCCGCGTCGAGCAGTTCCTGGACGTCCTGCCAGCGCTTCTCGTGCCGGGAGCCGGGCACGTTGGTGTGCGCCAGTTCGTCGACCACGACGAGGTCCGGGCGGCGGGCCAGCACGGCGTCGAGGTCCAGCTCGGTGAACTCGACGCCCCGGTGGCGCAACGTGCGGCGGGGCAGCACCGTCAGGTCGCCGATCATCGCGGCGGTGTGCGGCCGGCCGTGCGTCTCCACCAGGCCGACCAGCACGTCGGTGCCCCGCCCGGCCCGCCGCCGGGCCTCCTCCAACATGGCGTACGTCTTGCCGACGCCGGGGGCGGCGCCCAGGTAGATGCGCAGTTCACCTCGGGGCACGGGACCATCCTCTCGCTGTGCGCACCCTCCCCGGGCCACGACTGCCGGGCCGGCACCCGACCTGTCGGGCGCGGACGGGGTGCGTTGTCGGTCGTCAGCGGGCGGGGAAACTCCGGTCGAGGGCCAGGTTCAGTTCCAGCACGTTCACCGTGGGGGCACCCAGGAAGCCGAGCGTCCGGCCGGTGGTGTGCTCCCGGACCAGCCGCCGGACCACCGCCGGGTCCGCGCCGCGCTCCCGCGCCACCCGGGCCACCTGGATCTCGGCGTACGCCGGGCTGATGTGCGGGTCGAGGCCGCTGCCGCTGGCGGTGACCGCGTCAGCGGGGACGGCGGGGTGTTCCGGGGCGTCCCCCCGGACCGGGGTCACCAGCCCACCGGCCGCCCGGTAGTCCTCCCCGGGCTTCGCCAACTCCACAGGCACCCCCTGCCAGGAGGAGACGAAGGGGGTGGCCGGGGCGGTCTGGTTGACGCTTACCACCCGGGTGACCCGGCCGGTCAGCCCGTCGGCGCGGAACACGGCCAGCACCGCCCCCACCCCGTCCGGCGTGCAGTACGGCCGCCGCCCGTCGACGCCGTCCAGGGCACCGACCGCCCGGCTGCGCGCGCAGACCTGGCTGAGCAGGCTCCGGTTCGAGTCCTGTGGGTCGGCGGCGAGGGTGTCCACCACGCTCTCCGGGCCGAGGTTCGAGGCGGCGGAGGCGGTCGGGTCGTAGCCGTCGCCGGCCGCCGACGGGCGGGACTGGAAGTAACGCGGGACGGGGTTGCCGTCGGCGTCGGTGAAGGACTGCCCGATCAGGGCGCTGCCGACGGTGCGGCCGTTGACGGTCAGCAGCGACCCGGCGGCCCGGCCGTCGAGGCCGGGGAGCCGACCGACGGCGACCAGGGTGAGGGGGTAGGCCACCCCGAGCAGCACGGTGAACACGAGCAGGGCGCGCAGCGCGGCGAGGTGGGCGGCGAGCCAGGCGGGTGGGCGCATCACGAGACCCCCGGAACGAACTGGATGAGCAGGTCGATGAGCTTGATGCCGACGAACGGCGCGACGATGCCGCCGAGGCCGTAGACCAGCAGGTTGCGGCCGAGCAGCGCGGACGCCGCAGCCGGCCGGTAACGCACCCCGCGCAGGGCCAGCGGTACGAGCGCGATGATCACCAGCGCGTTGAAGATCACCGCCGCGAGGATCGCCGACTCGGGGCTGCCCAGCCGCATCACGTTGAACCG
Organism: Micromonospora sp. NBC_00421; assembly: GCF_036017915.1. Taxonomy (NCBI): domain Bacteria; kingdom Bacillati; phylum Actinomycetota; class Actinomycetes; order Micromonosporales; family Micromonosporaceae; genus Micromonospora; species Micromonospora sp. NBC_00421. The sequence goes on from NZ_CP107929.1 coordinate 5,127,394, forward strand.
GTCCAGGCCCGGATAGATGCCGGCGAACATGGCCGGGATGATCGCGAAGTACTTCGCCACGTCGTTGGCGATGCTGAAGGTGGTCAGCGCGCCCCTGGTGATCAGCAACTGCTTGCCGATCTGCACGATCTCGATCAACTTGGTCGGGTCGGAGTCCAGGTCGACCATGTTGCCGGCCTCCTTCGCCGCCGACGTGCCGGTGTTCATCGCGACCCCGACGTCGGCCTGGGCCAGCGCCGGGGCGTCGTTGGTGCCGTCCCCGGTCATCGCGACCAGCCGACCACCCTCCTGCTCCCGGCGGATCAGGGCGAGCTTGTCCTCCGGGGTCGCCTCGGCGAGGAAGTCGTCCACCCCGGCCTCGTCGGCGATCGCCTTCGCGGTACGCGGGTTGTCACCGGTGACCATCACCGTCCGGATGCCCATCCGGCGCAGCTCGGCGAACCGCTCCCGCATCCCGGCCTTCACCACGTCCTTGAGATGGATGACGCCGAGCGCGCGGGCCGGCTCCCCGTCGACGTGTTCGGCCACCACCAACGGGGTGCCACCGAGCCCGCTGATCTCGTCGACCACCTGGCCGACCTGCTCGTCGGGGTGGCCGCCGTGCTCCCGTACCCAGGTCAGCACCGCCGTCGCCGCACCCTTGCGGACCCGGCGGGGCGGTGCGGCCCGCGGGGTCAGGTCGACGCCGCTCATCCGGGTCTGGGCGGTGAACGGCACGAAGACGGCGTACGGCAGCAGCCCTGGCTCCTCCGCGCGCAGGTCGAACTCCCGCGTGGCCAGCACGACCACCGACCGACCCTCGGGGGTCTCGTCGGCGAGGCTGGACAGCTGCGCGGCGGCGGCCAGGTCGGCGGCGGTGACCCCCTCGGCCGGCAGGAACGCGGCGGCCTGCCGGTTGCCCAGGGTGATCGTGCCGGTCTTGTCCAGCAGCAGCGTGTCGACGTCCCCCGCCGCCTCCACCGCCCGACCGCTCATCGCCAGCACGTTGCGCTGCACGAGCCGGTCCATGCCGGCGATGCCGATCGCCGACAGCAGCGCCCCGATGGTGGTCGGGATCAGGCAGACCAGCAGGGACACCAGCACCACCCCCGTCACCCCGTCGTCGGTGACCGCCCCGGTGTCGGGCGCGGCGGTCTGCCAACCCTTGGCGAAGATCGCCAACGGTTGGAGGGTGACCACGGCCAGCAGGAAGATCAGGGTGAGCGCGGCGAGCAGGATGTTCAACGCGATCTCGTTCGGGGTCTTCTGCCGGTCGGCCCCCTCGACCAGGGCGATCATCCGGTCGATGAAGCTCTCCCCCGGCCGCTGGGTGATCCGCACGACGATCCGGTCGGAGAGCACCCGGGTGCCGCCGGTGACGGCGCTGCGGTCACCGCCGGACTCCCGGATCACCGGCGCGGACTCACCGGTGATCGCGGACTCGTCGACGCTGGCGATGCCCTCGACGACGTCACCGTCGCCGGGAATGGTCCCGCCGGCCGCGACCAGGACGACATCCCCCTGCCTGAGTTCCGGCGCGGGCACCGCCTCGTCGGTGTAGGCGTTGGCGGGAGCGCCCGGGGCCCAGCCGACCAGGCGGGTGGCGATGGTGTCCCGCTTGGCCTGCCGCAGCGAGGCGGCCTGCGCCCGGCCCCGGCCCTCGGCGACCGCCTCGGCGAGGTTGGCGAAGAGCACGGTGAGCCAGAGCCAACCGGTGATCGCCCAGCCGAACACCGACGGGTCGGCCACCGCCAGGACGGTGGTGAAGACCGCGCCGATCTCCACGATCAGCAGCACCGGGTTGCGCCACACGGTGCGCGGGTCGAGCTTGCGCACCGCGTCGGGCAGGGAGCGGACCACCTGTCGGGGGTCCAGCAGGCCGCCACCGGCCCGGCCGCCGGTCGGTGCCCGGCCGGCGGGTGGGTCGGCCGGTCCCGGGGCGTCGGGTGGGCCGGCCTGTCCCCGGGCGTCGGGTGGGCCGGCAACCGGCGGCCGGTCGCCGCCGGGTGCCACGGACGGGACGGTCATGTCGTTCTTCCCCATGGTGGTCACCGCCCTTCGGCCAGCGGGCCGAGGGCGAGCGCGGGCAGGAAGGTGAGCGCCACCAGGATCACCGTGACGCCGACGACCAGCCCGACGAAGAGCGGGCGGTGGGTCGGCAGGGTGCCCTCGGAGGCGGGGGTGGGTGCCTGCCGGGCGAGCGAGCCGCCCAACGCGAGCACCAGGATGATCGGCAGGAACCGGCCGAGCAGCATGCACAACCCGAGCGCGGTGTTCCACCACGGGGTGTCCACGGTGATCCCGGCGAACGCCGAGCCGTTGTTGTTGCTCGCCGAGGTGAACGCGTAGAGCACCTCGGACAGGCCGTGCGGGCCGACGTTCAACGTGGTCGAGTCGTTGCCGGTGGCGAAGGCGGCGGCCGTGCCGATCAGCACCAGGGCCGGGGTGACCAGGAAGTACAGCGAGGCGAAGGTGATCTCGCGGGAACCGATCTTCTTACCCAGGTACTCCGGGGTCCGGCCGACCATCAGACCGGCGACGAACACCGTGATCACCGCGAGGACCAGCAGCCCGTACAGGCCCGCGCCGACGCCGCCGGGGGCGACCTCACCGAGCATCATGTTGCCCAGCGTCATCATCCCGCCCAGCGCGGTGTACGAGTCGTGGGCCGAGTTCACCGCGCCGGTGGAGGTCAGCGTGGTGACCGCCCCGAAGGTCGCCGAGTTCGACACGTCGAAGCGGACCTCCTTGCCCTCCAGCGCCGCGCCGACGGCCTGCGGCACGGTGCCCTGCCCCGCCAGCTCGAACACGTTGGTGAGGGTGACGCTGCCGAGCGCCAGGACGGCCATCACCGCGACGATCGCGTAGCCCTGCCGGTGCTGGCCGACCATCCGGCCGAACACCCGGGGCAGGCTGAACGGGATCAGCAGGATCAGGAACAGCTCGACCCAGTTCGTCCAGGCCGTCGGGTTCTCGAACGGGTGGGCGCTGTTGGCGTTGTAGAAACCACCGCCGTTGGTGCCCAACTCCTTGATCACCTCCTGGCTGGCCACCGGCCCACCGGTGACGGTCTGACCGCCGCCGGTCAGGGTGGTCACGTCGGTGCCGGCGGAGAGGTTCTGCACCACGCCGCCGAGCATCAGCACGAGCGCGCCGAGCACCGCCACCGGCAGCAGCACCCGCAGCGTGATCCGGACCAGGTCCACCCAGAAGTTGCCCAGTTCGCCGGTACGGCTGCGGGCGAACCCCCGGACCAGTGCCACCGCCACGGCGATGCCCACCGCGGCGGAGAGGAAGTTCTGCACCGCCAGCCCGGCCATCTGCACCAGGTGCCCCATGGTCGACTCGCCCGCGTACCACTGCCAGTTCGTGTTGGTCACGAACGACACGGCGGTGTTCCAGGCGCCGTGCGGGACCACCGGGCCGGAGCCCAGCGACAGCCACAGGTGGTCCTGCCACCGCTGGAGGGCATAGAGGAACAGCACCGAGACGGCGGAGAAGGCCAGCAGGCTGCGGGCGTACACGCCCCACGGCTGCTCGGCGGCCGGATTCACCCCGACCAGCCGGAACACCCCGCGCTCGACCCGGGAATGCCGGGTGCCGGCGACCACCCGGTACAGGTGGTCGCCGAACAGCCGGTACGCGGCGGCCAGCGCCACCACCAGGGACAGGACGAAGATGACGCCGGTCGTGGTCGTGGTCATCAGAAGCGCTCCGGGAACAGCAGCGCGACGACCATGAACACACCCAGACCGATCGCCAGCACCAGGCCGACGGCGTTGACGGCGTTCACCGCTTCTCCACGCCCCTCACCACGAGGGCGAGCGCCGCGAACAGCACCACCGTCACCAGAACGAACACCACGTCAGCCACGCGGACTCCCCCAACCGGACCGGTACGCCGTGACCGCCTCCCGGCCACGCCGGGGCAATCACAACGCGCTGTCGTCCGATGGGCAGGGTCCATAACGCGACCGTGACGGGCGGCCAGGGTTTCTTGACGCGTTCTTCACGCCGGCCAACGGGTCGGTGACGGTGGTCACCACGGTGTCGGCCCCGTCCCGTTCCGGGGGCGACCGGGTCAGCGGCGGATGGCCCGCCGGATCGACTCGGGCACCCGACGGGCCACCGCCCGGCGCAGCCGGAAGCGCAGGCTGTCCAGGTGCGGCACGACGACCGGGCGGGCACCGTCGGCCGCGCAGCGGAAGGCCACCGGGAGTACGGCGTCCTCGGTCCACCCGCAGCAGGTGACCCGGGCCTTCAGATCCCAGGTGCCCCGGCTCCGGCCTCCGTTGAGCGCGCCGACGTCGAGTCGGGCGGTACCGCTCTGGACCAGCCGAAGGGTGTCGTCGGCCGACGGGACCAGCTCGACGGTGCCGGTGACCGGCACGAAGAACTCCTCCCTGGTGTCCCGCCGCCGGGCGATGACGTCGAGCTTGGACTGCTTGATCCGGCTGGTCGCGTCCCGCAGTTCGGCCGGCACGTCGTCCACCGGCACCACCAGCAGCCGCTGCTCGCCGTCGGCGGTGAGGGTGAGCGGGCGGTCGCCGAAGCACAGCTCGGCGGAGAGGGTGACGGTCAGGGCGGCGCCGTCCCGCTCGACCTGCTGCACGGTGGGCACGGCCCGGACGGCCGCCTCCCACTGGGCGAGCCGGCGCAGGTCCGCCGTGCGGCCCTGCTCGATGAGCCGGGTGATGATCCGTTGCAGCGGGGGCAGACCGGCGGCGACGCCCGGGGCGAACCGGTCCCGGATCACCCGCTGTGCCTCGCCGACCAACTGGTCGGCCCAGTCGGCGGGCGCGTCGAGCAGCCGCCGGCCGCGTACCCGGGCCACCATCTCGTTGCGCAGCCAACGCCGGTGCAGCCGGTCCCGCAGGGGGCCGGGCTCGGTGTGCGCGTCGACGATGTCCAGCGCCTCGCGCAGGTTGACGAAGTAGCCCGCCGGCTCCAACGCGGTGGCCGTGACGTTGCCGGCGTCGACCCGTCGCTGGTGGTGGTAGCAGACGTAGTCGGCCAGCACGCAGGTGCGCCGGGACAGGAAGTAGGCCCGGGTGACCAGGACGTGGTCCTCCAGCCGCCGCTTGCCCTCCGGGAAGCGCAGGTCGTGTTCGACCAGAAGGGAGCGGCGGAACAACTTGTGCGCGGTGAGGCTGTCGATCAGGGGCGTGTTCGCCAGGGTCGCGTCGAACCGGTTACGCCGGAACAGCTCACGCGGCACCGAACGGCGGTGCCCGGCCATCTTGCCGACCACCAGGTCCGCGTCGTGCGCGGTCGCGCAGGCGTACAGGCGCTCCAGGGCTTCCTCGCCGAACCAGTCGTCGTCGTCGGCGAAGAAGACGTACTCGCCGCGGGCGTGGTCGACACCGAGGTTACGGGGCCGCGACGGCCAGCCGGAGTTGTCGATGTGCAGCACCCGGAAGTGCGGGTGGGCGGCGGCCAGCTCGTCGAGCCGGGCACCTGTCGAGTCGGTCGAACCGTCGTCGACGAACATGACCTCGAACTCGCCGGCCGGCAGCGACTGGTTCAGCAACGAGGTGACGAGTTTCTCGATGTGCGGCCCGGAGTTGTACGCCGGGACCACGACGGTCACCTTGGGAGCATTCGTACTGGCGGTCATGGCTCTTCCTGAGGCGGTCCGCGAGCCGGCGCGGGGATGCGCCCAACCGTGCGGACGGGCACCCGTAAGCGGGGCGTTCCGTCGCCGACATGGCCCGTTCAGTTTGCGGACTTTACGCGACCGCGGGCGCTGACGCAGGCCCCGAACCGGGTGATTTCTCGATCCCCGGCATGGCGGCGGTGGGCGACCCGGCCCCGCCTGGAACACCACCCTCGACAGTGGCCCGAACCACACTCCGCCCGGTGTCCCACCCAACCGGGGTCGCCCGCACGACGGCTCCGAGCCACCGCACGACGGCCTCCGAGGTGAGCAGGCGCGGCGGCTTCGACATGAGCTGCGCGGGCGAGGCGCCGACGTCGGCCGGTACGGCGGAGCGTTCCGGGTGCCCGACGGGACGAATCCCCGACAGCGGGCCCGGCATGGGAGACCGCTACGCAGGGTAAACCGAGATCATGGCACCGCTTCTCACCTCGCCGCCCCCGCCTCAGGCCACCGAGTTGCGCCGGTGGGAGCTGGCCGATCCCGCCGGCCTGCGTGCCCTCCGCGCCTCCCTGCACGAGGCCCTCACCGGTGAGCAGCTTCTCGACGGTCAGAGCTTGGACGAGGTGCCGGAGCTGATCGTCCTGGTCGCCACCGAGCTGGCCACCAATGCCCTCAAACACGGCATTCCGCCCACGGTTGTCCGGCTGCTCACCATCGACGAGTCGCTCATCCTCGACGTCGCCGACCACGACATCAGCACCATCCCCGAGTTGGCCGACACCCGACCGATGGGGGCCGGTGGCCGGGGACTCCAGATCGCCATGGCGGTCTCCCTGGAGGTCGGCTGGTACGCCACCGACCGCACCAAGAACATCTGGGCCTCCTTCCCCCGTCGCTGACCCGCCCGAACGACGACACCCGCCCGGGTGGCTCAGTTGTCGGCCGGGATCGGGTCGTCGTACTCGCCGGCGGGACCGGTGAGCAGGGCGCCGCCCACCATCGGCCAGGCGTTCGGCCGGCAGCCGTGCAGGCCGAGGGTCTGCTGCTGCATCACCGGTGCCGGCCCGCCCGCCGCCGGGCACCGTTCGTGACCCCGACCCAGCCGGTGTCCCACCTCGTGGTTCAGCACGTACGACCGGTAGGTGCCGAGGTCACCCCGGAAGTCCGGTACGCCCCGCGCCCACCGCGCCACGTTGATCACCACCCGGTCGCCGTTGCGGCAGGAGGTGTACCGGTCCGAGGTGTCCCCGCACAACTCACCCCGGGTGACCGGGGTGGTCAGCAACACGGTGAAGTCGGCCGGAGCGTCGGCACCGACCCGTTGCAGCCGCCACCGGCCGTCGGCGGTCCAGCCCCGGCGGTCGGCGAGCACCACCGCCACGTCCCGGCCGAACCGCTCCGGGTCGACGTCGTCGATGCCGCCCTCCACCGCCACCCGGTAGCGCAGCAGTTGGCCGGACCGCCCGGCGACCGCGCCCTGGGCGTTCGCCGTCCGCCAGGTGCCGGTCCCGCGCTGGGGATAGCGCAGCGGAGCCGGGGCGGGGGCGGCGGCGGATCCGAGCGGGCCGGGTGCCTCCGCCCGGGTCGGCACGGGCGGCACCGCGGCGGCGGGTGGCCGGACCGGTGCCCGCCGTACGTCGCCGACGAGAGCGCCCAGGTCGACGCCCTGCCGCTGGGCCACCACCGCACCACCAGCGGTCAACCCGGCCACCACCAGCACCGCCGTCAGGACACCCGCCGGGGTCACGCCCCGGCGTCGCCCCCGGTGCCGGCCCCGGTCGGCGGCCTCGCTCACCGTCAGGGTGCTCACCGTTCGCCTCCCCGTCCACCTGTGGTCCACTCCGGGCAGGAGTACGGGCGCGAGGCGCGTACGGATGAGTGCCCGGGGTGGGCAATCCAGGGTACGGGTACCGTTGCCGGGCAGACACTCCCGGCGATCCGGACACCACCCGGCCGTCATCCCCCAGGAAGGACCACCCGTGCCGGACGCCGACGCCCTCATCACCGCCGCGGTCACGGCGGTGCGTGGCACCGACGTACGCGACGCGGAGCGGAAGCTGGACCGGCTGGTGGTCGGCGGCGATGGTGGCCGGGGTACGGCAGGCGCCCTCGACGGCCCGGCGGCGGTGGACGCCGTGCTGCTCGGCCGGCTGGTCGCCGCCCTGGGCCGGCTCTGGCCGCGCGGCTGGCAGCCGGCCGACGTGGCCCGGATCGTGACCCGCCGACTCGGTGCGGGCCCCGGTCGGCTGGTCACCGACGCCCTCGCCGCGGACCGGGCGGCCCAGCCCGGTCCGGTGCCGCAGTGGTGGGACGACCAGTTGACCGGCCTGGACGCCCTGGTCCGCTGGGACGACGACGCCGGGTGGCTGAGTGGTTGGGCCACCCGGGAGGGTACGGACCGGATCACCGCCCTGCGTGACGCGATCGAGGTGCTGGCACTGCTGGCCGGCCTGCCGCCGGTCGCGGTGCTCCGCCCTCCGCCCGGCAGCCCCAACGGCACGGCCGCGACCGGGCCGACCGGGTCCCGGGTGCTCGACCGGGTACGGGCGTTGCTGGCCAAGGCGGAGTCCACCACCTTCCCGGCCGAGGCGGAGGCGTTCACCGGTAAGGCCCAGGAGCTGATCGCCCGGCACAGCCTGGAACGGGCGCTGGTCGAGGCGACCGCCGCCGACCCCGGCCGGGCCGGTGGAATCCGGATCGGCACCGACGCTCCGTACCCGGGCGCGAAGGCGCTGCTGGTGCAGGAGGTGGCGGCGGCGAACCGGTGCGAGTCGGTCTGGTCGGACGATCTCGGTTTCGCCACAGTGCTCGGCTTCCCCGCCGATCTGGAGGCGGTCGAGCTGCTGCACACCTCACTGCTGGTGCAGGCCACCGCCGCGATGCTGCGTGGACGCCGGGAACGTCAGGGTGGCGGTCGACGCACCAAGGCGTACGACGAGGCTTTCCTGCACGCCTTCGCCCGACGGATCGGCGAGCGGCTGCGGGCCGCGACCGACGAGGCGAACCGGCAGGCGACGGAGGCCGCCGGGCCGGATCGGCTGCTGCCGGTGCTCGCCGCCCGCTCCGGTGCGGTACGGGAGCGGATGGACACCCTCTTCCCCGGCGTCACCCGGGCCCGGCTGACCGTGCGGGACGCCGAGGGCTGGCAGTCCGGCACCTCCGCCGCCGACCGTGCCTCGCTCGCCGGCGCCACCCCGCCGGCCCGGCCGCTCCCCGGCCGACGCTGACCCGGGTGGGCGGAACGGCCGGGGTCCGGCTCACCGGTCGACGCTGACCCGGGGTGAACGGACCGGCCGGGGTCCGGCTCAGACGTGACAGTCGCGGGTGAGCCGGGGCGGGATGTCGACGAAGTCGGTGCCCATCCAGGTTGCCGGGCTCTTGGCCGCCGCACCCTTGTCGATCTTCGCGGCGGTCTCGTCGACCAGCTTCCTGATCCGGGCGTCCTGGGCCTTTCGGGACTGCGCGCGGACGTCGTCGGCGAGCCGGCTCAGCCGCCCCTTGAGCTTGCCGTTGAGCTGCTCCGGGGTGAGTTCCTCGCGGGTGGCCTCGGTCGAGTCGGCGACGATCTGCCGGCTGCCGTCGATGATCAACTGATCGACGGCACGACAGACCTGCGCGGTGTTCGCGGCACTGCCCGCGGTCGGGGTGGCATCGGCGGTGGCCGTCACCGTGTCGGGCGTGGACTCCACGGTGGGGGTCCCGGTGGCACCGGCCGACGGGCCGGGTGCGGCATCGGTGTCGGCCCCACCGTCCGAGCAGCCGGTGGCGAGGACGGTCAAGACGGCGAGGGTGAGCGCGGTGGCGGAGCTACGGTGCATCGACTTCCCCGTTTCGATGTGTCGGCGTTACCACGGACACGATGCCGCACGGCCCGGGTCGGCCGACGCCTCACCCCCGGCACGCCGCACGCCGGGCCGACGAGTGTCGGTCCGGCGTGCCGGGCTGGAGCGGTTCAGCTCTTGAAAGCGTCCTTGACCTTCTCGGCGGCCTGCTTGAGGCTGGACTTGGCCTGGTCGTTGCGACCCTCGGCCTCCAGGCGCTCGTTGTCGGTCGCCCGGCCGACGCCTTCCTTGACCTTGCCGGCAGTGTTCTCGGTCGTGTTTTCGATCTTGTCGTCGAATCCCATGAGAGCCTCCCGTATAAGCATTTCTTCCAACGCCCCTCAACTACCCCCACCCCCCGAACCCAAAACACCCCACCCACCGCTCCAGCGGGTCGATCAAGAGGTTTGCGTCACCCGTGAGTCGGCGGATGACGCAAACCTCTTGATCAACGCGGTTGTCCGGGGTGGGGGGTGGCGGGCGGGAAGCGGCGGAGGCGGAGGCTGTTGGCGACCACGAAGACCGAGGAGAAGGCCATCGCCGCGCCGGCGATCATCGGGTTGAGCAGGCCGGCGGCGGCCAGTGGCAGCGCTGCCACGTTGTAGGCGAACGCCCAGAACAGGTTGCCCTTGATCACGGCGAGGGTGCGCCGGGAGAGCCGGATCGCGTCCACTGCGGCGGTCAGGTCGCCCCGGACCAGGGTCAGGTCGGACGCCTCGATCGCCACGTCGGTGCCGGTGCCCATGGCCAACCCCAGGTCGGCCTGGGCCAGGGCGGCGGCGTCGTTGATCCCGTCACCGACCATGGCGACCGTACGGCCCTGTGCCTGGAGCCGGCGGACCACGTCGACCTTGTCGACCGGCAGCACCTCGGCGGTCACCTGGTCGATGCCCACCTCGGCGGCGACCGCCCGCGCGACTGTGGCGTTGTCCCCGGTGAGCAGCACCGGAGTGAGGCCCAGGGCACGCAGGCCGGCGATCGCCGCCCGGCTGGTGGGCCGGACCACGTCGGCGACCGCGAGGACGCCCCGGGCCCGCCCGGACCAACCCGCCACCACCGCCGTACGGCCGGCGGCCTCCGCCTCGGCCACCGCCCGGACCACCTCCTCCGGTACGTCAAGACCCCGCTCGCGGAGCATTCCCGGCCGCCCGACGACGAGGTCGTGGCCGTCGACGGTGCCGGTCACGCCCAACCCCTCGGTGGCGGCGAACCCGGTGACCGACGGCAGTTCACCGGCCTCGGCCGCGCCGGCCGCGACGGCCCGCGCGATCGGATGCTCCGAGCCGGCCTCCACCGCCCCGGCGAGCCGGAGCAGTTCGGCCTGGTCCTGCCCGTCGGCGGGGCGGACGTCGACCAGGGTCATCCGGCCGGTGGTGACCGTGCCGGTCTTGTCCAGCACCACCGTGTCGACCTGGCGGGTGGACTCCAGCACCTCCGGCCCCTTGATCAGGATGCCGAGCTGGGCCCCCCGCCCGGTGCCGACCAGCAGCGCGGTCGGGGTGGCCAGACCGAGGGCACACGGGCAGGCGATGATCAGCACGGCCACCGCGGCGGTGAAGGCGGCGGTCGGACCGGCACCGGTGCCCAGCCACCAGCCCAGCGTGCCGACGGCCAACGCGATCACGATCGGCACGAACACCCCGGAGATCCGGTCGGCCAACCGCTGCACCGCTGCCTTGCCGGTCTGTGCCGCCTCCACCAGTTTCGCCATCTGGGCGAGCTGGGTGTCCGCACCGACCCGGGTGGCGGTGACGACCAGCCGGCCGCCCGCGTTGACGGTGGCGCCGGCCACCAGGTCGCCCGGTCCGACCTCGACCGGCACCGACTCGCCGGTGAGCATGCTGGCGTCGACCGCCGAGGTGCCCTCCTCGACCCGCCCGTCAGTGGCGATCTTCTCGCCCGGTCGGACCACGAACCGGTCGCCCACGACGAGCTGGTCGACCGGGATCCGGGCCTCCGTGCCGCCCCGCAGCACCGCGACGTCGCGCGCGCCGAGTTCCAGCAGGGCGCGCAGGGCCGCCCCGGCGGTCCGCTTGGACCGGGCCTCGAAGTAGCGACCGGCCAGGAGGAACAGGGTCACCCCGGCGGCGGCCTCCAGGTAGATGTTGCCGGCCCCGTCGGTGCGGGTGACGTCCAGGCGGAACGGGTGGGTCATCCCGGGCATCCCGGCGTCGCCGAGGAAGAGCGCCCAGAGCGACCAGCCGAACGCGGCGAGGGTGCCGAGCGAGACCAGGGTGTCCATGGTCGCCGCGCCGTGCCGCAGGTTGGTCCAGGCGGCCCGGTGGAACGGCAGCCCGCCGTACGCCACCACCGGGGCGGCCAGGGTCAGCGACAGCCACTGCCAGTAGGTGAACTGCCAGGCCGGCACCATCGCCAACACGATCACCGGCACGGTCAGCACGGCCGACACCCGCAGCCGGGTACGCAGGGCGGTCAGCTCGTCCACCGACCCACCGGCCGGTTCCGCCCCGGCGGGGGTGGGCGGCGGCGGCACGACTGCGGTGTAGCCGGTCTTCTCGACGGTGGCGATCAGGTCGCCCGGGGTGATCTCGTCGGCGTACCGGACGGTGGCCTTCTCGGTGGCGTAGTTGACGGTCGCCTCCACGCCGTCCATCCGGTTGAGCTTCTTCTCGATCCGGGCGGCGCAGGACGCGCAGGTCATCCCGCCGATGGTGAGTTCGATCAGGTGGGGGGCGGTGGGCAGGTCGTTCGCGGTCGGGGTCATCGCGGCACCTCCGGTCGACCGTGGGGGTGACCTGCCCCGCCGGTGACGGTCCCGGTCGGCGTCGGGTCGGGGCCGGGGGCAGGGGCGTCGGTGGGGCGGGTGGGATCCGGGGTGTGCGCCGGGTCGTGGCGGGTCTCGGCGGGCGGGCGTACGGGGCCGGTCAGCTGACCGGCCCCGTACGCCGCGCCGAACACCACCGCGAGACCGAGGGCGAAGCCACCCAGCCTGGTCGCCGTGTTCATCGGTTGCCCCGGCCCCCGGCGGGCCGGTGGCCCGTCACGCCTCGACGAGGTCGTAGCCGGCCTCGTCGACGGCGGCGCGCACGGCCTCGGTGTCGAGCGGACGGTCGCTGGTGACGGCGACCCGGCCGGAGGAGAGGTCCACCTGGACGTCGGTGACGCCGTCGAGCGCGCCCACCTCGCCGCTCACCGCGTTGACGCAGTGCCCGCAGGTCATGCCGTTCACCTGGTAGTTCGTGATCATCGAATGTTCCCCTCCCACTCTTCGAACATACCCCCTAGGGGTACCTTTCCCGGCGACCGTAGCATACCCCCCAGGGGTACGCTATCGTGGTGGTCATGACCACACCGAGTACCCCGGTCCGGGGCTACACCACCAGCAAGGACCAGCTGCTGGCCCGGCTGCGCCGGGTGGAGGGCCAGGTCCGGGGCATCGAGAAGATGGTCGACGACGACCGGTACTGCATCGACGTGCTCACCCAGATCTCCGCCGTGCAGGCCGCCCTGGACAAGGTCGCCCTCGGCCTGCTCGACGGCCACGCCCGGCACTGCATGCACGAGGGGGCCGCCGAGGGCCGGGCCGACGAGATGGCCGCCGAGATGATGGCCGCCGTCGGTCGCCTGATGAAGCGCGGCTGACCCACCTCCGGTGCGGACCGGGGGGCATCCCGTCTGCGAAGCACCCGCACCGTGACGAGCCGGAGCCCTGCCGGCAGGGTCGACCACGCCGGTCGGCCGGGACGCTGGCTACCATCGTCCGACGACGACCCGCCGCCCGTGGGATGAACCGGTTGGCCAACTGACACGTATCCCGTCCCGGATCGTTGGGAGGACTCGCACACATGGGCGCCGACCACACCCGTCCCGCTCCGTCCACCCCGCCCGGGGTGCGGCGGATCCTCGTCATGACCGTGGTGCCGCTCATCGTCGTCACGGTGATCGCCACGCTGGCGCTCTGGCCGGGTGACACCCCGCAGATCGACCAGGGGGATCAGGTCCCCCGCCACCACGGCACGGTGACCCGGGTGGTGACCGAGGCCTGCCCGCCCGCCCCGCAGACCCCCGACGGCCCGTCCGGGGCGGCAGCCGGTCCGTGCGGCACGGTGACGGTCTCCGTCGAGCAGGGGCCGGACAGCGGGAAGCAGGTCGAGACGCCGATCCCGTCCGGCCCCGGCGCACCGACGGTGGCCGTCGGTGACCGGGTGGTGCTCGTCGCGTTGGCCGACCCGACCGATCCCTCGACGAGCAGTTACCACATCGCCGAGCACCAGCGGGGTACGCCGCTGCTCTGGCTGGTCGCCCTGTTCGCGGCGGCGATCGTGGCGTTCGGCCGGCTGCGCGGGCTGGCCGCGCTGGCCGGTCTGGGCGCCAGCTTCGCCATCCTGTTGACCTTCGTGGTGCCGGGCATCTCCGCCGGGGGCGCGCCGCTGCCGATCGCGATCACCGGCGCCGCGCTGATCATGTTCGTGGTGCTGTACCTGACCCACGGGATCACCGCGCAGACCTCGGTGGCGGTGCTCGGCACGCTGGGCAGCCTGGTGCTGACCGGCGTGCTGGGCACGCTGGCCACCGCCGCCACCCACCTGACCGGGTACGGCAGCGAGGAGGCCACCACGCTGTCGATGTACCAGCGTGACGTGGACCTGCACGGCCTGCTGCTGGCCGGGATCATCATCGGTTCCCTCGGCGTGCTGGACGACGTGACGGTCACCCAGTCGGCCACCGTCACCGAGCTGGCGCACGCCAATCCGGGGTTGTCCCGGTTGCAGCTCTACCGGGCGGCGACCCGGGTCGGCCGGGCGCACATCGCCTCCACGGTCAACACGATCGTGCTGGCCTACGCGGGAGCCTCGTTGCCGCTGCTGCTCCTGCTCACCGCCGACAGCCGGCCGGTGGGGCAGATCCTCACCAGCGAGTTCCTGGCCCAGGAGATCGTCCGCAGTGCGGTGGCGACCCTCGGCCTGGTGGCGGCGGTGCCGCTGACCACCGGGTTGGCCGCGCTGGTCACCACCGCCGGGCGCGGTCCCGCCGACGCCGACCCGACCGGGCCGACACCCACCCCACGCCCCGCGCCCGACCGCGCCGAGGCGCTGGCGGCGCTGAGCGCGCCCCGGCACGGCGAACCGTCCACCCCGGCCCCCACCCGGTGGCCGGACCCGGAAAGGAGCACGGACTCGGCATGGTGACACTCCGCTGCGTAACCGGAGGCGAGGTCGCAGTTGTCGGCCGCGTCACTGGTCACGCCCGGTTATCGGAAAAATACACATTTTGTCGAGTTGTGACCGTAGATCCCCGGTACGACTCTCGGGTAACCTCGCTGCCGGTCACCGCCGAAGGCGCCCACCGGTGCCAGCGGGGCCACCGCCCAATCGCCGTACGGCGAGCCGGGGAACCGAGCACCTGGGGTGAATCCGCGCCAGCGGTAGGGGCCACTTCCGTCCCGAACCCGTCAGCTAACCCGGTCGGCGGTCGACGGAAGGGAAAACTGTGACGGCACCCCTACGCCGCTGGATGACTCCGGCAGTGGCCGTACTCGCCGCCCTGGCGATCGTCGCCGGTCCGGCAGCCGCCCCCGCGGCAGCCGCCCTCAACGCGCCCACCCCCTCCGGGCACGAGGAGGACGAGGAGCCGAAGCTGCTCACCGACGTCATCGAGGCCACCAACCGGGATTACTCGGCGGCGAAGAACCGGCTGGAGAAGTCCAAGAAGCGCCAACTCGAGTACGCCATCGAGGTGGAGAAGGCCGAGCAGGAGCTGGCGGCGCTGGCCCCGCAGGTAAACGAGATCGCCGCCCAGTCGTACCGGACGGGTCGGGTCGGCGCGGTCGCCGCGCTGCTGGAGAGCGACGCCCCGGACACCTTCGTCCGGCGGGCCGCCGCCCTGGACGAGCTGAACATGGTCAACGCCGGCAAGCTGGCCGAGGTCAACGAGGCCAGGACCCGGGCCGAGAACGCCAAGCTCGCCGTCGACGCCGAAGTGCGTGAGCAGCAGAAGCAGACCAACCTGATGGCCAAGAAGAAGACCGAGGCCGACAAGGCGCTGGCCCTGGTCGGCGGCCGGGGCTTCACCGGTGGCCTGGTCAACGCCACCTCGCCGGTGGCCCGCGTCGCCCCGGGCCAGACCTCCGACGGCGAGTGGCGCGGCGAGTCGTGCAGCGAGAACGACCCGACCACGTCGGGCTGCATCACGCCGCGCACGCTGCACATGTACAAGGAGGTCAAGCGGGCCGGCTTCAGCCGGTTCGTCGGCTGCTACCGCCCGGGTGGGCCGTGGGAGCACCCCAAGGGCAAGGCGTGCGACTGGTCGTTGCAGAACAGCGGCTTCAGCCCCTGGCACAACAACGACACCCGGATGTACGGCAACAACCTCGCCGCATTCCTGATCCGCAACGCGGACCGGCTGGGCATCTACTACGTGATCTGGAACCGGCAGATCTGGTTCCCGGCCAACGGCTGGAGCTCGTACTCCGGACCGTCCAACCACACCGACCACGTACACGTGTCACTGCTGTAGCAGTTCATGATCGACACGAGGGCCGCCCGGCTGAGCCGGGCGGCCCTCGTCGTGATCGCGTCTCAGCCGGCGACGGCCGCCGGCTCGCCGGCCGGCGCGGCGTCGGCACCCGGCGTCGCCCGGACGGACCCGGGCACCGTGGCGGTGAGGGCGGACGACTCGGCGGGAGCGTGGGCCGGGGCCACCGGGCGCACCTCACCGGCGGCCAGCCGGTAGGACATGCCGACCACCGCGCAACGCCCGGCCGCCACCTCGGCGGCGATCACCGGGGAGTTGCCGAGCAGCACCTCGACGGTCTGTGCGATGTGGATGTCGACGATCCCGTCGATGTCGTGCACCCCCTCCTGGGCCGCCCGACGCAGGCTGGGCCCGACGGCGGCGACCACCGAATAGAGGTGCCCGGGGGGTTGGGTGCCGGTGCGGGCCGCCTCCCGGGCTGCCT
Organism: Micromonospora sp. NBC_00421; assembly: GCF_036017915.1. Classification (NCBI taxonomy): domain Bacteria; kingdom Bacillati; phylum Actinomycetota; class Actinomycetes; order Micromonosporales; family Micromonosporaceae; genus Micromonospora; species Micromonospora sp. NBC_00421. The sequence goes on from NZ_CP107929.1 coordinate 5,143,711, forward strand.
GCACCGCCCCGCAGGAGTCGTGCCCGAGGACCACCACCAACGGGGTGCCGAGCACCGTCACCGCGTACTCGACGCTGCCGAGCACCTCGGGCCCGGCGGTGTGCCCGGCGGTCCGGACCACGAAGAGGTCACCCAGACCCCGGTCGAAGATGATCTCGGCGGCGAGCCGGGAGTCGGAGCACCCGACGATGACCGCGAAGGGGTGTTGGCCGTCGGCGACTGCCGCCCGGTGGCCGGCGCCCTGGTTGGGGTGCCGGGGCGCCCCGGCGACGAAACGCCTGTTGCCGGCTTGCAGCTCGGCCAGCGCCTGGGTCGGAGTGATCGGGGCCATTGCCTCACCTCGGTCCGGGATCGCACCTGGTCACGCCGGCCGGCGGCGACGACGGCCGTGTCCCCACGGTCACACGCAGCGAAAGGTACGTCAAGATTTCGTGATACACGTTTCAGGCGTTGGTCCGGGGGATGTCGACGGCGGGTCGAACGCCGGGCGTGGGCGGACGCGAACACCGGCCGGCGGCGGGCTTTCCGGGTACGGGCCATACGATGACCGGCATGGCAACGACGGCAGGCGGCACCGGGAGCACCCGGAACTGGACGTTCCTCACCAACCACGGTCACGTGCTGCTCGCCATCGCCCGCAACCCCACCGCCCGCCTGCGGGACGTCGCAGGGGAGGTCGGGGTGACCGAACGGGCCGCCCAGGCGATCGTCGCGGACCTGGAGGCCGGCGGCTACCTGCGGCGTACCCGGGTCGGCCGCCGCAACGAGTACACGATCGACCCGAGCGGGCACTTCCGGCACCCGGCCGAGGCCGACCGCCAGGTCGGTGACCTGCTCGCCCTCTTCACCCCCGACCCGGCCGACTCCGACGCCTGAGCGGCAGGTGTCCGCCACCCGGCACCCGGTGGCCCGGGTCACCGGTCCGGTCGGATCGCCGACGCTGCGCGGACGGCCGGGTGTGGATAGGCTGTACGGGTGATCCGCGTAGCTTCCGCCCCGCCCGTCTGGGTGTCGAGGCTGCGCGACCTGACCCGGCTGGCGGTGACCGCGCTGGTGCTCGCGGTCGGTCTCGGTGGGATGTTCGCCACCACCGGCGGCCCGGCCGCCACCGCTGTCCGACCGCCCGTGGTGACCTCCCGGGTGGCTGCGCTGCCCGGCGAAGACCGGCCCGGAAACGAGCGGTTCGCCGACACCCGCCCCGGTGACGAACGGATCGTCGACGAGACCGTCCGGCCGGATCCGCTGCCGGCCGCCTCCGCCGAAGGCTCCACCGCGCGGGCCCCCGAGGCGACGCCGGACCCGGCCCGGGACGCCACCGGCCGACGCGGTCCACCCCGGAGCTGAGCGGCGCGGCACCCCTCGGTGCCCGTCCGGCCGCCGCGAACGGCCGCTCCCGACCGAGATCCGGTCCGGCGCGAGCCGGCCCGGTGGTCCCAGGACCCGCCGCCCACAGCTCCCCGTCCGTCGGGCTTCCGTCCGTCCACATCGTTGTACCACCGTGAGGTGCTGGTAATGCAGACCGTGTTCTCCGCCGTCCTGCCCGATGTCCCCGCCGCCGCCGGAATCTGGCTGATCCTGCTCGCCGTCGCGGCCGTCGCCGTCGCGGTCCTGGTGGTCCGTCCCGACCGGCTCCGGCCGGCGGTGACAGGCCGGTTCCGGGAGGCCGCCCTGCCGACCGACCCGGAGCGCGCCGAGCAGGACCGGGAGCACACCCGGTACGCCGAGGAGGTGGCGGTGGCAGCCGACCGGGCCGGCACCACCGCCGGCCGGCTGCGCGCCGAGTGGTTGGCCGCCCAGGACGAGGTCGAGTCGGCCTGGGCGACCCTGGAGTCGGCCGAGGTCCACCTCAGTCGGCTCGTCGCCGCCGCGGCCATGCCGCTGCCGCACACCGGCCAGACCCCGGCCGAGTACGCCGACCGGGAGCGCTGGCTGCACCGGGCCGCCGTGGACGCGCACCAACGGGGCGAGTTGTCGGACGCACAACTCGACGACGTCTTCGCGCACCGCGCCGGCTGGGACCCGCGCCGGCACCCGGTGGAGCAGGAACTGGTGCTGCGCCGCGCGACGCGGGACCACCTGGCGGCCCGGCACCGGGCGGCGGTCGCGCGGGAGCAGGCGGCCTGGCGGGCCGCCGACCTGGCCGGCGCCGCGGCCCGCAGCCTGCGTGACGAGGCGTTCGCGGCGATCGACCGCCGACCGGAACGGGCCGAGTCGGTGGTGCCGATGCCGGAGAACCCCCGCCCGTGGGCGGAAACCACCCGGGAGAACACCACCGTGGCGCGCGGTCGGGCCGCCGTCGCCGCCTACTGACAGAGATGATGTTGGTGAGCACCTCCCGCCCGGGGTCTGACCCAGCTACTGACTGACTTCGGGTCCTTAACGGGATTTGTCGGCCTCGGTCGGGAGGTGCTCGTGCACTCACTGGACGTGGCGTTGTGACTTCATAGGAGCCTGGCTAGAGGCCCCGTCTCTGTCTTGTCCGCGTTGCCCGGCTGGTGCGTGCCGCCCTGCTGCCAGCCACGAACGACAGGACGACGATGCCCTCTATTACACCCGATATCGCCATGATCGAGGTCGCCGGCGGCGTCGATACTCACCTGGACACCCACACCGCGGCGGTGATCGACCAGGTCGGCCGAGTGTTGGGCACCCAGCAGTTCCCGGCCACGGTGGCCGGCTACACCGCGTTGTTGGCCTGGATGCGCGGTTTCGGTCGCCTGGGGCGAGTCGGGATCGAGGGCACCGGCGCTTATGGGGCCGGTCTGGCCCGCCGGCTGCGCGACGAGCAGGTCGAGGTGATTGAGGTCGACCGGCCCGACCGTAAGACCCGCCGGTTCCAGGGCAAGTCCGACCCGATCGACGCCATCCAAGCGGCCAAGGCCGCCCTGGCCGGCGACCGGACCGGGATCCCCAAGCAGCGCGACGGCCGCGTCGAAGCCCTGCGCAACCTGCGGGTGGCCCGGCGCAGCGCCGTCGACCAGCGCGCCGACACCCAACGCCAGATCAAGACCCTGATCGTCACCGCCCCCGACGAACTACGCGCCCAGCTACCCGGCCTGACCGTCAAGCAGCTGATCACCGTCTGCGCGAGGATGCGACTCGACCCGGCCGACGCCGCAGCCCCCGTAACCGCCGTCAAAATCGCCCTGCGGTCCCTGGCCCGTCGCCACCAACAACTGTCCGCCGAGATCACCGACCTGGACGAGGTCCTCGATCCCTTGGTGGCCGCCATCAACCCCGGCCTACTCGCCGCCAACGGCGTCGGCACCGACGTCGCCGGCCAACTGCTGGTCACCGCCGGCGAAAACCACGAACGGCTCGCCTCCGAAGCAGCCTTCGCCATGCTCTGCGGTGTCGCCCCGATCCCCGCCTCGTCCGGCAAGACCACCCGGCACCGCCTCAACCGCGGCGGCGACCGCCAGGCCAACGCCGTCCTATACCGAGTCGTGCTCTGCCGCCTGCGCTGGGACCCCCACACCCGCGAATACATGCAACGCCGCACCAAGGAAGGCCTCTCCAAGAAAGAGATCATCCGCTGCCTCAAGCGCTACATCGCCCGCGAGCTCTACCAGCTCATCACCTCAAACGATCTCCAACTCGCCGCTTGACATCCATAGGAGCATCCACCCCGCCGACGGCCGACCCGCCGACCCGCCGGGCCGGCGGCGGACCACGGCAGAGCGGGCCGGGTTGGGCTAGCGTTGCGGGCATGTCCCGGGAGATGTGGGTACTCGTCGTCGTCGGCGGCATCCTGGCGCTGGCGACGCTTGTCGGCGCGGTCCTGCTGGCGATACGGGTGGTCCGCACCCGGCGGCTGCTCGGCACGCTCGGCATGGGCGGCAAGGTGGCCTTCTACGGCGCCCTGATCTACACGATCCTCCCGGTCGACGTGTTGCCCGACCCGATCTACCTGGACGACATGGGGGTGCTGGCCGGGGCCCTGATCTATCTGACCCGCCTGGCCCACCAGCGCCGGACGGCCGATCGACCGCTGCCCGGCCGACCGGATGCTCCGACCGCCGGATCCGGCACCCCGCCCGGTCCGGGTCGGTCCCGCCAGATCGTGTCATGATCGGGGCCGAGCCGGGGCGACGCCGGCCACGGGACGGGGAACGGACATGGCCGGCAGGCACCAGTTGGACCCGTACGACGAGCGCGTCCTGGCGTTCTGCCGCGAGCGGCACCTGGCCACGCTGACCACCCCGCGTGCCGACGGCACGCCGCACGTCGTACCGGTCGGGGTGACCTACGACGCGCCGGCCGGGCTGGCCCGGGTGATCACGTCCGGTGGTTCGGCAAAGGCCCGGCACGTGGAGGCCGCCGGAGCGGCGGGGGTTCCGGTAGCGGCCTGCCACGTCGACGGCCGCTGGTGGCTGACCATCGAGGGTCGGGCGGTGCTGCGCACGGACCCCGAGGCGGTGGCCGAGGCGGAGCGCCGGTACGCCGAGCGCTACCGCCAGCCGCGCCCCAATCCGGAGCGGGTGGTCATCGAGATCACCGTGAACCGCCTCCTGGGCGCCCTCCCACCCGCCGCGTCCCACTAGGACCCGCGACGGCGGGCCTTGCCCCACCAGAAAAGCGTCTCGCGACCCGCCGGCCTACTGACGACGGGCGGCGGGCAGGTGCGTGCGGGTCCTCGTCCGCTCATCGACGGTGATGGGTTCGGGTGGCCCGGGGCGGGGGTACAGGCCCCACCGGGAGCCGATCCGTCCGCAACCGGTAAGGGGCACCGAGATGAGCAACGCACAGGCCACCACGGGTCAGGACGTCGTGGACGTCCTGACCACCGACCACCACGAGATCGAGGCGATCTTCATGGAGCTGGCGGCCCGACAGGGTGACGCGGAGCATCGTCGCCGACTGGCCGACGTGTTGATCGCCGAGTTGGTCCGGCACGCGGTCGCCGAGGAGATGTACGTCTACCCGACCGCCCGCCGGGCACTGCCCGACGGCGACCAGCTCGCCGAGCACGAGATCGCCGAGCACGCCGCGGCCGAGCGGACGCTGAAGGAGCTGGAGCCGTTGGACCCGTCCGACGCCCGCTTCGAGCCACTGATCAGCCATCTGACCAAGGCCATCCGGCACCACGTGCAGGAGGAGGAGTCGGAGCTCTTTCCCCGGCTGCGGGCGGCTGTCGCCCGCGAGGAGCTCGTCGAGCTGGCCGACCGGGTGCGGGCGGCGAAGCGGCACCTGCCGACCCGCCCGCATCCCGGCGCCCCGGACCACCCGCCGGCGAACCGGCTGATCAACCCCGGCACCGGGCTGGTCGACCGGATCAGGGACGCGCTGAGCGGGCGACCGACCACCATGGCGGAACTGCACGACGACGCGCAGGACTGAGCGGGGGTGGTGGTCGCTTCCGGGTACCCCGCCGGAGGCGACCACCACCCGGTCAGGGTTCCGGAGCGATCCGGCTGTCGTCCGCCGCGTCGGAGACCACGATCGCCTCCATCGGGCAGGACTCGGCGGCGTCCAGCACCGCTTCCGCCGGGTCGATCCGCTCGGCCACCGGCCGGGACAACCCGTCCACCAGCACGAAGTGGGTCGGGGCGTAGCCCGCGCAGATTCCCGTCCCGATGCACCGGGTCGGGTCCACGTGCACCCGCCAGCCGCGCTCCCCCATCTGCCCCATCGTCCCTTCCGCTACCAGCCGACGGGCAACGCCGTCAGGCCCCGGACCAGCAGGCCGCTCTTCCAGGTCAGCGCCGACTGGGGCACCGCCAATCGCAGGCCCGGGGCCCTGGCCAACAGCGTCTCGATCACCACCTGGAGTTCCATCCTGGCCAGTTGGGCACCGATGCAGTGGTGCGGCCCGTGCCCGAAGGCGAGGTGCGGGTTGGCCTCCCGGTCGAGGTCCAACCGGTCGGCGTCGGGGAAGACGGTCTCGTCCCGATTGGCCGAGGGGATGGAGACCAGCACCGGTTCCCCGGCCCGGACCAGCACCCCACCGAGCTCGACGTCCACCAGGGCGTACCGGGCGAACGCGGAGGTGGCACCGAGCGGGATGAAGCGCAGCAGCTCCTCCACGGCGGACGGCACCAGGGCCGGCTCGGCGCACAGCCGCTGCCAGACGTCCGGCTCGGTCAGCAGGACGTAGACCAGGTTGGGGATCTGGGTCACGGTGGTCTCGTGCCCGGCGGCCAGCAGCCCCGCCGCCAGGCGTACCACCTCGTCCTCGGTGAGTCGGTCGGCGTTCTCGTCGCGGGCCCGGACCATCGCCCCGATCAGGTCGTCGGTGGGCGTCACCCGCCGCTGGGCGATCAGCCCGGCCATGTACGACAACAGGTTGTCGAGATAGCTCTGTGCCACCTCCGGTCGTAGCGACGTGGTCGACACGATCGCCTCCGACCAGGTGTGGAACCGGTCCTGGTCGGCGACCGGCACCCCGAGCATGTCGCAGATGACCCGGATGGGCAGCGGGGTGGCGACGTGCGCGACCAGATCGGCCGGTGACCCGGCGGCGATCATGCCGGCCACCAGTTCCCCGGCCAGCTCCCGGGTACGCGGGCGGAGTTCCTCGACCCGGCGGGCGGTGAACGCCTTCGCCGCCAACCGGCGCAGCCGGCTGTGCTCGGGCGGATCCATTCCGAGGATGCCGGCCTCCCGCTGGTACGGGATGCTGCGCGGCTCGTCCCGGCCGACGGCGGCGGCCCGGCTGAACCGGGGGTCGCCCAGCACGGTACGCACGTCGGCGTGCCGGGTGGCCAGCCAGGCCGGTTCGCCGTACGGGAGTTGGACCCGGATCAGCGGCTCGTCGCGCCGCAGCCCGGCGTAGCGGGGGTCGACGTCGAGCCGGTGCGGATCGCTGAACGGATACGGCCGGGCGATCGTGGCGTGCGTTGTCTCGGTCACCGGGGATGCTCCCTCTCGTCGACGGCCCGCAGTGCCGCGCGCCGGTCCACTCCACACGACTCCACGGTGAGTCATGCCCCGACTGCGGATAGTAGCGAGACTCTTCGATGGTTGCCAGAGGTGAGCAGTTTTTGACACGACACTGCCGGGCCACCCGTGTTCGGTGGCCCGGCAGGTGGGAAGCGCTCAGCGACCCTGGTCGCCCTCACCGGTGCGCGCCTGGGCCGCGTCGACACCCTTGTCGATCTGCTCGTCGTACCTGCCGCCGGTCCGCTTGTCGGCGTAGTCGCCGGCCTTGTCCAGACCCTGATCGACCTGCTTGTCGTGCTTGTCGGCGAAGTCCTTGGCCTTGTTCATGAAATCGCTCATGACGTCCTCCTCGTCGTCAGCCTGCTGGTTCCCCGACCACCCGGGCGCAAACACCACGGCGCGCCGTGGCACGGCGGCAGCAGGCGAGCCGGGGCGCGGGGTGGGCCGACCGGGTGTCGAGACCGACCGGGTCGGGTATCGACCCCGCCGAGACCGAGGAGGATCCGACGTGGTCGAGGACGGTGCCGGGCGTACGCCCGAAGTGACGGCGGCGGGCGCCCGCCCCACCCCACGGCAGGCCTGGGCGACGCTGCCCTGGCTGGTCCGCACGGCGGTGGTGTGGAGCGCCTGCCTGGTGGTCGTGGTGCTCGGGTGCTACCTGCTGGGCAAGGTGGCGGTGCTGCTGGCGCCGCTGGCGATCGCGGTGGCGGTGACCCTGTTCCTCACCGCGCTGCTGGATCCGGTGCTGCTGGGCCTGCGGCGGCTACGGGTGCCGGCCGCGCCGGCCGCCCTGCTGACCGTCCTGTTGCTGCTCGGCGTGCTGGTCGGGGTGGGGGTGCTGGTGTGGAACCTGACCGCCGCCCAGTTCGGGGAGCTGAGCCAACAGCTCGACGAAGGGCTGCAACGCTCCCGCGACTTCGTCACCGAGACCCTGCCGGTCAGTGACGCCCAACTCGACAAGCTGGTCGGGCAGGTCCGGGACGGCCTGGGCGGCGGCGCCCCCGACCCGGTCGGCGGGGCCCGTACGGCGGCCGAGGCGGCCGGCTCCACCCTGCTCGCCCTGGTGCTGCTGTTCTTCCTGCTCAAGGACGGCCGGTCGATGTGGCACTGGGTGCTGCGCCGGATGACCGGCCCGAACCGTACGGTGACCGCCGAGGCGGGCCGGGCCGGCTGGCGGACCCTCGGCTCGTACAGCCGGGGCACGATGCTCATCGCGGCCATCGACGCGATCGGCATCGGGCTGGCGCTGGTGCTGCTCGGGGTGCCGTTGGCGCTGCCACTGGCGCTGATCACCTTCCTCGGCGGCTTCGTCCCGATCATCGGGGCGACGGTGGCCGGCGCGGTCGCCGTCCTGGTGGCGTTGGCCGCCAACGGCCCGACCACCGCGTTGCTGGTGCTGGCGGCGGTGATCGCCGTCCAGCAGATCGAGGGCAACCTGCTGGAGCCGTTGATCATGAAGCGGCAGGTGCAGCTGCACCCGGCGGTGATCCTGGTGGTGGTCACCGCCGGCACGCTGATCGCCGGCATCGCGGGGGCGTTCGTCTCGGTGCCGATCGCGGCGGTCGCCTACCGGGTGGTCGACACAGTCCAGCGGCACCGCGAGCAGGCCGCGTCGACGCCGCCGGACGACCGCCCGCACCACCGCCACACCGACCCACCCGCCACCCCCGCCTGACCCACCGATCCATCACCCCCACACCGCTGGCCATGATCGTGGAAAGGACGTGCGACAACGACGAGACGCCGCCGGGCCTCGTGTCGCCGCCCCAGCCGCCCCCGCGACCCGAGCCACCGCAGCTTTCCAAGATCATCACAATGAGGGCTGTCGGGTCGGGACGGAGAGGTGCCGGGTGAACCAGCCGGCGGCGGCGTCGGCGACCTCGTCCAGCGTGCCCGGTTCCTCGAACAGGTGGGTGGCACCGGGCACCACCCTCAGCTCGTGCGGGGCGGTCAGCAGCCCGGCGGCCTGCTCGTTCAGCGTGATCACCTGCTCGTCGAGGCCCCCCACCAGCAGCAACGTCGGCGCGCGTACCTCGGCCAGGGCCGGGCCTGCCAGGTCGGGCCGGCCACCCCGGGACACCACCGCGCCGACCCGCTGCGGACGTCCGGCGGCGGCCACCAGGGCGGCGGCGGCACCTGTGCTCGCCCCGAACAGGCCGACCGGCAGCCGGCCCAGCGTGGGTTCCGCCCCGAGCCAGTCGACGATCCCGGCGAGCCGACCGGCCAGCAGGTCGATGTCGAAGCGCAGCTCGGCGGTACGGGCGTCGACCGCGTCCTCCTCGGCGGTGAGCAGATCCACCAGCACGGTCACCAACCTTCGGCGTTGGAGCACCCGGGCCACCGCCACGTTGCGCGGGCTGTGCCGGGAGCTGCCACTGCCGTGGGCGAAGAGCACCACACCTGTCGCGTCGTCCGGCCCGTCGACGTCCGCCGGCAACCGGGCGTCCGGCAGCGGCACCGTCGCCTCGGCGCGTACCCCCATGGTGTTGCTCCTTTCCGCCCGTGCGGTCGGTGGCGGTTACCCGCCCGGTGGCCGATCTCACCCTTGCCGCCCTCGCCCGGTGCCGCGCTCGCCCGGTGCCGCGCTCGCCCGTTGCCTTGACACCGGCGACAAGGTCTAGCGTGACGCCAGGGACGGGCCGAGGAGGTCGGATGCTGATCGGTGAGCTGGCGGAACGGGCCGGCACGAGCACCCGCACGCTGCGGTACTACGAGACGCACGGGCTGGTCCGGCCACGCCGCTCGGCCAACGGCTACCGGGTGTACGACGAGGCCGAGCTGCGGGTGGTGCACGAGATCCGGGCGCTGCTGGCGGTCGGCTTCGGCCTCGACGACATCCGGCCGTTCGTGGCCTGTCTGCGGGCCGGCCACGCCTCCGGGGACGTCTGCCCCGACTCGGTCGCCGTGCTGCGCCGAAAGCTGGCCGAGGTGGACGCCTACCTCGACCGGCTCGGCACGGTACGACGCCAGCTGCACGAACAGCTCACCCAGGCCATCACGCAACGGGAGGAAACATGTCTCAGGACACGGCAGCGGGACCGCTGACCGCCGTCACCGACGCCACCTTCGCCGACACGGTGCTGACCGCCGACCGGCCGGTGGTGGTCGACTTCTGGGCGGACTGGTGCCCGCCCTGCGTCGGGACCTCCCGACACCTGGCCGAACTGGCCGAGGAGTTCGGCGACCGGCTTCGGGTGGTCACCGTGGACACCGACGCGAACCCCGCCACCGCCCGGACCTACGGGGTGATGTCGCTGCCCACCATGCTGGTGTTCGTCGGCGGCGAGGTGGTCGGCTCGATCATCGGCGCCCGGCCGAAGAACCACCTGCGGCTCGCCTTCACCCGCCACCTCGACGGCTGAACACCGAACCGCACCGGCACGGCGGCGTCTGCCGCGATGTCCGGGCGGCGATGTCGGAGGCTGGTGCCGTTTGCGGCGGTGGCGGGCGGGAAGTCGGGCGGGACACCGGCGCAGCCGCGCCCCGCACGGATCACGAGGTTCGCCATGGCCAAGCGGAAGGCACGTCAGCAGACCCGGACCATCGAGCAGGAGCGCCCCGAACAGGACGCCGAGCACAACCCCGACTGGGCGGACGAGGCGGCGCAGGCGCGTACCCCGGACGACCCGCGGGCGGTGGCACCGCGCGATGCCGCTGGCCGCCCCTCCGACGGCCCTCAGTTCTGACCCCCCGGCGGCCGTCGGGGTCGAGGGAGGACACCAGGCACGTTGTGTGGACAGTTCTTGTCGCTCCCGCGACAAGAACTGTCCACGATGGACCCGGAACAGCACGACCGGCCGGACCGCACGATGGACCCGGAACAGCACGACCCGGTTGGCCGGGCGAGGTCAGGAGCGGGATTCCGGGAGGCGCAGCAGCGGGGCCCGACCGGGCGGCTGTTCCGGGTCGGGGCCGTCCTGGTGGGTCTGCGGTACGGGTACCGTCACCGGCGCGGCGGAGGTGACCCGGACGGTCTGGCCGTGGTGGCGCAGCTCCACCTCCGTGTCCGGGCCGCCGTTACGCAGTGAGTAGGTGGTCTGGTGCGGCCGGACGTCCACCCGCAACCGCATCGACCGCCACTGCAACGAGAACTCCAACCGGCTCAGCCGGCTGGACAGCCGGGGGGCGAACGACAGCTCGCCGTCGTGGTCGCGCAGCCCGCCGAAGCCGGCGACCAGCGCGATCCACGCCCCCGCGAGTGACGCCATGTGTACGCCGTCGCGGGTGTTCTCGTTCAGGTCGTGCAGGTCCATCAGCGCTGCTTCCCGCAGGTAGCTGTGGGCCAGTTCGGGGTGGCCCACCTCGGCCGCGAGCACCGCCTGGGTGCAGGCCGACAGAGACGAGTCCCGCACCGTACGCCGCTCGTAGTAGAGGAAGTTGCGCAGCTTCTGCGCCTCGGTGAAGGCGTCCCCCCGCCAGTGCATCGCCAGCACCAGGTCGGCCTGCTTGACCACCTGCTTGCGATACAGATCGAAGTACGGGTAGTGCAGCAGCAGCGGGTACTTTTCGGCCGGGGTGTGCTCGAAGTCCCACTCCTGGAGCCGGGTGAAGCCCTCCACCTGCTCGTGCACATCGAGGTCCTCGTCGTACGGGATGTGCATGGCCTGGGCGGCGTCGCGCCACTCGGCCGCCTCCTCCTCGGTCACCCCGAGGTCGAGGGCCTCGTCGCGCAGGCGCATCGCGCAGTCGGCGGCGGTGAGCAGGTTCCGCTGCGCCATCAGGTTGGTGTAGATGTTGTCGTTCTTGACCGCCGTGTACTCGTCGGGGCCGGTCACCCCGTCGATGTGGAACCGGCCGTACCGGTCGTGGTGGCCCAGCGAACGCCAGAGCCGGGCGGTCTCCACGAGCAGTTCCAGGCCGATGTCGCGTTCCAGTTGCTCGTCGCCGGTGACCAGCACGTAGCGGCGCACCGCGTCGGCGACGTCGGCGGCGATGTGGAAGGCGGCGGTGCCGGCCGGCCAGTACGCCGACGACTCCGGGCCCTCGATGGTGCGCCACGGGAAGGCCGCGCCGGCCAGGTTCAGCGTACGGGCCCGTTCGTGGGCCTGCTCCAGGGTGGCGTGCCGCCAGTACAGCGCGTCGCGTACCGCGCCGGGCTGGGTGTACGTCAGCACCGGCAGGACGAACATCTCGGTGTCCCAGAAGGCGTGCCCGTCGTAGCCGGGGCCGGTGAGCCCCTTGGCGGAGATCGGTCGCCGCTCGGCCCGCGCCCCGGCCTGGAGCACGTGGAACAGCCCGAACCGGACCGCCTGCTGCACCTCCGGGTCCCCCTCGACCCGGACGTCGGCGGCGTCCCAGAACTCGTCGAGGTATTTCCGCTGCTCCCGGTGCAGACCGTCCCAGCCGGTCAGCCGGGCGGCGGCGAGCGCCGCGCCGACCTGGTCACGCAGCGCCGGCAGGGAGCGCCGGCTGGACCAGCCGTAGGTGAGGTACTTGACCACCCGCAGCGACTCGCCGGGCTGGAGCACGCAGCCGACCGTGGTACGGACCCAGTCCTCGTACCCCTCGGACTCGATCGTGGTCCGGCTCGGTGCGGTGACGTCATGGCCCATCCCGGCGGCCACCCGCAGCCCGCTGACCTTGGTGCGGTGGATGAGCAGACCGCCGTCGTCGGTGGTCAGCTCCTCCTCGGCCTGCAACGGTGACTCCAGCACGGCGGCGACCCGGGGGTCGCGGCTCTGCGCCGGCAGGTTCTCGTTGGCGACCAGCTCGGACTGGAGGATCAGCCGCAGCGGGCCGCTGACCGCCTCCACCTCGTAGTGGATAGCGGCGACCGAGCGCTGGGTGAAGGAGACCAGCCGGGTGCTGCGGACCTTCACCTCCCGGCCGGCGGGCGAGCGCCAGTGCATCTCCCGGTAGAGGGTGCCGGCCCGCAGGTCGAGGACCCGTTGGTGGCTGAGCAGCTCGCCGTAGCGCAGGTCGAGGGGTTCGTCGTCGACGAGCAGCCGGATCAGCTTGCCGTTGGTGACGTTGACGATGGTCTGCCCCGACTCGGGGAACCCGAACCCGGCCTCCGCGTAGGGCAGTGGACGCAGCTCGTAGAAGGAGTTCAGGTAGGTGCCGGGCAGGCCGTGCGGCTCGCCCTCGTCGAGGTTGCCGCGCAGCCCGATGTGGCCGTTGGAGAGCGCGAAGACCGACTCGGACTGGGCCAGCACGTCCATGTCGAGACGGGTCTCCCGGATGTGCCACGGCTCGACCGGATAGGCCCGTTCGCGGATCATGCGGCCGGTCCGGTCAGCAGGTCAGCGAGGTCGGTGACCACCACGTCGGCACCGTGGGCGCGCAGCTCGTCGGCCTGCCCGGCGCGGTCGACACCGATCACGTACCCGAAGTCGCCGGCCCGGCCGGCGGCCACCCCGGCCAGCGCGTCCTCGAAGACGGCGGCGTCGGCGGGGGCCACCCCGAGCAGCTCGGCGGCGGCGAGGAAGGTGTCCGGATGCGGCTTGCCGCGCAACCCCTCGGCGCGGGCGACCAGCCCGTCGACGCGTACCTCAAGCATCGGTTCCAGGCCGGCGGCGGCGACCACGTCGCGGCAGTTGGCGCTGGCCGAGACCACCGCGCGGCGCAACCCCGCCCGCTCGGCCGCCTTCAGATAGGCCACCGATCCCTGGTACGCCTCGACGCCGTCGTGGTGGATCCGGTCGAGCAGCACCACGTTCTTGCGGTTGCCGACACCGTTGACGGTGTCCGCGCCCGGCGGGTCGTCCGGGCTCCCCTCGGGCAGGGTGATGCCCCGGGAGGCGAGGAAGGAACGCACCCCGTCGGCGCGTGGCTTCCCGTCCACGTAGCGGTTGTAGTCCGGGCCGGGATCGAACGGCCGGAACGGTTCGCCGCTGGCCTCGGCGTGCCGGCGCAGCAGGTCGTCGAAGGTCTGTTTCCAGGCGGCGTTGTGCACCTTGGCGGTCTGGGTCAGCACGCCGTCGAGGTCGAAGAGGCAGGCGGTCACATGAGCAGGTAGGCCCAGCACGCTACGAATCTATCCACCGTCCCGGTCGGGCAAACCCCTTTCCCCACCCGCCACGCGGGCCGACAACCCGGGGCGGGGCAGGGTCAGCGCCAGCCGACGTCGATGCGGTCGCCGCGTTCGTCGAAGAAGTGCAGGGCGTCCATCCGGACCGCGACCGCCATCGGGTGACCCGCCGAGATCGCCGGGTAGGGGGCGAGCCGTACCGCCAGCTCGGCCGGGCGGCGGTGGTGCCGGCCGGGGTCGTTCAGCACGCTGCCCCGGTTGCCGCCGGGCGTCGGGGCGGGCTCCTCCGGTTCGCCGGCCCGCCCGGTGAGCCGGGACATGACCTGGCCGAACCGGCGCAGCCCACGCTGGCCCGGGACGGCGTCCTCGGCGGGGGCGCTCATCTCGTCCACCATGATGGCGGTGGCGCCGATGTCGAGGAAGGCGAGCGACTCGTGCCCGTGGTGCTCCAGGTAGCGGACCCGCCCCTGGAGCACGTCACCGGGGGTGTCCGGGGCGACCGGGGTGAGCGCCTCGGCCCGCATCCCGACCACGATCCGCTCGCCGTGGTAGTGCGCCACCGCCCGACTGCGGATGTCGTCCCACGGCAGGTAGAGCGCCTGGTCACCGAGGGTGAGCGTGACGTACCTGTCGAGGTGGACATAGACCGACGCCTCGAGCAGGTTCATCCGGGGGCTGCCGAGGAAGGCGGCGACGTACAGGGTCGCGGGCCGGCCGTACACCTGGGTGGGGGTGCCCACATCCTGGAGCACGCCCTTGCGCATGATGGCCACCCGGTCAGCCATGGTCAGCGCCTCGGCCTGGTCGTGGGTGACGTAGATGGTGGTGACGCCCAGCTCGCGGGTGAGCCCGGAGATCTCGGCCCGCAGCTCGGCGCGCAGGCCGCTGTCGAGGTTGGACAACGGCTCGTCCATCAGGAAGAGCCCCGGCCGGCGGACGATCGCCCGGCCCATCGCGACCCGCTGCCGCTGACCGCCGGAGAGCTGACTCGGCTTACGGGCGAGCACGTCGCCGATGCCGAGCGCGCTGGCCACGTCCTGCACCCGCTCGCCGCGCGGTTCCGGCTCGATCCCGGACAGCTTCAGTGGGAAGCCGATGTTGTCACCGACCGACATGTGCGGATAGAGCGCGAAGTCCTGGAAGACCATGGCGATCCTCCGGTCGCGCGGCGGCAGGTCGTTGGCGACCTCACCGTCGAGCAGCACCGCACCACTCGTCGGGTCCGCCAGACCCGCGATCATTCGCAAAACGGTTGATTTCCCGCAGCCGGACGGGCCGAGCAGCACCATGAACTCACCGTCGACGACGTCGAGGCTGACGTTGTCGACGGCGACTGTTCCGTCCTGGAAAACCTTTGTGACGTCCTTCAGCGCGACGGTGGTCACCGTCTCCTCCCCCAGCTTGGCCGAACCCCGGGGTTGACTGTGACGAGCATCATCGGGTTAGCACATCGGGTAAACGTGCCATGTTCGACTGATGACAGCCCTATTACGGGCCAGTACGGCGATCCACCACGGATCACCCAGGTTCTCCGAGGAACACCCGGCGGACCACCCGCTCGGCGGCGTGCCCGTCGTCCCAGCGGCAGAACCGCTCCCGGAACTCCTCCCGGGCCCGGTCGGCCGACGCCCCGGTCACCGCGCCGGAGCGGAAGACCCCACATAGTTCGTCGAAGGTCGACGCGACCGCGCCCGGCGGCTCGGCGGTGACGTCGAAGTAGACCCCCCGGGCCACCCGGTAGGCGTCCCGGTCCGGCGCGTAGATCACGATCGGCCGGTCCAGGACCCCGTAGTCGAACATCGCCGACGAGTAGTCGGTGACCAGCACGTCGGCGGCCAGGTAGAGATCCTCGACGGCACCGACGGCACTGACGTCGACCACCCGTCCCCCGGTACGCCGCCGGTCCCGACCGTCCCGGTCGTGGAAGTAGTGGCTGCGCACCAGCAGCCGCCCCGCCGGCCCGAGCACCTCCAGCAGCCGGTACGGGTCGAACGGCGGCCGGTAGCCCGGCAGGTGCTCCCGGTGGGTGGGCGCATAGAGCACCACCCGCTCACCCGGGGCGATCCCGAGCCGGGCGCGCACCGCCCGCACCTCCTCGGCGCTGGCGGTGACCAGCCGGTCGTTGCGCGGATAGCCCACCTCCAGCCGCACGTAGTCCGCCGGATAGGCGCGGTCCCACATCTGAGTGGAGAAGGCGTTGGAGGTGATGCTGTAGTCCCAGCGGTCCACCCGGCGCAGCAGCCCGGCGAAGTCCATCCCGACCGCGCCGAGCGGGTACCGCTGCTGGTCCAGGCCCATCACCTTGACCGGGGTGCCGTGGTGGGTCTGCACGTGCACCTGGCCCGGTCGCTTGCGGACGAAGTCGGGGAAGTTCACGTTGTTGACCAGCCACCGGGCCCGCGCCAGCGCCCGCTGACACTCGCGGGTGCCGGCGACGACGTACTCGGTGCCGGGCGGGAGGGTGTCGATCCGGTCCCGCCGGACGATCCACACCCCCCGTACCTGCGGGGCGAGCCGGCGGGCGGCGGCGTCGATCGCCGCCGGGTTGCAGGCGTAACCGCGGTACCAGTAGGCGGCGTAGACGGCGAGCGTCGGGTCGATCGGCCGGCGCAGTTCGGCCCGGTAGTACTCGTGCAGCAGCGCGTCCCGGGCCAGCCGGGCGGTCCGCCGGGCCACCGGCCGGGCCCGCCGGCCGGCCACCCGCGCGGTCTCCCGGGCCTGGTTGACGGTACGCAGCGCGCTGAAGGTCCGCCACCGCCCGGTGGCGACCAGCAGGTGCTTGACCCCGTCCAACCCTCCCGGCACCGGGTAGCCCCCGGCCGGGTGGAAGCGCCTGTGGTCGGCGGTGATCCGCCGGAAGAACGCCTGCCGCAGTTCCGGGGCGATCCGGTCGCCGTTGCCGAGCACTGTCAGGTAGTGCCAGATCATCCGCTCGAAGACCACCGGCCGTAGCCCGGCCGACTCCGGTCGGTCGTCGAGGAAGCCGAACACCCGGTGCCACTGGTCGAAGACCTCGAAGTGCCTGTCGTCGAGGGTCCGGGTGATCGCGCCCGCCCGGCGCTGCCGGTAGTTGACGCAGACCCGGTCGAGCACACCGATCCGGTCGGCGGCCAGCAGCACCGGGTAGCTGAATGCGACGTCCTCGTACCAGCCGGGGGCGAAACGCAGCCCGAGGCCGGTCAGGAACTCCCGGCGGACCGGCCGGTTCCAGGCGGTGTGCAGCAGGCGTAGGGTCTGCGGCCGGTCCGCCAGCCGGAAGGTCGCCGCACCGGGCGGCTCGGGAAAGACCTCCGGCAGTGCGCTTCGGGTGGCGTGCCCGTCCCAGT
Source organism: Micromonospora sp. NBC_00421 (assembly GCF_036017915.1). Taxonomy (NCBI): domain Bacteria; kingdom Bacillati; phylum Actinomycetota; class Actinomycetes; order Micromonosporales; family Micromonosporaceae; genus Micromonospora; species Micromonospora sp. NBC_00421. The sequence goes on from NZ_CP107929.1 coordinate 5,160,889, forward strand.
GCACCCGGACGTGGTCGACAAGCAGCACGTCCGGTCGGGTGGCGGTGAGCCGGTCGGCCACCTCGGGCAGGCAGTCCGGGGTGAGCCAGTCGTCGCCGTCGAGGAACCAGACGTACTCGCCAGTGGCCCGGTCCAGCCCGGCGTTGCGGGCCGGACCGAGCCCGACGTTGTGCGGCAGTCGTACCGCCCGGACCCGGGGGTCGCGGGCCGCGTACTCGGCGAGGATGTCGCCGCAGCCGTCCGGGGAGGCGTCGTCGACCCCGATCACCTCGATGTCCCGCACCGGCTGGTCGAGCAGCGAGTCCAGGCATTCGCGCAGGTAGCCCTGCACCCGGAAGGCCGGTACGACGAAGCTGATCAACGTCATCCGGCCGCCCCTGTCGTCAGCCCGCCCTGTCGTCAGCCCGGCGAACCACCCCGCACGGGTACGGCCGCCGCCCGGCTCGCGCGGGCCGGCAGGACCACCCAGGCCAGCACGACACTCGCCACGAAAACCACCAGAAGGTACGCACCGAGTGTAGCCATGGCAGGGCCGGCAAATCCGGCGATCGCCGCCACCGCCAGCAGCACCGAACGCCCCTCCCAGCCCAGCGTCCAGGCGTGCAGTGGCGGGGCCGCCTGCCGCTTCTCCAACCGGGCGGTCAGGTCGTAGTGGTGCACGGTAAGCACGAAGACGTACCCGAAGATCAACCAGGCCGGCACCCCGCCGACCACCCCGACCACCACGGCGAAGAGGTACTCGCCGGCCCGCAGCGCCGCCGGCACCAGCCAGTCCAGCGGCCCGTTGTGCGCCGCGCCCGCCCCCAGCCCGGCCACCAGCAGCACCAGCAGCGCCACCGGCAACCACCAGCGCAGGCCACCCGGGTCGGCGTCACCGGCCGACCGGAGCAACCCCACCACCAGCAGCACCGCCGGCCCTAGTGCCCCGAGCACCGCCAGGGTCAGCGGACCCATCGGGCGGACCACAGGCAGCCGGGCCGCCAGCGGGCCGTCGTCACGGTGCAGCGTCGCGTCGACCGTGTCCAGCACCGGCACCCACATCCAACGCGCCCGCAGGGTCCGCAGCGCACCCGTGTAGCCGAACGCCAGCACCCCCCACACCAGCACCGAGACCAGGCTGACCAGCGGCCCGAACAGCGCGGCGGTGACCGCGATCAGCGCCCACCGCTCGCCGATCGGGAAGACCACCGTCCGCTTCAGCCAGTACGACACCGAGCCGGTGTCCGCCTGCACCCGGGTCGAGGCGGCGTTCAGCTTCCCGCCGATCCCCCCGGCGGCCGGGGTGGCCGGGCGGGGACGCCGGGCCGCCTCGTCGTGCAGCACCCCGTACCAGGCGTCGGTCATGTGCCGGACGGTCTGCAGGGTCATCGCGGCGATGGCCAGCGCCCAGCCGTAGCGGAACCCGGCGTGCGTCGCGCCGTAGCCCAGCCCGGCGTAGACCAGGTACTCCTTCGCCCGGTCCGCCATCGTGTCCAGCCAGCCGCCCCAGGCGCTGAAGTGCCTGGTGTAGCGGGCCAACTGTCCGTCCACGCAGTCCAGCACGAAACCCAGGTAGAGCAGGACCGCGCCGGCCACCAGGGCGACCCGGCCACCGGCACCGAAGAGCACCGCCGCGACCACCGCGAAGAGCACCGAGATCATGGTGACCCCGGTCGGCGTCAGGCCCAGCCGGGCACACGCCTTCGTCACGTACGGCGACCAGGTGCTGACGAAGTAGGTGGTGAAGAAGTCGTCCCGCTCCTTCACCGACAGCCGCAACTCGGCCCGGTCCTCGTCCACCCCGGCCAGGGCCGCCTCGGCGGCGGCCAGCTCGGCCGGATCGGCCACCCGGTGCGCCACGAGCAGGCGTACCCGGTGGGCGAAGGTCAGGGTGCCGAGGTCGGTGAGCGCGGCGAACAGCCGGTCCACGGCGGAGCCGGCCGCGCCCCCCGCTACCGGGCTGTGGGCGGCCTGCGCCGTCACCGGGCCGTGGGCGGCGCGGGCCGCGGCGGCCAGCGCGGGCAGGTCGTCCGCGCCGACCCGCAGCGCGCCGCCGAAGACGCCTGTGGCGTCGGGCAGCTCCGGGCCGGCGTCGACCACCTGCCCGCGCTCCTCGCGGACCACCGTCCGGCCTTCGGCCGGCGGGTCGGTGAGCACCAGGGCCACCGTCGGGCCGACCGGACTGGTCACCAGATGCTTCAGTACGGCCGTGTGCGCGACCAGGTCGGCCCCGGTGACCAGGACCGGGCCGGTGACGGTGTCCACCAGGGCGGCCAGCTCGGTCAGACCGGTGACGGTGGCGACCCGGTCCGCCCCGGCCCGGCGCAACTGCTCGGCGAGCCGGTCGGCAAGTGGTCCGCCCGTGCCGGTGGGCGGGCCCGCGGCCGGCGCACCGGCGGCGAGCACGATCGCCACTGTCACCTCGGCACCGCGGCGTGGTACGCGTCGAGCGCCTCGGCGACCGTCCCGTCCACGGTCAACCGCCCACCGTCGAGGTAGAGCCCCCGACGGCAGAACCGGGTCAGGTCCTTCTCGTTGTGTGACACCAGCACCAAGGTGCGCCCCTCCGCGAGCAGTCGGTCGATAGTCGAATAACACTTCTTGCGGAACTCCGCGTCGCCCACCGCGGTCACCTCGTCCATCAGCAGGACCGGGTGCGGCAGGTGCGAGATGATCGCGAATCCGAGCCGTACCTTCATCCCCGATGAGTAGTGCCGGACCGAGGTGTCGATGGCCCGCTCCACCTGCTCACCGGCGAACGACACGATGTCGTCGAAGTGCCGCTTCAGGTAGCCCGAGGACAACCCGTGCAGCCCGCCGACCAGGTAGAGGTTCTCCCGCCCGGTCAGGTCGTTGGAGAACCCGGCGGAGAGCTCCAGCAGCGGCGCGACGTCGCCCCGGACCCGGATCCGCCCCTCGTCGGGGATGAGCACCCCGGCGATCAACCGCAGCAGGGTGCTCTTGCCGGTGCCGTTGCGCCCGATCACGCCCAGCGTGTCGCCCGCCTCGACAGTGAACGAGACGTCCCGCAGCGGCCAGAACTGGCCCGCGACGGCGGCCCGACCGCCCCGGTGGATGAAGAGTTCCCGCAGCCGCAGCTGCCGACGACGGTTACGGACGAAACGGATGCCGAGACCCTGCGCCTCGATGATCGGCGGCACCTACAGTTCCTTCAGCACGGCCGGTTCGAGCCGGCGGAACGCCCACCAGCCGGCCACCAGCACCAGCAGGCTGCCGGCGATCGTGGTGGTCAGCAGCCGGGCGTCCGGGAACTCGTCCGGGTACCAGATGGCGTGCTGGAGCTGGAAGATGCCGACCAGCGGGTTCAGCTCGTACGCCACCTTCACCCAGGTCGGCATGCCGGACTCCCGGACCAGGCTCAACGGATAGATGATCGGGGTGGCATAGAAGAGCACCCGGATGACCAGCCGCATGAACCGCTCCACGTCGCGCATCAGCACGTTCACCGCGGACAGCAGCAGGGCCAGCCCGACCAGCAGGGTGCCCTGCACGGCGACGGCCAGCGGCAGGCTCAGCAGCGACCAGCCCAGCTCGATCCGGCCGTGGGCGGCGTAGACGGCGGCGACGGCCAGCAGGATCGGCAGGCCGGCGACGTACTCGGCGAACCGGCCGGTGACCCGGCCGATCGGGAAGACCTGCCGGGGCACGTTCATCGTGGTGATCAGGCGGGACTGCCCGGTCAACGCGTTTGTCGCCTCGCTCAGTGCCGAACTCGTCCACATCCAGGCGAAGATGCCGGTGATCAGGAAGAGCGGGTACGACCCGGCGGCCTCGCCGAGGTGCCGGTTGGTCGGCCCGGAATAGAGCACCCCGAAGACGAAGAAGTAGATCGCGCCCATCCCCAGCGGCTCGATCAGCGACCAGAAGTAACCGAGCACGGACTGCTGGTACTTCACCGCGAGATCGCGCCTGACCAGGATGCGCAGCGAGTTGCGGTGCGACCACAACGCCGTGACGCCTGCGGTCACCGTCGCCTCCCGCCTGACAACAACGGACGACAGGTTAGCAGTCGGTGAACGAACGCCCCTCAGCACTCGATCACGTTGACGGCCAGGCCGCCGCGTGCCGTCTCCTTGTACTTGACCTTCATGTCCGCCCCGGTCTCGCGCATGGTCTTGATGACCTTGTCGAGCGAGACGTGGTGCACCCCGTCGCCGCGCAGCGCCAACCGGGCCGCCGTGATCGCCTTGATGCTAGCCACCGCGTTGCGCTCGATGCAGGGGATCTGCACCAGCCCCCCGACCGGGTCGCAGGTCAACCCGAGGTTGTGCTCCATGCCGATCTCGGCGGCGTTCTCCACCTGCTCGGGGGTGCCACCCAACGCCTCGGCCAGCCCGGCGGCGGCCATCGAACAGGCCGACCCGACCTCGCCCTGACAGCCCACCTCCGCCCCGGAGATGGAGGCGTTCTCCTTGAACAGCACCCCGATCGCCCCGGCGGCCAGCAGGAACCGCACCACCCCCTCGTCGGAGGCGCCCGGCACGAACCGGGTGTAGTAGTGCAGCACCGCCGGGATGATCCCGGCCGCGCCGTTCGTCGGGGCGGTGACCACCCGGCCACCCGCCGCGTTCTCCTCGTTGACCGCCAGCGCGAACAGGGTCACCCAGTCCATCGCGCGCAGCGGGTCGGTCGAGCCGGCGTCCGCCTCCAGGCTGCGGCGCAGCTCGGCGGCGCGACGACGGACCCGCAACCCACCCGGCAGTACGCCGTCCCGCTCGCCGCCGTGCGCCACGCACTCCCGCATCACCCGCCAGATGTCCAGCAGCCCCGCCCGCACGTCCGCCTCGCTGCGCCAGGACAGCTCGTTGGCGAGCATCACCGCGCTGATCGACAGGCCGGTGCCGGCGGTGACCTCCAGCAGCTCGGCACCTGTGGTGAACGGATGCCGGACCGGGGTGGCGTCCGGCCTGATCCGGTCCGCCCCGGCCGCCGCCTCGTCCACCACGAACCCACCACCGACCGAGTAGTACGTCCGGGTGAGGACCTGCTCCCCCGCCGCGTCCCAGGCCGAGAAGACCATCCCGTTCGGGTGGTACGGCAACGACCGGCGGCGGTGCAGCACCAGATCCCGGTCCGGCTCGAAGTCGATCTCCTGGGTGCCGAGCAGGGCGAGCCGGCGCTGGGCACGGATCTCGGCGACCCGGGGCCCGACGCTGTCGGTGTCCACCGTCTCCGGGCTCTCCCCGGCCAGCCCGAGCAGCACCGCCCGGTCACTGCCGTGGCCGTGGCCGGTCGCGCCCAGAGAACCGAACAGCTCGGCCCGGACCCGGGCGACGGTGTGCAGCAGCCCGTCGGCCTTCAGCCCGGTGACGAAGGTACGCCCGGCCCGCATCGGGCCCACCGTGTGCGAGCTGGACGGGCCGATGCCGACACTGAAGAGGTCGAAGACACTGATCATCGCTGCGCTTCCTCGCCGTCGCCCCGGTGGTGCCGGGTCCGGCCGGGTTCGTGGCCACCCGGGGTCCCGGCGACCTGCGGATCCCGCCCGGGGTGGGGGCGGCGTCGACCGGCGAGCCTACCCGCCCACCCCGGGCCCACCCCACCCCACGCCCCACCCCACGCCCCACGCCCGCACCCCGCACCCCGCACCCCGCACCCCGCACCCCGCACCCCGCACCCCGCACCCCGCACCCCGCACCCCGCACCCCGCACCCCGCACCCCGCACCCCGCACCCCGCACCCCGCACCCCGCACCCCGCACCCCGCACCAAGATCGTGCTACTTCCTGGTTGTCAACGTTGTTGCGTTAGGTGGAACGGCTGTTCGTCAACCAGCGCTGCCTCGCCGATCATGGAGTTGTGGTGGGTAACAGAACGCCCGTAAAACCCCCAAAGTCGGCACCACCACTCCATGATCGCCGAGCGGGCCCACCCCGCTCCCCGATCGGGCACTTCCTGTCCCGGGTTGACCAGCCGCCCACGGCGTTAACGCAACGGGGTTGTCCTGGTTGTAGTGGCATCCCCGTGCGGCGAGGCCACTACAACCAGGATCGAGCGCGGTCCTCCTCGGTGGCCCGCCAGCGGCGGACGGCCGGCGCCGGGCGGGGACAGCGAGGCAGCAGGGCAACGGCGCGGTGGCGGGACCCCGGGGCAGCGGCGCGGTGGCGGGGGCTTGGCGCGCGGCTGGCGGTGGGGGCGGCGCGGTGGCGGGGGCTTGGCGCGCGGCTGGCGGTGGAGGCGGGGCGGCGCGGTGGCGGGGCGGGCGGTGGGGGCGGGCGGTGGGGGCGGCGGGGCTCGCAGTGGAGGGCTTGGCGGGCCGGGCGGGGATGGGCCGGGCGGGGATGGGCCGGGCGGGTTCCGGGGGCGTCAGCTGAGGCCGACTCGGGTAACCACCTACGGGTACGGGGTCATCGGATCACCCTCGGGACGGAGGGCACGGTGGCCGCCCCTTCCTACCGTGGAGTGCAGCGCGGCGGATCGCCGCAGAGTGGGAGTACGACGATGAGTCGCAAACTGGTCCGACCCCGTGAGGGGCGCATGCTCGCCGGTGTCTGTGCCGGCCTGGCCCGCCGGTTCAACACCTCGGCCAACCTGGTCCGGCTGCTGTTCCTGCTGTCGCTGCTGCTGCCCGGCACCCAGGTGATCGTCTACCTGGTGCTGTGGATCCTGATGCCCAACGAGGACCGGTACGCCACCACCACCTACTGACCGCGCCGGGCCACCGGCGAAGGCCGCCAGGATGCCGCCACCCCCGGCCGGGGAGACGGCATCCTGGCGTCCCCACCCCGCTGGCGCCAGTTCCCTCGACGCCCTCGATGCCCGCCAAGGTGCCACTCCCCGGCACCGGATCGGTCACCCGTCGACACGATCCAGTGCAGGTCGTACGCGGCGGGGTTGTGCCCGGTGATCAAGAGGTTTGCGTCAGCTTGAAGATCAAGACTGACGCAAACCTCTTGATCACCGGGACCGCCGGCGCTGGTCCTGCAGCGCCATCGCCTCGCGGCCCCGGTGGCGCGTGGTGGTCTGCCCGGAACCCGAACGGTGGTGGCGCTGCAGGTCAGGGGGCCGTGTAGGTGATGGTGATCTTCTCGTAGCCGAGCGAGCGGAGCAGGCCCTCCAGCATCTTGCGGGTGTTCTCCTCGGCCCGCTGGGCCAGCCCGCTGTCCCGGGCCGCCGCGGTGATCCGCTCCTCGGCCATCCGGTAGACCTGCTGCTGCCGGTTGGGGTCGCCCTTGACCAGCTCACTGATCCGGTTGAACAGGCCGCGTTCCTCGGCGAAGACGTAGCTCTTGTCCAGGTCGAGGTTGGTCTTGCCGAGCTGCGGCGCGGGCAGCTTGACCTCGACGGACTTGCCGTCGGCCGACGGCACCACCGCCCCCTCGGAGATCTTGCCGAAGTCCACGTACGCCTCGACGCTGCCCGCCCCGACGAAGAGGGTCCGCTGGTTGAGCAGGAACTCCGGCACGTTGTTGCGGTCGTTCTGGAGGTCGACCACGACCTGGAAGTTGCCCTCCGCCGCGACGTAGCGGCTGAGATCCTGGATCGACTTGAGCAGCGGCGGCTGGCTGCGGTCGGTCTGTTCCTTGGCGAACGGGTTGCGGAAGTCCGGGAAGATCCCGGTCACCTGGGTGCCGAGCAGCACCACCACGACCAGCGCCGCCGCACCGAGCACCCAGAGCAGGCCCCTGGCCGGGCCACCCGCGCGGGGCGGGTCGGCCGGTGGGGTGTCGGGGTCGGCCGGGTCGCCCGACCGGGTACGCAGTGTGTCGGCGGTCGGGTAGCCGGGGAACTCACTCTGGGGGGTCTCACCGTCGCGGGCCATCGCCCTCACCGTCCTCGTCAGACACGTGCATCTGTCGATGACGGTACGGGTACCGTGCGACGCCCGCGCGGCGAGCGACCCGAACGGGTGACGGGTGGTCTCAGGCGAACGCGGACAACCCGGTGAGCCGCTGCCCGATGACCAGCTGGTGGATCTCGGAGGTGCCCTCGTAGGTGAGCACGCTCTCCAGGTTGTCGGCGTGCCGCATCACCGGGTACTCGCCGGAGACCCCGTTCGCGCCGAGGATCGTCCGGCACTGCCTGGCGATGGCCAGCGCCTCCCGGACGTTGTTCAGCTTGCCCACGCTCACCTGCTCCGGCCGCAGCGTCCCCGCCTCGGCCAACCGGCCCAGGTGCAGGGCGAGCAGCAACCCCTTGCTCCACTCCACCGCCATGTCGGCCAGCTTGGCCTGGGTGAGCTGGAACCCGGCCAGCGGGCGGCCGAACTGGGTCCGGGTGGTGGCGTACGACAGGGCGGTTTCCAGGCAGTCGCGGGCCGCGCCGAGCGCGCCCCAGACGATGCCCTGCCGGGCCTCGGTCAGGCAGCTCAGCGGCGCCCGCAGCCCGACCGCCTCCGGCAGCAGGGCGTCCGCCGGCAGCCGGACCCCGTCGAGGGCGATCTCACCGGTCACCGACGCCCGCAGCGACATCTTCCGCCGGATCTCCCGCGCGCCGACCCCGGGGGTGTCCATCGGTACGAGGAAACCCCGTACCCCCTGGTCGGTACGCGCCCAGACCACCCCGACGTCGGCGATCGGCGCATTGGTGATCCACATCTTCGCGCCGTCGAGGATCCAGTCGTCGCCGTCACGACGGGCCCGGGTCGTCATCGAGGCCGGGTCGGAGCCGTGGTCGGGCTCGGTCAGGCCGAAGCAGCCGATCGCCTCTCCGGCCGCCATCGCGGGCAGCCAGCGCTGTTTCTGCTCCTCGCTGCCGAAACGCCAGATGGCGTACATGGCCAGCGAGCCCTGCACCGAGACCAGGGACCGGACGCCGGAGTCGCCGGCCTCCAGTTCCAGGCAGGCCAGCCCGTACGCCACGGCCGGGGCGCCGGCGCAGCCGTACCCGGTCAGGTGCATGCCGAGCAGGCCGAGCTTGCCGAACTCCCGGGCCAGCTCGCGGGCCGGGACCTGGCCGTCCTCGTACCAGCCGGCGACGTACGGGCGGACCCGGTCGTCGACGAGCCGGCGGACGACGGCCCGGATCTGCCGCTCCTCCTCGCTCAGCGAGGCGTCGACGTCCAGCAGGTCCAGCGCAGTGCCCATGGCCGCCACCTTAACGACTGCTCAGGAAGGCGTCACTCGGGCTGACCGTTGAACACCAGCACCCGGGCGTGGATCTGGTTGCGCTGCTGCAACGCCGCCCGCAGCGCCCGGTGCAGGCCGTCCTCCAGGTAGAGACCGCCGCTCCACTCCACCACGTGCGGGAAAAGGTCACCGTAGAAGGTGGAGTCCTCGGCGAGGAGCTTGTCCAGCGCCAGCTCGCGCTTGGTGGTGATGAGCTGGTCCAGCCGCAGCGGACGCGGCGGGATCTCCGCCCACTGCTTGAGAGTCAGGTTGTGTTCCGGGTAGGGACGCCCGTCCCGGACCGCTCTGAAGATCACGGCACGCTCCCCTCCCGTGGTCAGGCCGACCCTCGGCGTGGTGCCGGGCCACGCCGAAGTGCCGCACGGTGCGGCACCGATGACGGTGCCAGCCTATCCGCCCCCGCCACACCGCGTTTTGCTCCCCGTTGTCAGTTTCCGTCCCACCGGCATCCACCGCGGAGGGTACGAACCAGCGTCAACTCCACCGACCGCGCCGGACCACCTCGTCCACCGGCCGACGCCCCCGACGCAACGACGGTGACCGATGATCGACGGCCCGATAACCTACCGTGATCGCGCCGATCGGGTGGTACTCCGGCGGCACCCCGAACGCCTCCCGGTACGGCGGCAGCCGGTCGGGTGGGATGCCGAAGAAGCACGCCCCCAACCCCTCGTCCACGGCGGTCAGCAGCATCAGCAGCGCGGCGAAGCCGGTGTCGACATACCAGTAGGGCACCGGCCAGCGGTCCTCCGAGCGGTCCGCCCAGCCCTTGTCCGGCTCGGCGTAACGCTCCAGGTAGACCGACCGGTTGGCGTGCGGCACCACGATCAGCGGGGCCCGCCGCATCCCCGCCAGCCACCGTTCCCGGCCACCGCCCGAGGGAGTGGTGGCCGCCCAGAACCGCTCCCGGTCGGCCGGCTCCTCAAGCACCAGGAAACCCCAGCCCTGGGCGAAGCCCGCCGACGGCGCCCGGACCGCGTGGTCGAGCAGCCGGTCCACCACCTCCGGCGGGACCGGACGGTCCGGGTCGTAGTTGCGCACCATCCGTCGTCGTCGGACCAACTCGCCGAACTGCATGCTCAGACCCCGGGCCGGATGCCCCAGGTGCCCCGCCAGGTCTCCCCCGGGGCCAGCTCGATCACGTCCCGGCCGGACCGGAACGCGTCGGGCGGGCAGGTCATCGGCTCCACCGCCACCGACCTGCGGTGCCGCTCGCCGGTGAGCGCGTCGCCGGTGAAGACCTGCCACCAGCCGAACTCGCGGTCCGCCCAGAGGTGCACGCCGTCCGCGTCGTCGGGGGCGGCCAGGGTCACCGACGAGCCACCGTCGTCGTCCCGGATCACGTCACCGAAGCAGAGGTCGAGCTGGGCGTCCCCGATCGGCCTGGGGGTGGTCCAGTCGTACTCGGTGCCGGCCACCGGGGTCGCCCCGATCGGCAGCAGCCGGGCGTCGACCTGGAGCCGGCTGCGGGCCGGCATCCGCATCGTCAGGTCGTCCACCGCGACCCCGGCCAGCCGCAGGTACGGGTGGACGGAGAACCCGAACGGGGCGGTCTCGGCCCCGGTGTTGGTCACCTCGTGCGCGGCCCGCAGCCCGTCCGCCCCCACGCTCCACCGGGTACGCAGCCGCAACGGCCACGGGTAGCCGGGGGTGGGCGGCAGCTCGTAACCGAGGGTGACCGAGTCGGCGGACTCCTCGACCGGCTGCCAGCGCACCCAGTTGACCAGGCCGTGCAGGGCGACCCCCCGGTCCGGCTCGGTCAGGTCGAGCTGCAGCGCGCGGTCGCCGAAGGTGTACTGCCCGTCCCGGATCCGGTTCGGCCAGGGGGCCAGCACGTGCCCGGCGCTGCCGGGGCTGATCTCGTCCTCGGCGTACCCGTCGAGGTAGTCCACCCCGTCCCGCCGGTACGTCCGTACCCCACCGCCGACCTCGACGATGACGGCCTCGTGGCCGTCGGCGGCGATGGTCCACTGTGTCCCCGAGGCGGGGCGGTGCGCGGCGTTGTCCATACCGTGACCTTAGTCGGTGGCCTGCCCGGCCCGCCGGACCCGGCGCACCCGTCCCACCGGGCGCCGATCAGCTACGGTCGCCCGCCGCCGCCCTGGTCGCCCGGTAGCGCAGCAGGGCCGGGAAGCTCACCACCAGCAGCACCGCCAGCGCGGCCGAGAGCAGGCCGCCGCCGACCCAGGCGACGCCGGTGCCGAACCCGGCGGCCATCGCCCCGGCCCGCAGGTCACCCAGGCGCGGACCGCCGGCCACCACCACGGTGTTCACCCCCTGGAGCCGGCCGCGCATCCGGTCCGGCGCGTAGACAAGCAGCATCGACTGCCGCAGCACCGCGCTGACCAGGTCCGCCGCGCCCGCCACCGCGAGCAGCAGCACCACCAGCCAGAGCTGCCGGGCCAACCCGGCCGCCGCGATGGCCAGCCCCCAGCCGACCACCGCCACCACCAGGGCCAGCCCCTGCCGTCGCAGCCGGCCGATCCAGCCGGAGGTCAGGCCGCCCAGCATCGCGCCGATGGCGATGGCGCTGTAGAGCCAACCCACCGCCGCCCCGCCGCCGAACCGCTCCTGCGCCACCTCGGGAAAGAGCGCCCGGGGCATGGCCAGGATCATCGCGATCAGGTCGATGGCGAACGACGAGAGCAGCACCGGTGTGGTGGCCAGGTAGCGGAAGCCGTCGAGGATGCCGGCCAGCCCACCCCTGCGCGCCTCACCCTCGGCGGGTGGGGCCGGTGGCATCGCGGGCAGCCGCAGCGTCGCCACCACCAGCGCGGTGAACAACAGCGCGTCGGCGGCGTACGCGATCGGCAGGCCGGTGCCGGTGCCGAAGGCGGCGAAGATCAGGCCGGCGGCCAGCGGCCCGACCACCGACGCGGCGGTGAAGGTGGTGTAGTTCAGGGTGCTGCCCGCCGGGACCAGCTCCCGCGGCAGCAGTCGGGGCAGGATCGCCGACCGGGCCGGCGAACTGATGGCGAACGCGATCGAGTGCACGGTCACCAGCGCCAGCAGCAGCACCGGGCTGCCGATCCCGGACAACGCGTGGCCGAGCAGGCCGAGCATCGACACCCAGAGCAGTGCCGAGCCGACAAGCAGCACCCGCCGCCGGTCCCGGGCGTCGGCGACCGCCCCGCCCCACAGCCCGAAGACCAGCAGGGGCAGGAAGCCGGCCACCCCGAGCAGACCCACCCAGAAGGAGTCGCGGGTCAGCGCGTACATCTCCACGGGTACGGCGACCGCGGTGAACTGGAACCCGAACATCGCCACCGTGTTGCCGAGCCACATCCGGCGGAACGCGGGGATCCGCAGCGGGCGCAGGTCGATGGCCCAGCGTCGGGCGCTGTCCGACCGGCCCGGTTTGACGTCGGTCACGGGGCCAGCCGCTCGACGACCCAGTCGTCCCCCTCGACCCGACGGAACCGCAGCCGGTCGTGCAGCCGGCCGGCCCGGCCCTGCCAGAACTCCACCGACTCCGGTCGGACCCGGAACCCGCCCCAGTGCGGGGGCGCCGGGACCGGCGTTCCGGCCGGAAAGCGCTCCGCCGCCGCCCGGTACGCCTCCTCCAGCGCGGCCCGGTCCGGCACCACCTCGGACTGGGTGCTCGCCCAGGCCCCGAGCTGGGAACCGCGCGGCCGGGTGGCGAAGTACGCCTCGGTCTCGGCCCGGTCGACGGGCGCGACCCGGCCGGTCACCACCACCTGCCGCTGGATGGCGAACCAGGGGAACACCAGACTGGCCCACGGGTTGACTGCCAACTCGGTGCCCTTACGCGACAGGTGGTTGGTGTAGAGGACGAAGCCCTCCCGGTCGTACTCCTTGAGCAGCACGGTCCGGCCACTGGGCCGGCCGGCGGCGTCCGCGGTGCCGAGGACCATCGCGTTCGGCTCGGGCAGTCCGGCGGTGACCGCGTCGGCGAGCCAGCGGCCGAACTGGGAGGGCCAGTCGGCGGCCAGGTCGGTCTCGGAAAGGCCCAGGTCGGCGGCGTACTCGTTCCGCATGGCCGCCAGGGCGGGTGTGTCCCCCGTCACGTCGCTCTCCCTCTCCTCGGGCGGCCCGCGTCCTGACGACGCCGGTCGGCCCACTGATCAGTCTCACGGCAGGTGCCCCGGCGTCCAGCGGCGGGGATGTCGCGTGCAGCACAGTCGTCGCGGGTCGCGCACTTGGTTACTCACCAGGCAAGATGGCACGAACACATCCCTGAGGGTCGCCTAAGGTACCGGGCCGGACCGAGCCCGTGGCGGGCGCACCGAGCCGGAAGCCAGGAGACGACATGGCCGACTTCAAACCGGGCCTCGAAGGCGTCGTAGCCTTCGAGACCGAGATCGCCGAACCGGACCGCGAGGGTGGCGCGCTGCGCTACCGGGGCGTGGATATCGAGGATCTGATCGGTCAGGTCTCCTTCGGCAACGTATGGGCGCTGCTTGTCGACGGGCGTTTCGGCCCCGGCCTGCCGCCGGCCGAGCCGTTCCCGGTGCCTGTGCACTCCGGCGACATCCGCGTCGACGTGCAGTCCGCGGTCGCCATGCTGGCCCCGTACTGGGGGCTCAGTCAGCTGCTGGACATCTCCGACTCCCAGGCCCGCGCCGACCTGGCCCGGGTCTCGGTGACCGCGCTCTCCTTCGTCGCCCAGTCCGCCCGCGGTCTGGGTCTGCCGGCGGTCCCGCAGAAGGAGATCGACAAGGCCGAGACGATCGTCGAGCGCTTCATGAAGCGTTGGCGGGGCGAGCCGGACCCCCGACACGTCAAGGCCGTCGACGCGTACTTCATCTCGGCCGCCGAGCACGGCCTGAACGCCTCCACCTTCACCGCCCGGATCGTCGCCTCCACCGGCGCCGACGCCGCGGCCTGCATCTCCTCGGGCATCGGGGCGCTCTCCGGCCCGCTGCACGGCGGCGCGCCGTCGCGGGTGCTCACCATGCTGGAGGCCGTCGAGCGCAGCGGCGACGCCGAGGGGTACGTCAAGGGCGTCCTCGACCGGGGCGAGCGGCTGATGGGCTTCGGCCACCGCGTCTACCGGGCCGAGGACCCGCGCGCCCGGGTGCTCCGGCGCACCGCCCGGGAGCTGGGCGCACCCCGTTTCGAGGTGGCCGAGGCGCTGGAGAAGGCCGCGTTGGCCGAGCTCCAGGCCCGCCGCCCGGACCGCGTCCTCGCCACCAACGTCGAGTTCTGGTCGGCCGTCGTGCTGGACTTCGCCGAGGTGCCGGCGCACATGTTCACCTCGATGTTCACCTGCGCCCGGATGGGTGGCTGGTCGGCGCACATCCTGGAGCAGAAGAAGCTCCAGCGACTGGTCCGGCCGTCCGCCCGGTACGTCGGGCCGAACACCCGCAAGCCGCAGCAGGTCGAGGGCTGGGACGCCATCCCGCACGGCGTCTGATCCGGTTCCACCCGCGCAGGGGCGTCGACCGGTCGGGTCGACGCCCCTACGCGCGTACCCCGGGTCGACCGCGCCGGTGTGGCCGACGCCTCAGGCCCGGGTCTGGGACCAGCCGGCATCCGACCCGGCACGGGTGCGAGGATGAAGGCCGGCAGTGTCGCCGGACCGGCCCGGACCCGGCAACGTCGTGCTCTCGCACGCGACCGCCGCAGGTCCGCGCCCGTTGAAGGGCCCGCCCTCGCCCATGCGGAAGGATCGAGACAACCGTGGCTGACGCACCGACCATCCGGATTCCCGACGACATCAAGCCCGCCGACGGGCGGTTCGGCTGCGGGCCGTCCAAGGTCCGTCCGGCGGCGGTCTCCGCGCTCGCCGACGTGGCGACCAGCTACCTGGGCACGTCGCACCGGCAGCAGACCGTCCGCGCCGAGGTCGCCCGGTTGCGCCGGGGCATCGCCGATTTCTTCTCCCTGCCCGAGGGCTACGAGGTGATCATCGGCAACGGTGGCGCCACCGCCTTCTGGGAGGTCGCGACCTTCGGTCTGGTCCGCGACCGCGCGCAGTTCGCCAGCTTCGGCGAGTTCGGTGCGAAGTTCGCCAAGTCGGTCAAGGACGCGCCGTTCCTCGGTGAGCCGACCGTCCGCAAGGCCGAGCCGGGCAGCGCCCCGGGCCTGCAGGCCGAGGCCGGGGTGGACGTCTACGCCACCCCGCACAACGAGACCTCCACCGGTGTCGCGGTGCCGATCGCCCGGGTCGCCGACGCCGACCCCGGTTCGCTGCTGCTTGTCGACGCGACCTCCGGCGCGGGTGGCCTGGAGGTCAACGTCGGCGAGACCGACGTCTACTACTTCGCCCCGCAGAAGTGTTTCGGCTCCGACGGTGGCCTGTGGCTGGCCCTGATGTCGCCGGCCGCGCTGGAGCGGGCCACCGAGATCAAGTCGTCAGGCCGGTACATCCCGGCCTTCCTCGACCTGGTCACCGCGATCGACAACTCGCGGCTGGAGCAGACGTACAACACGCCCGCGCTGGCGACCGTCTTCCTGGCCGCCGAGCAGACCGACTGGATGAACTCGCAGGGCGGCCTGAGCTGGGCGGCCAAGCGCACCGCCGAGAGCGCCGGGGCCGTCTACGGCTGGGCCGAGCGGGCCGACTTCGCCACGCCGTTCGTCACCGACCCGGCGCTGCGCTCCAACGTGGTCGCCACCATCGACTTCGCCGACGGGGTGGACGCCGCCGCGATCGCCAAGGTGCTCCGGGCGAACGGGATCGTCGACACCGAGCCGTACCGCAAGCTGGGCCGTAACCAGCTGCGGGTCGCGCTCTTCCCGGCGGTGGAGCCGGCCGACGTGGAGGCGCTCACCGCCGCCATCGACTACGTGGTCGAGCGGCTCTAGTCACACCCGTCACAGTGGGTGGTCGCAGCGGTCGCTGCGACCACCCACTGTGATCATTGCCGCAGCTCAGTCGCGACATGCGCGAGTCACATCCCCCACCTGTGGGCAGATAAGCGTACGGTGGTGCGAGGACGCCCGGGTGGCCGGCTCGTGGCGTGACGGCCAGCGAAGCGGGACGGAGGCTACGCCATGCGCCCAGTACGCTTCGTCGCCCTCTCCGAGGACGGCCAGGCGCTGGTGCTCGCCGACGAGGTCGGGCGCCTGCTCGCCCTCCCCATCGACGAACGCATCGCGACCGTGCTGCACGCCGAGCCTGGTGCGCCGCCGCTCGCCGTGGTCCCCACCAGCGTCGACCCGACCCCCTCGCTGTCACCTCGGGACATCCAGGCCCGGATCCGCTCCGGCGAGTCCGCCGAGGACGTCGCCCGGATCGCCGGCGTCCCCGTCGACCGGGTGCTGCGCTATGCCGGCCCGGTGCTCCAGGAACGGGCCATGCTCGCCCAGCACGCCCGGCGCACCCGGCTCAAGGGGGCCGAAAAGGCCACCCCGCTGGCCGAGGTGGTCAACGGTCGGCTGGCCCAGCATGGCATCGACACCGAGAAGATCTCCTGGGACGCCTTCCGGCGCGACGACGGCACCTGGCGGATCATCGCCACCTGGCCCTCGGGCAAGGCCACCGCGCAGGCGGTCTGGGATCTCGACAAGCTCCGGCAGAACGTCACCCCGCACGACGACATGGCGCAGTACCTGTGCGCCGAGCGCCCCACGCCGATCCTCGGCCAGGAGCCGGCGCCGGAGCGGGGCGGTCACGCGCTGCCCGGCCCGTCGCGTGGTGAGCCGAGCCGGGGTGGGCACGGCCTGCCGGCCGCCAGCGAGCAGGCCCGTCCGGGCCGGGACCCGATCCGGGCCGGGCGGGACGCCCTGCTCGCGTCGCTCGACCGTCCGCTCGGCGGCACCTCGGGGCGGGGTCTCGACCCGCGTTCCCCGGCGGCGTTGGCCGGCGCCGACGCACCCCGTCAGCGGGCCGTCGGCGGGGGCGCCGCCGCACTGCTCGGCGGTGGTCAGGGTTCCGCCTTCGACGACGACTCGGACGCGCCCAAGGAGATCCCCGCCGTACCCTCGCTGGCGGTGCTCCGGCCGCGACGCACGGGCGCGGCGGCGGCTGCCGGCGGCGAGTCGACGGACGCCTCGGGCAAGCCGCGCAAGCGCCTGCCGAGCTGGGACGACGTCCTCTTCGGCAGCGGCCCGGCCGCCCGCGAGTCCTCCTGACCCGAGGCACCACGCTGGCACCGCGAGGCACTTCTCCCCCGCACGTGTCAGGGTGGGGCCATGGAGTACACCAATCTGGGACGCACCGGGCTGTCGGTGAGCCGGCTCTGCCTCGGCACGATGAACTTCGGGCGGCAGACCGCCGAGCCGGACAGCTTCACCGTGATGGACCGGGCGCTCGAACACGGCATCAACTTCTTCGACACCGCCAACGTGTACGGCTGGCAGACCGGTGAGGGGATCACCGAGCAGATCATCGGTCGCTGGTTCGCCCAGGGCGACGGCCGGCGGGACAAGGTCGTCCTGGCCACCAAGGTCTACGGCAAGATGGGCGAGTGGCCCAACGAGCAGGGCCTGAGCGCCCGGCACATCATCCGGGCCTGCGAGGACTCGCTGCGCCGGCTCCAGACCGACGTGATCGACCTCTACCAGATGCACCACGTCTCCCGGACCACCCCGTGGGAGGAGATCTGGCAGGCGATGGAGACGCTGGTCGCCCAGGGCAAGGTGATCTACGTCGGGTCGTCCAACTTCGCCGGTTGGCACATCGCGCAGGCGCAGGCCGCCGCCGGGAAGCGCAACTTCCTCGGCCTGGTCGCCGAGCAGTCCATCTACAACCTGCTCACCAGGCACGTCGAGTTGGAGGTGATCCCGGCCGCGCAGCACTACGGCCTGGGGGTCATCCCGTGGTCGCCGCTGCACGGCGGGCTGCTCTCCGGGCTGCTGCGCAAGATGGCCGAGGGCAGCGCCTCGCGGGGCACCGGTGGTCGCGCCGCCGACGGGCTCGCCGTACACCGGTCGACAATCGAGGCGTACGAGAAGTTCTGCGCGGACCTGGGTCACGACCCGGCGAACGTGGCGTTGGCCTGGTTGCTCTCCCGTCCCGGGGTGACCGCCCCGATCATCGGCCCGCGCACCGTGGAGCAGCTCGACAACACCCTGGGCGCGCTCGCGGTGGAGATCGACGAGGCGACGGCGCAGCGGCTCGACGAGTTGTTCCCGCCGGTCGGCAACGGTGGCCCCGGCCCGGAGGCCTGGGCCTGGTGACCCACCGCTGATCCGCGGGGACGGCTCAGAGGGGCCAACTGGCGAGCGGGGTGTAGCGGGGGCCGGGGCGGCTGTGCACCAGCACCATCCCGGTCGCCGGCCACCACTGACCGGTGTGGTCGTCGAGGGCGAGCCGATCGGCGTCCACCTCGGACGGGTCGAGCCGGTCCCCGGGGCGGGCCACCGTCAGGTGTGGGCGGAACGGTTTCCCGTCGTACGGCAGGCCGGTCCGACGCAGCTCGGCGCGGATCAGCCGGGCCAGCGTCCGCAGCGCGGCCACCTCGCCCTGGACGTCCACCCACAGCACGGTGGACCGGCCCTGTCCGAAGCGGCCCCCGCCGCCCAGCCGCAGCCGGGGCGGGCGGTCCCAGCCGGCGCGGGCGGTCCCGGCGGCCGACCCGAGGGCGTCCGCCACCTCGGGCAGCCGACCTGCCTCGACCTCACCGAGGAAGGCCAGTGTGACGTGCAGGTGGGCCGGCACGGCCAGGCGTACGTCGAGGCCGGCGGCGGTGGCCGTGCCGACCCGCAGGCGGGCCACCCGGGCGGTGAGTTCCGCGACGGCGGACGGCGGCGGGTAGACCGCGACGAAGAGCCTCACGCCCGCCGGTCACGGGGGCGGCGATCGGCGCGGGTGGCGGGCAGCCCGAGCCCCGCCGAGGCCAGCAACCCCTCGACCCGGACCCGTTCGATCTCCCGGTCGACCCCGGTCAGCTCGGCCAGGTGCTCGACGATCCCCAATGCCCGGCAGGCGGCGCGGAGCCGGTCGTCGTACGCCTCGATCACCGACCGGTGGACGACCGAGCGACCGCCGGCGGCGAGCCGGTGGCGGCCCAGCCGCCGCAGGTCGGCGGCGAGAAGTTCGAGAGGCCGGCGGTCGGGCCGGTCCAGCTCGGTCAGGTCGACGTCCCGGGTGAGCGCGTCGGCGGCGAAGGCCCGGTCGAGCCGGGCGATGCTCCGGCGTTCCCGGCGGCGTTCCCGCCACTCGGACCAGCCGCAGACCACCCGGTCGGCGATCTCGTCGAGGCAGAAGAGCAGGACGAACACCACAGGCAGGCATGCCATGGCGAGGAAAGCCAGTATCAGCGTCAGCGTGCTCCCGCCTGCCACACCTCGACGCTACGGCCCACCGCCGCTGAGCGCCACCGCTTTGTTGCGGTCCGGAGTCGGTCCGCTCGCTCCTCCCGGCCACCGGCGACGCCGGGGCACGGGTGTCGGTCCGCACCGGCCGGTGGACAGCGGGTGACCGGTCACCGCCCGCTGGGGGTCAGCAACCGGGCCCGGGAGACCACGTAGAAGCGGGGCAGCGGCAGGACCCGGAAGCGCAGCCGGGCACCGGAGCGGCGTAGCTGCCAGGTAAGCGCGAGCAGGGCGGTGGCCAGCGAGATCAGTCCACCCATCCAGATGCTCGCCCCGGCACCCCAGGTCTCGGCGACCCAACCGATGATCGGCGCGCCGACCGGGTTGGTGCCCAGGAACACCAGCACCCACAGGGACATCACCCGCCCCCGGAACGCGGCGTCGGTGCCGAGCTGGACCCGCTGGTTGGCGGCCTGGGCGAAGAAGACCATGAAGAACCCGGTCGGCAGGAGCAGGGTCACCACCAGCCAGTACGCCGGGGCGAGGCCGACCAGGGTGCCGAACCCGGCACAGCCGACCGCCGCGCCGAGCACCAGCCAGACCGAGGGGCGGCTACGCCGACCGGTGCCGGCGAGCGCGCCGACCAGTGCACCGACCGCCAGCGCGGTGCTGAACAGGCCGAACGAGGCGGCCCCGGTGTGGAAGACCGTCTTGGCGAGCGCGGCGAGGGTGAGCTGGAAGTTGAACAGCGACATCCCGATGACCGACATGACCACCATCGGCAGCAGCAGGTCGGGGCGGCGCCTGACGTAACGCAGCCCGTCGACGATCTTCGCGGAGTCCCGTTCGCCGATCGGGAGGAGATCCTTGCGGTGCAGCTCGGCCGGGCGCATCCGGACCACGTTGGCCAGCGGCGCGATGGAGCTGACCGCAGTGAACAGGAAGACCGGGCCGACGTCGAAGGCGGCGATGGCCAGGCCGGCGACGGCCGGGCCGACGATCCGGGCCGAGTTGAACACCGCGGCGTTGAGGGAGAGCGCGTTGGGCAGCAGGGTGGTGCCGACCAGCTCGCTGACGAACGCCTGCCGGACCGGGGTCTCCACCGCGTTGGCGGTGCCGAGCAGGGCGGCGAACGCGAAGACGTGCCACAGCTCGACCAGACCGGTGAGCACCAGCAGGCTCATCCCCAGCGCCAGCACCGTCCAGAAGGCGTTGGCGACGAAGAGCAGCATTCGCTTGTCGTACCGGTCGGCAAGCCGGCCGGAGAGCAGGGTGAGCAGCAGCACCGGGGTGAACTGGAGCGCGGTCACCACGCCGAGCGCGGTGGCCGAGTTGTCGGAGAGCTCAAGGACGAGCCAGTCCTGGGCGATGAACATCATCCAGACGCCGATCAGTTTGATCAGCTGTCCGGTGGCGAAGAGCCGGTAGTTGCGGACTCGCAGGGACTGGAACATCGTGCTCAGCTTCGCCTGCACTCTTGGTGCGCCTCCTCGGGTCGCGTACGCGTCATCCACGGCGGACGGCGCGGACCCGGTGGGGCGTCAGGCGCGGGCGAGCTGCTGGAGGATCTCGGCGGCCCGCCGTAGCGTGTCGCGGTCGTCCTCCGTCAGCGCGGCGAGCCGGCTGGCCAGCCACTCGTCGCGGACCCGCTCGAACTGGTCGAGCACGGCCCGGCCCCCCTCGGTGGCCGCCAGGATGACCTGCCGGCCGTCGGTCGGGTGAGGGGTGCGCTGCACCAGGCCGCGCTCCTCCAGCTTCGCGACGATCTTGGTCATCGTCGGTGGCTGGACCCGTTCGACGTCGGCCAGTTCCCGGGGCGTCAGCGCGCCCGCCAGCCGGAGGCTGGTGAGCGCGGAGAGCTGGGTGACCGTCAGGTCGCCCACCGGGCGGGCCTGCCGGACCCGCCTGTTGAGTCGGGTTATCGCATCACGCAGCTGGGGTGCCAGCTGCGCCGGTGGCACGCGGTTCGCCGTCACCGTCCGCTCCGTCACAGTCGTTAGCTTAACTAATGAGCCTGGCTAACGACACGCGATATGACCATGCTCACGAGGAGGAGTTCCGCCGTCGCGGACCGGGCATTCCGGTAGGGCTGCCCGGCCCGCGACGGCGGGGTGGCGCTACGTCAGCGCGGCCTCGATCGGCCCACGCAGGAAGTACAGCACGAACAGCACCGCCACCGCGTAGAGCAGCGGGTGGATCTCCCGCGCCTTACCCTTGGCCAGCTTGAGCAGGACGTAACTGATGATGCCCGCGCCGATGCCGTTGGAGATCGAGTAGGTGAACGGCATCAGGGTGATGGTGAGGAACGCCGGGATGGCGATCTCGTAGTCGGTCCAGTCGATGGTCCGTACCGCGGTCATCATCAGGAACCCGACCACCACCAGCGCCGTCGAGGCCGCCTCGAACGGGATCACCGTGGACAACGGCGACAGGAACATCGCCAACAGGAACAGGCCGCCGGCGACCAGGTTGGCCACCCCGGTCCGGGCACCCTCCGCGACCCCCGAGGCGCTCTCGATGTACGACGTGTTGCTGGAGACGCTCGCCGCGCCACCCGCCGCCGCGGCGATCGAGTCGACCAGCAGGATCTCCTTGGCCCGGGGCGGGGTGCCCTGCTCGTCGAGCATGCCACCCTCCTGGCCGATCGCGACCATCGTGCCCATCGTGTCGAAGAAGTCCGTGATCAACAGGGTGAAGACGAACATCAGCGGGATCAGCCAGCCGGCCCGTTCCCACGCGCCGAGCACGTTGAAGTTACCCAGCAGCGACAGGTCGGGGACGTCCACGATCCGCTCGGGCAGCTTCGGGACGTTCAACGACCAGCCCTCGGGGTTGGGCTTGCCGTCGACGAAGGACGGCCCCACCTTGGCCACCGCCTCCACGACGATCGCCAGCGCGGTCGAGGCCAGGATGCCGATCAGGATCGCGCCACGCACCCGGCGCACCACCAGCACCAGCGTCACCAGCAGGCCGACCACGAAGACCAGCATCGGCCAGCTGACGATCTTGCCGTTGATGCCCAGCCCGACCGGCACGGTGCTGTTCGCCGCATCCGGCACCCGCCTGACGAAACCGGCGTCGACCAGGCCGATGATGGTCAGGAACAGCCCGATGCCGACGCCGATCGCGGTCTTGAGCTGCGTCGGGACCGAGCGGAACACCGCCGTACGCAGGCCGGTGAGGACGAGGACGGCGATGAGCACACCCTCGATCACCACCAGCCCCATCGCGTCCGCCCAGGTCATCTCCGGGGCGATCTCGAACGCGACGAGGGCGTTCACGCCCAGACCGGCGGCCAACGCCATCGGGAACCGGCCGACGACCCCCATCAGGATCGTCATCAGGCCGGCCACCAGCGCGGTCGCGGCGGCCAGGGCGGGAATCGAGAGCTTCTGGTCGTCGCCGTCGGCGGCACCGCCGAGGATCAGCGGGTTCAGCACCACGATGTAGGCCATCGTGAAGAAGGTCGCCAACCCGCCCCGCACCTCGCGGCTCATCGTCGAGCCACGGGCGGAGATCTCGAAGAACCGGTCGAAACCGTTCCGGGGGTGGGCGGGATCGGGTGGAATGCCGTTGTCCGGCGGCGCAATGGCCATCAGGTCCTCGCAGGTGATCTTCCGTTTGTCGCGCGCATCGTCCCAGATCAGCGGCGGGCCGGGAAAGTGCTACGCGGTACGCTTCTGCCCGTGCCACAGGAGCAACCACCCCGACCCGAGCCGCTCGACCCGCCGATGGTCCCGTTCGCGGTGGCCGGGCTGATCGCCTGGGCGGTGGCCGGCCTGGTGCTGCTGATCTTCTTCCGGGGCTGGCTCGACGAACACGGTCACCAGGGCTGGCTCTGGACCTGCCTGGCCGGGTTCCTGTGGGGCTTTCCCGGTCTGGCAGTGATGATGCGGCACGACGCCCACCGTCGTCGCCGTCGGCAGTCCACCCGTCAGGGCTGACCGCCCGCGCCGAGCTCCCGAACCCGGCCCGCCCGAGCGGACCAGCGGTCAGGAGGCGCGGACCAGCGGTCAGGAGGCGCGGACCAGCGGTCAGGAGGCGTCGGACGACTCCACCGGCGCGGACGACTCCACCGGACCGGCAGCCCCGCTCACCGTCATCGACTCGACCGCGCTGTCGTCGTACACCGTGGGAAGCTCGTCGATCGCCGGCTCGGTGGTCTCCACCAGAGCCTCCGAGTGCGCACCGCAGCCGTGGTCGGCGCTGACCACCCGACCGTCGTCGGGTGCGTAGAAGTTGCCACAGGCCCCGAAGGTCTGCCGGAGCGCGCCGGCCAGCGGAAGGTAGAAACCACAGGTGCCGCAGCGGGCCGATGCGGGGGCGGCGGCGGAGATCGGCGCGGTCGGGCCGTGGTCCCCGTCGTACCAGCGCTGGGCCGCCTCGGCCCGGCCCTCGCGGGACAGCACCCGGGGGCGACCGAGGCCAAGCTCCCAGGAGGTCTCCTCGACCGCCGGGTCGTCGGAGAGCAGGTACCCGGGGGCGAGCCGGTCGTCGTCCGACGGGGTGAGCAGCAGGTCACCGGGGCCGAGGTCACCCGGCTTGAGGCGTTCCTGCCAGGGCAACCAGCCGGGCGCGAGCAACGCGTCGGAGCCGGGCAGCAGCACCGTCTCACAGACGGTGACCTGCCTGCTGCGCGGAACCCGGGTGACGGTCACCGCCCAGCGCCAACCCCGGTAACCACCGAGCAGACATTCGAAGTAGTGGGTGACGACCCGGTCGCCCTCGGCAACCGCCCGCAGGTGGTCACCGATGTCGGCGGGCTCCACCTCGGTGATGGCGTCGCGGGCCACCTCGACGGCGGTAGCGCAGACCTGGTCGAGGCGGGCGGCACGGGCGGGAGCGGGCCTGGTCACCAGACCATTGTTCCCCATGCGCGGTACGCACCGACAGGCACTCCCCGAGTGAGTCTTCCCCCGTGGTGCGGCGTACCTGGATCAGATGGGCAAGGATGGTGCACATGCCGCTGTTCTCCCGCTCCGGGCGGTCCGTGCTGGGACGGACCGTCGGCACCGGCATCCGCACCACCCGCCTGCTGCTGCGGGGCTCGGTCAACGGCGGGCGCTGGGTGACCCGGCGGGCCGGGTCGGCCCGCGCGAAGGGCGCCGGCGGCGAGGCCGGCATGGTCCGCCTGTTCGACCTGCACGCACTCTCCTGCGCCGGCGACACGTTGATCGCCATCGGCCTGGCCGGGACCATCTTCTTCGACGTGCCGCTCGGTGAGGCCCGCAGCAAGGTGGCGCTCTACCTGCTGGTCACGATGGTGCCGTTCGCGATGCTGGCACCCGTGGTCGGCCCGCTGCTCGACCACTTCCGGCACGGCCGCCGGTACGCGCTGGCCACCACCATGCTCGGCCGCGCCTTCCTGGCCTGGTTGATCTCCGACTACCTCGGCAGCCTGGGGCTCTATCCCGCCGCGTTCGGCGTGCTGGCGCTCTCCCGGGCGTACGGGGTGGCCCGCTCCGCCGCCGTACCCCGGTTGTTACCGGAGGGCCTCGGGTTGTCCCAGGTGGGGGCGCGGGCCAGCGTCTACGGCACGGTGGCCGGGGCGTTGGTGGTCCCGCTGGGGCTGGCGACGTTCTGGTTCGGGCCGCAGTGGCCGCTCCGGGTCGCCTCGGTCATCTTCCTGGTCGGCATGGTGATCGCGCTGCGGCTGCCGCCCAGGGCGGACTCGGACCCGCCCGAGCGGGTGCCCCGTCCGCTGCGGGCGCTGCGCCGCAAGGGGGACCGGCCGCTGGGCCGGGGGCGGCCGGCGGGTCGGCTGGTGATCGCCACCCTGATCGGTGCGGCGGGGCTCCGCGCGCTCTACGGTTTCCTCCTGCTCTTCCTGGCGTTCGCGCTGAAGAAGGGGGACCTGACCAACGACTTCTTCGGCCGGCGGCTCAACGACCAGGCGGCGCTGGGCATGATCGGCGGGGCGCTGGCGCTCGGTGGATTCCTGGCCACCGCGGTCGGCACCCGGTTACGCATCCACCGGCCGGTGGCGATCCAGTCCAGCACGATGATCATCGTGGCCGGAGTGGGGATCCTGGCCGTGCTGAAGTTCTCGCTGCCGATGGTGGCCCTGTTCTGCCTGGTCGCAGCCCTGGCCAGCGGGATCGCCAAGCTCGCCGTCGACGCCTCGATCCAGGAACGCATCCCGGAGCGGTTGCGGGCCAGTTCCTTCGCCCACTCGGAAACCGTCCTGATGCTCGCCTTCGTCGCCGGTGGTGGGCTCGGCCTCGTACCGTTCGAGGGCCGGATCGGCATCGCGGTCGCCGCCGGGGTGGGCTTCCTCGCCGCCGCCCGGGGGGTCGTCGTCGCCGGCCGGCTGCGCACCCAGCGGCTGCTGGGCCGACCGTTGACCGACGAGGAGTTGGCCGCCCAGGACCAGGCCGACCTGACGACCGGTCAGCTGGCCGTCAGCGCCGACGATGCGGCGGCCGAGGCGGCGGCCCGGGCGGCACCGACCTCACCGGCACCGAGCGGGGCGGGCGGCTCCGCACCTCACGGCGACACGCTGGCCCCGCCTGGCTACCACATCTACCGACCGTCCTCGGCGGTCCCGGGCAGCGGCGTCGACGACGAGCAGCGACGGCAGTCACCGGGTTCGGTGTCGTGACGGGTCTGCTGGTGCTGACCGCCGTACCGGCCGAGGCGGAGGCGGTCCGGGCCGGCCTGACCGATCCGACGGTGACGGTCCGGGCGATCGGCGTGGGCCCGGCCGTGGCCGGTGCCACCACGGCCCGGCTGCTGGCCCTGGCCGAGGCCGCCGGCCGCCCGTACCGCGCGGTGGTCAGCGCGGGGATCGCCGGCGGCTTCGCCGGTCGGGCCCCGGTCGGCGGTACGGTGCTCGCCTCCCGCAGCGTCGCCGCGGACCTCGGGGCGGAGTCACCGACCGGCTTCATCCCCGTCGACGAGTTGGGCATGCCACCGGAACTGCTCGGTGGCGGCCCCGCCATCGAGGTCGACCCGATGCTGCTGGGCGTGCTGCGCGCCGCCCTCCCGGAGGCGGTGGTCGGAGCGGTGTTGACGGTCGGCACGGTCACCGGCACGGCCGAGAGCACCGCCGCACTGGCGGACCGGCACCCCGACGCGGTGGCCGAGGCCATGGAGGGGTACGCGGTGGCGATCGCCGCCGCGCAGGCCGGCATCCCCTTCGCCGAGCTGCGTACCGTCTCCAATCTGATCGGCCCCCGGGACCGCGACGGATGGCGGATGCGCGCGGCGTTCACCGCCCTGACCGAGGCAGCCTGCGCGCTGTCCTGACCGATACGGCCCGGACGATGGCCTGACCGATACGGCCGGGGCTACGGCGGTCGGGGTACTGGGCCGACCGGGCGTTGCAGGGACATGGCGAGGGGACGTCCGGTGGCCACCCGGAAGCCGCAGGCCGCCAGGAAGCGGGTGCCGAAGTGTTCCTCGACCACGGTACGGACCAGACCGATGCCCACCTCCTCCATCCGCTGTGCCATGGCTGCCACCAACCGGCTGCCGATACCGATCCGACGATGCCCGGCCGCTACCAGCACCCCGTCGAGCACCAGCTCGCGCGGCCAGTCCAGGTCGTCGCCGTAGACCAGCTGCGGATCACGCTCGTGGGCGCGCAGCTCCCCCAGCAGGGTGCCGTCGGGCAGTTCGGCCACGAACCGCCAGGCCGTCGGGGGCCGGCCGTCGCCCGCCACCCACCGGACCGTGGCGTCCCGACGGACCCGCTCCGCCGCCCGACGCTGGTCCCGGTAACCCCGGTTCCGTTCGTACGCCGCCGGCGGCAACCGCAGCGGCCACAGCGGAGGCGGCAGGTTGTACCAGTCTGCCCACCAGGCACCGGGCCAGTCCTTCGGCTCGTGCACCGGCCAGACGTCGAGGTGGGCGGGATAGCGACGCCCGGCGGTGTCCCGCAGGTCGTCGTGCGGCACCGGCGGCAGCGAACAGGTCATCCCCGCGGCCGATGTGTGACCGGTCGAAGTGACGGGGGTCGGTGCGGCGGTCGCGGTCTGGGACTGGGGCGCGGTCTGGGACTGGGTCGCGGTCTGGGACTGGGTCGCGGTCAGTGCCGACGATGGGGTGGGGGCTGGGGCTGGGGCCGGGGCGGGAGTCGGGGGCGGGGCGGGAGTCGGGGGCGGGGCGGGAGGTGACGTGGTCGGCAGTGGGACCGTCGGCAGCGACACCGTCAGGGTCCCGCCGACCGCCTGCACCAGTCGCTCGATCGTGTGGAACCGTGGATCGACTGCCCTGCCCGACTCGATCCGGGCGATGGTCGCCTGGGGTACTCCCGAGCGCATGGCCAACTCCCGCTGGCTCAGATCGGCTTCTCGGCGTAGCGCCCGGACCGTCCGACCCAGATCGGCCGGTAGGGCGTCCCTGGTCGTCACGTCGACCATGCTTCCGTTGTCCCGCTACAGGTTCAACACCCTCGTTCCAGCCTGTGGATAACGCTGTGGACAACCGCCGGAGCTGGGGACAAGTTATTGAGGTCGCGTCCTTTGGAGCTGATGACGTCAGCGATTCACCTCCCGGCTCACACATCCCGGCGATCTGTCGCTCTTCCTGGCCGGGGCTCTTCGGCACCCGGCCTCGACTCCACCGGAGGTTCCGGTCGCGGGCAGAGGCGGCTCGGGTGCGAAGCTGCGCCCGCCAGCCCACAGCCCGCCAGCCCACAGCCCGCCAGCCCACAGCCCGCCAGCCCACAGCCCGCCAGCCCACAGCCCGCCAGCCCACAGCCCGCCAGCCGGCGGGGCCGGCGGCGTGCCCATTTTTTGGCGAGGCGTGCCTATTCTTTGGCGAGCTGCTGTGTCAGTAGATCCAGGCCACCCCTGATCAGCCTTCCGTAATCGTCGTCGCCGAGCGCGCCGATCCCCGCCTGCGCCTGCTGGAGGCACTCGCGTGCCCGGTCGAGATCGCCGAGCCTGCGGTAGCACTCTCCCAGGTTGAGGTGCAACGAGGGATACAGGGCAGCCACCGACATGGGCACCCCGGCCCGCGCGACCCGGTCGTCGGTGAGCAGATCCGCCGCCGCCAGGGCGCGCTGGTCCCAGACCAGCTCCTGCTGGACGTCGTCCTGCACATCGGCCATCGAGTGCGCAAGCACGCAGACATGCAGGGGATCACCCTGCTCCTCGCCGATTTCATCCCAGATCTGGGCGAACAGGTCGCGGGCAGCCGCAGGCCGGCCCTGCTGGTGGTGCAACTGCACGCCCTCGTTGATCCGGGTGAGCGTGTCATCGGTGTTCATCGGCTGCTCCCGTGTCCGCCCTCGCCACCGGTACGCCCGCCGTCCGACAGTGACGCGGTGACACGTGCCTGTTCTCGCGACGATGGCATGGATCGTAGTTGCCGCGTGACCGTCAGCAGCGCGGGGATCGCACACCGCAGCCGGTACCGGGCCAGCGCCGAGATGGCCGACTGAGCCCCTGCCCTGCGCGGCGCGGCGCGGCGCGGCCCTGCGCGGCGCGGCGCGGCGCGGCCCTGCGCGGCGCGGCGCGGCGCGGCCCTGCGCGGCGCGGCGCGGCGCGGCCCTGCGCGGCGCGGCGCGGCGCGGCCCTGCGCGGCGCGGCGCGGCGCGGCCCTGCGCGGCGCGGCGCGGCGCGGCGCGGCCCTGCGCGGCGCGGCCCTGCGCGGCGCGGCGCGGCCCTGCGCGGCGCGGCGCGGCCCTGCGCGGCGCGGCGCGGCCCTGCGCGGCGCGGCCCTGCGCGGCACGGCGCGGCGCGGCGCGGCCCTGCGCGGCGCGGCGCGGCGCGGCCCTGCGCGGCGATGGCCGTCCCCTACGCCACCAGCGCGGACGTACTCACGCTCGCTCCCCTGCCATTCTGCTCTCCGCACTGACTCGCTAACGTCATCAGCTCGAAAGGGCGCGCAGGTGTACTCGTCGCCCCGCTCGGGTCGGGTGGGAGCCCGAGCCAGATGAAGGTCCGCGCCAGCCGGGCGAGGCCCAGCGGCCCGGACGACCTGCCCGGACGACCCGCCGGGGCGACCCCTCTCTCGGGGGAAGCCCTTTTCCGCTGCCGAGCCCCGGCCGGAACAGCAGCAGGGACGGGATCTCACAGAAGCGCGGCGGGCAACGGACATCCGGGAGCGGGCGGGCGGGAGCGGGCGGGAGCGGGCGGGCGGGAGCGGGCGGGAGCGGGCGGGCGGCATGCGTCCAGGGACGGGCGGGCGTCACATCGGGGTGGGGACGGCGGAACGGATCTCGGGGCGGGTTTACGGTGGGGACGTGGCGCTCTCCCTGGCGATCTCGCCCTGCCCCAACGACACGTTCGTCTTCGACGCGCTGGTGCACGGCCGGGTGCCGGGTGCTCCGCCGGTCGAGGTGACCTTCGCCGATGTCGACGTCACCAACACCGCCGCCGAACAGGGCGCTTTCGATCTGGTGAAGGTCAGCTACGCCGCGCTTCCGTGGCTGCTCGACGACTACCATCTGCTGCCCTGCGGCGGTGCGCTCGGCCGTGGCTGTGGCCCCCTCGTGCTCACCCGCACCGCCGAGACCCCCAAGGCAGGCAGCGCCACCCGCGAAAGCGGCCGCACCGCCCCCGAAACCCGCGACGCCGGGACCGCAGCGACCACCGGGACCGCAGCGACCACCGGGACCAGGGCAGGGCGGGCGGACCGGGTCGACCTGAGTGGGGCCACGGTGGCGGTGCCGGGCGACCGGACCACCGCGTACCTGCTCTTCCGGCTCTGGTCGGCGGGTCGGCCGCCGGCCCGGATCGAGGTGGTGCCGTTCCACGAGATCATGCCGGGCGTCGCGGCCGGCCGGTACGACGCCGGTCTGGTGATCCACGAGGCCCGGTTCACCTACCACCGGCACGGACTGACCGCCCTGGTGGACCTGGGCGAGTGGTGGGAGGCCGACACCGGCCTACCCATCCCGCTCGGCGCGATCCTCGCCCGCAAGGGCGCGGTCGACCCGGTGGCCGCCGCCGGCTGGGTCCGGGAGTCGGTACGCCAGGCGTGGGCCGACCCCTCGGCCAGCCGGGACTACGTGCTCGCGCACGCGCAGGAGATGGAGCCCGACGTGGTGGACCGGCACATCGGCCTCTACGTCAACGAGTTCACCGCCGACCTGGGGGACGCGGGGTTCGCCGCCGTGGAGGCGCTGCTGGGCCGGGCCGCCGACGCCGGGCTGGTGCCTCAGACCTCCAACTCGCGGGCCACGGCGTGGACCAGTTGAGCGATCTTCTCCGCGGTCTTCCGGTCGGGGAAGCGGCCCCGGCGCAGGTCCGGCTGGACCTTGGCCTCCAGCACCTTGATCATGTCCTCGACCAGGCCGTGCAGCTCCTCGGCGGGTCGCCGACGCAGTTCCGCCATGGACGGCGGCGCATCCAGCAGCTTGACCCCCATCGCCTGGGTGCCCCGCCGGCTGTCCACCACACTGAAGTCGACCCGTTGACCACCCTTGAGCTCGGTGACACCCGCCGGCAGCGCGCCCTTCGGCAGGAACACGTCGCCCCCCTCGTCACTGGTGACGAACCCGTATCCCTTGGCCGCGTCAAACCACTTCACTCGCCCCGTCGGCACCTTGGAACCCCTGCTTCACTCGACACGTCTACTGCTCCAAGGCTAGCCCGATGATCCGGTCGAGCGCCGCCGGGAATCCGGTGAGATCGTCGAGCACCACCTGCGCCCCGGCGGCGCGCAGCTCGTCCGCCGGGCAGGGGCCGGTGGCCACTCCGACCCCCGGGATGCCGGCCGCCCCGGCCGCCGCCATGTCGGCCACGTGGTCACCGACGTAGAGCGCGGCACCGTGCTCCCGCAGCGACGTCGCCTTCTCCTCGGCGAACAGGTCCCCGGCCAACTCGTCGACCGCCAGCCCGAGGTGGTCCAGGTGCAGCCGGGCCAGCCGACCGATCTTCGAGGTGACGACCATCACCCGACCGCCGTGCGCGTGCACCGCGTCGACCGCCTCCCGGGCGCCGGGCATCGGCACCGTCGGGGTGATCGCGTACGCCGGGTACAGCTCCCGGTAGGCCGTCACCGCCTCCTCCACCCGCTCGGCCGGGAACCAGTGGGCGAGTTCGGTGCGCAGCGGCGGACCGAGCCGGGAGACCGCCAGCTCGGCGTCGACCGGCACGCCCGTCCGGGCGGTCAGCGCCCGGTAGGCGGCGGCGATGCCGGGGCGGGAATCGATCAGGGTCATGTCGAGGTCGAAACCGACCATCAGCGCGGACATCCTGCGAAGGTACCCGGACAGGTCAGGTCGAGCCGGACGTCCGGGGGGCGCGATCGCCCGGCAGCGGGCTAGCGTGGAACGACGATGACCACCTCACTCGCCGACCACCTGCGCGCGCTGCCCGACGAGGCGCTCGCCGCGCTGCTCCAGTTGCGGCCCGACCTCGTCGTACCGGTGCCGGCCGATGTCTCCGCGCTCGCCCTGCGGGTCGAGTCGCGGGTGTCGGTCGCCCGGGCGCTCGACGGGCTGGACCAGTTCACCCTCCAGATCCTCGACGCCGCCCGGCTCACCCGGCACCCCTCGGACGGCACCACCTCCACCGAGGCCGTGCTCGCCATGGCCGCCGCCGGGCCGCACCCGCCCGCCCCGGCCACCGTCCGGGCCGCGGTGGACCGGCTCCGCGCCCGCTTCCTGTTGTACGGCCCGGAGCAGGCGCTCCGTGTCACCGGCAGCGTGGACGAGCTCGCCCCGTACCCGGCGGGGCTGGGTCGACCGGCGGAGGAGCTGGACCCACGGACGGCGGCGCTCTGCGCGGACCCCGCGAAACTGCGCCGGACGCTGCTCGCCGCGCCCCCGTCGGCGCGGGCGGTCCTGGACCGGCTCGCCGCCGGCCCGCCGGTCGGCAGCGTGCCCCCGGGCTCGTTGCAGGCCCCGGCGCTCGGCGCGGAGGACGACCTGCCCCCCGACCCGACCAACGGCGGCGCCCCGACCGGGTCGCCGGTGCGCTGGCTGGTGGAGGCCCGACTGCTGGTGACGGTCTCCGCCGGCACCGTCGAGTTGCCCCGCGAGGTGGGGTTGCTGCTGCGCCGGGACACCGGCCCGCTCGGGCCGCTACGGACCAGCCCGCCGCCTGTCGAGTCGCCGCCCCGGGAGCCGAAGGCCGTCGACTCGGCCGGGGTGGGACAGACCATGGAGGTGGTACGGCACACCGAGGCGTTGCTGGAGGCGTTGACCGCCGAGCCGGCACCGGTGCTGCGCTCCGGCGGGATCGGGGTACGCGACCTGCGCCGGCTGGCCCGCTCGGTGGCCCTGGACGAGCCGACGACCGCGCTGCTGGTCGAGGTGGCGTACGCGGCCGGTCTCCTCGGTGAGCTGGACCTGCCCGCCGCCGCCAGCCGGTACGGCGGCGAGCAGCAGGTCCTGCCCACCGGGGCGTACGAGGTGTGGCGGGCGATGTCGCTGGCCCACCGCTGGGAGCAGTTGGCCCGGGCGTGGTTGACGATGAGCCGGCAGGCCGGCCTGGTGGGGCAGCGCGACGACCGGGACCGCCCGATCAGTGCGCTCGCCCCCGAGGCGGAACGGGCCGGTGCCCCGGCCACCCGCCGGGCGGTGCTCGGGGTGCTGGCCGATCTGGAACCGGCCACCGCCCCCACCGCCGAGGAGGTCCAGGCGCTGCTGGACTGGCGGGTGCCACGGCGCAGCCGGGGGCGGGAGACCACGCACCGGGAGGTGCTGACCGAGGCGGCCCGGCTCGGGGTGACCGGCCTCGGCGCGCTCACCTCGTACGGGCGGCTGCTGCTCGCCGATGTCACGGAGACCGAAGAGCGGGGCGGTGACGACCCGCTGGGGTTGCGCGCCGACATCGGGAGCGGCGACCTTGCGAGCACGGTGCGGGCACTGGATGCGCTGCTCCCCGCCCCGGTCGACCACTTCCTGGTGCAGGCCGACCTGAGCGTGGTGGTGCCCGGCCCGCCCGACCCGACGTTGGCCGCCGAGTTGGAGGCGGTGGCCGAACCGGAGTCGGCGGGTGGGGCCAGCGTGCACCGGGTCACCACGGCCAGCATCCGGCGGGCGTTGGACACCGGGTACACCGCCGACGATCTGCACGAACTGTTCCGCCGCCGGTCGCGTACCCCGATCCCGCAGGGGCTGACCTATCTGGTGGACGACGTGGCCCGGCAGCACGGCGGGTTGCGGGTCGGCTCCGCCGGTGGTTACGTGCGCAGTGACGACGAGGCGCTCCTCGCGGAGGTACTCGCCGACCGGCGGTTGACGCCGTTGGCGTTCCGCCGGCTGGCCCCGACGGTGCTCTGCACCTCGTACCAGGTGGGGCGGATGCTCACCGCGCTGCGCGACGCCGGGTACGCCCCGGTGCCCGAGGACGCCAGCGGCACGACGGTCCTGGCCCGGCCCCGGATCCGGCGGGCACCGGCCCGGACGCCGTCGACCAGCCGTACCCTCGATCCACTGGGCACGCCCCGGTTGGCGTTGCCCCGGCTGCTCGGCGTGGTGGAGCAGATCCGGCGGGGTGAGGCGGCGGCGCGGGCGGCCCGGCGGGCCCCGGCGGTGGTACGCGGCGGCGCGGCCCGTGCGGCGGCCGGACCGATGCCCGCGCACGGTCACGCCGAGGCGCTGGCGGTGCTCCAGCAGGCGGTCCGGGACAAGGCGCTGGTCTGGGTCGGTTACGTCGACGCGCACGGGGCGACGCTGTCCCGGCTGCTGCGGCCGGTGTCGATCGGGGCCGGTTACCTGCGTGCCGAGGACGAACGGACCGAGATGCTGCACACCTTCGCCCTGCACCGGATCACCGCAGCCGTGCGGGAGGACTGACCGCTCAGCGGCGGCTGCGGCGTACGGTGCCGATGACGGAGACGATGAGCAGCAGGGCGAACCCGGTGCCGGCGGCCTCACCGACCGAGTCGATGAAGCCCTGCCGTTGCACCAGCCAGCCGAAGAGGAACCAGCCGACGACGGCGATCCCGGCGACGGCGTACCCGACCATGGTGGCCGTGGAGACCTCGTCGGTCGGTGTCACCCGGTCGCCGTTCGACGCGTCCTCGGCGATCATCTCGTGATCGACGGTCATCCCAGCCCTCCCACCCCGTCCGGCCCCTGACTTCCAGGGTGGCACCCGGTCGCCAGGACGGACAGGGGGAAATACCCCCGATCCGGCCCCTATGGACAACTACCGAGGGGCCGGACCGAGACGGGCGGGGTGATCGGTCAGGAGGATCAGGTGCCGGGGCGGCGGCCGACGAGGACCACCCGGGAGCCGACCTTGCCCAGCTCCCACCAGCGCACCGCGTCGGTGGGCAACAGGTTGACGCAACCGTGCGAGCCGATCCCCGCGTTGTGCAGGTAGGTGGTGGTCTGGTGGAAGCCGATCCCGCCGTTGAAGCGCTGCCAGTAGGGCAGCCACACCTCGTACGGGTTGGACCACTCCTTGAGGTTGCGGAGGTTCACCTTGTAGGTGCCGGCGGGGGTGGCGTAACCGGCCATCCCGGTACGGGTGACTGTGGGCTTGGCGACCACCTTGCCGTCGCGCATCACCCAGGTGGTCTGCCGGGTCAGGTCGACGCAGAAGATGGTGCCGGAGCCGGCGGAGCAGCGCTTGACGTCGGTGGTGGCCAGCCGCTTCGCCACGTCGAGCGTCAACGGGCCGGCGCGACCCTCGGCGGGGCGGATGTCGTACCGCTGCTGGAACTTCTTGATCGCGGCGCAGTCGGCGTCGGTCTGCCGGCCGTCCACGGTGAGCTTGCCGAACCCGCCCAGCCTGGCCAGGTAGGTCTCCACCTCACGCTGGTGTTCGCCCTGCTGGCAGCGGGTCAGGTTGGCCTTGGTCGGGGCGGGCTGGCGGCGTCCGCTCGACGGCTTCGGGGTCTTGGCGGTGCGGGCCGGGTCGACGACGGCCTTCGCCTTCTCCTTCGACTTCGGGCGGGGCTTCGCGGTGGACCGGGTCAGCTGGTCGGGCAGGGCAGCGGCACCCGCCCCCGTTACCTGTTCCGCACTGCCGACCGGGGCGAGCCCTCCTCCGGTGCCACCCGGGTCGGCCTGCCGATCGGGCGTGCATCCCCCCGCGCCGACCAGCATGACCATGGCCAGGGCGACGAGCCGGGCTCTGTGGCGGACCTGCATGATGTGCCTCCCCGGATCGGTCGTCCCACTGGTAGACGCATGTCGTCTGGGAAACGTTGCACCCGATGTGAAGATTTTCTGGCACCGCCCCGCCTCCGTGCAACACTTGATGGTCGGCCTGCGGGTTTGTCTACCCGGGCCGACGCATTTCGGCCGAGGAGAGGACCTGGCGTGAGCGGTGGACCACTGATCGTGCAGTCGGACAAGACCCTACTGCTGGAGATCGACCACCCGGACGCGCAGTCCTGCCGGATGGCGATCGCGCCCTTCGCCGAGCTGGAGCGTTCCCCGGAGCACGTGCACACCTACCGGCTGACCCCGTTGGGCCTGTGGAACGCCCGCGCCGCCGGTCACGACGCCGAGGCGGTGGTCGACGCGTTGCTGAAGTACTCCCGCTACCCGGTGCCGCACGCCCTGCTGGTGGACGTGGCCGACACGATGGACCGGTACGGCCGGCTCCAGCTCGCCAACGACCCGGCGTACGGCCTGGTGCTGCGAGGGCTGGACCGGATGGTGCTGATCGAGGTCGCCAAGAGCAAGAAGCTCGCCGGGATGCTCGGTGACAAGATCGACGACGACACGATCCGGGTGCACCCGTCCGAGCGGGGTCGACTCAAGCAGGCGCTGCTGAAGCTGGGCTGGCCGGCGGAGGACCTGGCCGGGTACGTCGACGGCGAGGCGCACCAGATCGAGCTGGCCGAGGCCGGCAAGGACGGCGGCAGGCCGTGGACACTGCGGTCGTACCAGCGGGAGGCGGTGGAGGCGTTCTGGGCCGGCGGGTCCGGGGTGGTGGTGCTGCCGTGCGGGGCAGGGAAGACCATGGTCGGCGCGGCGGCGATGGCCGAGGCGAAGGCGACCACACTGATCCTGGTCACCAACACGGTCGCCGGCCGGCAGTGGAAGCGGGAGCTGATCGCCCGCACCTCGCTCACCGAGGAGGAGATCGGGGAATACTCCGGCGAGCGCAAGGAGATCCGGCCGGTCACCATCGCCACGTACCAGGTGCTCACCTCGCGGCGCGGCGGCGCGTTCACCCACCTGGACCTGTTCGGGGCCCGCGACTGGGGCCTGGTCGTCTACGACGAGGTGCACCTGCTGCCCGCGCCGATCTTCCGGTTCACCGCGGACCTCCAGGCCCGCCGCCGGCTGGGCCTGACCGCGACCCTGGTACGCGAGGACGGCCGGGAGGGCGACGTGTTCAGCCTGATCGGCCCCAAGCGGTACGACGCCCCGTGGAAGGACATCGAGTCGCAGGGCTGGATCGCCCCGGCCGAGTGCACCGAGGTCAGGGTGACCCTGACCGACGCGGAACGGATGTCGTACGCGACGGCGGAGGCCGAGGAGCGCTACCGCATGGCGGCGACCGCCCGCACCAAGCTGCCGGTGGTTCGCGCCCTCGTGCAGCGGCACCCCGAGGACCAGGTGCTGGTGATCGGCGCGTACATCGACCAGTTGCACCAGCTCGGGGAATACCTGGACGCCCCGATCATCCAGGGTTCCACCACCAACAAGGAGCGTGAGCGGCTGTTCGACGCGTTCCGTTCCGGCTCACTGCGCACCCTTGTCATCTCCAAGGTGGGCAACTTCTCCATCGACCTGCCCGAGGCGGCGGTGGCGATCCAGGTGTCCGGGACGTTCGGCTCCCGGCAGGAGGAGGCCCAGCGGCTGGGCCGGGTGCTCCGCCCCAAGGCCGACGGTCGGCAGGCGCACTTCTACACCGTCGTCTCCCGGGACACCATCGACACCGAGTACGCCGCCCACCGCCAGCGCTTCCTCGCCGAGCAGGGGTACGCGTACACCATCGTGGACGCCGACGACGTCCTCGGCCCCCGCCTCCCCACTGTCGACTGACCCGCGCGGCGGGGTGGGGCGCCGGTAGCCGGTAGCTAGCCGGTAGCCGCCGGCTTGACCAACGCGCAGGGTGACTGCGTTTGGGTCCGGGTGCGTTGGTCCCCTCGCGCGCCCGGGCCCCGTTGCGCTGGCCCCTCGCCCTGCGGGCGGCGGGTGTGGGTTGTCCCTCGTGCGTCCTTTGGAGCTGATGGCGTTAACGATTCGGCCGGCAACTCCTCGGCCCGCCCAGCCGGGGCCGTCCCGCCCGACCGGGGGCCGTCGCACCCCGACGGTGGCCGTCCCGCCCGGCCGACGGCCGTCGCATCCCGCCGGTGGTCGTCGCACCCTGCCGGTACTGTGTCCACAGTCGACGATCGACGCCGGCACGTCGAAGGGAATCCGAGTGAAACGCCGACTTCTGCACGCCCTGACGATCGCGATCGTCGTCGGCCCGGGCACCGCCGTGGCCGCCACGCCGGCCTCGGCCAGCGACGCGCCCGGCTACCTGTGCAACCTCACCCAGAACACCTGGCTGCGCACGGCACCGCACGGCCAGGTGCTGCGCACCCTGACCGCCGGGCGCGGGTTCCGCTGGCACGGCCAGGGCTGGGCCGAGGACAACGACAGCTGGATCTACGGCCACGGTGCCGAGGACCCGTCCCTGGACGGCTGGGTCCCCGCCGGCAACACCACCTGCTGACCCCACCCGGCACGCGCCGCATGATCATCTCAGGGGAGGCGAGGGTAGCGGTATCGAACCGCATCGGACACCGCTACCTCGCCCCCACCGAGTCGATCAGAGGGCGGAAAATCAGGCCAGCCCCATTCGGCCACCACTACCGCAGCCGTCGGACTGTCGCCCTGCGGCGCTCAGGATCGTCGCCCACTACGCCCCAATCAGGCGCCAGCACCGCAGCCGGTCAGCGCCGGGTGGACTCCGCCACGAACACACCGCGCCCCGGCCGCCCGACCAACACACCCTGCTCCCGCAGCCTTGCCACCGCACGACTGATCGTGGACTGCGAAACGTCGTAGGCATCCGCCAGGTCCCGCCCCGAGGGGAGCTGAGAGCCTGGAGGGTAGCGCCCCTCCTTGATCTTTCTCAGCAAGTCGTCGAGCAACTCGTCCATGGTGGGCGGGATAGGCACGCTGGGCCCCTTGCAGTCGGTTGGCACGCCCAGTATCGATCAGTGATTGCGGCAGAGGCAACGCACGTAGCAGCGGTGACATAGGTGGGTTGCTGACTCAAAGACATGCTTGACATAGGTGACTCGGTGGTCGTAGCGTCACTGTCGGTGATGCGGTGCTGTTGCGGTCGGTTGGCACCTCTCGTACCGGCCTCGCATCGCCACCGGAACCTCGCCCTCCGCGCTCCCCCGGCGCGGCGCTGCCACCTGCCCGGCGGGTGGCGGCAGGGGTGGCCCCGCCGATCGCAAGCGGCCGGGGCCACCCCTCCCCCAACCACCTGCGGCCTCTCCGAAGGGCGGTCACCCCGTGCGCCACCTGCTCCGCCGGCTGACCCGCCGGCCCCACGCCCCACGACCACCGATGCCGATCGACCGACCGTCGACCCACCCGGCACGGCCCTGCGCCACACCGTCCGGCACCACACAGTCCGGCACCACACAGTCCGGCACCACACAGCCCGGCGCCACACAGCCCGGCGCCACACAGCCCGGCACGACGCCGGTGCGTCCGGCCCCGCTGCGCCCCTGGCAGATCCGCGAGCGCTGCTTCAACCTCCGTCGGCGCGGCGTCGACCCCGCCGAGATCCGCGCCTTCCTGCACCGGGTGGCCGACGAACTCACCGTCGCCCAGACCGCCCTGGTCGCGGCACAGGAGGAGAACGTCCGCATCCGGAGGGCGCTGCGCGCGTGGCAGGGTGCCCAGTCCGCGAACCACCGCTACCGATGAGCGGCAGATGGGTCATCCATCTGCCGGTCACCGCGCCCGACCTGCTGCGCGCCCGAATCTTCGCCCGCACCGCCGCCCGGGTGCTGGCCCGGCTCAGCGCCCGGGTCGAGCCCGGCGGGGTGACCGTGTCGGCCGAGGACCAGCAGGGCGTACACCACTGGGTCTTCTGTGACCGGCCGCTGCCCGGCGGCCGGTGTGCGCTGCCGGTCGACCACACCGCGCCCTGCACCCGGCGGGTGCCCTGGCGACGGTGAGAACGCCCGGCTCACCCGGGTCACGCCCATCTCGACCGGTAGCAGCGTCGAGCACGGTGGGCTCAGGCGGTCGCGCCGGCCGGCACCGCCGTCGCCGCCCGGCGGCGACGGCGTACCACCAGCCAGGTGGCCAGGATCGTCAGGGAGACCAGCGGGGCCGGATGGCCGAGCACCGTGGCGACGGTGAGGTCCGCCGCGACACCGACGACGGTGGCCACGAACACCCAGCGGGGTGCCGTGGAGGCGGAGACCTGCCGGCGGTCCGCCGGCATCCACCGGGTCGTCGACCAGGGCTTGGCGATCGACACCCAGGCCTGGAAGGCGATCGCGCCGGCCATCAACGCCGAACCGGCCGCTATGGGCAGGGCCGGCCCCGCCGCACCGGTGACCGCCACCGCTGCGCCCTCCGCTGCCGTCGCCGCGCTCCGCGCCGCCGAC
Organism: Micromonospora sp. NBC_00421; assembly: GCF_036017915.1. Lineage (NCBI taxonomy): Bacteria > Bacillati > Actinomycetota > Actinomycetes > Micromonosporales > Micromonosporaceae > Micromonospora > Micromonospora sp. NBC_00421. The sequence continues at coordinate 5,200,559 of NZ_CP107929.1, forward strand.
GCGGTGTCCGCCAGGACCCCGCTGAGGATGAAGATGCCCAGATAGAGCTGGACCAGGGTGATCACGAACTTCACCAGCACCCACCAGTGCCGGAAGAACCCCCACGGGGTCGCGGCGGCGAGCATGAAACCCGTGAACGCCGAGGCGTTGGCGAGCGGGGCGAGCAGTCGGCCGTCGAGCAACTGGGCCATCGAGGTGGCGCTCACGGCCACCGCCGGGCTCGGCGTGGTCCGGCTGGTGACCAGCAGCACGAACAGCACCAGGGCCAGGGCCATCCAACCCACCGAGGTGACCACGTGCAGCCAGACCACGAGCTGACGCCAGCGCCGTACGGGTCGGGAAACCATGACGCAACGCTGTCACCGACCCGCACCGCCGACCACCGGAGAATTCCCGGTCGTACGACCCGGAGCGCTGGCGTCCGTCCTCAGGGGACTCCCCTACGTGGTGTGTTCAGAGCACCCGGGTGATCTGCTCGGCGGCCATCCGGCCGGCCGACCCGGCGGGGTCCAGGTTGGCGCAGATCACCACGGACGCGCCGGCTGCCAGGGGGGCGAGCAGCCACTTCACCGGTTGTTCGTGTTCGGCGGCGTCGACCAGCAGGCGGTCGCCGGGGCGCAGGTCGAGTTGGGCGGCGACCTCCTTCGCGAGGCGTCCCCAGACGGCGTAGCTCGTGCCGTCGGGGGTCGCCGGGGCGGCGGGGTGCACGGCGGCGTAGTCGGGCGGGGTGTCGGTGTGCCGGAGCACCTCGGCGGACCAGTCGAGCCAGCCCACCGGCACGTCGGCCAGCGCCCCGGGGGCGGTGCCGACCAGGTAGCGGTGCACCCCGTCGGGCACGTCCTCCAGCCAGTCGTCGAGGCGCTCCGGAGTGACGAACACCGCGTCGTACGGTCGGTCGCCGCCCGGTTCGAGCACCGGTAACCCGGCGGTGGCGCGCGGCCGGAACGACACCGCCATCCCCACCGACCAGGCCCCGAGCAACACCGCAGCGGTACGCCAGTGCGGCGGCAACAGCACCGCGACCCGGCTGCCCGGCCCCAGCCCGCACCCGTCGCGCAGCAGCCCGGCGGTGCGCGCCGCCCAACCACCGAGCTGACTCGCGGTCAACGCGGTCCGCTCGCCTGTCGCGTCGTCGCAATAGGTCAGCAACGGCCGATCCACCTGCTCAGGCACATCGGTCGACGGGGTGACGGCAAGCGGGGCAGCCATCGGGCCTCCTGTCCGGACGGATCGCCTCACCCTACCGGGCCCAACCGCCACCGAAAGGCCCAGCGACGGCCGCCACCAGAGCCGGGTTGCCGGGTTGGTGAACGGTTCCGCGACCGGCGGACAGCGACGGGGAGATTCCCCGACACCGACCGTTCCGGGCTGCCCGAATGGCGGATCACCGATCGCTGGACGTCAATCTAGGATCGTCGGGCAGGCTCCTCACCACTCCGGAAGGACTCGCCATGCCACAGCCGTTCCGCCGCAGGCTCACCCGCCTCGCGGTGGTCGCCACCGCAGCCGCAGCCGTCAGTTTCACGGTCCAGCCGGCCCCGGCCGCCGCCGTGCCATTCGATTGGAACGGCGCTTTCGCCACCTACGACGAGTGCGAACTCTTCCGCCAGGATGTCGTCAGCGCGGGTGGTGAGGTCATGGGCGGCTGCGTGTACCGCACCCTGCCCGACAGCCAGTACAACGGCTGGTACTTCCGGGCCTGGCAGCCCGGCTAGGACCACCGGGCGACCGGATCAGGGCGCGGCACCGGCGAATCCGAGGAATCGTCCCCGCGTGCGAGGGAGCAGGACCGGACCGACAGGGACACCCCTCGCACGCGGGGGATCTCCGGCCCACCGGGTTGAGTACGCGTACGCATGACAGTGGTCGTCACCGCGACCAGGATGGACCACATGCGAATGCGGATCATGATGGCTCTTGCCGGGGTCGGACTGAGCGGGCTGATGGTGACCAGCGGCTGCGGCTACCGGGAGAACATCTGTGGCGATGGCCAGTACCCGGCGATCGCGGTGGGCGGGCAGGGCGGCAGCGCCTGCTTCCCGGACGGGCAGGAACCGACCTCCCCCTACGTCCGCTATCCGGAGGGCAAGGTGCCGCAGCACGTCGACGACGAGTGGGACGTCTACTGGCGGGACCACGGCATCGACGCGAACGGCGCCGTCATCGACAGGTGACCCGGTCGGCCCCGCCCGGCCACCGCTTCGACCAGGGAAGACGGGCCGAAGCGACGAGGCCGGCGAGCCAGCTCACCGCCGGCGTGTCGCCGGTCGTTCACCCGACGGTCAACCTACGCTCGGTCGTACCTGCCAGCCTCCCTCCGAATCGACATTCGGAGGAGCAGTGACAGCGAGAAGAGTGCTGGCCTCGACGGTGGTGGCTGGCCTGACGGTGGCCGCCCTGACCACCCCGGGCACCGCGAGCGCCGCCCAGCAGCAGTACCCCGACCGGAAGCTCAACTTCGACCGCACCGCCACCTACCCGGTGTTCCAGAACCGGCCCGAGGGCGAGGACCCGGCCACCGCGACGGTGGCCGAGATCTCCGCGGTCAGCCCGAACGGCCGTACCCTGGTCTACACCGACGCGGCGGCCCGGCGGATCGGCTTTCTCGACATCGGCAAGCCGGACCAGCCGCGCGGCCTCGGCACCCTCGCCCTGGCCCAGCTCGGCGACGCCGAGGACGAGCCGACCTCGGTGGCGATCGTCGGCCGGTACGTGCTGGTCGTGGTGAACACCAGCGCTGGCTACACCACCCCCTCCGGTCGCCTCGACGTGATCGAGCTGGCCACCCGGCAGCGGGTCCGCAGCATCGACCTCGGCGGCCAGCCCGACTCCATCGCGATCAGCCACGACGAGCGGTACGCGGCGATCGCCATCGAGAACGAGCGGGACGAGGACGCCACCCCGCCCGGCCGCAAGAAGGGTGACCTGCCGCAGGCGCCGGCCGGTTTCGTCCAGCTGATCGACCTCGACGGGAAGACGACCCCGCAGCGGTGGAAGCTGCGTACCGTGCCGCTGACCGGCCCCGACGGCCGGGCGCTGCCGGTGCTGGCCGCCGCCGGGATCACCGAGCCCACCGACCCGGAACCCGAGTACGTCTCGATCAACGAACGTAACCAGCTCGCGGTCACCCTCCAGGAGAACAACGGCGTCGTCCTGGTGGACCTGCCCACCGGCCGGATCACCCGGGCCTTCAGCGCAGGCACCGCCTCGGTCGACGGCATCGACACGGTCAAGGACGGCCGGATCGACCTGACCGGATCGATCACCGACGTCCCCCGCGAGCCCGACGCGGTGGCCTGGGTCAACGACCGCTACCTGGCCACCGCCAACGAGGGCGACTGGCGGGGCGGCACCCGGGGCTGGTCCATCTTCGACAGCCGGACCGGCCAGGTGGTCTGGGACGCCGGCAACACCTTCGAGCGCCTCGCCGTCCGCTACGGGCTGCACAACAACGACCGGGCCGCGAAGAAGGGCACCGAGCCGGAGGGGGTGGCGATCGCCGAGTACCACGGCGTGCGGTACGCGTTCGTCGGCTCGGAGCGGAGCAACTTCGTCGCCGTCTACGACCTCACCCGGCCCACCGCCCCGGTGCTGCGCCAGGTGCTACCCACCACCAACGGCCCGGAGGGGCTGCTCCCCATCCCCTCCCGGGACCTGCTCGCTGTCTCCAGCGAGACCGACGACGCCTCGGTGGGTGTCCGCGCCTCGGTGTCGCTCTACCGGCTCGGTGAGCAGAAGCCGGGCTTCCCGAGCATCGTCTCGGCCGACGACGCGTCGGGTGCGCCGATCGGCTGGGGGGCGCTCGGCGCGCTGTCCGCCGTGCCGGGCCGGCCGCAGCAGCTCTACAGCGTCACCGACGCCGCGTACACCCCGACCCGGATCCTGACCGTCGACACCCGGAGGTCGCCGGCGGTCGTCACCGCCGCGACGACCGTGACCGACGCGGCCGGCAAGCCGGTCGGGTACGACGCGGAGGGGATCTCCGCCCGGCCGCAGGGCGGCTTCTGGCTCGCCGTCGAGGGCGCGGAGGGCAGCGAGAACAGGCTGGTCCGGTTGAACGGCGACGGGCGGACCGAGCAGACCGTGCCGCTGCCGGCCCAGGTCGCCGCCGGGCTGGGCAAGCAGGGCTTCGAGGGGGTCGCCGCCGGCACCGACCGGCACGGCCGGGAGATCGTCTGGGCGGTGCTCCAGCGTGAGGTCGCCACCGACCCGACAGGCGTCGTCCGGATCGGCCGGTACGACGTGACCGCCGACAGTTGGAGCTGGTTCGGCTACCAGTTGTCGAGCACCAGCGTCCCCGGGGACTGGATCGGGCTCTCCGAGATCACCGTGGTCGGTGACCGGCTCGCCGTGATCGAACGGGACAAGCTCAACGGCCCGGCCGCCGCCGTCAAGCGGATCTACACGGTGCCGTTGCCGACCGGTCCGGCCGCCGACGGCCCGCTCCAGGTGCTGCCCAAGACGCTCGCCGTGGACGTGCTGCCGGCGCTGCGGGCCACCGACGGCTGGACCCAGGAGAAGCTGGAGGGGCTGACCGTCGGCGGCGACGGTCAGGTGTACGCGATCACCGACAACGACGGTGTGCTGGACGCCACCGGCGAGACCGTGCTGCTGCGCCTCGGCACCTACCGGAAGGTCTTCGGGGCCCGCTGATCCGATGCGACGGCTCGGCCACCCGGTTCACCCGGGGCGGCCGGGCCGTTGCGGCGTGGCACAGGGCCGTTCACGCCGCAGGCAGTTCGGGGCCGCCGTCGAGCAGCGCGGCGAGCAGGTCCCCCGACTTCTCGACCCGCCGCAACACCTCCCCTGCGGTGTACGGCTTCGCCGAAGGCCGTTTCCCCGCCGCCCCCGCCTCGACCTCGTCCCAGGTCAGCGGGGTGGACACCGCAGGGGTCGACTGCGCCCGCAGCGAGTACGGCGCGACCGTCGTCTTCGCCGCGTTGTTCTGACTCCAGTCGATGAAGACCTTCCCGGGCCGCAGGTTCTTCGCCATCCTCGACACGATCAGGCCGGGGTGCGTCTGCTCCAGTTCCTGCGCGATCCGCCTGGCGTAGCCGGAGACGACCTCGGCGTCCTGGGTGCCGCCGATGGGGCAGCAGAGCTGCATGCCCTTCTTGCCGGAGGTCTTCGGATAGGCCCGCACCCCGTCGAGGGTGAGCCGGTCGCGCATCAGGACCGCCACCTGGCAGCACTGTCGCAACGATGCCGGCGGCCCGGGGTCGAGGTCGACGACCATCAGATCCGGGTGGGTGCCGATCCGCCACTGCGGGGTGTGCAGTTCGAGGGCGGCGAGATTCGCCAGCCAGACCAGGGTGGGCAGGTCGTCGGCGACCACGTAGTCGATGGTCTCCCGGCCCCTGCTCGACCCGGGGACGGGCAGCGTCTCGGTGCGTACCCAACGGGGGGTTGCCGCCGGGGCGTTCTTCTCGAAGAACGAGCCGCCGGTGACGCCGTTGGGGAAGCGGATCCGGGTCAACGCCCGGTCGGCCAGGTGCGGCAGCAACACCGGGGCGATCCGGGTGTAGTAGTCGATCACCTCGCCCTTGGTGAAACCGGCCTCCGGGTAGAGCACCTTGTCCAGGTTGGACAGGTCCAGCGCCCGGCCGTCCACCTCGACCCGCACCCGTTCAGGCATCCTCGACCTCCCCGGGTGGCTTGTCGGGGCGCAGCCGCAGCACCCGGGGGAACCGCAGCCGCCCGTCCGGGGTGCGCTGGCCGTACTTGACCTCCACCACGATCCGGGGGGTCACCCAGATCGCCCCCCGGGCATCCTCGCGCGGCACGTCCCCGGCGAACGGCGACCTGTCGGCGCGCAGTGGTTCGAGCTCGCGCAGCAGTTCCCGTTCCAGGGCCGCGCCGATCCCGCCGCCGACCCGCCCCCGGTAGGTGAGCCGCCCGTCCGGGCGCGGCACCCCGACCAGCAGCCCACCGATCTTCCGGACGCCGGGCCGCCAGCCGCCGACCACGAAGTCGCCTGTCACCTCCAGCTTGACCTTCACCCAGTCCGCCGAGCGCACCCCCGGTCGGTAGGCGGCCCCGACCCGCTTGGCCATCACCCCTTCCAGCCCGTGCTCGCCGGCCGCCTGGTAGGTCGCCGCACCGTCGGTGAAGAAAGGCGGGACCGCCCACCGCGCCGCCCCCAACCCCAGGCCGTCGAGCGCCGCCCGCCGTTCGTGGTACGGCCGCCCGGTCAGGTCCTCGCCGCGCCAGCGCAACAGGTCGAAGATCATGTACGTGACCGGGATCGTCGCCGCCAGCCGGGCCGCCTTCGCCCGGTCCCGCACGTGCATCCGCTCCGCCAGGGCGGTGAACGAGGGCTGCCCGGCCGGGTCGAAGAGGACCACCTCGCCGTCGAGCAGCGCGTCGTCGACCTGCTCGGCCAGGGTCACCAGCTCGGGGTACGCGGCGGTGATCTCCACGCCGGAGCGGGCGTACAGGTGCGGATGGCCGCCGACCAGGTCGGCGAGCGCGCGTACCCCGTCCCACTTGAACTCGTACGCCCAGCCGGCACCCACCGGGAGCGGCCCGGTCATCGCGAGCATCGGCTTCAACGGCGCGCCGGGCACCTGTCCGACTGTAGTTGGGCACGGAAGCGGGTGCGGTGGCTTCGATCGTTTGCGATCCTGGTCAGATCGGGGAGAGGAGCAGGGGATGCGGGCGATCTGGAAGGGAGCGGTGTCGTTCGGGCTGGTCTCGATCGGGGTGAAGCTCTACTCGGCCACCGAGGAGAAGGACATCCGGTTCCACCAGGTGCACCGGGACGACGGCGGCCGCATCCGCTACAAGCGCACCTGCTCGGTCTGCGGCGAGGAGGTCAGCTACGACGACATCGCCAAGGGGTACGACCTCGGTGGTGGCGAGATGGTGATCCTGACCGACGCCGACTTCGCCGACCTGCCGCTCACCAGTTCCCGGGCGATCGACGTGCTGGAGTTCGTCCCCGCCGAGCAGGTCGACCCGATCCTCTACAACAAGGCGTACTTCCTGGAGCCGGAGGGGACCGCCACCAAGCCGTACGTGCTGCTGCGCGACGCGCTTGCCGACTCGGAGCGGGTGGCGATCGTCAAGGTGGCGCTGCGCCAGCGGGAACAGTTGGCCACCCTGCGGGTCCGCGACGGGGTCCTGCTGCTCAACACGATGCTCTGGCCCGACGAGGTGCGCACCCCCGACTTCGGTTTCCTGGACGAGGACCTGAAGGTCCGCCCGCCGGAGCTGGCGATGGCCGCCTCGCTGATCGACTCGATGGCCGGCGAGTTCCAGCCGGACGCCTTCACCGACGACTACCGGGCGGCGTTGCAGGAGGTCATCGACGCGAAGGTGGAGGGCCGCGAGGTGGTCCAGCCGGCGGAGGAGGAGGCCGCGCCGGCCGCCGCGGTGGACCTGATGGCGGCGTTGAAGGCGTCCGTCGAACGGGCCCGGGTCGCCCGGGGCGAGGCACCGGCAGGCGGGGCCGGCGAGCCGACGCCCATCTCGTCGGCCCGGTCGGCCAAGCAGGCGGCCGGGAGCCCGGGGGCGAAGGCCGAGCCGGCGAAGAAGACCCCGGCCGGCAAGGCCGCCGCGAGGAAGACCCCCGCGAAGAAGGCGGAACCGGCGAAGAAGACCGCCGCGAAGAAGACCCCGGAGAAGAAGGCCGCCAAGGCACCCGCCAAGAAGACCACCGAGAAGAAGACCGCCCCGCGCAGGAGCGCCTGACCGGGTGCCCCGGCGGGTGCCGGAGAGCCACCCGTGGCCGACTCCGCGGTGCCACGACGCCCGGCGCGACGCAGCCGTCCCGCCGGGGTCCGTCCCGTCGGTCAGCCCATACCGAGCTTCTGGGTGGGCGTGATCCGGACGATCACCCGCTCCTCGCCGGGCCGCCGGAACGGGTAGGTGTCCTGCCCGTGGCACCCGCCGGAAATCGGGAGGAACGGGGGGCCGTGTCGCATCCGGGGACATGGTGGCGGGCGACCGCCCACCCACGGCATCTATCCGGGTACCGTGTGCGCTGGCCACGGCACCGGGTCGCCGGGCCGGCCACCCACATCAGCAGGGAGTCGAGGACGTGAGCGAGCGTACGGAGAACCGTCCGGCAGACCAGGGCGAGGGCCAGGGCCAGGGCCAGGAGACGAAGGCACAGCGGCGGCTCGCCGCCCAGTTGGCGGCGCAGAAGGCCGCCGAGGCGCGCAAGCGCCGGCAGGCGTGGCTGGGCGCCGTCGCCGGTGTGGCCGTCATCGCGGTGATCGTCGGGGTGTTCGTGGTGGTCCGCAACGGCGAGAAGGACGACCCGAAGCCGGCGGCGGCTCCGGTCGGCTGCGCGGGTGACTTCCCCAAGCTGCCCGAGGGTGCCGACCAGGCGCTGTGCACCAAGCCCCAGGCGACCAAGGGCGAGGGCGAGCTGACCGGGCTGAAGGCCACCCCGCTGATCCGGGGCACCGGCCCGGCCGCCCAGGCCGGCCAGCAGATCACCGTCAACTACGTCGGTGTGTCGTACAAGACCGGTGAGGAGTTCGACGCCTCCTGGAAGCGGTCCGAGCCGTTCAGCTTCGGCCTCGGCCAGGGCAACGTCATCCCGGGTTGGGACCAGGGCATGCAGGGCCAGACCGTGGGCAGCCGGGTCCAGCTCGACATCCCCGCCGACCTGGCGTACGGCGACAAGCCGCAGCGTCCGGGAGCACCGGCCGGCCCGCTGCGGTTCATCGTCGACGTGCTGGCGGTGCAGTAGACCACAGGGGTCTTCCGGCCCGACACCTACCAGCAGTAGGTTCGGGGTCACCGTGAGCGGCCGGTCCGCGCACGGTGACCCCTCACCGACGGCGGAGGTGCGCGTGCCGGCGCTTGACGTTCCCGGGCAGACCGCCCGGCTGATGTGGACGTACGTCGAACCCCTGCACGCGATCACCTATTTCCATCCCCGGGTCCGCGCCGCCCACGAGGCGATCGGGTTGCGCGGTTACTGGCGGGGCTACTTCGCCGGCCGGGCCGCCCCGCTCGGCCCGGTCGACGCCGCCCCGGTGATCGCGGCCTTCTTCACCTTCGCCCCGTCGATGGTGAGCCGCGCGCTGCCTGCCGTGTGGCAGCTGGCCACCCCCGAGGAGGCGTTGCGCGCCCGGCTCACCGGGGCCGTGCAGGCGCTTGCCGAACTCACCTACGAACTACCCGAGGCGCACCTGGCCGAGGCGGCCGAGTTGCTGGAGGTGGCGGCCGTCGGGGCCGACACCGGCGGGCGGGTGCTCGGCGCGGCCAACGCCGCCCTGCCGCGCGGCGACTACCCGTTGGCCCGCCTCTGGCAGGCGGCCACCACGCTGCGCGAGCACCGGGGCGACGGGCACGTGGCCGCCCTGGTCGCCGCCGGTCTCGACCCGGTCGAGACGTTGGCCTTCCGGGTCGCGGTGGACCGGCCGGCGGAGCACCTGCTCGGCCGGGGCTGGACCCCGGAGCAGTGGGCCGGGGCCAGGGCCAGGCTGGTCGACCGGGGTTGGCTGACCGGCGACGGCGAGCCGACCGAGGCGGGGCACAGCGGTTTCCGGGCCGTCGAGGACGCCACCGACCGCGCCGCCACGCGCCCGTGGCAGGCCCTCGGCCCGGACCGCACCGATCGGCTCCGCGAACTGCTCGACCCGGTCGCCCGCGCCTGTCACACAGTCATCCCCCCGGACAACCCCGTCGGGCTGCCCGCCCTGCGTTCCTGACCACCCGGCGTTCCTGACCACCCGGCGTTCCTGACCACCCGGCGCTCCTGACCACCCGGCGCTCCTGACCACCCGGCGCTCCTGACCACCCGGCGCTCCTGACCACCCGGCGCTCCTGACCACCCGGCGCTCCTGACCACCCGGGTCGCGGCCCGTCATCCGGTGGTGGCCGCCGAACCGGGCTGAGCGTTCAGCCGCACGGTGGGCTGGTCGACCGCTGCCGAACGCCATCGGATCGACCCGGTCGCCGCGGCCATCGACGCGATATTGACACATCTATTAACCTCGGTAAGACTGCGGCGTCGGGAGCGCTCCCACGTCGGGGTGGAATGTCGTCTCCTACCCGCCGTGGCACCGTCACGGACCCTCCACTTCCAGGTCGGCTGCCGGACGCCACGAGCCCCTCGACCACCGCGACGGTGGCCGTCGCGCGAGCCGGCTCCCGCGCACGCCGCGGCCTGCCCGGTCGCGAAAGGTAGGAACGTGCGACGTACGAAGACCGACCAATGGAGCCAGGAACTACGCGACGTGCGCGACCCCGCAGAGCTGTTCGGCGGGAGCGCCCAGACGGCGGTTCTCCGCCTGCTCACCATGGCGGGCAAGGTGCCCTTCCGGTCCGCCTTCGACGGTCTGACCCTGCGCGAGCAGGCGATCGTCCGGCACCTGCTCGGCCGGCAGGAACTGCGGCTGACACCACCCGGGGTCGACGTGCCGCCCGCCCCGTTCGTGCTGTGCCACTCGGCGCTCGGCAAGCTGACCGTGCACGAACCGGCGCGGGGTGACCTGCCGACCGAGGAGGTCGTGGCCGAGCTCGCGCTGCCCGGGTGGCTGGTCGAGATGCTCGACGAGGAGTGCCTGGCGGCCGAGGCCGAGGAGGAGCACCAGCGCTACGAGTTCGATCACCTGCTGCACACCTGGCACGCCGACGGCAGCCTGGCCGAACGGCTGGAGGAGGTCATCGACTGGGTCGAGCGCGTCGAGACCGTCCTGGTCTACGTCCGGCGTCGGGTGTTCTCCCGTTCCGACTCCGGGTCCAGCACCCTCATCCGCGACGGCGTGCTGCCCGCGCTGCGCGGCCGTCCACCTGCCGACTGGAGCCCGGAGGAGCGGCTGTTCGTGGCCGCCATCCAGCTGCTGTTCCGCACCGGCCGGGCGGTCCGGTTCGAGGAGTTCAACGGCCGCCAGCTCAGCGCCGTCGGCCTGCGGCGGGTGCTCACCACCCGCTGCGCCGCGTACCTGGGGGTGCTCGGTGAGCCGGTCACCGGGCAGCTCAGCACCGCGACCCTGACCGAGTTGGCCGCGCTCGCCGGTGACCTGGTCGAACGCGTCGACGGCGGCGGTCACATGCGGTACCGGCGGGTCAACGGGCTGACCTACGCCAAGGACGAGTACCTGCTGCCGTGGGCGCAGGAGCAGCGCGGTCACACCGAGCTGCCCCGGGAGCTGCCCGCCCTGACCGGCGCCCCGACCGGGCCGGACGACGGCGAGGACCCCGCCGCCTGGGTACGGCGTGCCACCGCCGCCGCACTGCGTACCGCGCACCGCAGCGGCGACGAGCACGACCTGACCCGGATCCTGGAGGGCCTCGTGCTGGGCGCGGTCGTCGATGCCCGCGCCGACTACGGCATGTCCAGCGGCATCCGCGACCTGTCCCGACTGGACGGACCGGCCGGTCAGTACGGTGAGGAGGTGGCGGGCCTGAAGAAGCCGGACTTCTTCTGCTGCGTGCTGCCCAGCCCCGCGATGGCCGTCGACCTGCCCACCGACGCGGTCACCGACATCCTGTGGCAGGTCGCGCAACGGATGATGTACAACCGTTGGCACTTCGTGCCGGGCAACTTCGACCGGGTCGAGGTGCCCCGCCAACGGCACTACTTCTTCCCACCGCTGGTGCCCGACATCGGCGAGTGGGGCGACCTGCGCCACGGCGGCCACAGCACCGCCCGCGTCCGTTACACCCTGCGGGCGCCCGGCGCGGCGATGTGGAAGCAACCGCTCACCGTCTCCGGACGGCAGTACCGGGGCGCGTTCGACATCCGGCTGGTACGCATGGACGGACCACCGTTCACCCTGGACGACCTGCGGATCGCCTGCCGGTACTCGGCGCTTGTGGACGTACTCTGGCGGGAGATCGCCGGCTACGCCGAAGCCCACGACGGCTGGACCCCGACGATCACCGCGTTCGGCGGCGACTGGTATGCGAAGAGCGCCTGGCACGTGCCCGTCGAGCGGCTGACCGCGACCGCGCAGCCGGTCGGCGGGATGGCGTGAGCCCCCGCCCGCTCCACGTCGTCGTCAACGACGAGGACCAGTACTCGGTGTGGCCGACCGACCGGGCCCTGCCGGGCGGCTGGACGACGGTGTTCACCGGGGCGGTCGAGGCGTGTCTGGCGCACATCGCCGCGCACTGGACCGACCTGCGGCCCGCCTCACTGCGTACCACCGCGGGCGTTCCCGGCCGGGCCGTCACGGCGGCGCCGGCCACGGTGGACGCGGTGCGGTCGGTCGCCACCGGCCCGCGCCGCTCCTTCGGCCAGGCACCGTTGCACGTCCTCGTCGACCGGGCGCTGGCGGCCGATCCCGGGCGCGTCGCGGTGCGCTGTGCGGGGGCCGAGGTCACCGCGGGCGACCTGCTGACCCGGGTCCGGCACACCGCGCGGGTGCTGCGGGCGCACGGTGCGGGGCCGGAGACGCCGGTCGCGGTGCTGCTGCCCCGGTCGGTGGACGCGGTGGTGGCGATCCTCGCGGTGCTGGCGGCCGGGTCGGCGTACCTGCCGCTGTCCGTCCAGGATCCGGCGGACCGGCGGGCCCGGATCCTTGCGGACGCGGGCGACCCGGTGCTGCTGGTCGGACCGGGGCAGCGAGGGCTGGTGCCCGCCGGCTACCCGGCGGCCGTACTCGACGTGACGGACCTGCCCGACCGGCTCGGCGACGACGGCGACGGCGACGGCGGCTGCCGGGTGGAGAACCTGGCGTTCGTCATGTACACCTCGGGCACCAGCGGGGCACCCAAGGGGGTGCTCGGCACCCACCGGCAACTGGTCAACTACGTGCACTGGTGCGCCGAGGAGTTCGCCTTCCAGCCGCAGGAGCGGGCCGTGCTGCACGCCCCGCTCTATTTCGTCGGCTCGGTGATGACGCTGTTCACCGCCCTGGTCGCGGGCTGGGAGCTGGAGGTCGCACCGGAGCCGGTCGCCTTCGACGACCTGATCGCGCTGACCGCCGCCGCGCCGTGCGGCTTCCTGAAGCTCACCCCGTCGCACGTGCGGGCGATGACCGCCCTGGGCGGGGTGGACGACGTCGCCCGTCAGGTCATGATCGGCAGCGAGCCGCTGTACCTGACCCCCGAGTTCGACAGGTGGATCAGCAACAGCCCGAAGTCCGGTTTCGGCAACCACTACGGCATGAGCGAGACCGTCGGCGCCACCTGGTACTGGATCGGCACGGACCGTACGGTCGGTCGGCGGTTGCCGGTCGGCGCACCCATCCCCAACGCCGAGGTGCACATCCTCGACGAGGAGGGCCAGCCCGTGCCGCTCGGCGAGACCGGCGAGATCTGCCTGGGCGGGGCCGTCGTCGGCCGTGGCTACCACGGCCAGCCGGTGTTGACCGCCCAGCGGTGGATCCCGCACCCGGCGGGCGGTGGGGCACGCCTGCTGCGCACCGGGGACCTCGGCCGGTTGGGACCGGACGGGGTGCTCGACGTGCTCGGCCGCGCCGACCGGCAGGTGAAGATCCGTGGTCAGCGCGTCGAACCGCCAGCCGTCGAGGACGCGCTGCGCCGCTGCCCCGGTGTCGCCGAGGCGGTGGTGATCGCCGAACCCGACGGCCACGACCTGCGCCTGGTCGCCTACCTGCGGTCCGACGACGAGCTGCCGCCCACCGAGGCGCAGCTGCGGGCGCACGCCGCCGGGCTGCTGCCGGAGGCGTCCGTCCCGAGCCGGTTCCGGTACGTGGCGCAGTACCCGCTCACCCCGAACGGCAAGGTCGACACCCGCCGGCTGCCCGCCGTACCGACGGTGCGGCCCGCGCTGAGCACCGCGTACGTCGAACCCTGCGGCGAGCTGGAGACGGCGGTGGCGGGCGTGGTCGCCGGGGTGCTGCGGGTGGACCGGCTCGGCGTCGACGACGACTTCTTCGAACTGGGCGGCGACTCCATGCAGGTCGTCGAGGTCGTCACCCGGCTCGACGAGGAGCTGGGCCTGCCGGTGGGCATCGCCGACCTGTTCGACCGCCGCACGGTGCGTGCCCTGGCCGCCGTGGTGGACGGCCACGACCCGGCGACCGCCGGGGCACCGGAGGTGTCCACCGTGGAGCCCGTGGAGCCGCCGACCCGTACCGACGTCGGCCGGCCGGAGGTGCCCGGGGCGGCGGTCCAGGCGCGGTTCTCCGGGGCGTCCACCGCCTCCGCGCCGCTGACCTGGGGTCAGGCGGCCATGTACCGGCCCATGCAGTGGTTCGGGGAGGCCAGCCGGGACTTCAACATCAGGCGGGTGCTGCGGCTGACCGCCCCGGTCCCGGCCGAGCGGGTCACCGCCGCCTGGTCGGAGCTGGTGCTGCGGCACCAGGTGCTGCGGACCCTGATGACCGACCACGCCGACGGCCCCCGGCAACACCTGCGCGCCGACGGGGCGTACCCGCCGCTGGTGCGCGACACCACCGGCGACGCGCTGCCGGAGGCGGCCGACGCCGCCGCCGCCGAGCTGGCCGGTACCGCGTTCGCGCTGGACCGGGAGTGGCCGGTCCGGTGGGCGCTGCTGCGCGTCGACGGCCTCGTCGAGGCCGTCGCCGTGGCCGCGTCGCACGTGGCGTTGGACGGCTGGTCGCTGGAGCTGCTGCTGGCCGACCTACGCACGCTGGTCGACGGTGAGCGGACCCTGCCCGCGCCGGGCTGGCAGCCGGTGGACCAGGCCGGCTACGAGGCCTCACCGGCCGGGCAGCGCCGCGCCCACCAGTCGCTTGCCTACTGGCGGGCCCGCCTGCCCGACGTGCCGCACCGGATCTTCGACGGGCCGGAGCAGGACGGGGAGGCGCTGCCCGTCGTCACCTGGCGGATGGAGTCCACCGCCGTGGCCACCGCCGCCGCCGCGCTGGCCGAACGCACCGGGGCGTCTTCGTCCACAGTGGTGCTGACCGCCGCGCTGCTGGTCCAGACGGCGCTGACCGGCCGGGACCGGGCCGTGGTGAAGCTGATCGCGGGCAACCGGAACACCCCCCGTCAGCGGGAGTTGGCCACCGGCATCGCGCAGAACGCGCTGCTGGTCTTCGACGTCGGTGACGGCGACCTCGACGACGCCGTCCGGCGCTGCTACCGCGACTCGACCGAGTCTTACTTCCACGCCACCTACCCGCCGGACGCGTTGGACGACCTGATCGCGGCCGAGGGCGCGCAGGCCGACCTGTCGGTCTACTTCAACGACGCCCGGATGGGCCGGGACTTCGACGTGCCGGCCGGCCCGCCCGACCGCGCGACGCTGACGGAGTTGGCCGCGCACACCACCGTCCGGCAGATCGCCGCCGTCGCCCGCCACGACATGACCTTCTTCCTGGCCATGCCCCACCTGGCCGGCGGCTGCGCGCTGCACCTGCTGGCCGACACCCGGCGGGTACCCGCGGCCACCTGCCTGCGGGCGCTGCGGGGCATCGAGACGCTGCTGTCCGAGGCGGTGCTGCGACCGGTGCAGGTCCGGGACGTCGCCGCACTGCTGGACCTCGGTTGACCCTCCCACCCCCACCGCAAGGAGCCTCGATGACCGACCCGTACCCGCTGCTGCACCGACTCGCCGCCGACGACGACGCCGCGCTCACCGGCACCCCCCTGCCGCCCGACGGCCGCTACCAGGTCGTCACCACCACTGTCGACGAGGTCACCGCCCAGATCGTGCGCACCCTGCGGGAGGGGTTCGCCGGTCGGCGCCCGGCCGACTACCCGCTGCTGGTGCTCGGCTGGGGACGCTGCCGGGTCGGCTCGACGGCGGTGACCAACCTGTTCGGCATGGCGCGGGCAGCCGCCTACTACCAGCCGGTCAAGACCATCGGCCGGTTCGCGCTGACCGGCGGCGAGGGCTCGCCGTGGAAGCTGCCCGACGGCGAGCCGGTGCTGTTCGCCAAGGAGATGGCCGGGCCGTACGTGCCGTTCGAGGCGCTGTTCAACCCGGCCCGCTGCCTGATCGAGGCCGGTTGGCCGGTCGACCGGCTGCGCCTGCTGGTGCTGGACCGGCAGCCCCGGGCCTCGCTCGACTCGTGGATGGCCAAGTGGGAGGGGAAGATCGGCCGTGAGCGGGTGGTGGAGAACTTCGTGCTGAGCACCCTCAACTACGCCCGGATGCGCCGTTACGCCGAGGCCGAGGGGCTGGCGGTGACGCACTTCCCGTACGAGTGCAGTCGGCTCCCGGAGGAGACGGTGTCGCGGTTGTTCTCGCGCCTGGGCATCGGCCACCTGTACCGGCCGGAGATGCTCACCGGCTGGGGCGCGGCCGGCGATCTCAACTCCGACCAGTCGAAGATCCACAACCCGGTCGAGCCGGAGCCGTACGTCGTGCCCGGCCTGCACGGCAACGCCGACGAGTACCGCTTCCGGGACCGGCAGGTGACCGTCCTCACCGAGCCGGAGCTGGCCGTGGCGGACAGCCCCGAGGTGGTCGGGTCTTACCAGGTCTCGGTGGACAGCTGTGTCCAGGAGTTGGACCTGCCCGCGCCGCTGCGGGACAGGGTCTTCGGCTGACCCCGATGGCCACCTCCACCGCCGGTACCGGGCAGCTGCGCGAGGCCGCACTCGCCCGACTGCGCATCGCCCGGCTGTTCCCCGCCGCCGGGCCGGGCTGGAGTGCCGTCGCGCTCGCGCTCAGCGTGGCCCGGGGGGTGCTGCCTGTCGGGTTCGCGCTCGCCGTCAGCACCACCGTCGGCCGGATCGGGCCGGTGCTGCACGGCACCGCCGGGCAGGGCGAGGTGTGGTGGCCGCTGGCCGTCGCCGGTGCGGCGCTGATCGCGCTGCAACTGGCCGAGGCGGCGCAGAAGGCCGTCGCCGAGCAGCTCGCCCGACGGGTCGACGGGCACATGTACCGGCGGCTGATCGCCGCGTCACTGTCGACGCGGGAGATCACCCCGCTGGAGGACCCGGCGGTCCTGGACGAGCTGGGCGAGGCCGGGCACGAGCTGCGGTTCGCGTTCCGCACCCCCGGGGCGGCGTACGCCGGGCTGATCGCGCTGGTCGGGCCGTACACCCAGGTCGTCGGGTTCACGGTGGTGGTCGCGGCGGTGCTCGGGCCGTGGGCGGCGCTGGCGATGCTGGTGGTGGTGCTGCTGTTCCGTCACGGCCAGCGCGGTGGGCTACGCCGCTACGCCCGGGTGATCCGGGACGTCGCGGACCTGCGCCGGGAGAGCCGTTACCTGCGCGGGCTGGCGATGGGCCCGGCTGCCGCCAAGGAGCTGCGCGTCTTCGGCCTGACCGGCTGGTTGACCGAGCGCTACCGGCAGGTCTACCGCCGCGCGCTGGCCCCGGTGTGGGCCGAGCGCCGGCGCATCTACCTGCGGCCCTACCTGGGGTACACGGCCGTCGGGCTGGTCGGGGTGGCTGCCGTGCTGGCGCTGGCCGGGGCCCGCGCCGCCGACGGGGTGATCGGCCTGGCCGGGCTGGCGCTGGTGCTCCAGGCGGTGATGGCGCTGATCCGGCTTGGCGAGTTCTATCCGGACTCCGACACCCAGACCCAGTACGGCATGAACGCCGAGACGGCCGTGACGGCGTTCGAACGGGCCATGGACCGCTACGCCGAACCGGCCGACACCGGCCGGGCGGCCGGACCGTCCGCCACCGTCGCCCCGGCGATCGACTTCACAGGCGTACGGTTCGGCTACCCCGGGGCGGCCCGGCCGGTGCTCGACGGCCTGGACCTGCACATCCCCGCCGGCCGGTGCACCGCCCTGGTCGGCGTGAACGGCGCCGGCAAGACCACCCTGGTCAAGCTGCTGGCCCGGCTCTACTCGCCAGGCGCCGGCACGGTACGCGCCGACGGTGTCGACCTCGCCGACCTGCCCGCCCGGGACTGGCAACGCCGGATCGCCGTGGTGTTCCAGGACTTCGTCCGCTACGAACTCTCGGCCGCCGCCAAC
Source organism: Micromonospora sp. NBC_00421 (assembly GCF_036017915.1). Lineage (NCBI taxonomy): Bacteria > Bacillati > Actinomycetota > Actinomycetes > Micromonosporales > Micromonosporaceae > Micromonospora > Micromonospora sp. NBC_00421. The sequence continues at coordinate 5,218,336 of NZ_CP107929.1, forward strand.
ATCGGCTTCGGCGCGGTCGAACACCTCGACGACCGGGCCGGGATCCTGCGCGCGGCGGAGGCGGCGGGGCTGCTCGACACCCTCGACGCCCTGCCGGACGGCCTGGACACGGTGCTGTCCCGGGCCTACGAGGGTGGCCTGGACCTGTCCGGCGGGCAGTGGCAGCGGATCGCCATCGCGCGTGCCCTGTTCGCGCTCTACCACGGCAGCACCGTGCTCGTGCTCGACGAGCCCACCGCCGCGCTGGACGTACGCGCCGAAGCCGAGTTCTTCGGCCGGTTCGCCGAGCTGACCCGGGGCCGGACGACGATCCTCATCTCGCACCGGCTGTCCAGCGTCCGGCTGGCCGACCGGATCGTCCTGCTCGACCAGGGGCAGGTGGTCGAGCAGGGCAGCCACGACGAGCTGGTTGCCGCGGGCGGCCGGTACGCCGCCATGTTCGCCCTCCAGGCGGAGCGCTTCGCCGACGACAGCCCGCTGACACAGGTACCGGGGTGAGGCGATGTTGACGGCGATCACCGGGCTGATGCGGCTGTCGTGGCGGCAGGACCGCCGCAAGATGGCAGTGGCGTTGGCCCTGATGGCGGGCAACGCGGTCGCGCTGCCGCTGGCCGCGGTGGCGCTCCGGCACCTCACCAACGCGGCGGCTGCCGGTCACGCCGGGACGGCCGCCTGGTCCGGCCTGGCCGTCGCGGTGGCCGCGATCGCGGCGCTCACCTGCGCGCACTTCGCCCACATCGGCTACTTCGAGGTGTCCGAGCTCAACGTGCTCAGCACCGACGAGCAGCTCATCGGGATCAGCAACGACACCCCGTACCTCGACCACCACGAGCGGCCCGACAGCGCCGACCGGATGGCCCTGGCCCAGGACGAGTTGCAGCGCATCGGCGAGGGGTTGCAGGCGCTGCTGACCGGCGGCTCGCTGGCCGTCAGCCTGCTGCTGACCACAGTGCTGCTCACCCTGGTCCACCCGGCGCTGGTGCTGCTGCCGCTGCTTGCCGCCCTGCCGGTGCTGGCGGCGCGGCGGGCCCAGGCCGCCGCCGACCGGGCGCGCGAGGAGAGCATCGTCGACACCCGGCAGGCCCGGCACCTGTTCGAACTGACCACCGACGCGGCCTCGGCCAAGGAGCTGCGGCTGCTGGGCCTGGTCGGGCACCTGCAACAGCGTTACGCCGGGCACTGGCGGCGGGCCACCGCCCGGATCTGGCGGGGCGAGCTGGCCGCCGGGTGGTGGCGCGCGGCCGGGCAGGGCGTGTTCGGCCTCGGGTACGTCGCCGCGCTGGTCCTGGTCGTCCACGACGCGATCAGGGGCCACGCGGACGTCGGCGACGTGGTGCTGGCCATCCTGCTCGCCTCGCAGCTCAACCAGCAGGTGGCTGCCGCCGTGACGATCACCCAGCAGCTCGTACGCAGCGGCCGGTCCCTGCGCCGGCTGGACGAGGTGCGTGAGCTGGTGCCGCAGCCGGTGCCGCCGCCCGACGCGCCGGCCACCCCGCTGCGCCCGCCCGCACGCCTGCTGGAGGGCATCCGCCTGCGGAACGTCACCTTCGGCTATCCCGGCGCGGCCGGGCCGGTGCTCCGCGACGTCGACCTGCTGCTGCCCGCCGGCTGCACGGTGGCGATCGTGGGCGAGAACGGCGCCGGCAAGACCACGCTGGTCAAGCTGCTCAACCGGTTCTACGAGCCCGACCGGGGCGCGATCGAGGTCGACGGCGTCGACCTGCGGCACCTCGACCTCGCCGCCTGGCGGGAGCGGACCACCGCCGCGTTCCAGGACTACGCCCGCCCGGAGCTGACCGCCCGGCTGGCGGTGGGCATCGGCGACCTGCCCCGGGCCACCGACGACGACGCGGTACGCACCGGCCTGGCCCGCGCGCACAGCGACGTCGTCGACCGGCTGCCGTACGGGCTGGACACCCGGCTGGGGCGCAGCCACGCCGACGGCGGGGTGGACGCCTCCGGCGGGCAGTGGCAGCAGCTCGCGCTCGGCCGGGCGATGATGCGCGACGCCCCGCTGCTGATGGTGCTCGACGAACCGGCGTCGGCGCTGGACGCCGAGGCCGAGCACCGGCTGTTCGCCCGGTATGCCGACGGCGCGGCCCGGGTCGCCGCCGACAGCGGCGGGGTCACGGTCTTCGTGTCGCACCGGCTCTCCACAGTCCGCAGCGCCGACCTGATCATCGTGATCGGCGACGGCGGGGTACGCGAGATGGGCACCCACGACGAACTGATCCGCCTCGACGGGATCTATGCCACCCTCTACGCCACCCAGGCCACCGCCTACCGCTGAGTTCATGGCCGCACCTTCGATGCGGGCCGCCGCTGCTGCCCGACCGGCACGGGGGCGGTCCGTCGGTGGACGACCAACCCCGCCGGCTGTACGAAGATCGACCGTCGGGCCACGGCATCCCCCTTGTCGTTCAGTTGGTAGACGTCGAGCCAGCACCAGCCGTCGTAGGTGATCCAGTCCAGCACCCGGATGACCCGGCACCGGATGGGCTTGACGAACTGCACGCTGGCCGCTCGCGTCACCTGGATCAGGTCACCCGCGCGGAGCGCCGTCATCGCAGGTCCCCCACTTGCTCGGTCACGACTCACCACCCGGCCACGGCCTTTGGTTGGTCATGAGTCGGCGGGCCGACCGGTTGGGCTTGGGCAGCCAACCGAGGAACCGGCGGTGGAGAGCGCCAGCCGGAGCCCAGCCCATGTCCTGCGTGGCTGACACCAGATGCGCGCCCAGGTAGAGGGCGAGGGACACCGGAGCGTTGTCGTACTCCGCGATCAACTCCCGGCGGCGGGTGGGACATGGCCAGGGCGATTCACACCCGGCACACGTCCAGACAGGCAGAACAGGTCCGTGGCTCGTCATCGGTCCACCACATCACACGATATTGTACGAGGGCAACCCCCAAGGACGTTGCCTTTCCCGCTACCGTTTGATGCAAGTGCGCCAGACCATAGCGTCAGGCTGTGGAGTTGCTCGGGCTGGATGAGATCCGCGACCTGCTCGGCGGGATCAGCAAGCAGCGCGCCACGATCATCGTGGGCCGCAAGGGATTCCCCGACCCCTTCGTCACCTTGAAGATGGGCCGCGTCTGGGATGGCAAGGCCGTCCGGGCCTGGATCGCCACGAACCGCCCCAGCCCCGCCGACGAGGACTGACCCCCACCGGGGCATACGTGCGGGACATGGACCGAGGGCCGGGCGACCTGATGGGGCCCTACGAGATCGCCCAACGCCTGGGCGTCTCCCGGTCGCGGTTCCAGCAGATCGCGAACCGGCCCACCTTCCCGAGGCCCTACCGGGAGCTGCGCGGCATGAAGGTGTGGCTGGCCGAGGACGTCGAGGAGTGGATCAGGGAACACCGCCGCCCCACGCCACCATCGGACGAAGATGATCAAAGCTGACGGAACGCATGGGTGAGCCTGAGGTCCCGGGACCGCTCGTCGGTCCGGGCGAGATCATTGACATGCTCGGCGTGAGCCGGTCGCGGTTCAGGCAGATCATCTTGCAGCCGTACTTCCCGCGCCCTTTCCAGATTTTGCAGGCCGGCGCGATCTGGCTGCGGTCGGACGTCGAGGCGTACATCCGGGACTACCGCCGTCCCAAGCCGCCAGCCGACGAGGACGAACAGGGCTGACTCGACCGGGGGCCACCACGAGACCGGCGGGCGCTGCCGGCACCGGGCGACCGGGGTCGGGCGGGGTCGGGGAGGATGTCGGGGTGACTGTGGATGCGGTGGTGTTCGACCTGGACGGCGTGATCGTGGACTCGGAGCCGGTCTGGGAGGAGGTGCGCCGGGCGTACGTGGCGGCGCGGGGCGGCACCTGGCAGCCCGACACCCAGCGGCGGCTGATGGGGATGAGCACCGGCGAGTGGGCCGAATACCTCAGCGGTGAGCTGGGCGTCGACCGGAGCGCCGCGCAGGTCGCCGTCGAGGTGGTCGAGGAGATGTCCCGGCGGTACGCGGTGCGCGTACCGCTTATCGACGACGCCGACCTGGTGGTGCGCCGGTTGGCCGCGCGGTGGCCGCTGGGGTTGGCCAGTTCCTCGCCGACCCGGCTGATCGCGGCGGCGCTGGCCGCCGCGGACCTCACCGCCGACTTCCGGGTGACCCTGTCGACCGAGCAGACCGCCCGGGGCAAGCCCGCACCCGACGTCTACCTGGCCGTCGCCGAACGGCTCGGGGTGGACCCGGCCCGGTGTGCCGCCGTGGAGGACTCCTCCAACGGGGTCCGCTCGGCCGCCGCCGCCGGGATGCGGGTGGTCGCGGTGCCGCACGGGTCGTACCCGCTGGACCCGGACGCGGCGGAGCTGGCCGCGGTGGTGCTCTCCTCGGTGCACGACCTCACCCCCGAGGTGGTGGACCGGCTCGGCTGAAACCGCCTCCGCGACCCGGCCGGGCCGCCTAGCGTCGGGACCATGAGAGCTGTGGTTTACCAGGGGCCGCACGAGGTGGCGGTCAACGACGTCGAGGACCCGCGCATCGAGCACCCGGACGACGTGGTCGTGCAGATCACCACGACCGCGATCTGCGGATCCGACCTGCACATGTACGAGGGGCGCACGCTCGCCGAGCCGGGCATCGTCTTCGGCCACGAGAACATGGGCACGGTGGTCGAGGCCGGGACCGGGGTACGCGGGATCAAGGTCGGCGACCGGGTGTCGATGCCGTTCAACGTGGCGTGCGGGTTCTGCCGCAACTGCCGGGAGCAGAAGACCGGTTTCTGCCTCACCGTCAACCCCGGCTTCGCCGGTGGCGCGTACGGCTACGTGGCGATGGGGCCGTACCGGGGTGGGCAGGCCGAATACCTGCGGGTGCCGTTCGCCGACTTCAACTGTCTGAAGCTGCCGCCCGGCACCGAGCACGAGAACGACTACGCGATGCTCGCCGACATCTTCCCCACCGGCTACCACGGGGTGGCGATGACCGGGCTGCGGCCGGGCGAGAACATCACCGTGATGGGTGGCGGGCCGGTCGGGCTGATGGCCGCGTACTCGGCGATCCTGATGGGTGCCGCCGAGGTGTTCCTGGTGGACAAGGTGCCGGACCGGCTGCGGCTGGCCGGGTCGATAGGCGCGACGCCCATCGACTTCTCGGCCGGGGATCCGGTGGCGCAGATCCTCGACCGGACCGACGGGGTGGGCACCGATCACGGGGTGGACGCGGTCGGCTACCAGGCCACCGGGGCGGGCGGCGCGGAGCAGCCGGCGTCGGTGCTGAACAGCCTGGTCGAGGTGGTCCGGGCGACCGGCGCGCTCGGCGTGGTCGGCCTCTATCTGGCGAACGACCCGGGTGCGCCGGACGAGCACTCCGGCAAGGGCGAGCTGCTGTTCAAGGTGGGCAAGTTCTTCGAGAAGGGCCTGCGGATGGGGACCGGGCAGGCCAACGTGAAGACCTACAACGAGTACCTGCGGAACCTGATCATGGCGGGTCGGGCCACGCCGAGCTTCGTGGTGAGCAAGGAGTTGCCGCTGGACGCGGCACCGGACGCGTACCGGCGTTTCGACAGTCGCGAGGAGGGCTACTCGAAGGTGGTGCTCAAACCGGCGGCCTGAGGAGACGGCGATGAAGACGATCGTGTACGAGCGCACCGGCGACCCGTCGGTGCTGCAACTGGTCGACCGGCCGGCGCCCGAGCCGGGGCCGGGTGAGGTGCTGGTCCGGGTGGCGGTGGCCGGGGTGAACCCGACCGACTGGAAGGCGCGGCGGCAGTGGCCGTTGCCGGCCGGCTGGCAGACCCCGGGGCAGGACGGCGCGGGGGTGGTGGAGGCGGTCGGCGCGGGGGTCGACCAGGCGCTGACAGGTGAGCGGGTGTGGATCTGGGAGGCGGCCTGGCAGCGCCCCTGGGGCACCGCCGCCGAGTACACGGTGGCGCCGGTCCGGCAGGTGGTGCCGCTCGGGGACGCCTCGTTCGACCTCGGCGCCTGCCTGGGCATTCCGTTCCTCACCGCGCACCGCTGCCTGACCGCCGGGGAGTACATGCCGGACACGCTGCACGCCGGGGCGCTGAGCGATCACGTGGTGCTGGTGCAGGGCGGAGCGGGCGCGGTCGGCAACGCGGCGATCCAGTTGGCCCGCTGGGGCGACGCCTGTGTCATCGCGACGGTGAGCAGCCCGGAGAAGGCCCAGCTCGCGGCGGCGGCCGGGGCGTCCTTCGTGATCGACTACCGGGAACAGGACGTGGTCGAGGAGGTCCGCAAGATCGCACCCGACGGGGTGCACACGATCGTCGAGGTCTCCGCCGCCCGCAACGCGGCAGCCGACGTACACCTGCTGCGTCCCGGCGGGGCGGTCTGCGTCTACGCCGACGACGGCGGCGACGAGCTGACCCTGCCGATCCGGCCGCTGATGGCGCCGAACGCCCGCTGGCAGTTCGTGCTTGTCTACACGGAGCCCAAGGCGGCCAAGGCGCAGGCGGTGACCGACGTGGCGGCGGCGGTCGCCCAGGGGGCGGTACGGGTGGGCGAGAAGGCCGGCCTGCCGCTGCACCGCTATCCGCTGGCGCAGACCACCGCCGCCCACCAGGCAGTGGAGGACTCGGTGGTGGGGAAGGTCCTGATCGACACCGCCGGGCAGTAGTTCCGAGGACATTTCGCAATCAGCCGGACAGAGGCGAGCAAGTTTCGCAACAATGACATTGCGGGTCGCCCGCATGGAAAGGGCGGCCCCGGCGCGGTGCGAACGCCGGGGCCGCCCCTGGGGAGGGATGTTTCAGGAGTGACGTCCCTACCCCATCGGCGACGGGTCGCCGAAAAGTGTTACGGCCCCGCCAGCTCCCGCACCTCCAGGTCACCGGCGGCGTACCGCGAACGCACCACCTTCTTGTCGAACTTGCCGACGCTGGTCTTGGGCACCGCGTCGATGACCGCCCAACGCTCCGGCACCTGCCAGTGCGCCACCGCGCCGGCGAGGAACGCGCGCAGCTGCTCCACCCCTGTCGACGCACCCTCGCGGACCACCACGGTGGCGAGCGGACGCTCACCCCAGCGCTGGTCCGGCACCCCCACCACACAGGCCTCCTGCACGTCCGGGTGGGCCATCAACGCGTTCTCCAGCTCCACCGAGGAGATCCACTCCCCACCCGACTTGATCACGTCCTTGGCCCGGTCGGTGAGGGAGAGGAAGCCGTCCGGCGAGAGCATGCCGACATCCCCGGTGCGCAGCCAGCCGTCGTGGAACTTCTCCGGGTCGGGGGCGTCCTCGCCGACGTACCGGGCGGTCACCCACGGGCCGCGCACCTCCAGCTCGCCCACGGACGTCCCGTCGGCGGGCAGCGGTTCGCCCAGCGGGCCGACGATCCGGGCCGCCACCCCGGCCGGAATCCGGCCCTGGGTGTAGCGGTACCGCCAGGCCTCGTCGCCTGTCGCGCCGGCCGGGGCCCGGGACACCGAACCCAGCGGGGACATCTCGGTCATCCCCCAGGCGTGGATCACCTCGATGCCGTGCCGCTCGGCGAACGCGTGCATCAGCGCGGGCGGGCAGGCCGAACCGCCGACGATCACCTCCTTGAGCGAGGAGGTGTCGACGTCGTTGGCATCCAGGTGGGCCAGCAGGTCGGTCCAGATGGTCGGCACCGCACCGGCCAGGGTGGGCCGCTCGGCGGCGATCATCTCGGCGATCGGCGCGGCCTGGAGGAACCGGTCCGGCATGATCAGCGACGCGCCGGAGAGGAACGCCGCGTACGGCAGCCCCCAGGACATCGCGTGGAACATCGGCACGATGGCCAGCTCCCGGTCGCCCGGCCCGAGCCCGAACCCCTCCGGCAGGCACACCTGCAACGAGTGCAGATAGATCGACCGGTGCGAGTAGGCGACGCCCTTGGGGTTGCCGGTGGTGCCGGAGGTGTAGCAGAGCGCGGCGGCGTCCCGCTCGTCCAGCTCCGGCCAGTCGAAGTGCTCGGGGCGGCCGGCCAGCAGGGCGTCCCAGTGGTGGAAGGTGACCCGGTCACCGGCGACCGCCCGCAGCGGCGCGGGGTCACCCCCGCCGACCACCACCACGTGCCGCACGGTGGTCAGCTCGCCGAGCACCCGGGCCAGCAGCGGGATCAGCGTCGAGTCGACGAGCACCACCCGGTCCTGCGCGTGGTTGGCGATGTAGGCGACCTGGTCGGGAAAGAGCCGCAGGTTGAGCGTGTGCAGCACCGCCCCCATGCTCGGCACCGCGAAGTACGCCACCAGGTGCTCGTTGTTGTTCCACATGAAGGTGGCGACCCGCTCGTCGCCGGACACCCCGCACTCGTCGCGCAGCGCGTGGGCCAGCCGGGCCGCCGCCCGCCCCACCTCGGCGTACGACATCCGGCGCGGCTCGGCCCCGGTCCAGGTGACCACCTCGGCCGCGCCGTGCACCGTCGCACCGTGTTCGAGGATCCGGGAGACCTGGAGCGGGGCGTCCATCATCGTGCTGCGCATGGGTGACAAGCTAGTGTCGCCGGTCACACGTTGGGAACCCCCGGAACGCCGGAACACCCCGGGGATGCTGCGTAGATTGTCCGGGTGAGTATCTCCTGGGCCGACTCGTACGTGGGACAGCTACGCGCCCTGGCCGGCGACCGCACACTGATGTTCGTCGGTGCCCGTGCCGTGGTACGCGACAACGCCGGCCGGGTGCTGCTGATCCGCCGCTCGGACAACGGCCAGTGGGCGCTGCCGGCGGGCGCGATGGAACTCGGCGAGTCGATAGCCGACTGCGCGGTCCGCGAGGTCCGCGAGGAGACCGGGCTACGCGCCCTGCGGGTCAGCGCCTTCGCCCTCTACACCGGCCCGGACCGCACCCACACCAACATGTACGGCCACACCTACCAGATCTTCACCACCGCGTTCCGGGTCGACGACTGGGACGGCGAACTCACCCGCGTCACCGACGAGACCACCGACGCCGCCTTCCTGCACCCGCACGAGTTCCCCGCCCCGCTCTCCCTCTCGGTCCCGGAAACCCTCGCCGACCTCTCCGTCTTCGACCAGACCAACCGCCTAATCCTCAAATAACCCACCCCCACCCCACCAGCCCACCACCCGCCGCCCCACCCACCGCCCGCCCCACCGCCCGTCCCACCGCCCCACCCGCCGCCCGCCGCCCGCCCCGGTGATCAAGAGGTTTGCGTCACCGGGCACGCGATTTCTGACCTAAACCTCTTGATCACCGGGGCGGGACGGGGCAGGGCGGGGCAGGGCGAGGCGGGGCGGGGCGGGGCGGGGCGAGGCGGGGCAGGGCGGGGCAGGGCGGGGCGGGGCAGGGCGGCAGAGGGTTGGGGTGGTTGGGTCAGAGCATGGTTTGGGATTTGGCGTTGAGGTCGGCGGCGGCTTCTTCCTTGGACTCCTTGGTCAGGGGCTTGCCGCCGGGGGCGGGGGCCTTGCCGCCGAGCGGGTCGGCGCCGCCGGCGGCGCCCTGCGGGCCGGCGCCCCGGAGCTGGTCGTTCGGCAGGGCCAGGGTGACCAGCACGGCGACCAGGGCGACCAGGCCGGTGGTCAGGAAGACCAGGTGCAGCGACTCGACGAAGGACGCCTGGATGGCCGCCCGGACCGGGCCGGGCAGGGCCAGGATCGTCGCCGGGTCGTTGATCGAGATGTTAGTGCCGCTGCCCGCCACCGCCGCCCGCTGCTCGGCCGGGAGTTGGGCGATCGCGCCGGGCAGCCGGTCGGCGAGCCCGCTGGCGAGCCGCGAGGAGAGCACCGCGCCCAGGATGGCCACCCCGAACGAGCCACCCAGCGACCGGAAGAACGTCGCCGAGGAGGTCGCCGCGCCCAGGTTCCGGACGTCCACCGCGTTCTGCACGCCGAGGATCAGCGACTGCATGCACAGGCCCAGCCCGACGCCGATCACCACCATGTAGCCGAACGCCGCCCAGAGCGAGCTGTCCACCTGGAGCCGGGTGAACAGCAGCATGCCGACGACCAGCACCACCGAACCGGCCACCGGGAACCACTTGTACCGGCCGATCCGGCTCATCGCCCGGCCGGTGACGATCGAGGTGACGATGATGCCGGCCATCATCGGCAGCATCAGCAGGCCGCTGCGGGTGGGCGAGGCGCCCTTGACGATCTGCAGGTAGAGCGGGATGAAGATGATCGACCCGAACATCACCAGACCGAGTACGAAGCCGGCCGCGTTGGCCAGGGCGAACGTGGCCGACCGGAACAGCCCCAACGGCAGGATCGGCTCGGCGACCCGGGCCTCCTGGAACAGGAACGCCACCCCGAGCACCGCGCCGGCCACGAACAGCCCGATGATCGTCGCGGAGCCCCAGGGGTAGGAGTTGCCGCCCCAGCTCAGCGCCAGCAGCAGCGCGCTCACCCCGGCTACCAGCAGCCCGGCACCCAGCCAATCGACTGTGTGGTCCCGCCGCTCGAACGGGATCAACCGCAGCACGTGGTAACAGACCACGATCGCCAGGATCGCCAGCGGCACGTTCAGATAGAAGATCCACCGCCAGTTGGTCTCGGCGAAGTAGCCACCGACCAGCGGCCCGGCCACCGAGGAGACCCCGAAGACCGCGCCGAACAACCCCTGGTAACGGCCGCGTTCCCGGGGCGAGACCACGTCCGAGATGATGGTGAACGCCAGCGTCATCAGGCCGCCCGCGCCGATGCCCTGCACCCCCCGGGTGACGATCAGCTGGGTCATGTCCTGCGACAACCCGGCCAGCAGCGAGCCGAGCAGGAACGTGCCGATCGAGAAGAGGAAGACCGGCCGGCGGCCGTACAGGTCGGCCATCTTGCCGTACAGCGGGGTGGAGGCGGTGGAGGCGAGCAGGTAGGCGGTGACCACCCACGAGTAGTGGTCGATCCCGCCCAGCTCGCCGACGATGGTGGGCAACGCCGTACCCACGATGGTCTGGTCCAACGCGGCCAGCAGCATGCCGGTCATCAGGCCGAACATCAACAGGCGCAGCTGGCGGGCCCGGAGCACCGGGCGGCCGTGGGTCTGGGCGGTCATCCCGCCTTCTTTCCCGGTTCTCCCCGAACATGCCTGCCCGCCGGGAAAAACCGCGAGCGGTTCCGTCCCGGGGCGCGATGATCAGGCAGGTCGCGTCGCGTCGGCACCCACCGGGGGACCCCGGTGGGTGCCGACACCCGCCGGGGGATCAGGCGCCGGCGGCGAACCGGTCGACGATCGCCGCGCAGAAGGCCGGAAGGTCGTCGGGGTTGCGGCTGCTGACCAGGCCGCCGTCGGTCACCACCTGCTCGTCCACCCAGGTCGCGCCGGCGTTGGTGAGGTCGGTACGCAGGCTCGGCCAGCTCGTGATCCGGCGACCGGACACCACGCCCGCCTCGATCAACGTCCACGGCCCGTGGCAGATCACCCCGACCGGCTTGCCGGCCGCGAAGAACGCCTTGACGAACCGGACCGCGTCCGGGTCGGTGCGCAGGAAGTCCGGGTTGGCCACTCCGCCGGGCAGCACCAGCGCGTCGTAGCCGTCGGCGTCCGCGTCGGCCGCCGTCACGTCCACGTCGTACGTCTTGCTCTGGTCAAGGTGGTTGAACGCCTGGATGCTGCCGGGCTTGAGCGACACCAGTTCGGCGGTCGCCCCGGCGTTCTCGACCGCCTCGCGCGGCTGGACGTACTCGACCTCCTCCACCCCGTCGGAGGCGAGGAAGGCGATCCGCTTGCCCTGCAATGTGTTCGTTGCCATGTCGATTTCTCCTCTCCGGTTACCTCTGGTCGGTTCCCGGGGCCGATGGCCCGAAACGTGACGCCCCTCGCCCGGTCGCCGAGCGGGCAGGCCACCCGCGCCACCCACGCCACCGCCCCACCGCCCCACCGCCCCGCCGCCCCGCCGCCCCCGACCCGACCCGGCCCGGCCCGCCCCCGACCCGGCCCGGCCCGCCTGCGAGCAGGTTTGAGCAGGTCAGGCCGGGGGACGCCGGTGGGCATGGCAGGAGCAGCAGCGGAACAGCGCCGGCTCGCCACCGTCGTGGAGAGCTGGCGGGAACGGCCCGTCCTCGTCGTCGGCGACGCCATGCTCGACGAGTGGCGGTTCGCCGAGTCGGAGCGGCTGTGCCGGGAGGCGCCCGCGCCGATTCTCACCCTTCGTCGACGGATCACCGCCGCCGGTGGGGCCGCGAACACCGCAGTCAACGTCGCCACCCTCGGCGGTCGGGCCCTGCTCGTCGCCCCGGTCGGCGCGGACGTGGCCGGCGACGAACTGCACGACTGCCTGGACCGGGCCGGAGTCTGGGACCGTACCGTCGGCGAGCCGCACCGGCCGACCCCGGTGAAGCGCCGGATGCTGGCGGGCAACCAGATCCTGCTCCGGGAGGACTCCGGCGACCCGGACGAACCACTCGACGACGACGGCGTCGCCCGGCTGCTCACCGCCCTGGGCTGCGCCACCGAGGAGCTGCGGGCGGCGGCCGGTGGGGCCGCGCCCACCCTGGTGGTCTGCGACTACGGCCTGGGCGCACTGCCCACGCCGGTGCGCGCCTGGCTGGTCGCCCACCGGCACCGGTACGCCACAGTCGCCCTGGACGCCCACGACCTGGCCGACTGGCGGGGGTTGAACCCGACTGTGGTCACCCCCAGCTTCGCCGAGGCGACCCGGCTGCTGGCCAGGGCCGCCGCCGGCTTCGGCACTCCGCCCGCCCCGACCCGTACCGGCAGCACCGGCCTGCACCTGGACCACCCACCGAACGACCCGGCGGACGGGCCGTCGGAGCTGGTCGTCGGCACCGCCCCGGGCGGGGTCGGCCAGGCCCCGGTCGGCCCGACCGGTGAACCGACCCCAGGCGAGGGCCGGGTCGCGATGACCGGCGACGGGCTGAGCGTGACCGGGGCCGGGGTGACCGTCAACGCCACCGTCGGCGAGGGCGTCGACCGGGCCGAGCTGGCCCAGGCGCGGCTGGCCGAGTTGCGTGCGCACACCGGCGCGGACGTGGTGGCGGTGACCCTGGACACCGAGGGCGCCATCGTCGGCGGCGCGGACGGGGCGCCCCGGCGCAGCCACAGCACCCCTGTCCCGGCCAGTCACGCCGTCGGCGCGGGGGACGCCTACCTGGCGGCGATGACCCTCGCGCTGGCCGCCGAGGCGTCGCTGCCGACCGCCGCCCAACTGGCCCAACTGGCCGCCACCATCACCGTCTCCGACACCGGCACCTGTGTATGCCGCCGGGAGGACCTGCTCGACGCGCTCGGCGACACACCCGACGGCACCGCCCACCCGACGCTTGTCGGCACCGGCGAGCTGGACGCCATCGTCGCCGACCACCGACGGGCCGGCCGGTCGGTGGTCTTCACCAACGGCTGCTTCGACGTGCTGCACCCCGGTCACGTGCGTTACCTGGAACAGGCCCGGGCCCTCGGCGACCTGCTGGTGGTCGCGGTCAACTCCGACTCCAGCGTCCGCCGGCTCAAGGGACCCGACCGGCCGGTCAACCCGGTCGAGGACCGGATCACCCTGCTCGCCGCGCTGTCCTGCGTGGACCACGTGGTGGTCTTCGAGGACGACTCTCCGGTCGACCTGATCGAGGCGGTCCGACCCGACGTGTACGTCAAGGGCGGCGACTACCCGCCGGAGATGGTCCCGGAGGCCCCGTTGGTACGCCGGCTCGGCGGTCAGGTGCGCACCCTCGGCTACGTGCCGGACCGGTCCACCTCGGCGATCATCGATCGGATCCGCGCCCAGACCACCGGCCCCGCCGCCACCCGGACCACCACCACCGCCGCGCCGGCCGACCGGGTCGAGGCGACGCGCGGTGCCGCCGATCCCCCGGCGGCACCCGACCCGGGTACGACGACGGCGCACCCGACCCCGACCGCGCAGAGCTCGGGTAGGCCCCGGTGAACCGACCGCTCGACCCCGGCACGACCGGGGAGTTCCGCCGACCCCGCCGGCTCGACGTGCTGATCCCCACCCGCAACCGGCCGGCCGAGCTGGCGGTCACCCTGGCCGGGCTGGCCGCCCAGGCCGGGGTGCCCGACTTCGGGGTGGTGGTCAGCGACCAGTCCGACGGCGACCCGGCATACGCGCACCCGGCGGTGGCCACCATGGTCCGGGCGTTACGCCACCAGGGGCACCCGGTGCTGCTCACCCGCCGGCTGCCCCGACGCGGGCTGGCCGAACACCGGGCGTACCTGCTGGACCGGTCGGTGGCCCGGTACGTGCTCTGCCTCGACGACGACGTCTGGCTGGAACCGGGCACCCTAAGCCGGCTGGTGACCGCGATCGGGGAGCTGGGCTGCGGGTTCGTCGGCAACGCGGTGCACGGCCTGTCCTACGTCGACGACGTCCGCCCCGAGACGCACGGGCACTACGAGGAGTGGGACGGGCCGGTCGTCCCGGAACTGGTCCGCCCGGACACCCCGCAGTGGGACCGGGCGGCCATCCACCCGGCCGCGAACCTGCTGCACGTACAGCGGAAGCTGGACCTGCCGCCAGGAGCGTGGCGGGCGTACAAGGTCTCCTGGATCGGCGGGTGTGTGCTCTACGACCGGGCGGCGCTTGTCGATTCGGGCGGCTTCGAGTTCTGGCGGCGGGTGCCGGCGGACCACCAGGGCGAGGACGTCGCCGCCCAGCTCGCCGTGCTGGCCCGGTACGGCGGCGCGGGCGTGCTGCCCAGCGGCGCGTACCACCTGGAGTCGCCGACCACTGTCACCGAGCGTGCCGTCGAGGCGTGGGAGGTAGTCGCCGCCGACACCCCCCAGCCGGCCTGAGCCGCGCCAGCCCGCTGCCGGGCGGGCCGTCCACCGGGACGGTGCGCTCGACCGTCAGCCGGTGCCGGCAGCGCCCGGCCCGGGGCGGAGCAGGTCGGTGGCGGCTTCCAGCACCTCCGCCACCGGCACGTCGGCGACGAACGAGTCCCGGTGCGGGCAGTTGCCGTCGCCGGGTCGGTGCGGATAGATCCCCGGCGTGCAGTCGACCCCGCAGACCGGGCAGTGCGTCGTCCAGGCGGCGATCGGCCGGTGCCGGGCGCGCAGCGGCGTCGCCCCGTTGATCATGTTGCCGACCCAGTAGACGCCCACCGTCGGGGTGCCCACCGCCCCGGCCAGGTGCAACGGGCCGGTGTCGTTGGAGACCACCAGACCGCAGCCGGCGTACGCGGCGGCCAGCCCGCCGAGGCCGAGCGTGCCGACCTGCGGCCGGACCGGCACCCCGGCCGCCGCGACCACCTCGTCCACCACCTCCCGCTCGGCGGGGGTGCCGGTGACCAGCACCTCGTACCCGTCGCCGTGCAGGGCCCTGGCCACCTCGGCGAACCGGCGCGCCGGCCAGCGCCGCCGGGTGTCGCTCGCCCCGGGGTGCAGCGCCACCCGGGGCCGCGCCGGCTCGCCCAGCACTGCCCGCGCCTGCGCCCGGTCCGCGTCGGTCACCGCAAGCGTCGGTACGACGGTGACGGCGGCCGCCCCGACCAGGGCCACCACCTCCAGGTAGCGGATCACCTCGGGCTGGTAGTAGACGTAGCGGAGCCAGCGGTCCAGCGGTGGGGCGTCCTCGGCGCGCAGCCCGGCGGTGACCCGGGCCCCCAGCCTGCTCATGATCGGGTTCGAGTTGGCCCCGCCCCCGTGCATCTGCAATGCCAGGTCGTAGCCCTCCCGGGCGGCGTCGGCGAGGAAGTCGTCGAGCGACCCCGTTGTCTCGTCGGGGCCGGGCTCGCGGATGCCGGGGGCCGGCGGGACGACGAGCACCCGGTCGACCGGGCCGGGCCGGCCCTGCCACAGCGCCGCGTGCCAGGGCGCCCCGAACAGCACGATCTCCGCCGTCGGGTAGGCCGCCCGCAGCGACTCCAGGGCGGGCAGCAGGAAGACGAGGTCGCCGAGCGCGTTGGCCCGCAGCACCGCGATCCGGGCCACGTCGGGCACCCGCTCACCCACCGGTCCGCCCAGGGCGGGGCTGGCCACCGGTCGGCTCAGGACCGGGCTCACCACCGGGCCGCCCGGGATCGGGCTCACCACGGACTCGGTCGGGGTCGGGCTCACCACCGGGCCACCTACGGCTGGTCGAGGGGGTCGACGGTGGTGCCGGGGTGGTGCAGCTCCCGGTCGGCCGCCGGGTCCACGCCGCTGGGCGTACCGCTGCGGGTCGGGCCGGGCGGGTAGCCGGTGCGGCCGACGGTGATGGTGCGGGGCGTGGGCCGGGCCGCCCGGGGCAGGTGGACCCGGAGCAGGCCGTGGTCCATCACCGCGTCGATGGCCCCGGGGTCCACCCGGGACGGCAGGTCCACCCGGTACTCGAAGCCACGGGTCTCGACACCGCCGGGAATGCCCTGGTCGGCGTTGACCTCGGCCTCCGACCGGGCCCGGACGCAGAGCTCCCGGTCGGCCAACTCGACGGCGACCTCCTCCGGTGCCACCCCGGGCAGCCGGACGACCACCTCCCAGCCGTCGGCGACCTCGGTCAACTCGACGTCCGGCGAGGCGCCCCGGCCACCGACCAGACGGCTCAACTCGGCACGCAACGACTGGAGCTCGCCCATCGGGTCCCAGCCCTGCTGGCGGCTGCGCCACCCCCGGCCCGGCTGATCGGTCATCGCACCTCTCCCACCGGTCGGCGGGCCGCAACGGGCCGCAGTGAGCTGGGGGCGTCCAGGCCGGCATCCCGGTCGACCCCGACGCCCAGCCGGTCGACAAGTTCCCCACCGAGCCAGGCGCTGATGCCGAGAATCGCCACGCCGACCACCTCGATGGCGATCAGCGCGCCGCCGGCCGCCCGGGAGTCGGCGTTCAACCGGACCGCCCAGACGGCGGCGAAGAGCAGGATCACCGCGACGTTCGCCGCCGCGTGGGTCAGCGCCACCCGCTTGGCCCGGGTGCCGGACGGGATGGCCAGCAGGTCGAACGCGCCGGCCGCCGCGGCCAACAGGCCACCGACCAGACCGACGGTGATGTTCCAGTACGCCACCTCGGCGAGGAAGTCGGGGCCGCCGACGGTGTCCACGACGTCGAAGAGGGTGCCGGTGACAAGCAGCGCGACCGGGAACATCACAAGCATCGGGTGTACCGGGTGCCCGAGCACCTTCAGTCGGCTCTCCATGACGGCCCTCCACTGCTTCGTCCGGGGGCAGGGTGAGCCGCACCCGCCGTCGCCGGGGGCAAACCCGCTCGCCACGCCCGCCTAGGCTGACGGACGGCGGTCGGTGTGCCACCGTCCGCCACCGGGACCAACGGACGGGGGAGGCGGACGTGACGGTGGAGATCACCTCGCACGAGGAGTTACGCGCCCTGCTGGGGGCGCCGATGCCCCGGGCAGCGGTCAAGGAACGTGCCGTGCTGCACGAGCGGGACCGGCAGTGGTTGGCCGCCTCGCCGTTCTGCCTGGTCGCCACGGCCGGTGCGGACGGTAGCTGCGACGTGTCCCCCAAGGGCGACCCGGCCGGCTTCGCGCTGGTGCTGGACGACCGGACGATCGCCATCCCGGAGCGGCCGGGCAACCGGCGGGCCGACGGCTACCGCAACATCCTCGACAACCCGCACGTCGGGCTGATCTTCCTGATCCCGGGCCGGACCGACACCCTGCGCATCAACGGCCGGGCGAAGCTGGTCCGCGACGCGCCCTACTTCGACGACATGCTGGTCCAGGGGCACCGGCCGGTGCTCGCCGTCGAGGTGGTCGTCGCGCAGGTCTTCTACCACTGCGCGAAGGCGTTCCTCCGCTCCGAGCTGTGGCGACCGGAGACCTGGCAGCCGGACGTGCTGCCGTCCCGGGCCCGGCTGATCAAGGAGGTGGAGGCACCACCGGAGAGCCTGACCGACCTGGAGCACTACTACGGCCCGGCGTACGCGGACAAGCTCTACCGGGGCTGACCGCCGGGGCGGCCCGGCCCGGTCGGCGGGTCAGCGGTCCCAGGGCGGCGGTACGCGGACCGAGGCCATGCCCGCCGCCGTCGCCGCCGCGACACCCAGGTCGGTGTCCTCGAAGACCAGGCAGTGCTCCGGCGGTACGTCGAGCAGCCGGGCCGCCATCAGGTAGCACTCCGGGTCCGGCTTGGCCCGCGCGTAGTCCTCGGCGCAGACCAGCACGTCGAACCGGTCGAGCAGGCCGAGCGCGGTGAGCGAGGCGGTCACCGACTCGCGGGTGCTGCCGGAGACCACGGCGAACGGCACCTGCCGGTGCGCCTGCTCGATGTGCGCCAGCACCCCGGGTACGGCGGTGAGCTGCGGCAGGAAACTCTGGTAGGCGTCCTCCCGGCGACGGGCCACCACGTCGACCGGCATGGCCAGCCCGTGCCGCGCGTTGAGGTCGACGACGATGTCGGCCACCGGGCGGCCACCCCAGGCGTAGAAGAGGTCCTCGGGCAGGTCGCAGCCCCACTCGTCGAGCGCCGCCCGCCAGGCCAGATGGTGCACCGGCATGGAGTCGACGATGGTGCCGTCGCAGTCGAACAGGTAGGCCCGGAAGTCACCGGGCGGCAGGGGCAGCACCGGCCCAGGATAGCCACGCTCGCCGGTCCCCGGGTGTGGTGGTCAGCGGCCGAGGAGGTCGTCGAGTTCGTCGTCGAACAGCAGGCCGGGATCGAACCCCATCCCGGTGAAGTGGCCGGCGAACTCCAGCGACAGGATGCCGTGCACCCGCGTCCAGAAGGCCAGCGCCTGGCGCAGCGCCGCGGCCGGCACCGTCGGGTCCGCGACCCAGTCGCGATGCTCGTCGAGATGGGCCTCGAACCGTCGCCCTGAGGGCACGACGTCGCGCCGACGGTACGCATCGACCACCGTCGCCATGATCTCGGCCGAGATGGCGGTGGTGTCGTCGGGGGCACGAGGTCGTCATCGTCGTCCTCGGCATCGCCCTCGCGGTCGCCTACCACGCCCTGCGCAGCCGCCGCAGCGTCCGGTAGCCGACGAGAGGCGAGAGGCCCTGGTCGGGGTGGGCGACCGGCAGCTCGCCGTAACGGGAAACCCGGCGACACCGATCCGCCGTTCCGGAATGCTGCCGCCATGACCATCACCCGCGCCAACCCCGAAGGCCTGCACTCCACCCCGGGGTACCACCACGTCACAGTCGTTCCGGCCGGGCGTACCGCCCACCTCGCCGGACAGTGTCCGCTGGATGCCGACGGCACCCTGGTAGGGGCCGACGACGTCGACGCCCAGGTCGACCAGATCGCCAGGAACGCACTGGCCGCCCTCCGATCGGTGGGTGCCGGCCCGGAGCACGTCGTCCGTACCGTGATCTACGTGGTCAGCACCGATCAGGCCGTACTCGCCCAGGTCTGGCGACGCCTGCTGGCCTCGCCCCTCGCCGCCGCGTTCACGACCGCCAGCACCCTTCTCGGGGTGGCACAACTCGGCTTCACCGGGCAACTGGTCGAGGTGGACGTGACCGCGGCCCTTCCCGAGGTGCCCTGACGCACACCGCCGGCACCGCTGGTGGCGTGGCCTCGGAAACGGCGAAGCCCAGGCCGGTGACCTGGGCTTCGCTACCGATTCAGGAGGTGCAGAACGGTGCCGGCCGGGTGAGGCCAAGCTCCTTGCACTCCCATCCGGTGCCCTGTTCGTAGTACCGCCAACCTGTATCGATCGTGTAGTGGAACAGGTAGCGGACGTTGCCGCCGGCCGGGCGCTTCACGTCGGCTGCCGCCCAGGTCTCCGCGCACTGCACGGTGGTGGACGCGAACGACCAGTCCTGCGGCAGTTCGACCAGGTCCCCGAGGGTCTGGATCGATGGACAGTCGGGTGTTTCGGGACCGGTGGTGCCGGGGGCGGCCGCGGGTGGCGCCGACAGGTCGGACCGGTGGCTCACGGCGAAGGCGACGGTGCCGCCGATGGCGAACACCGCCGCTGCGGCTGCGGCACCGGTGGCGAGAGTCGCCCGCCGTTGCGACTGCCGCGACTTACGCAGGGACCGCTCGTACAGGTCGGCGCTGCCGCCGTACTCGCTCAGATCGGACATGGCCTGACGCAGCGGCCCGAGGTCGTCGGTCATCAGGCCTCCTCCATCACGGCCGAGAGCAGCTCCGGCGCTATCTGCCGCATACGGGCCAGCGCCTTGCTGGTCTGACTCTTGATCGTGCCGACCGAACACTGCAACAGAATCGCGGCCTCGGCCTCGCTGCGGTCCTCGAAGAAGCGGATCACCAGCACCGCGCGCTGCCGCTGGGTGAGTTGGGCGAGAGCCTGGTGCAGGGCGAGCTTGAGATCGGTACGGCGGGCGTGGTCACTGCCGGGCTGCGCCACGTCGGCCAACTCCCCGGGCAGGGACTCGGCCACCCTGCGACGCCGCCACCAGCTCACATGCTGGTGGTACATCGCAGTACGGGTGTACGCCTCGAAGTGCCCCGGATCGTCCAGCCGCCGCCGGCCCCGATGGGTGCGGGCCAGCGCGTCCTGCACCAGGTCCTCGGCGAGGTGGCGGTCGCCGGTCAGCAGGAACGCCGTCCGGAGCAACGCCGGCGAGCGGGTCCGGACGAACTCCCGGAACTGATCGTCGATCGACTCCGCCATACCCCGCTCGTGCCCCCCACCTAACGCACAGGTCGTCAGGGCGCGGCGACGTCGGTGCGCGGCCGGCTGACTGTGGTGCACACCGTAACTGGTGTGCACCACAGTGCGCGACCGCGGTCGATCCGACCGGTCAGGAGATACAGAACGGCGCCGGCTCGGTCAGGCCGAGGTCCTTGCAGTCGTATCCGCTGCCCTCGCCGTAGTACTTCCAGCCCGTACCGGCCGTGTAGTGGAACAGGTAGACGCCGTCACCGGCCTTCGGGCCCTGCGGGTCGGCTCCCGCCCAGTCCTTCACACACTCGACACCGCCGAAGGTCATGCCCTTCGGCAGCTCGACCAGGGATTCCAGCGCCTTCGCCGAAGGACACTTGGGACTCGTGGTCGCCGGCTTCGTCGCCGCCGGCTTCGTCGCAGGCTTCGTCGCCGTGGTCGCCGGGTCCGAGACGCAGAACGGCGCCGGCTCGGTCAGGCCGAGCTCCTTGCACTCTTGTCCGCTGCCCTCGCCGTAGTACTTCCAGCCCGTCCCCGCCGTGTAGTGGAACAGGTAGACGCCGTCACCGACGCCCGGACCCTGCGGGTCGGCCCCCGCCCAGTCCTTCACACACTCGACACCGCCGAAGGTCACGCCCTTCGGCAGCTCGACCAGCTTCTGCAGGTTGGTCCCCGAGGGACAGTCGGCACTGTTGACATCCCCGGGTGCCTGGGTGGTCGCCGTGGGCGTGGCACCGGGGGCGCCTGCGGTGGAGCCGGAACTGGGTGCCTCCGTGGCGTTGCAGGCGGTAAGTGCGAACAGAACGGCGGCAGCGGGCAGCAGCAGACGACGTGCAGACATTTCCGGACCCCTATGGATCGTGGCGATCGTTGCTTACACCCGGGTACATGCGATCCACCGCCCGCAGGTTGCCGCCGGCCGGAACTTTTCTCGAATCTCTCGGCGACCGTGCGCCACGAGCCCACCGCACGGAGGCTTCCACCCCGGCGTCAGACGACGGCGGGCAGGACAGGCGGGCGCTCGTCGGTCAGCAGATCGGGCAGCGCGGAACTCACAGCAACAGCACCTTGGACCGCCCGGCCCGCGACCGTCGCGGTTATGTACAGATTTACTCACTTTCATCCGTTTGATGTAGATAATCTACGGGCGAAGTGTTTAGGGCGTGTTGGCCGGTCAGGCGGTTACCGACGTCCCGCCCCCGGTCGGTCCTTCGACCATCAACGGGGACCTGGGGGTTGGCCGGGCCGGCCTGGGGGTGGCCACTCCCAACGGTCTGACCGGGGCCTGCGGTGGCGGCACGATCTCGGCGACCGCCGGTGGCGGGAGCATCAGTCTGACCGGAGCGACATCGCCGGCTGGCGGGAATTGCACCCTCTCGGTGAACGTCACCGGCACCACAAGCGGAACGAAGGTCAACACCAGCGGCCCGGTGGACTCGACCGAGAGCGGCCCGGGTGCCCCGCCTCGGCAAGACTCATGGTCGGTAAAGGCATCCTGCCCGTCACCGGAAGCGCCAGCGCGAGCTACGCCGCCGTCGCCCTGACCATGATCGGCCTCGGTGCGGTGCCGGTCGCAATGCACTACCGGTCGGTCCGGCGTCGGCGCCACGCAGCCTAGCCTCGTCCACCTCAAGGGCAAGGGCTTCTTCCGGAAGACCGACGCCTGCCTCAAATGAACTATCCCGCTCACATTCTTGTGGGGGACAGGGGGCGATTCACAACTGCATCGATGAAAATGAGGCCCTGACCAGCGCTGGCGCTGGTCAGGGCCTCCCTCTGAGCCGCCTGACGGAATCGAACCGTCGACCTACGCCTACCGAACGTCACGAGCCAGAGCTTGCTACTGATCGTCGGCGTCCATCACCGACCTGCACAGACACGATCGCAAGCTCATCAACGCCGGTCACCGATAGCTGTCCATAAGCAGCGGTTTTCGGGGGGTGAGCGGGGGCACCGCTGACCCCTTGCCGGACAGGCACGACCCCGGCCGGTTCAGGCGATCTTGCGGCGGTAGGCAGCCATCGCAAACGCGTAGGCGATGACCAGGATTCCGGCGCACCAGGCGAGTGCGATCCAGATGTCGTTGCCAACGGGCTGTTGCTCGAACAGTGCTCGGATGGCGTTGACGATCGCGGTGACCGGCTGGTTCTCGGCAAAGGCTCGCACTGGGCCGGGCATCGTCTCGGTGGGGACGAACGCCGAACTGATGAACGGCAGAAAGATGAGTGGATACGAGAAGGCGGACGCCCCGTCCGGGGTGGATGCGGTCAAGCCGGGGATCACTGCGAGCCAGGTCAGGGCGAGGGTGAACAGCGTGAGCATGCCCGCCACGGCGAGCCAGGCCAGCAGCCCGGCGGAGGAGCGGAAGCCGATCACCAGCCCGACTCCGATGATGACCACCACGGAGATGCCGTTGGACACCAGAGAGGTCAGCACATGGCCCCACAGCACCGATGACCGGACGATCGGCATCGAGTGGAACCGTTCGAAGATGCCGCTCTTCATGTCCGTGAACAGCCGGAATCCCGTGTATGAGATGCCGCTGGCGATCGCGATCAGCAGGATGCCCGGCATCAGATAGTTGACGTAGTTGTCGGTGTCGGCCTGGATCGCGCCGCCGAAGACGTATCGGAACAACAGCAGGAACGCGATGGGCATGATCGTCACCGTGATGATGGTGTCGAGGCTACGGGTCACGTGCTTGATCGAGCGGTCGAGCATCACGCCGGTGTCACTGAGGACGTGAGTGGTCATGATCAGGCCTGCTTTCCGACGACGGCGAGGAACACTTCCTCGAGGGTGGGCTGCCGTTCCACGTACTCGACCTTGGCTGGCGGCAGCAGTTTCCGCAGGTCGGCCAGGGTGCCGGAGACGATGATCGTGCCCCCGTGCAGGATCGCGATCCGGTCGGCGAGCTTCTCCGCCTCTTCCAGGTATTGCGTGGTCAACAGCACCGTCGTCCCATCGCCGGCGAGCTTCTGGATCTCGTTCCATACCTCGATGCGGCCCTCCGGATCGAGGCCGGTGGTCGGCTCGTCGAGGAAGATGACCGGAGGGTCACCGATGAGGCTCATCGCGATATCGAGCCGGCGGCGCATGCCTCCCGAGTACGTCCCGACGCGGCGCCCGCCGGCGTCGGCCAGCCCGAACCGGTCGAGCAGTTCATCAGCGATCTGGCGGGGGTTGCCGACCCGGCGCAGCCGGCCAACCATGACCAGGTTCTCGCGGCCGGTGAGGATCTCGTCGACGGCGGCGAACTGCCCGGTCAGGCTGATCGATTCGCGCACCCGCACCGGCTCGGACCCGACATCGAACCCCTGGACGCTTGCCGTGCCGCCGTCCGGCTTGAGCAGGGTGGACAGGATGCGCACGACAGTGGTCTTGCCTGCGCCGTTCGAGCCGAGCAGCGCGAAGATGCTGCCGCGCGCCACTTCGAAATCGACGCCCTTGAGGACGGGTAGTTCCTTGTAGGACTTGCGCAATCCGTTGACCCGAATCGCCGGGCTGGCTGTTGCCATGTGCCGCCTCCTGTGCTTGGGCATGGGTCATCGCCGGCGGTCGCCGTTGGCTCCGTCCGTGATGTGGGGACGTGTGTGATCGACGGGCGAGCCGACGCTCGTCCGTGGTTGGTCAGGCGCGGATCAGATGTCGAGGTCCTCGATCGTCGGTTCGTGAACGGCGTCGAGAACCAGCTTGTAGAGCTCGGACGGGACGATCTCGCGCAGCGCGTCGAGGTCGTCGGCGATGCGCAGGCTGGAGTCGGCGGGAATGCGTGTCCAGGATTGGTTGGCGCTCCAGTCGCCGACCCAGGCGCGCCAGCCAGTGCGGTACTTCTCGGCGTTCGGCCCGATGTTCACATGCGCCTCGGACCGCTCGAGGTGGGCGACGTACTTTCCGCTGCGGGTGCGGTAGACCTGGTAGGTCTCGTCGCGCTCGTTGCCGGTCCGCTCCATCTCGGCCAGCAGCACGCCGGAGAACCGCTGTTTGCGGCCGAGCCCCGGCCCGACGCGCACGACGACATCGTCGTACCCCTGCTGCCGGCCCTCCTCGACCTCGACGTAGCGGCGCAGCGCGGCGGCGATGGCCGCCGACAGGGTGCCGCCGGCAAGCTCCTGGGCGCGCTGAAAGAGCGGCAGGTCGTCGTCGGACACGTAGATGGTCTTGTTGGGCACGACCTGACTACACGTACGCCTATACGTACACGCGACGCCGGCGCTATCGGGTCACGGACTCCTGATAGACGTCGGCATAAGTGCGCGAGTCCTTGATCAGGTCATCGCAGAAGGCGGCGACGTCGGCGCCCGTGACTTCCAGAACGCCCTTGCCGGCCACGACGCCCTCCTCGAAGAAGTCGACGATCCCAGGGAGCAGACCCTCGTCGAGCAGATCGGTCGGCCCGACCTTGAACAGGTAGCGCTGCATCTCCTCGTAGACGATCCGATAGTCGGGCGGGAGAGCCTTGACCCGAGCGACGTGCGCCCGCCACTGCTTCTTGCCCTCGATGATGTCCTGGATGCTCACGTCAGTCTCCTAGCCGGGCCAGTTTGCGTGCGACGTTCCGGTTCAGCTGCCTCCGCCACCGGTCGCGGTAACTGCGGGCGCCCGCGCCGCCGGCCAGCGCCGACGTGAAGCCGGCAATGTCGTCGCCGAGCACCTCGTCGATGCGCTGCCCATCGGCTGCGGCTTCCTCGAGCAACCCGAGAGCGGCGTCGGCGATAGGGGTCAGGTTGCGGCCCGTGAAGCTCCCGTACGGGGAGAGGTGAGCCACTATCTGCCCCCACGCGGCCCGATAGTCGGCCGGCAACGCCTGCGCCCGGCCTTCGAACGCTTTCCACTCTCGGGTCAGATCGCTGCCCGTGATGGTCTCCCAGAAGCTCATGCCCCGGCCTCCTTGAGTTTGTCGATCCGCGAGGAGACGTACTGCCACTTCGCCCAGAACGTCGCGAGCTCCCTGCGCCCGGTGTCGTTGAGCGTGTAGAACTTGCGCGGCGGACCCACTTCGGACGGCCGCTTCGCAACCTGGACAAACTTGTTGCGCTCCAGACGCAGCAGGATGGTGTACACCGTGCCGTCGATGACGTCGGTGAAACCGAGCTCGTTCAGGCGACGCGTGATGGCGTAGCCGTAGGTCTCCTCACGGCCGATGATTTCGAGCACGCACCCCTCGAGCGTGCCCTTCAACATCTCGGTCAGATCCTCCACATCAACCTCCAATCCGCTATCTGGTACGACGGGGTACTGGTATACGGTATCACCGAGTACCGCTAGTCGGTAGTACCGAGTACTGGAAACTTCTGCCGGTCAGGAGTGGAAGCGGTAGCCCAAGCGAGGCTCGACGAGAAGGCGGGTCCAACCGCGCAGCCCGGTGGAAACCGGGCGGGCCCATCCCCCCGCCAGCAGAACCCGCCAGCCGGCGCGGCGCAGCGGGTCCTCGCAAGCTCCCGTCGCACCAGGGTCCTGTCAGACCATCGGCGACGCCAAGCCGCAGGGCGGAGTCTTCGGGGGCGACTCAAATCTTCATCGATACAAGAGATGCCCTGACCTGCGTCTCCGCTGGTCAGGGCATCATCCGAGCCGCCTGACGGAATCGAACCGTCGACCTACGCGTACCGAACCCAGTGGTCCTGCATCGTCGTCGACTGTCAGGACTTGGCGCTGAGCCGTACAAACGACCCGGCAGAATACTCATCGTTGGTCACCACTGGTCTGCCGATGGCAGGGACTTTCGAGGGGTGAACGGGGGCGGCCACCAGGCGCGGCGCGTTGCTGTCGCCGGGAAGGTGTCAGGCATCCTCGTCGCGGGTCGCCCCCGCTGTGTCCTGCCGAGGGGCGTACCCGGCTCAGTGATGTGTGTCAGGCTGCGGGTTGCTCGTTGGGGAAGAAGACCTTCTCGACCTGATCGTGGTTGGTGTGCAGCTCCCAGTAGAGCGGCGCGATCTCCTCCGGCGCGGTGGCGCCCGGCTGGCGGGCGAGCCACGTGCCGATTGCGACGTGGCCGACCTGCACTCCCCGGGGAGCGGCAGCGGCGTGCAGGCCGTGGGCCCAGTTGCGGAGCCATGCCGCAGCCGGGCCGACGTTGCCGAATATCTCGTGACCCATCTCCGGACGCACGGAGGTGGCGCCGGTGGTGAACAGGATCGTGCCCGAGCCTCGGGCGAGCATCTCCGGCAGCACCTCGCTGACGGCAGCAACGGCTCCGTGTACGAGGAAATCGAGATGGACCTGCACGTTTTCGTGGGTCAGCTCGGTGGAGGGAGCCATCGGCAGCGCCGGGTTGGACGGCGAATACTCGAAGACGTCGATCTGCCCGAATCGCTGCCTGACCGCAGCGAGGCCGGCGACGATCGACGGCCGGTCGGTCACGTCGGCTGCGAAGGCCGCCGCTTCGATGCCCTGACCGATCAGTTCGGCCACGACCGGCTCCAGCTTGGCCGGGGTCCGCGACAGCAGCGCGACCTGGTGGCCTTCCTTGCCGAAGGTCTGAGCGATGGCGAGTCCCATTCCGGGACCGGCACCCATGATGGCGATGGTGGGCATGACTTTCTCCTTAGATCACGTGGTGAACAGTGGGATGGAACAACGGACCGACTGCCGCCGGGGCTGGCGCGGCGGGCAGGGTCGGCGTCAGTTGCTGATCTGCAGTTCCTGCCGTACGTATCGCAGATTCTCGGCATGAGCGAGCATGAATTGCGCGAGCTCGGCCCGGGAAGTGTGTGAGCCGACCCGGTCCCCGGATCCGGTCCCGGTGCGCACTTCGACCCTCCCGATCCAGTTTCATCAGGTCTCCTGAGCCTGGTCTGAGCCGGATCACCGAGGGGCTCATGGCACAAAATGAGGACACCCTCAGCTTGTGCTGCCACCATAGCACGCAAGTTGAGGAGCACCTCAAGTTGATAGGCTGTGCGGCATGTCCCCCGAACCCGCACCTGCCGCGACCACGGCCCCCGCCCGGCCGCTGCGTCGCGACGCGCAGCGCAACCGCGACTCGCTACTCGCGGCCGCTCAGGCCGTGTTCGCCGAACAGGGGATGGAGGCGTCGCTGGAGCAGGTCGCCAAGCGGGCTGGAGTGGCCATCGGCACGCTCTACAACCACTTCCCCGCCCGGCTGGACCTGGTGCAGGAGGCCTTCGCCGGCAAGCTCGCGATCTGGGTCACCGCCGCCGAGCAGGCCCTGACCATGGACGACGCGTGGGAAGGACTGTGCCTGTTCCTGGAAACCATGTGCGAACTCCAGGCCCGCGACCGGGGCTTCAACGACTTCGCCTCGATCCGGCTACCGGAAAACGCCTGCCTGGCCGGCCAGCAGACCCGGATCCACGACCTCGGCATACGCATCGTCAAACGGGCCCAACAACAAGGCCACCTCCGGCCCGACCTGGCCCCCGAGGACCTCGCCTTCGTCATCTGGTCCCACAGCCGGATCATCGAGGCGACCGACGGCATCGCCCCGCACGCCTGGCGTCGTCACCTGCACCTGATGCTCGACGGATTCCGCGCCGAGCGCGCCCACCCACTGCCCGAACCGCCCCTGACCCCCGAACAGCTCTACCGAGCCATGCTGCGCCTCGGCGGCACCGACACCCTCCGTCCAGCCACGTCCACGGAGGAGTTCTCGGGGGGCGATTCAAAACCGCATCGATGAAAATGAGGCCCTGACCAGCGAACCCGCTGGTCAGGGCCTCACACTGAGCCGCCTGACGGAATCGAACCGTCGACCTACGCATTACGAGTGCGTCGCTCTAGCCGACTGAGCTAAGGCGGCAACGATCGTTGAGTGTACGGCACGAGCCCACCCGGGATCGACCGGGCTCCCGGCCGACCGACCCGGACATCAAGGGACATCGGCGGACAGTGCGACGGCTAGGCTGCCCGGGTGAGCGACGACCACGCCACCCCCGACCACCACGCCACCCCCGACCACCACGCCACCCCCGACCACCACGCCACCCCCGACCACCACGCCACCCCCGCCGACCCCGCCACCCCTGCCGATCCTGGCGACACCGCCACGCCGGACCCGGATGCCGAGCACGCCCCCGGTGAGCGGGCGGTCCGTCGGCCGCGCGGCACCGATCCGGTGGAGCTGGGCTTCACGCCCCGCAGACCGGTCCCCTGGCTCGCGCCGTTCCTGTTGATCAGCACCGGCATCCGTACCCTGCTGGCGATGCTGTTCGGGGCGTACCTGGACAAGCGGGAGTTGCAAAACGCGCTCGACGCGCGGATCGGCGAGCAGGTCGGGCCGGACGGCGGGCTCTGGCTGGACTACGTGGCCGACCTGGGCGACGGTTTCGACGCCACGTACTCGGTGGCCTACCTGCTGGCCCAGCCGGAGCTGACTGTCGACGGGCACCGGCTGCCCCGGGCGCAGACCCTGGTGATGGGGGGCGACCAGGTCTACCCGTCGGCGGCCTACGAGGCGTACGAGGACCGGTGCAAGGGGCCTTACCAGGCGGCGCTGCCGGTGGCCCCGCCGGAGCGGCCGACGCTGTTCGCGGTGCCCGGCAACCACGACTGGTACGACGGGCTGACCGCGTTCCTGCGGCTCTTCGTCCGCTCCCGGGACCGGAACTTCGGCGGCTGGGGCACCGGCCAGTCCCGGTCGTACTTCGCGGTGCAACTGCCGGCGGGGTGGTGGCTGCTCGGCCTGGACGACCAGTCGGGGTCCTACCTGGACGATCCGCAACTCGCCTACTTCGACGAGGTGGCCCGCCGGCTCGGCCCGGACTCCCGGGTGATCCTGGCGGTGCCGGCACCGACCTGGGTGAAGTCCGTCGACCACCCCACCGCGTACGACTCGATCGACTACTTCGTCCGGACGATCATCGCGCCCACCGGCGCGCACGTCCGGCTGCTGGTCTCCGGCGACCTGCACCACTACGCCCGGTACGCCGGCCCGGGACGACAGTTGATCACCTGCGGCGGGGGCGGCGCATACCTGTACCCGACGCACACCCTGCCCGAGCGGATCGAGGTGCCACCGAAGGACACCCTGTCCCGCCGGGCCAGTCGCACCCGCGCGTACGACCTGGTGGCCCGTTTCCCGGACGCGGCCCGCTCCCGCCGGTACGGCTGGGGGATCTTCCACCGGCTGCCCCGACGCAACCCGGGCTTCGGCACCCTGCTCGGCACCCTGCACACGCTGCTGATGCTCGCCATGGCGGGTGTCGCGGCCAACCGCACCGGCACCGAGCAGCGGTTGTTCAGCGTCCCGTTGGTGATCATGTTGGCGGTGACGCTGCTCGGCGCGGCCTTCTTCGCCAAGCCGCCCAGTGCCGGCGGAAAACGGCACGTCCGGCACTGGCTGCTCGGCGTCGGTCACGGGCTCGCGCACGTGGTGCTCGCCGTCGCCGGCACCTGGGCCTGGCTGCACCTGCCGTTCTACGACTGGCCGTGGCCGCTGCCGGCGGTCGCCGCCGCCGTGCTCTACGGCCCGGTGATCGGGCTGGTGGCCACCCAACTGGTGGCCGGTTACCTGCTGGTGGCGGGGGCGTTCGGGGTCAACGTCAACGAACTCTTCGCCGGCCAGGGCATCGAGGACTCGAAGTCGTTCCTGCGGATGCGCTTCGACCCGGACGGCACGCTCACCGTCTATCCGATCGCCGTCGACCGCGTCTGCCACGACTGGCAGCTCAACCCCGACCAGTCCCCCACCGCCTCCTGGCTGACCCCCCACACCCCCCTAACCCCCCACCTAGCCGAACCCCCCATAACCCTCACCTAACCCCACCCCCACCCCCACCCCCACTCCCCACCCACCCACCCACCCCCAGAGGTTGATCAAGAAGTTTGCGTCATCGGGGACGACTTTCCTGACCTGAACCTCTTGGTCAACTGGGCGGGACGGGTGGGCGAGGCTCGTAGGGAGTGGATCATGCTTTTCAGGGCACGGAACCAGCGTCGACGAGGAGTGCGCGAGCAGGGCCCGTCCGGTCTGCCGAGCGATGAGCAGGGGCCGGCCTCCCCGAGTGGGGGCCGGGCCCTTCTGTCGTCACGGGGCCAGGTCAGGGCGATTGGCGCGCAGCCAGGCCAGCACCTCGGTGCGCCCGGCCGAGCTGTTCGATCGGTTCATCGCCTGGACGAAGCCACGCCGCACGCGCAGCCTGCCCACCTGAGCACTACTCCGCCCGAGGGGAGAGGCTCGGCTCTGCGGGGTGGGGCCTCTCCTCGTATGCCTGGCGGGAGCCGCACACCTCGGACAGGGAGCACCGCTTGGTCTCGCCCCCGGTGAGCTGGCGGACGACGACGGTTTCGCTCGGCGGGTGCCGGGACACCACCTTGGCCTGGCCATCCGCGGTCTCGACCCGCTGGCCCGGGCTCGGGTAGGAGGTGCCGCCTTCGGCATAGAGCGGGTGCTCGTACTTCAGGCAGCACATCAGCCGGCCGCAGGCCCCGGAGATCCGCAGCGGGTTCAGCGGGAGGTCCTGATCCTTGGCCATCCGGATGGTCACCGGCTCGAAGTCGTTGAGGAAGGTGGCGCAGCACAGGTCCCGGCCGCAGGAGCCGATGCCGCCCTGCACCCGGGCCGAGTCCCGGGCGGAGAGCTGTCGCAGCTCCACCCGGCAGTGCAGGGTCGCGCCCAGGTCCCGGACCAGGGAGCGGAAGTCCACCCGGTGCGGGGCGGTGAAGTAGACGGTCGTCCGGTCCCCGGTGCCTTCGGCGGCGGCGAGGACATGGTCGACCGCCACCACCTTCATCGGCAGGCCGTGCTCCCGGATCAGCCGCTTCGCGGCCACCTTCGCCTCGGCCTTGCGCCGCCGCAGCAGCTCGTCGCGGCGCAGGTCGTCGTCGTCGGCCAGCCCGGCCAGCTTCGGGAAGCCGGCGGTCTCCTCGGTGACCCACTGGGCGGCCCAGACGCACTCCGCCACCTCGGGACCGTCGTCGGTGGGGACGAGCACCCGGTCGCCGACCTGCGGACGGAACTCCCCCGGGTCGAGGTAGTAGAGCCGCCCGTACCGGTTGAAGCTGACCGCGCAGAGCATGCCCATGCCTTCAGCCTACGACGGATCGACCGAACCCGGCCGGACGCTGCCGCCGGGCACCCCGCCGGGAGCCGGAGCGGGTCACGGTCAGCCGATCCGCAACGGGCCACCGTGGTACGACGGACCGCCCGTCGACCGCCAGGTCGACTCGGCCAGACTGGGCGACCACTGGCGCAGCAGCGTCTCCGCCCCGTCGTATGCCACGCCGAGCACCGAGAGCACCCGGGTGGCGATCTCGGCCGCCGCACCGGCCCCGGCGGCGGGCCCGGCACCGGGGGCGGTCGCCGCCCGGACCCGGACCGCCTCGGTGGAGCCGAGCACCTCGGCCAGCACCCGGGCCACCGCCAGCCGGCTGCCCTCCACCCAGTCGGCCAGCGCGTCGGCGTAACCGGCTGTCGACTCCAACCTGCCGACCAGGCTCTCCGGCCCCTCGTCCAGATGGCGCAGCAGGGCGGTGCGGGCCTCGTCGTAGGACGCCCCGGCCGGACCGGACCAGACGCCCGGGTCGGTGAGGGCGGCGCAGGCGTCGTCGTACCCCCGGACGAGGCGGCGCACGGCGTGCCCGGCGGTCGCCAGCGGCGCGGGATGCAGGTCGAGGAAGGCGCGCAGGGCCTCGCCCGGCAGCAGTTGCATCCGGCGCAGCAGCGGCCAGACCGGATGCGCCTCGGGGGCACCTGCGGCGAGCAGCGTGTCGACCCGGGCGAGCAGGTCGAGGCCGGGCTCGGCGAGCCGGTCCAGCGGGTCCATCACGCCTCCCCGGCCAACCGGCGGCGGGCGTCGTCGTCGGTGGTGGCGTAGCGGTCGGCGGCGCTGCGGACGGCCGACGCGGCGGCGGCCAGCCGGGCGGCGGCGGCACCCGCCTCGCGGGACCGCCCGTCGGTGGCGGTGGCCCACTGCCGATGCAGGGCGCGGCCGACCTCGCCGGGACGGCCGGCGGAGTGCGCGCCGAACGCCGGGTGCGGCGGATCACTGACGGTGACCGTCCGGGACAGGGTGGCGAGGGTGGCGCTGGCCTCGTCGAGGCGGTCGGCGAGGGCGCGCAGGGCGTCCACCTCAGGCCCCCGCGAGCGGACGGTAGGCGGTGAAGGTCTCGTTGTGCAGTTTCTCCCGGGCCCACTGGGCGGCATCGGCGGCGGCCGTGACGGCGGCCTGCACCGAACCGGCGACGTCCCGTGGGTGCCGGTTGTGCAGCGGGCCGAGGAAGCGCACGTCGGTGATCCGGCCGCCGGCGGTCACCACCACCTCGACCAGCCCGTCGGGCGAGCGGACGGTCACCTCGACGGTGTCGACCGCCCGGTCGAACTCGGCCTGGAGGGATTCGATCCGGCGGTACCGCCGCACCGCCTCCTCGATCCACGCCTCGTCGATCTCGCCGCGCGGCATCCGATCTCCCCCCAGGTCGACCTCACCCTGCGTACCACCACGATCACCGCGGCCCCCTCGGGACCGTACCGCACGCCGTCAACGCGTGTCGATGGGCGGAAACGGGCGTCAGCCCCGCCAGAGGGAGAGCATCATCGCCTCCACGGCGATGCGCGGTTTGACGTTCGCCTCGATCGCCGCCCGGCACGCCAGCACCGCCTCCAGCCGACGCAGCGCGCCCTCGGGGGCCCACTTCTGCCCGCCCGCCTCGGCCAGCGCGGCGGTGTCGGTGTGCACCGGGGCGACCGGCGCGCGCCACGCCGAGGTGAGCGCGTCCCGGTAGAACCCGGCCAGGTCCACCAGGGCCCGGTCCAGGGCGTCCCGCTGCGCCCGGGTGGCCCGGGACTTCTGCCGCTTCTCCAGCTCCTTGAGCTGGCCGGCGGAGCCGCGGGTCGCGCCCGCCGCGCCCCGGCCGGTGCCGCCCGCGCCCAGCGCGGTCTGCAACGCGGCCCGCTCGGCCGCATCGGTCTCCGACACCGACGCCTCGGCCTCCGCCTCGGCCGCCGCGATCAGCGCCGACGCCGCGTCCAGCGCGGTGCCCACCCCGGTCAGCCGGCGCGGCACCGCCAGCACCGCGTCCCGGCGCTGGCGCGCCTCCGGGTCGCGGGCCAGCCGCCGGGCCCGCCCGACGTGTCCCTGCGCGGCGGCGGCCACCCACTGCGCCACGTCGGGCGCGACACCGTCCCGCCGGACCAGCACCTCGGCGACCGCCGCCGCCGAGGGCTGCCGCAGCGGTACGACCCGACACCGCGACCGGATCGTCACCGAGATGTCCTCCGGGTGGGTGGACGGGGCGCAGAGCAGGAAGACCGTCCGGGGCGGTGGCTCCTCGACGGCCTTGAGCAGCGCGTTGCCGGCCGCCTCGGTGAGCCGGTCGGCATCCTCGATGATCACCACCTGCCAGCGTCCGCCGGACGGGGTGCTGGCCGCCCGGAGCACCAGGGCGCGCATCTCGCCGACGCCGATGGAGAGCCCCTCGGGGGCCACCAGCCGGACGTCGGCGTGGGTGCCGGTGAGCGTGGTGTGGCAACCGGGGCAGGCCCCGCAGCCGGTGCCGTGCACGCACTGGAGGGCGGCGGCGAAGGCACGGGCGGCCACCGAACGACCGGAGCCGGGTGGGCCGGTGAAGATCCAGGCGTGGGTCATCCCGGCGGTCGGGTCGACGGCTGGCACGTCCGGGCCGGCCGTCGCGTCCGGGGCGGCAGAGGCCTCGACCACGCCGGGGGCGGCTGCCGGGGCACCGCCGGAGGCGGCGGGAACAACGGCGTCGGCGGCGGCCAGCGCGTCCAGGTCGTCGTACTCCTGGTCGGCGGCGGTGTCGGCGGCTGGGAGGTGGGCGGCGCGGAACACGGCGGCGGCCGACGCGGCGGCCCGGCGCAGCGTGTCGACCGCGTCGGTCTGCCCGACCAGGTCGGCGAAGACGTCCGGCATCAGGTGCGGTGCTCCACGCCCACCAGCTCCGTGTCGGATAACTCGGGCTGGACCGAGGTGTCCGGCCCGTGCGCCGGGCGGGGGTGCACGATGCCGGCCGGGTCCACCAGGACCTCCTCGACCCGGCGGCCGACCAGGCCGGCGATCTCCTCGACCGGTCGGGCGGCGTCGAGCACCAGGTAGCGCTTCGGGTCGTTGGCCGCGAGGTCGAGGAAGGCGTAACGGACCCGCTCGTGGAAGGCGACGGACTCGGCCTCCAGCCGGTCGGCCCCCTGGTTGCGGGCGGCCACCCGGGACAGGCCGGTACGCGGGTCGACGTCGAGCAGCACCACCAGGTCGGGCTTGAGCCCGCCGGTGGCCCACGAGGAGAGCCAGGAGACCTCCTCGACCGGCAGCGTACGGCCGGCGCCCTGGTAGGCCAGGGACGAGTCGACGTACCGGTCGCTGATCACCACCGCGCCCCGGATCAGGGCGGGGCGGACCACGGTGGCGACGTGGTGGGCCCGGTCGGCGGCGTACAGCAGCGCCTCGGCGCGCGGGGACGGCGCGTCGGCACCGGAATCCTCAAGCACCAGGGCACGGATCCGCTCCCCCACCACTGTGGCACCCGGTTCACGGGTCACCACCACGTCCCGGGCCTGCGCGCGCAGGCGGGCGGCGAGCGCCTCCAACTGGGTGGACTTGCCGGCCCCCTCGCCGCCCTCGAAGACCACGAAGAGCCCGTTGGAGACGAACGGCTCGGCCGGCAGCAGTGGCCGGCCCCGCATCGAACCCCACAGGTCGGCCAGGACCGGCACGCCCTTCTTGTCGTCCATCTGACCGAACGCGCTGATCCCGGCGAAGATGCCGGCCAGACCGGCGGCGAGCAGCAGCAGGCGGGTGGAGGAGACCGAGATGCCGAGGTCGGCGATGGTGAGCTGGCGCGAGCCGCCGACCCCGACCAGCAGGCTGCTCAGCGCGATGGCCAGGATCAGCACCAGCCGGGTGCCGATCTGCACCACGGCGAAGACCCGGCCGCGCACCTCGTCGGCGACCTCGCCACCGAGCAGCGTGGTGCCGGCGAGGAAGGCCATCCCGGCGCCCGCGCCTACCATGATCGCGCCGAGGATGGCCATCGACAGGTGGATGGCGAAGGCCAGCACCAGCACGGAGGCGCTGGCCAGCACGATGCTCATGCCGAACCAGCGGCGGCGGGACATGTCCCGGACGATCATCGGCCCGAGCCCGATGCCGATCGCCAGGCCGATGAAGATCGCGCCGAACAGCATGTAGAAGGCGGCGTCACCGGCGCCCAGGGAGGCGGCGAAGAACTTGGCGGTGCCGATCACGATGCCGCCACCGGCGAACGCGCCGAAGATGCCCAGCACCAGGCCCCGGACCAGCGGGGTCTGGCCGATGAACTTCCAGCCCTCGGTGAACTGGCTGAACATGCCCTGCTCGGCGCGCTCACCCCGCTCCCGGGCCTGGGCCTGGCTGATCTCCTTGATGCCGAAGGCCACCACCAGCGCGGTGGCCAGCCGGGAGAGGGCGTTGAACCAGAGGGCGAGCTGCGCCGGCTCGGCCCAGCCGGGCATCTCCCCGCCGGTGACCCCGCGCACGCTGCGGTCCAGCACCGCCAGGCCGATCGCGGCGGCGACCGGGGTCAGGCCGTACGTGGTGATCAGGGTGAGCTGGTTGGCCGTCTCCAGCCGGGCGCGCGGGATGAGGTTGGGGACCGCGGCCTCCTTGGCCGGAATCCAGAGCAGGGTGATCGACTCGATCAGGAAGGTGGCGATCGCCGCCCAGGTGACCACCACTCCGCCGCGGACGCCGAGCAGCGCGACAAGCGGGATCGAGGCGAAGAGCAGGAAGCGGAGCAGGTCGCAGATGACCATCGTCCAGCGCCTGTCGAAGCGGTCGGCGAGCACGCCGGCCACCGGCCCCAGCACCAGCGCCGGGAGCAGCCGGATCGCGATCACCCCACCGAACACCGCACCCTGTGCGGTGCTGCCGGACACCTGGGCGGCGGCGAAGACCGAGGTGGCGAGCAGGCCCAGCCAGTCGCCGAAGGACGCCGCGCCGAGCACGATCCAGAGCCGTCGGAACGGCCGGATGCGCAGCACCGAGCGGATCGCCGCCGCACCGGACCGGTCGGTCTGGGCGGTCACGCCGCCGGGCGGTGTCCCGGACGACGACGCGCCGGACGACTCGCCGTTCTGCTGGCTTTCGATGGCCGTACCTCCACGTGCCGGCCCAACACTGGGCAGTCCCGGTGGAACACTCTAGACCCGGTGGGAGCCTCCCCACCGGCGACATTCTCCTGCTCGCCGAGCCTAGGCCGCGAACACCACCGACCGCAGCCCGGTAGGACGTGAGGGTATTTCGCATTGCCGTCCCGACAGTTAGCGTGCATTCGTGGTCATCGACAGCGACACCCTGCGCGAACGCCTCGACAAGGCGACCGCCCACCTCGACCCGCCCTACGCCGTGGTGGACCTCACCGCCTACGACGCCAACGCCGCCGCGCTGGCCGCCCGTAGCGCCGGCAAACCGGTCCGCGCCGCCAGCAAGTCCATCCGGGCGCGCGAGCTGCTCACCCGGGCGCTCGGGCAGCCCGGCTGGGCCGGCGTGATGGCCTTCACCCTGGCCGAGGCGAACTGGCTGGTCCGCTCCGGCGCGACCGACGACGCGCTGGTGGCGTACCCGACCGCCGATCGGGGAGCGCTCGCCGAGCTGGCCGCCGACCCGCAGCTCGCCGCGGCGGTCACCCTCATGATCGACAGCACCGGGCAACTGGACCTGATCGACACGGTGTGCCCCCCGGGCCGCCGCCCCGAGCTGCGGGTCTGCCTCGACCTGGACGCCTCCTGGCGACCCCTGCGCGGGCGGGTGCACGTCGGGGTGCGCCGCTCGCCGGTGCACAGTGCCCGGGCCGCCGGCGCGCTGGCCGCCGCCGTCGGCCGTCGGGCCGGCTTCCGGCTGGTCGGTCTGATGTCGTACGAGGCACAGATCGCCGGTCTCGGGGACGCCCCGCCCGGACAGGCCGTGCTCAGCGCCGCGATCCGGATCGCCCAGCGCGGGTCGTACCGGGAACTGCTGGCCCGCCGGGGGGCGGCGGTCACCGCCGTCCGCGAACACGCCGACCTGGAGTTCGTCAACGGCGGCGGCACCGGCAGCGTGGCCGCCACCAGCGCCGACCCCTCAGTCACCGAGGTCACCGCCGGCTCGGGCCTGTACGGGCCGACGCTGTTCGACGCGTACCGGGCCTGGCGGCCGGCCCCGGCGGCGTTCTTCGCCTGCGCGGTGGTCCGCCGGCCGACCCCGCAGATCGCGACGGTGCTCGGCGGCGGCTGGATCGCCTCCGGCCCGGCGGCGAAGAGCCGGCTGCCCCGACCCTGGCTGCCGGCCGGGTTGGCACTGGTCGGCAGCGAGGGCGCGGGCGAGGTGCAGACCCCGCTCACCGGTGCCGCCGCAGCGGACCTGCGGATCGGCGACCGGGTGTGGTTCCGGCACGCCAAGGCCGGCGAACTCTGCGAACGGGTCAACGAACTGCACCTGGTCGACGGCGACACGGTCGTCGCCACGGTGCCCACCTACCGGGGCGAGGGCCGCGCCTTCCTCTGACGGCGTCCCACGCCCAGGGCCGGGCGCGGCTCAGGGCTGGGCGCGGCCTAAGGCTGGGCGACGGGCCCGGCCGGGGCCTCGACGTGCCGGTGCAGGTATTCGCGGATGAGCGCCTTGGCCTCGGCGAGGACCCGCTCGTCGCCCTCCGGCTTGCGGCGGAACGCCAGCTTGATCAGGGCGTCGGCGGCCTCGACGGCGATCTCCAGGCAGAACCGTAGGCGCGGCTCGTCGATCATGCCGAACCGTTCGGTGAGCACCCGGGCCAACTGGTCGGCGATCACGCCGTTGTTGTCCCGCTGCTCGTCGAGCAGGTGCAGGTCGACCACGTCGCCGAAGTGCAGGGTCCGGAAGCCCGGGACGGTGCGGTGCATGGAGATGTACTCGTCGATCCCGGCGTCGACACCGTCCCACCAGTGGGTCAGGTCGTCCGAGGCGAACCGCTCGTCGAGGCGCTGGAGGTAGGACTCCATGGTGCGCAGGGTCAACGCCTGCACGATCGCCCGTTTGTCCGGGAAGAACTGGTAGACCGACCCGATCGCCACCTCGGCCCGCTCGGCGAGCAGCGTGGTGGTCAACCCCTCGTAGCCCACCTCGTCGACGAGCTCGGCACAGGCGTCCAACATCCGTTGGACGCGCGCGACACTTCGACCCTGCACCGGAACGCGGCGCAGCGGTCCGGTCGTGGCGGCTGGTGTGGACACTCGGCGCCACCCCCCTTCGACGAAAGAACATATCCACATGTCACGAGGCCGTGACTACCGGTACAACGAGCGGACCTCGATTGCGGTATTTACCAGGCACAACGTTCCTGATATGAAGGCAGTTCACATTCATGTCGAGGAGCGCCGATGGCCGGTACCGCCACCGCTTGGTCCAACTGGGCCGGCAACCAGCACAGCGTCGCCACCGCCATCCTGCGCCCTACCACCGTCGAGGACATAGCCGAGGCGGTCCTGGACGTGGCGGGCGCGGGTGAGCGGATCCGGGTGGTCGGCAGCGGCCACTCGTTCACCCCCATCGCCCTGTCGGACGGGCGGCGGATGGAGTTGTCCGCGCTGCGGACCGAGGTCCGGGTGGACCGCGACGCCCGGCTGGTCACCGTGCCCGCCGGGACGACCCTGCGGGCGCTCAACGCGCTGCTCGCCGGGCACGGCCTGGCCATGCCCAACCTGGGCGACATCGACGCGCAGACCATCGCCGGGGCGATCTCCACAGGCACCCACGGCACCGGCGCCGCGTACGGCTGCCTGTCCACCTTCGTCGAGGCGCTCACCATGGTCACCGGCACCGGTGAGGTGCTGCACTGCTCGGCCCGGGAGCACCCGGAGATCTTCGCCGCCGCCCGGGTCGGGCTGGGGGCGCTCGGGGTGCTGGTGGACGTCACGCTGCGCTGCGTGGACGCCTTCACCCTGCGCGCGCACGAACGGCCCGCCCCGCTGGACGAGGTGCTGGGCGACCTGCCCGGACTCGTCGGCCGACACGACCACGTCGAGTTCTACTGGTTCCCGTACACCGACCGGGTTCAGGTCAAGACCAACGACCGGGTGCCGGCCGACGACCGGCCGCTGCCCCGCTGGCGGGGCTGGCTGGACGACGACTTCCTCGCCAACACGGTCTTCGCCGGGGCCTGCCGGCTGGGCCGCGCCGTGCCGGCGCTGGCCCCCGCCATCAGCGCGGTGTCCGCCCGGGCGCTCACCGAGCGCACCTACACCGGGCGCTCCGACACCGTCTTCTGCACCCCGCGCCGGGTCCGCTTCGTGGAGATGGAGTACGGCATCCCGCGCGCCGCCCTGCCGCAGGCGCTGGCGGAGCTGCGGCGCATCGTCGACCGGCTGCCGTTCAAGGTGCTCTTCCCGGTCGAGGTGCGGTTCACCGCCGCCGACGACATCTGGCTGTCCCACGGCTACGGACGCGACTCGGCCTACCTCGCCGTGCACCAGTACGTCGGCATGCCGCACGAACCGTACTTCCGGGCCTTCGAGGAGGTCGCCGCCGGGCTGGGTGGCCGCCCCCACTGGGGAAAGCTGCACTACCGGGACGCGGCCTCCCTGGCGACCGCGTACCCGAGGTTCGCCGACTTCCAGGACCTCCGCGCCCGCCTCGACCCCGGCCGGGTCCTCACCAACCCGCACCTGGACCACATCCTCGGCCCCTAACTCACCCCCACCACCGCGAGCTTGGCAGGAAGTGGCCCTCCTGGGGCCGTTTCCTACCAAGATCCCGACGGACCTGCCGGGTGGGTGGGTGGGTGGGTGGGTGGGTGGGTTACTCGGCGGCGGTGGTGGCCTTGCGGGGGGTGGCCTTCTTGGCGGGGGCCTTCTTGGCCGTGGTGGCCTTGGCGGTGGCGGTCTTCTTGGCGACCGTGGACTTCGCGGCGGCGGTCTTCTTCGCCGCCGTCGCCTTGGTCGCCGTCGTCTTCTTGGCGGGGGCCTTCTTGGCTGCGGTCTTCTTCGCCGCCGCCTTCTTCGGCGCGGGACCCTTGGCCCGCTTCTCGGCCAGCATCTCGGACGCCTGCGCGATGGTCAGCTCCTCCGGGGTCTGCCCGCGCCGCAGCGACGCGTTGAACTCCCCGTCGGTGACGTACGGCCCGAACCGCCCGTCCTTGATCACCAGTGGCTTCTCGGTCAGCGGGTCGACGCCCATCTCGCGCAGCGGGGGCGCGGCGGCCCGACGCTGGCGGGTCTTCGGGGCGGCCAGCAGGGCCAGCGCCTCGTCGAGGGTGACGGTGAACATCTTGTCTTCCGAGTCCAGCGAGCGGAACTCGTCACCACGCTTGACGTACGGGCCGTAGCGGCCGTTGTTGGCGACCACTTCGCCGCCGTCCGGGGCAACACCGAGCACCCGGGGCAGGCTGAGCAGCTTCAACGCCTCGTCGAGGGTGAGCGAGTCGGGCGTCTGCGTCCGCAGCAGGGACGACTTCCGCTCGCCGCTGGCGACGTACGGGCCGAACCGGCCGGACTTGAGCAGGATCGGTTCCCCGGTGGCCGGGTCGTCGCCGAGCTTGCGCTCGCCGCCACCGCCGAGGAACAGCTCGTGCACCTTCTCCGGGGTCAGCTCGTCGGGGGCCAGCCCCTCCGGGATAGGTGCCCGGTCGCCCTGGCTGCCGCCCTCCTCGCCGTCGACCTTCGGTGCCGGCTGCTCGCCGGGGACCGACCGCTGCAGGTACGGCCCGAACCGGCCGACCCGGACGACGACCTCACGCCCCTCGTCGTCGGTGTGCAGCGGGATCGAGTTGACGCTGCGCGCGTCGATCTCGCTGATGTCCTCGGTGACCAGCTTCTTCAGCCCGCCCGCGTGGGCGATGGCCTGGTCACCGGTGCCGTTGCTGCTGCCGAAGTAGAACGCGGTGAGGAAGTCGACGGCGGCGTGGTCGCCCCCGGCGATCTCGTCCAGCTCGTTTTCCATGCTGGCGGTGAAGTCGTAGTCGATCAGGCGCGGGTAGTGCCGTTCCATCAGCCCGATCACCGCGAACGCCAGGAACGTCGGGATCATCGCCTGGCCGCGCTTGGTGACGTAGCCCCGGTCCTGGATCGTCTGCATGATCGACGCGTACGTCGACGGGCGGCCGATGCCCAGTTCCTCCAGCGACTTCACCAGCGACGCCTCGGTGTACCGCGACGGCGGCTGGGTGTGGTGGCCCTGCGCGGCCAGCTCGTCGGCGGTCAGCGGCTGGTCCTTGACCAGGGTGGGCAGTCGACGCTCGGCGTCCTCCGCCTCGGCGTTCTCGTCGTCGCTGGACTCGACGTACGCGCGCAGGAAGCCCGGGTCGGTGATGGTCTTGCCGGTCGCGCCGAAGTCCGCCTCCTCCTGGGCGGCGGAGACCGCCCGGATGCGCACCGAGACGCTGGAGCCGACCGCGTCGGTCATCTGCGAGGCGATGGTGCGCCGCCAGATCAGCTCGTAGAGCTTGAACTCCTCGCCGGACAGCTCCTTGGCCACGTCGCCCGGGGTGCGGAAGTTGTCCCCCGCCGGGCGGATCGCCTCGTGCGCCTCCTGGGCGTTCTTCACCTTGCCGGTGTAGCGGCGCGGCTCCGGCGGCACGCTGCGCTCGCCGTACAGCTCGACGATCTGCCGGCGGGCCGCCGCGATGGCGGTCTCCGACAGGTTCACCGAGTCGGTACGCATGTAGGTGATGTAGCCGTTCTCGTAGAGCCGCTGCGCGGTGCGCATCGTCTGCTGCGACGAGAACCGCATCTTGCGGGCCGCCTCCTGCTGCAGGGTGGAGGTGATGAACGGCGCGTACGGGCGACGACGGTAGGGCTTCTCCTCGACCCGGGTGACGGTGAACGGCCGCCCGTCGAGCCGGGCCGCCAGCCCACGGGCCCCGCTCTCGTCGAGGTGCACCACGCCCGCGCCGGGCCGTACCTTGCCGGTGGTCGGCTCGAAGTCCTTGCCGGTGGCGATCCGGTCGCCGTTCAGGGCGACCAGGGTGGCGTTGAAGTGGCGTGGGCCCTCGCCCGGCTTCGCCACCGCCAGGGTGGCGAGGATGTCCC
The DNA here is from genome assembly GCF_036017915.1 of Micromonospora sp. NBC_00421. NCBI lineage: Bacteria > Bacillati > Actinomycetota > Actinomycetes > Micromonosporales > Micromonosporaceae > Micromonospora > Micromonospora sp. NBC_00421. Next base: position 5,260,629 of record NZ_CP107929.1, read on the forward strand.
AGTACTCCGCGGTGCGGAACGCCATCCGCTGGCGTTCCCGCTCGACCACGATCCGGGTCGCCACGGACTGCACCCGGCCCGCCGAGAGCCTCGGCATGACTTTCTTCCACAGCACCGGGGAGACCTCGTAGCCGTACAACCGGTCGAGGATGCGGCGGGCCTCCTGGGCGTCGACCAGATCCCTGTCGATCTCCCGGGGGTTGGCCACCGCGGCCTGGATGGCCGGCTTGGTGATCTCGTGGAAGACCATCCGCTTGACCGGCACCTTGGGCTTGAGGGTCTCCACCAGGTGCCAGGCGATTGCCTCGCCCTCGCGGTCCTCGTCGGTGGCCAGGAAGATCTCGTCGACCTCCTTGGCCAGCTTCACCAGCTTGTTGATCTGTTGCCTGCGGTCGGCAGAGACCACGTAGAGGGCGTGGAAGCCGTTGTCGACGTCCACCCCGAGCCGGGCCCACGGCTCGCCCTTGTACTTGGCCGGCACGTCGGCGGCGTTGCGGGGGAGGTCCCGGACGTGGCCGAAGCTGGCCTCCACGACGTACCCCGGGCCGAGGTAGCCCGAGATCGTCTTGGCCTTCGCCGGTGACTCGACGATGACCAGACGGGTGGTTCCAGCTCTGCTCGGCACGTCTCTCCCCGACCTCACTCCTGCTCCGGGCCCGATTCGGGCCGTGTTGCGCCCGCCGGACCATCGTCGGTCCGGATGTCCAACGTAACGCGCCGTCCGGGTTCCGGGTCCCGGGGGCGGCAAACAGCGTTCGCGCGGCGGCACCACCGACGCCGCACGGGCCTCAGCGGCCGGACGGCGCCACCGTACACCGTGGGTAGGGCCCGAAGTGGGCCACGGTGACGATGACAGCCCCCCGACCTGGGCGAATCCCGCTGTTCACAGAGTGAGACGGTAGCCCTACCGTCCGCGATACTGTCCTTGATCGGACAGTAGACCCGCGCACGGTCACGGTCCGGCCGGGTCACGGCCAGAGGTCGGCGGGGGCGGCCGGTGGGCGGTCGCCGACCAGCTCGGCCAGCCGGGCCAGCCGCCGGACGCCGATCCGGTACGCCGGTCCGCCCGCCTCCGCCTCCTCCAGCAGCGCCGCCGGCAGGCCCACCACCGCGAGCGCCGCCCGCACCACCGGCCACCACGGCTCGTCGCGGGGATCCAGGCGCAGCAGCAGGCCGGCGTCGTCGGCGGCGCCGGCAGCGGCCAGCCAGAGGCGCAGCCGCCGACCGTGGAGATGGAAGTGGGCGGGTGGGCGCTTGACCCCGCCGGCCAGCCAGGCAGTCGCCAGCGGGGCCAGGGTGGTCAGGTACGAGGTACGCACGACGTAACGCTGCTCGCCGGTCGCCTCCCAGCCCGCCGCGAGCCCCCGGCGGGCCAGCTCGGCGACGAGCACGTGCACCCGCCAGGCCGAGTCCACCTCGACGGACAGCCTGGCGGTACGCCCCATCCGGTGCACCTCCGCCGGGCCGGCCAGCAGCCCGGCCAGGTCGGCGACGGACGGATCGGCGGCCTCGGTGCCGAACAGCGACAGTTGGCGCACCGGCTCTCCGGGCGGGTCGGCACGACTCAGCGACACTCCGGGACCTCGTCGAAGGCCTGTTTGAGCTCTTCCGAGTTGAGCCGCCCGGTGTCCAACGCGCTCGCGTCGTACTCCTTGTTGAGCTTGTCCACCGCGGCCTGGACCCCGTCGTAGAACGCGGTGGCCTGCCCGGTGTCCAGGGCGTCGATGGTGTCCCCGGCGCGCCCGTAGGCGTCCCTGATCTTCTCCAGGGAGGCGCGGAAACCCTTCGACACCTCGTCGCCGTGGTCGGTCTCCGGGATGCCCGCGTCGGCGATCCGGCGGCGGGCCGTCTCGCTCGCCTGCTCGGCACCGGCGAAGAGCCGCACCAGGTTCTCCTTCGCCTGCGCCGGGGTGGTCTGCGCGGTCATCTGCTGGTGGGTGCTGCTGGTGAGCTTGCTGATCTCGGCCCGCCACGGGGTGAGCGCCTCGCAGACCGAGGCCGCCCAGGCCCGGGGGGTGGGCCCCCCACCGCAGCCGGCGACGACGAGTACGAACGTGGCGAGGACCACCGTGAGCTTTCCGGCGGCACTCGCCCGACACGTACGCATGCGATGCAGCGTACGGCCTCCGGGTGATTGCGCCAGCGGTCAGGTTTCCCGCCGGCCGGCCGGCGCAGCGGGCCCCCGGGGCGGCCGGGGACCCGCTGCGCCGTCACTCAGACCTTGGCCGTTTCGACCCGTTTCGGGTCGTTGCCCCCAGCGGTGCCGCCACCGTCCGGGGTGGAGTCCATCGCCACGCCCTTGCGCTTGCTGAACACCACCGCCGCCACCACGATCAGGGTGGCGACCAGCGCGATCGTCAGGCGCAGCGGGGTGTTCCGGTCGTCGCCGACGCTCCAGGCCACCACGGCCGGCGCGATCAGCAGCGAGACCAGGTTCATCACCTTGATCAGCGGGTTGATCGCCGGGCCTGCGGTGTCCTTGAACGGGTCACCGACGGTGTCGCCGATGACAGTCGCCGCGTGCGACTCGGAGCCCTTGCCGCCGTAGGCGCCGTCCTCGACCAGCTTCTTGGCGTTGTCCCAGGCGCCACCGGAGTTGGACAGGAAGACCGCCATCAGGGTGCCCGCCCCGATCGCCCCGGCCAGGTACGAGGCCAGCGCGCCCGGCCCGAGGCCGAAGCCGACCGCGATCGGAGCGAGGATGGCCAGCAGGCCGGGGGTCATCAGCTCGCGCTGCGCGTCCCGGGTGCAGATGTCGACGACCTTGCCGTACTCGGGGCGCTGGGTGCCGTCCATGATCCCGGGCAGCTCGCGGAACTGCCGACGGACCTCCATCACCACCGCGCCGGCCGAGCGGGACACCGCGTTGATGGCCAGCCCGGAGAAGAGGAAGACCACCGCCGCGCCGATGATCAGACCGACCAGGTTGCGCGGGTTGGCGACGTTGAGCGCGTTGAGGATCTCGGTGCCGACGTCTCCCACGCCCGCGTCGGAGTACGCGGTGCGCAGCGTGTCGGTGTACGAGCCGAACAGCGCGGTGGCCGCGAGCACGGCGGTGGCGATCGCGATGCCCTTGGTGATCGCCTTGGTGGTGTTGCCGACCGCGTCCAGCTCGGTGAGGATCCGCGCGCCGTTCTCGTCGATGTCACCGGACATCTCGGCCACGCCCTGCGCGTTGTCGGAGATCGGGCCGAAGGTGTCCATCGCGACGATCACGCCGACGGTGGTGAGCAGGCCGGTGCCGGCCAGCGCCACCGCGAACAGCGACAGGGTGATGGAGCTGCCGCCGAGCAGGAACGCGCCGAAGACACCGGCGCCGATCAGCAGCGCCGAGTAGACCGCCGACTCCAGGCCGATGCTGATGCCGGCGAGGATGACGGTGGCCGCCCCGGTCTGCGAGCTCTTGCCGATGTCCTGCACCGGGCGGCGGTTGGTCTCGGTGAAGTAGCCGGTCAGCGCCTGGATGGCGGCGGCCAGCACGATGCCGATGACGACCGCGCCGATGGCCACCACCCGGGGGTTCTGGTCGACGTCGGTGAGGCCGCCCTCCAGCTCGCCGAAGGTGGCCGGGAGGTAGAGGAAGGCGGCGACCGCGACGAGCACCGCGGAGAGCACCGCGGAGAGGTAGAAGGCCCGGTTGATGGCGGTCAAGCCGTTGCGGTCGGAGGTGCGCAGCCGGGTGATGAAGACCCCGACGATGGCGATCAGCACCCCGATGGTCGAGATGATCAGCGGGAAGACCAGGCCGTCCTCGCCGAACGCGGCCCTGCCGAGGATCAGCGCGGCGACAAGCGTCACCGCGTACGACTCGAAGAGGTCGGCGGCCATGCCGGCGCAGTCGCCGACGTTGTCGCCCACGTTGTCGGCGATGGTGGCGGCGTTGCGCGGGTCGTCCTCGGGGATGCCCTGCTCGACCTTGCCGACCAGGTCGGCGCCGACGTCGGCGGCCTTGGTGAAGATGCCGCCGCCGACCCGCATGAACATGGCGAGCAGGGCGGCGCCGAAGCCGAAGCCCTCCAGCACGGTCGGGGCGTCGCCCTTGAACAGGGCGACCACCAGCGCCGCGCCGAACAGGCCGAGGCCGACGGTGAGGAAGCCGACCACGCCACCGGTCCGGAAGGCGATCTTCATGGCGGCTTCCCGGCCGCCGGCCGCCTCCCGGGCGGCGGCGGCGACCCGCAGGTTGGCCCGGGTGGCCAGCCACATGCCGGCACCGCCGATGAACGCGCTGAACAGGGCGCCGACCACGAAGAACGTCGATCGGCCGATCTTCACCGCCAGTTCACTGCCGTCGGTGTCGTGCACCGGCAGCAGGAAGAGCAGCACGACGGCGACGACCACGAAGATCGCCAACGTCCTGAACTGCCGGAGCAGGTAGGCCGAGGCGCCCTCCTGCACCGCGCCGGAGATCTCCTGCATTTTGATGGTGCCCTTACCGGCTGCCAGCACGGCCTTGGTCAAGGCGGCGGCGAAGACGAGTGCCACCAGCGCGATGACCGCGGCGATGACGACGTACGTCAGGTTTTCTCCGGAAAGGGACAGCGCGCCGCTATCGGCGGCCAAGGTCCCGGACATCTGTGTCCTCCTGTACCGAACACTGTCGCGCCGGTCAGTGGACGCATGACCGACGCCTGGATGCGGTGGCGCACGCGCTCCGACCCGCCCCGGGACAAAGATGATCAACGTCCATATTCGCTGGCCGCGGGAAGGATCACGTGCTGACAACCCACAGACTGTAGCCCTGGCCAGTGTTGGAGGTCACATGCGGGGGACACCGTGTCCGGATGATCTCTGTAACTGTGTTATGAGGAAAAATCTGATATAGGAGGCCATCGACACCACGAGGCCGCGACCCACCAGGGGTCACGGCCTCGTCGACAGAACGTGAGGTCAGCGGCCGACCGGCCACACCATCCGGACCTCGGTCCCGATGCCCTCGGCCACCGGGCGAACCTGGAGATCCTCCACGAAACCGGCGAGCAGCGCGAAGCCCACGCCGGTCGTCAGCGCCTCGTCGGTAAGCGTCTCGTTGGCCAACTCGTCGGCGTTCAACGCGGCCAGGCCCAGCCCCGCCTCGATCGGCGCCCGGTCCACCACCCGCACCGCGTACGCCCCGGAATCCGACATCTCCACAAGCACCGGGTCGGCGAGGCCGTACTGGTGGTGCAGGGCGACCGCCCGGGTGCACGCCTCACCGATGGCCAACCGCACCTCGTCGAGCAGGTCCTCCCGGACCCCGGCCCGGCGGGCCACCGCGACACCGACCAGACGGGCGGTGCGCACGTGCACCGGCGCCGGTGAGAAGGAGAGCCGGACCGTCGCCATCACGCGCCGGAGCCGGCGGGGTCGGCGGCGACCGCCGCGTCCACCGTCGGGTGCAGGGGAAAGACCTGGTCCAGGGCGGTGATCCGGAAGATCTTCAGCAGCGGCTCCTTGCCGCAGACCAGGGCGAAGGAGCCCCCGGCCGAGCGCAGCCGCTTCAGGGCGCCGACCAGCACGCCCAGGCCGGTGGAATCGAGGAAGTCCACCCGACCCAGGTCGACGACCACCCGCCGGGCGCCGCCGTCGATCAACTCCAGGAGCCGTTCGCGCAGTCGGGGTGCGGTGTAGACGTCCACCTCACCGCCGACCTCGAGCACCGTGTGCTCCCCCACGGTGCGGGTCGCCAGCGACAGCTCCATCAGTCCTCCTCCGAGAGCCGTAAACTCTCCTGGGCATCTAACCATCCCCGCCGGACGGCCCGACGAGGTCACCGGTGAGGGCTCCCCCATACCCACCGGCCCGGTTGTTCAGCACCGAACACCAGTGCGAGAGTGCAGGACGTGAACCCCGCAGCCACCGCGACCGCAGGCCCCGGCACCGGGCGAGGCCCGGCCGAGCTGCTGGGCAGGCTGCGCGCCCGGCACCGGGCCGACCCGGTCACCCACGTCGAGCGGGTGCCGGCCCGTGCCGGGCAGCAGACGCCCTGGCCGCAGTGGGCCCCCGAGGAGCTACGGGCGGCCTTCGCCCGACGCGGGGTGGTCGCCCCCTGGCGGCACCAGGCCGAGGCCGCCGAACTGGCGTACGCCGGGCAGCACGTCGTGGTGGCCACCGGCACCGCGTCCGGCAAGTCCCTGGCGTACCAGCTCCCGTCGCTTGCCACCCTGCTCGCCGACCCCCGGGCCACGGTGCTCTACCTGGCCCCCACCAAGGCGCTCGCCGCCGACCAGCTCCGCGCCGTCGCCGGCCTGGCCCTCGACGGGGTACGCCCCGCCTGCTACGACGGGGACACCCCGCGCACCGAACGGGAGTGGATCCGCAGGCACTCCCGGTTCGTGCTCACCAACCCGGACATGCTTCACCACGGCATCCTCCCCGGGCACGCGCACTGGTCGGGGTTCCTGCGCCGGTTGACGTACGTGGTCGTCGACGAGTGCCACACCTACCGGGGCGTCTTCGGCTCGCACGTGGCGCACGTGCTGCGGCGGCTGCGGCGGCGGTGCGCGCAGTTCGGGCGTACCCCCGTCTTCCTGCTGGCCTCGGCGACCTCGGGTGACCCGGCGGTGACCGCCGGGCGGCTCACCGGCCTGCCCGTCACCGCCGTCACCGAGGACACCTCGCCGCGCGGCGGGGTCACCTTCGCGCTCTGGGAACCGCCGCTGCTGCCGCCCCCGGCCGACGCCGTGGCAGTCGCGGACGACCTGACCCAGGTCCGCCGGTCGGCGCTGCGGGAGACCGCCGACCTGCTCGCCGACACCGTCGCGGCGGGGGTACGCACGCTCGCCTTCGTCCGGTCCCGTCGCGGCGCGGAGGTGGTCGCCGCGAACGCCCGCCGGGCACTGGACGAGGCGGTGCCCGGCCTCGGCGAGCGGGTGGCCGCCTACCGGGCCGGCTACCTGCGTGAGGAGCGGCGGGAACTGGAACGGGCCGTGCTCCACGGCGACCTGCTCGGGTTGGCCTCCACCAACGCGCTGGAGCTCGGCGTCGACCTGGTCGGGCTGGACGCGGTGCTGATCTGCGGTTGGCCGGGCACCCGGGCGTCGCTCTGGCAGCAGGCCGGCCGGGCCGGACGCTCCGGCGACGAGGCGCTCGCGGTGCTGGTGGCCCGGGACGACCCGCTCGACACCTACCTGGTGCACCACCCGGAGGCGCTGTTCGGCCGCCCGGTCGAGGCGACCGTGCTCGACCCGGCCAACCCGTACGTGCTCGCCCCGCAGCTCGCCTGCGCCGCCGCCGAGTCCCCGCTCACCCCGGCCGACCTGGAGCTCTTCGGCGACGGGGCGAAGGAGGCCGTCGACCGCCTGGTCCAGGCCGGCGACCTGCGGCAGCGCCCCACCGGCTGGTACTGGCGGCACCGGGAGCGGCCCGAGGTCGACCTGCGGGGCGAGGGCGGGTCGCCGATCTGCGTGGTGGAGGCGTCCACCGGGCGGCTGCTCGGCACCGTGGACGGCGGCTCGGCGCACTTCCTCGTCCACCCCGGCGCGGTCTACCTGCACCAGGGCGTCTCGTACGTGGTCGACGCGCTGGACCTCGACGACGGGTGCGCACTGGTGCACGCCGAGGAGCCGGACTGGTCCACCCACGCCCGGGACGTCACCTCGCTGTCCGTGGTGTCGGTCCGCTCCTACCTGGACGCCGGGCCGGTCGGGCTCTTCCTCGGCGAGGTGGACGTGACCAGCCAGGTGGTCTCGTACCAGCGCCGCCGGATCGCCTCCGGCGAGGTGATCGACACCCGGCCGCTCGACCTGCCGGCCCGCGAGCTACGGACCGTCGCGGTCTGGTTCACGCTCTCCCCGCAGTCCCTGGCGGCGGCCGGCGTCGACCCGGCGGACGTGCCGGGGGCCCTGCACGCGGCCGAGCACGCCGCGATCGGACTGTTGCCGCTGATGGCCACCTGCGACCGGTGGGACATCGGCGGGCTGTCCACCGCCCTGCACCCGGACACCGAGGCGCCCACCGTGTTCGTCTACGACGGCCACCCCGGCGGGGCCGGCTTCGCCGAGCGGGCCTACCGGACGGCGGCGGCCTGGCTGGGCGCCACCCGGGACGCCGTCGTCGAGTGCGGCTGCGAATCGGGCTGCCCCTCCTGCGTGCAGTCCCCGAAGTGCGGCAACGGCAACAATCCGCTGTCCAAGGCGGCTGCCGTCCGGGTCCTCGGCGTGGTCCTCGGCAACCTCCCCGCCGAGGTTTCCGCACCACCCAGACAGGCAGTTCACAAGTCCCGGCTTCCGGATCGCGCTTGAGTCGGGGAACATGTGGGCATTGATGCATGGGAGCGCTTCCATCGATGTTCGGAAGTGCTCCCTACCGCCGACCCTGCCGTTCTTCCCGACCCGGAGGAGAAGCCGTGGCCGACACCATTGCCGAGACCGTCGACCTGCTCTACACCATCGACCAGGACAATCTCACCCCCGACCAGCTGATCGCGCTGGGTGCCGCACTGGCCAGCCTGGCCCAGGCGGAACGCCTGGAGCAGATCAACGAACGACTGCGCGGCATCCACCAGGTGCTCAACACCTGGGCGCTCAAGGCGACCACCGACGTCGGACGCTGACGGCCGGACATCGACCGGCGGGCACTGACGGTCTGGCGCTGACAGTTGGGCGCTGGCGGGCGGACCGGCTATCGGGCGAACGCTGGCCGGCAGACGCTGACCGTCGGGCTCTGGTCGGTGGGCGCTGGCCGGCGGGCGGTTGGGCGCTGGCGAGCGGGCGCTGGCCGGCGGGCGGTTGGGCGCTGGCTGGCTGGTGGGCGCTGGCCGGCGGGCTGTGCGAGACTCCGGCGCACCCTTCGGAGGAGTTCTCATGCAGCTAGACAGTTTGCAGGCACAGCGCCAGTTCCATATCCGGCAGCGGCTTCGGATGATGGTGAACCAGTACGAGGTCCGGGCCGTGGCGGCGGACGGCACCGAGGGTGAACTCCTGGCGTTCGCGCAGCAGAAGCGGCTCGCTTTCAAGGAGCAGGTCACCATCTACACAGACGACTCCAAGCAGCAGCCGTTACTCGGGTTCAAGGCCCGCCAGCGGCTCGACCTCGGTGCCACGTACGACGTGACCGACCACGCCGGCACGCCGATCGGGCTGTTCCGCAAGGACTTCGCCCAGTCGCTGCTCCGCTCGACCTGGCACGTCGAGCAGGCCGGTCTGCCGCAGATCACCGGCCAGGAACGCAGCATGCCGGTGGCGCTGCTGCGCCGGTTCGTCGACTCGTTGTCGTGGCTGCCGTACCACTTCGACTTCACCGCCGCAGGCCAGCCGGTCTTCTCCGTGATCAAGAAGTGGGGCCTGCGGGACCGCTACGTCGTCGAGGTGCCGCACCCGCAGATCGACCGACGCCTGGTGATCGCCATGGCGATCGGCCTGGACGCGCTCCAGGGCCGCTGAGCCACCGGCCGTCCCGGGGTGCGTGGCCCCTGGCCACCCGCCCCGGACGGCGGCCGGCCCGGCCCGGTATGCACCACCGGCACCGCCTTGTTCCCCTCGGCCTGCTTGTTCACCTCGGCCTGCTTGTTCACCTCGGCCGGTTCGCGCCGCCACTTCGGCACCGCCGTTCTCCGCCTCCGGACCGGTGCCGTACCCGCGCTCAACCACGAACCGGTCCGGCGCGGGCGGTGGCGGTGGCGAACCGCCGCAGTCCCGGCAGCGGGGTGACCGCCACCTCGACCGTCACCACCACGTCGAACCCGTCCACCTGGCAGGCGACCAGCCGGGCGGCGTTGGCGCGGACGAACTCGTCGGCGGTCGCGCAGGCCGGTTCGGCACCCCGCCACACCTGGCCGGCCCCGGCCAGGGCACCGAAGTCGGCGCCGACCCGGGCCTGGTGCCGGGCCAGCCGAGCTGCGCCGATCGCCGCCCCGAATCCGCCGACCAGCACGAAGACCATGCCGATGGCGAGCAGCAGAACGGTCGCCCCGCCCCGGTCCGACGCGCGGCCCGGCTGGCGATCACGGCGGGGCCGGACCGGACCGTCTCGCCTCCTTCCCTCACTGTGGGTGCCGCCCGGTCCGCCCGTGGAGCGCTCGGGTCGGCCGTCGGTGCGGTTGCCGGGCGGGGTTCCGGCGCCACTGCCGGACCGGGTCGCGGCGGGGGTCACCGGCCGGGCTCCGGTGCACCGGGCTCGACGGCGGCGACCGTGCCGGCCTCGACCGTGAGCCGGGGCAACCGCGCCCCGAGTGCCCGGACGGGGGCGCGGACCGTCACGGTGACCCGCTTCTCGTCCGCCGAGATCGAGACGACCGCCGCCTCCGGCGCGATCCCGGCACCCGCGCCGGTGCCGTCCCCGCCCCGGGAGGCGGCCAGCGCCGCCTCCCGGGCCGCGTCCAGGCAGGCCGCCTTCGTGGTGACCGCGTCGACGGCGGTGAGCCCGGCGAGCAGGAGCAGGAGCAGCGCCGGCAGGCCGGCTGCCAGTTCGGCGGTGAACGAACCCCGGTCCCGACCGGCCGGCCGGCGCGGTCTCACTTCAACGCCCGGTCGATGACGGCGGTCAGCGCCGACTGCACGTTGCCCGAGGTGAGCACCTTGAGCAGGATGCCGGCGAAGGCGACGGCGGCGAGGGTGCCCACGGCGTACTCGGCGGTGTTCATCCCCGCGTCCCCGCGTAGCCGCGTGAGGAGTTTGCGCATCTGTCGTTCCCCTTCTCGATGATGGTTCACAGCACGTCGCCGAGGACGGCGACGATCACCGGCACCAGGCCGGCAAGAATGAAGGCCGGCAGGAAGCACAGGCCCAGCGGCAGCACTATCAGCACGCCGGCCCGCCGGGCGGACGCCTCCGCCGCCGTGGACCGGTCGGCCCGCAGGTCGTCGGCGACCCGGGCGAGGGCCCCGGCGAGTGCCGCGCCGCTGCGGGAGGAGCGCAGTGCGGCACCGACCACCCGGTCCGCCCCGGGCACCGTGGCGAGGTGCGCCCAGGCCTCCTGCGGCTCACCGCCGAGCAGCAGCGTCCGCCCGATCCGGCCGAGCCGGACCGCCAACGGACCGTCCAACGCGTCGGCCACCGCGAGCACCGCCCGGTCGACCGGGGCGCCCGCTCGCATGGCCGCCGCCAGCAGGTCGGCGGCGAGCGGCAGGTCGGCCGCCTCCCGTAGTCGGCTCTCCCGGACGGCGGGTGGTTCGATCCGCCGCAGCAACCGGTCCGCCACCGGCGCGGTAAGCACTCCTCCCAGGACACCGGGCCAACCCCCGACCAGGATCAGGACCGCCAGCCCGGCCAGCGCAGCACCGAGTCGCACCCGGTCCGGCCACCAGCCCGGCCGACGTCGGCCGGAGCCTCTACCGGTGAGTACGTCCCACCGCCGGCCGACCCGGTTGCCGCGTACGGCGACCAGCAGCGCGGCCACCACCAGGCAACCGGCCGACCACACCGGCGGGGACATCAGCCGCTCCCGCCCGGTATGGTGCCCAACCGTTCGGCCCAGAGCAGTCCGCCGGCTTGTAACCCCATCGCGGCCAAGGCGCACCCGGCACCGATCGGGGTGTGCAGCAGCACCGCCAGCGGGTCGACGCCGATGCCGTAGCCGAGCGCGATGCCGCCCAGCGGCAGCGCGGCCAACAGCAGCGCGGTGGCGTTGGCACCCGCTGCCTGGGCGGCGGCCCCGGCCAGTCCCCGGTCGAACGCCCGAGCGTCGGCCTCGACCCGTTCGAGGAGTTCGGCAAGCGGCGCTCCCGTCCGGTCCGCGAGCCGGACCGCCGACCGGGCCAGTCGGGCGAGCCGGTCCGTCCCGGCCGGGTCGCCACCCGCGGCACCTGAACCGTCACCCGTGCTCGGGTCCACGTCGCCGGACGGGGTTGCGGGTAGACCGGCGCGCAGGTCGGCGGCGAACGCGCCGAGCCGGTCCAACTGGCGGCGGCGCTCCCGGCCGACCTGCCCCGCCACCCGCCGTCGATGCACGGCGCGGGCACCGAGCATGCCGTATCCGGCCAGCAGGGCGGCGGCGACCGGCCCGCCCACCAGGCCACCCGCACCGGTGCCCACCAGCCCGACCAGCAGCAGAACCCGGCGCGGACGAACTGATGCCCTCCACCGCGGCGACCGCCGTCCGGCTGCCGGCCGGCTGGCGGACTGTGCGTCCCGGCCCGTGTGCGCATCGACGGCACCGATGCGGCCCGGCGGTGGACCGAACACGCTGCGGCGACGACGGCGGCTATTGCGTGCCGGCCAGGCGACCACCACGGCCGCACCGGTCAGCAGGAGCGTGACCAGCCACGACGTGGACGTCATGCCGGCCCTGCCGCACCGGCCGGGGATTCGTGGAGCAGGGGCGGTACGGGCACTCCCCGGTCCCGCAACAGGGTGGCCAGCGAGTGTCCGGCGGGCCCGATCCCCTGCCCCCGCACCCAGGCCGGTACCGCGGTGACCAGCCGGTCGGGCCCCTGCGCCGGCAGCAGACAGATCGACTCCACCAACCGGCCGTGCGGGCCTCGACGCACCTGGACCAGCACCTGGAGCGCGGCGGCGACCTGGGCGTGCAGCGCCGCCCGGGGTAGGCCGCCGAGCATGCCGAGGGCCTCCAGCCGGGCCGGCACGTCGGCCGGGGTGTTGGCGTGCAGGGTGCCCGCCCCGCCGTCGTGGCCGGTGTTGAGCGCGGCCAGCAGATCGACCACCTCCGCGCCCCGGCACTCTCCGACGACCAGCCGGTCGGGGCGCATCCGCAACGCCTGCCGGACCAGTTCGCTCAGCCCGACCACGCCCGCGCCCTCCACGTTGGCCGTCCGGGCCTGGAGACCGACCACGTGCGGATGCACCGGATGCAGCTCGGCGGCGTCCTCGACCAGCACGATGCGTTCCGTCCCCGGCACCAGGCCCAGCATCGTGTTGAGCAGGGTCGTCTTTCCCGAACCGGTGCCACCGATGACCAGGTACGCCAGCCGGGCGGCGACCACCGCGGCGAGCACCGACGCCACCGCACGCGGCACGGTGCCCTGTTGGACCAGCTCGTCGAGGGTGAACGGGCGGTGCCGGAAGGTACGCAGGGACAGGTACGGGCCGTCGGTCGCCACCGGTGGCAGTACGGCGTGCAACCGGGTGCCGTCGGGCAGCCGCGCGTCCGCGTAGGGGGAGCCGTCGTCGAGTCGACGTCCTGCGGCGGCGGTGAGCCGTTGGGCCAGCCGGCGTACGTCGTCGACCGAGCCGAGCGGCACCGCCACCTGGTGCAGCCCGGCACCCCGGTCGACCCAGACCCGGACCCCGTTCACGAGCACGTCGGTGACCTGTGGATCCCCGATCAGCGGAGCGAGTGGCCCGGCACCCACCAGGTCGTCGTGCACCCGGTCGGCGATCCGCAGCACTGCGGTGTCGCCGAGGACGGCGGCGGACGGGTCGGCGCGGACGGCGGAGACGATCGCCGCCGGGGTGACCGGGGTGGCCGCGTCGGCCATCCGCTGCCGCACCCGGGCCGCGAGTTCGTCGGGCCGGCCGGTCATGCCGCACCCGGCACGGGGAGCCCGGTCAGCTCGGTGACGAGCCGACGGCAGAGCGCGGCGAGCGGTCCACGGCCGGCGGCGGTCGGCGCCTCGCCGCGTTCCAGCCCGCGGCACAGCGCCGGTTCGGGGCGCAGCGTCCCGGCGAGCGGGAGCCCCAGGGCCCGAGCCACCTCGGTCGCTTTCAACCGGCCGGGGGCGGGGCCCCGGACGATCGCCCCCAGGGCGGCACAGTGCGGGGCGGCGGCGGCGACCACCCGGGCCGCCGCCGCGGTGGCCCGCAGCTCGGCCGGCACCACCACGTATGCCTGGTCGGCGGCCTGCAACGCGATCACGGCGGCATCGTCGAGTTGGCGTGGCAGGTCGACCACCACGAAGTCCCGGCCACGCCGCGCGGCGTCCAGCGTGGCGGCCATGGCCTGTGCGGGCAGGGCCAGCGGCTCGCCCCGGTCCCAGGAGAGGACGACCAGGTCGCCCCGGTTCGGCAGGGCGCGGACCAGGCTCGGCGCGTCGACCCGGCCGTCGGCGTCGGTGAGCGAGGGCCACCGCAGCCCGTCCAGCTCCTCCCAGCCGAGCACCAGGTCGAGCCCACCGCCGAGCGGGTCCGCGTCGACCAGCAGGGTCCGCAGGTGGGCGCGGGCGGCGGTGACCGCCAGGCCACCGGCGAGGACGCTCGCACCGGCACCACCCCTACCCCCGAGCACCGCGACCGTACGGGCGGGCCCGGCCGAGTCGCCGCCCGGCACGCACTCGGTGAACCGGTCCACCAGCCACGGTTCGGCGGCCGGCAGGACGGCGACGTGTTCGGCACCGATCAGCTCGGCGATCTCCCAGCCCGGGTCGAGCTCGCCCGAGCGCCCGACCAGCACCGTCCGTGGCCGTCGGGGCAGTCGGGCCCGCAGGCAGGCCTGCGCCTGGTCGCTGCCGACCAGGACCAGCGGGCTGGGAACCCAACGGGACCGGGCGGCAGCCGGGTCGGCGGCCACCTCCACCTCGCTGCCGCCCGCTGCGGCGAGCCGCAGGAGTTCGTCGAGGAGGTCACCGTCGGCGGTGACGAGCAACGGAAGTCGTCGGTGCGGTGAGAGGGAGGTACGGGGTGGCATCACGGCCTCCAGCGGTCGGGGGTGCTGGGACAGACCCTGCGCCGGGTGACCCGGTTCGCGACGCCCGAAGCCGCTCGCCTGTGGACAACCCGGCGGGCTGTGGACAACCTCCGTTGCGGCCGGTGATCTGCTATGCAGGTGGGGAACGCGAAAAAAAGCCGTGTTATCTCCAGCCGGCTCATTGACGACATACCGCGTCGTACGTCGATAATCGTGACCGCACGCCACCGCGAAGGTGGCATCCGCCGCTCTCGGAAACGGGGCCATGGCCGACTCACCCGACGAAACACCCCCCACCCTGCGCATCGGTGGCTGGCTACCCGAGGCCCGGCACCACCAGGCGCTGCCGCCGTACCTCGTTCCCCCGGCGGGCCGGCACCTGATCGACGTCCCCCCGCCCGGGTCAGCGACCACCCCCCTGCCGTCGCCCGTCCACACCGTCGAATCCGACGGCATCGGCCGGACCCTGCTGCTGGCCGGGGTGGCCTGTGGTCTGGTCACCGGTCTCGTCTTCGCACTGTCGCCGCTGTGGTCCGGGCCGGAGCGCCGGGGCGCCGCCCTCCCGGTGACGCCGTCGGGGGTCGTGGGCGGGCCGAACCTCGCCGCCGCGGAGAGCCCCACGCCGATCGACGACTACTCGCCCGCGCCTGTCTCGCTCGCCACCCGCGCCGTCTCCCCGGCACCTGTCGCGCCGCCAGCGCAGGCACCGGCCCGTCCGCCGAGCCGACCCGGCGCCGGTACGACCCCCCGCCCCACCACGACCACCACCCCGCCCCGGCCGGCCCCGACCACCACCCCGCCCCGGCCCACGCCGAAGCCGCCGGCGAACCAGCCCGGACCGGGCGAGTTGACGGCGCTGCCGGCGTCCCAGGAACGGTCGCTGCGGTCCAGCGCGAACGGACCCTCGACGTACGTCGAATTCGTCAACGCCCGCAACTCGCGGGTCATCGTCTACTGGCTCGACTACCACGGCCAGCGGCGGCAGTACAAGGTGCTCGACGCCGGCCGGTCCTACCGACAGCAGACGTACCTGGGCCACCCCTGGGTGGTCACCGACGACCGCGGCCGGGGGCTGGCCTGCTTCCTGCCCGCCCGGACCACGATGCGGGCCGTGGTGCGGTAACCGGCCCAGCGGTGGATGCCGGCCCCCGTGGTCGGCGGACGGATTTCCGTCCGGGCCGGTTCCACCGGGCAGGTACGATCCCCGCCATGCACCCGACCGGCCGACAGCCGACGAGGCTCCTTCCCGGTGCGGGGAAGCCCTTCCTGAAGTGGGCCGGCGGGAAAACGCGGTACGCCTCGACCCTGGTGTCCGCCGCGCCCGAATTCACCGGCACCTATCGCGAGCCCTTCCTCGGCAGCGGCGCGGTCTTCTTCGAACTGAATCCGGCCAAGGCCGTGCTGAGCGACGCCAACGAAGAGCTGGTCACCTGTTTCCGACAGGTCGCGAAAGACGCGGAAGCCGTGATGAAGCGGCTCGACGAGCACCCCAACACCCGCGAACACTTCGCAGAGATACGGCGGCAGGACCCGGCAGAGCTCTCCGACGTCGAGCGGGCCGCCCGGGTGATCTACCTGAACAAGACCTCGTTCCGGGGGCTGTGGCGGGTCAACCGGAAGGGCCAGTTCAACGCGCCCTACGGCGCATACGACCGCCCCTACTACAATCGACGGACACTCCTCGAAGCCGCGAAGCTCCTCGACGGCACGGAGATCAGGGTCGCCGACTTCGCAGAACAGCTCGACGAGGCCTCCGAAGGCGACTGGGTCTACCTCGACCCGCCCTATGTGCCGCTCGGCGGTTGGGCGGACTTCCAGCGCTACACCCCCGGGCAGTTCGGCCGGGACGATCACGTCCGGCTCTGCGCGGCGATGAAACGGGCGAGCGGTCGCGGCGCCCTGGTGACCCTGAGCAACAGCGACACCCCGTTCGTACGGCAACTGTTCGCCGACGACTTCCACATCGCCAGGATGGCGACCCGTCGGGACATCAACCTCCAGTCGGACAAGCGGGGAAGCTGGGACCTGGTGGTCACGAACTACGAACTACCCGACGCGGCCCGGCAACTCACCGTCTGACCGCCAGCTTGCCGCGGACAGCACCGCCGGCACCCGTGAGGATCACCCGAACACCCTTGGCAGCACCCACGGGCGTTGAATCCCGTCGCTGGCGGCAGATCCCTGCGCGGGGCACGGGATCGCGTCTTCGAGAACGTGGATAGGATCCGGTTCCGTGGACTCCAGGGCCGACCGGGCGTCGGCCACCTTGCCGCACTCGGGTAGCAGCACGGCACCGGGCCTGACCTTCCTCGTCCTGCTGACGGCGATGTCGGTGCTTCCGGTGAACGTCTACCTGCCGGCCCTGCCCGACATCGCCCATGCCTTCGGGGCGAGTTTCGCCCTGGTCAACCTCTCAGTCGCGGGTTACGCCATCGCCACAGCCCTCACGGAGGTGGTCGCCGGTGCCGTATCCGATCGCTACGGACGCCGACCGGTGGTGCTGGTGTCGGTCTCGATCTTCGTCGTCGCGTCCCTCGGGTGCGCGCTGGCCCCCACCGTGCAGTTCTTCCTGGTCTGCCGCATGTTCCAGGCGGCAATCGCCGCATGTTTCTCCGTGGCCATGGTCGTCATCAAGGAGACGACGAGCGGACACGAGGCGGTCAGGAAGATCGGCTTCGCGGGCATGGGATGGGCGCTCGCCCCCATGTTCGGCCCCACCCTCGGCGGGATCGTGAACGAACTCCTCGGCTGGCAGGCGATCTTCGTCATCCTCGCCGCCCTGGGTGGAGTCGTTCTCGTCGTGGCGATGCGGCAGCTCGGCGAGACGTCCCACAGCTCCGGTAGTCCGGCGGGCAGCCTGCTCGCGTCGTACCAGCGGGTCGCGGGTTCGCCCCGGTTCTGGGCGTACACCCTGTGCATGGCCTGCGCGACGGGGACGCTCTACGTC
Source organism: Micromonospora sp. NBC_00421 (assembly GCF_036017915.1). Taxonomy (NCBI): domain Bacteria; kingdom Bacillati; phylum Actinomycetota; class Actinomycetes; order Micromonosporales; family Micromonosporaceae; genus Micromonospora; species Micromonospora sp. NBC_00421. The sequence continues at coordinate 5,278,075 of NZ_CP107929.1, forward strand.
TTCCTGGGCGGGGCGCCCATCGTCATGACCGAGCGCCTCGGTGGGTCGAGCGCGACACTGGGCCTCGCCATGGCCGTGGTGCCCGGCGGTTTCGTGCTGGGCAGCTACCTGACGGGGATCGTCGCCTCCCGGTTCTTCAGGAGCCACATCCTCGTGGCGGCGCGTGTGCTGACCTTGGTGGGCTTGTCGGCCGGTCTCCTCTTCGCGACGCTGCGGGACCTCCACCCCGTCGCGTTCTTCGCCGTCTGCGTCTTCGTGGGAGTCGGCAACGGCCTGACCACCCCGGTCGTCAATCTGGGGGTGATGTCCGACCACCCACGCCTGGCCGGAACCGCGACGGGCCTGTCCGCCGCGACGGCCATCGGAGGCGGCGCGCTGATCTCCTCCGTCGCGGGCGTCGCCCTGGGCACGACCGGCTCACCCCGGACGCTGCTGACCCTGTTGCTGGCCCCGGCATCGCTCGCTCTGGTGGCGGCGCTCGGCGCGGCAGCAGCCGACCGGCGTACCGCACCCACCCGGTCGACACGAGCGGCCGAGGCACAAAGGGACGACCCCCGTCGGGGGGATGACGGGGGTCGTCGGAGGGTTCGGCTCCGGGGGGGTTGAGCCGAACCGGCCCGGCGGTCACGGGGGGTGCGACCGCCGAGGGTCTGTCAGCTTTCCGGGACGTGAATGGTCGTCGTGCGGTCAAGTCTGCCCGAGCGGAGTGTTCACGTCGAGTGTTGTCGACCCCACTCCCTGCGAAATTATGACCGCAGCGTGTGACTGCGCTCACGTTGAGCATTCGTCGTGGACGTGCTTCCGCAGGTCGCATGGGGTGTGGACCCCGGGGCACCCGCCGACCCTAGACCATCGGGCTAGACTTGCGCGCCGTGGGCCGAAGTGCCGCTTTTTTCGATCTGGACAAGACCGTCATCGCCAAGTCGAGCGCCTTGGCATTCGGTCGGCCGTTCTACCGGGACGGGCTGATCACCCGACGGGATGTCGTGAAGTCGGCGTACGCGCAGCTGATGTTCCGGCTGGGCGGCACCGACGAGCAGACCATGGCCAGGACCAGGGATTATCTCGCCGCCCTCTGCAAGGGCTGGCAGGTGGAACAGGTCCGCCAGATCGTCGCGGAGACGCTCCACGAGCTGATCAACCCCTACGTGTACGCCGAAGCCGCCGTGCTGATCGCCGAGCACCAGGCGGCCGGGCGGGACGTCGTGCTGGTCTCCGCCTCCGGTGAGGAGATGGTCCGCCCGATCGGCGTGCTGCTCGGGGTGACCGACGTGATCGCCACCCGGATGAGCGTGCAGGACGGCCGCTACAGCGGCGAGGTGGAGTTCTACGCGGCCGGTCCGAGCAAGGTCGAGGCGGTCAACGAGCTGGCCGCCGCCCGGGGCTACGACCTGGCCGACTCGTACGCCTACTCCGACTCGTACAGTGATCGGCCGTTGTTGGAGTGCGTGGGCCACCCGAGCGTGGTCAACCCGGACCGGACGCTGCGCCGGCTCGCGGTGGAGAACGCGTGGCCGGTGCTGGAGTTCCGGCATCCGATCCCGCTGGGCCGGCGGCTGCGGGAGCGCCCGGCCGTCCCGGTGGCCGCGGCGGCGCTCGGGGTCGGGGTCGGGGTGGCGATCGGCATCGCCTGGTACGGCAGGCACCGCCGGACCCGCGCCACCCAGGTCGCCTGACCGACCCACCGCCGCCCTCTCCCCCGCACCTCACCTGCCTCACCCCACCTGCCCCCGGACGCCGCCGGGGCCCGAGGTGAGCCCCGGCAGCCGCACGGGTCGGCACCCCCACGGACCAGGGCAGGAATCCGGCAGAACCCCGTGATTGAGCGTTCGCTCAAATACGCCTATGCTGCGTTTTGAGCAAGTGCTCAAAACGAGGAGGCAGCATGACCGAGCAGGAACCACCGCCCCGACGGAACGCCGCCAACTGGGTGCTCGCCGGGCTGGTCGCCGCCTTCGGACTGGTGGTCTTCGTCGCCACGGTGCGCGCGGGACGAGCCGACAGCGCCCTGCTCTTCGTCGCGCTCCCGACCACCCTCGCCGCCGCCCTCACCCTGCTGCCCGGCCGCACCGCGCACGGCCGGGTCTTCGTGCTCACCACGATCGCCCTGCTGCTGGCGGCGGTGGCGCTGCACGAGGGGGCGATCTGCGTCGTCCTCGCCGCTCCCCTGGTCTACGCGGTGTCCCACGGGGCCACCGCCCTGATCCGCGCGCTGCGCGACACCTCCCGCTCGTACGCCGTCCTCGCGGTGCCGCTGCTGCTCCTGCCGGGGCTGGAGGGCAGCGGGATCGCCCCACGGGTGGCACCCGACCAGTCAGTCGAGGTGGTACGGGTGGTGGCGCTCCCGGCCGACCAGGTGGCCGCCCGGCTCGCCGACGGTCCGCGTCCCGCGCCGGCCCGCTCGGTGCCGCTGCGGCTGCTCGGCGTGCCCACGCCCGGCCAGGTGAGCGGGGACGGGCTCGACCCGGGTAACAGGTGGATGTTCGGTTACCACGGCAGCGCGCACGGCCCCGGCGGCCACCTGCTCGCCGAGGTGGAGACGGTCGCGCCGCAGCGGGTGGCGTTCCGGTTCGTCGAGGACAGCTCGATCACCGCGCGCTGGTTCCGGTGGCGGCACGCCGAGCTGAGCTGGCGGACCCTCGACGAGCGGCACACCGAGGTCCGGGTCCGGGTGGACTACACCCGGGGGCTCGACCCCTCCTGGTACTTCGGGCCGGTGCAGCAGGTCCTGCTCGGTGCGGGGGTGGGGCACCTGCTGGACATGATGACGCTGCGATGATCACCGCCCGCTACCTGAGCCTGGCGGTGCCGTTGCTGGCCGTGCTCGCCGCCACCCGGGTCGACCGGAGCCGCGCCGGTCGGGCGGCGGCGCTGCTTGCCTTCCTCGCCACCGGCATCGGCATCGCCGCCCTCGACGAGGTGGCCCGGCACACCGGTTGGTACACCTTCGCCCCGGTGCGGGGGAGCTACCGGTGCATGCCTGTCGACCTCTGGATCGGCTGGGCCGCGCTCTGGGGTCCGCTGCCCGTGCTGCTGCGCCGGCTGCTGCCCCTGCCGGTGGCACTGGGCCTGCTGCTCTGGGTCGACGCGGTGGCCATGCCGGCGCTGGACCCGCTGGTCGGGCTCGGCCCCAACTGGCTGCTCGGGGAGCTGGTCGGGCTGCTCGTGGTGGCCCTGCCTGCGCAACTGCTCGGCCGCTGGTGTGCCGACCGGCGGCACCTGATGGCGCGCACGCTGCTCCAGGTCGGGGTCTTCACCGCCCTGCTGCTGTGGCTCGTCCCCAGCCTGGCCTTCGAGGTAGGTGACGGCTCGTGGCGGGCGGCCACCGGGCTGCCCCGGTCCGTCCTGCTGCTCCTCGCCCAGGTGGCGCTGGTGGTGGCCGCCCCGGCCCTCGACGCGGTCCGTGAGTTCGTCACCCGTGGTGGCGGCACGCCGTACCCCTGGGATCCGCCCGTGCGGCTGGTCACCACCGGGCCGTACGCCTATCTGGCCAACCCGATGCAGACCGGCGCCGTGGCCCTGGTGCTGCTCACCGCCGCACTCACCCGCAGCTCGGCGCTGTTCCTGGCGGCCGTGGTGGCTGTCGCCTTCAGCGTGGCGGTGGCCCGACCGCACGAGGAGCACGACCTGGCCGGCAGGTACGGCGGGGCGTGGCGCGCGTACCGGCGGCAGGTACGGGACTGGTGGCCGCGCGGGCGGCCCTACCACGCGGGGCCGCCGGCGGTCCTCCTGCTCGACGACGCCTGCGGTCCGTGCGCGGCCACCTGGCGCTTCCTCGCCCGCCGCTGCCCGGTGGGCCTGCTGATACGGCCCGCCACCGCAGCCGGCCGGGTGCTCTGGCGGGCGGAGTACGTGGACGGCGACGGTCGACCGGAACGGGGGGTGGCCGCCGTCGCCCGCGCACTCGTGCACCTTCATCTCGGCTGGGCCGTGGTCGGCTGGACCCTGCGGCTGCCCGGGGTCATCTGGCTGGCGCAGCTGGTGACCGATGCGATGATCGCACCGCCACACCCGGCAGGCCCACGAGGAGGACGATGTCCGGCACCAAGCAACGCCTCCTGGACGGCGCCATCACCGCCATCCGTACGCACGGCATCGCCGGCGTGTCCGCCCGTACCATCGCCGCCGCCGCCGGGGTGAACCAGGCGCTCGTCTTCTACCACTTCGGCACGGTCGACGACCTGCTCACCGCGGCCTGCCAGGCCAGCACGGCCGACCGGCTCGGGCACTGGTCGACCCGGCTGGCCGAGGTGGGCTCACTGCGGGAACTGCTCGCCGTCGGGCAGGAGCTGCACGAACAGGAACGCGAACTGGGTAACGTCTCCTTCCTGGCCCAGCTGCTGGCCGGAGCGCAGACCGAGGAGCGGCTCGCCGCGCCCACCGCCGCCGCGCTCCAGCTCTGGGTGGACGAGATCGAGTCGGTCCTGCGCCGGCTGCTCGCCGGTTCGCCGTTCGCCGAGATCGCCGACGTGCCCGGTCTGGCCCGAGCCGTCTGCGCCGCGTTCGTCGGGTTGGAGCTCTACGACGGGGTGGACCGGCCGGCCGCACAGCAGGCGATGTCGGCGCTCGACCAGCTCGCCGTGCTGATCGAGATCATCGACGACCTCGGACCGATCGCCCGCCGGGCGGTCCGGGCCCGGGTGAACCGGGCCACCCGCCGGGCCTGACCGCGCGGACGGCACCGGTCAGGCGGTGGCGATGATCTCGTCGCCGACGGCGGTGAGCTGGTCCGCGCCGACCTCGACGGCGCTCAGGTAGTGCCGCAGCCAGGAGCGCAGGCCGTCCGGGGTACCGGTGGCGAAGGCCCCGGCCGCCCCGACGTACTCCGGCTCCCGCTCCCGGTGGCCGACGTCGACCGCGACCAGGCCACGCGGGTCGAACCCGCGGGACATCAGCACCAGCCGGGCGGCGGCGCGGGCCACCAGCCCGGACGGGCCGGCGAAGGGCCGCAGGTTGAGCAGTTCGCCGTGCACCACGGCGGCCAGGATCAACGGGGAGACCTTCGTACCACCGGCGACCAGCCCGGCCAACCCGTCGAGCCGGGCGGCCACCACCGGGTCGGCGACCGGACGCCCCAGCTCGGCCTCGGCCACCACGTCCCGGGCGGCGAGCACGTGCAGCCGGGCCAGCGCCTGCCGGGGTGCCGTCGACCACCGCTCGGTCAACCCGGGCAGCGCCCCGGCCACCCGCAGCGCCCCCTGGAGCACCGGTTCGGTGACGGTGCCGGCCCGGACCGCCTCGCGCTCGTGGTCGTACCCCTCCAGGGCGGCGCTGGCCACCGCGCAGCGCAGACCGACCTCGGCCGCGACCTGGCCACCCTGGCGGCGCAGCGCGCGGTGCCGCATCGCCTGGTCGACCCGCTCGCGGGCCCGCTCGACGGCAGGGGCGATGTCGGCGAGCGCGAGCAGCGGAGCGAGCGGGTCGGTGGTCACCTCGCCACGCTAGCGACCCGGCGGCCCGCACCGGACGGCACCCGCCGGGAGGGCGACCCGGGCCACCGGGGCTACCGCCTGCCCGGCGGACGGGTCGGTGCGCAGGGACCGACCGGCGGCCGACAGGATCAGCACGTCGGGCCGTCGAGTCCGATCCTGATCAGGTCCGGGCAGGTCGGGGTGGGCGGGGCCGTCGGGCGCGTCGGGACGGCCGCTGAGCGCGCCGGCCGGCACCTGGGGTGTCGCGGTCCCCAGCGGCCCGGACTAACCTCGGCCGGGTAGGAGACGCAGGTCACCCCGACGAAGGAGTCACCGCATGAGCGAGGCCTTGGCCAACCTGCTGAACGAGACGCGCCAGTTCCCGCCGCCGGCCGCACTCGCCGCGGAGGCCAACGTCACCGCCGGCGCGTACGACGAGGCCGGCGCGGACCGGCTCGCCTTCTGGGAGCGGCAGGCCGGCCGGTTGGCCTGGGCCAAGCCGTGGGACGAGGTGCTCGACTGGTCGAACCCGCCGTTCGCGAAGTGGTTCGTCGGTGGCCAGCTCAACGTGGCGTACAACTGCCTGGACCGGCACGTGGCGGCTGGCCGGGGCGACCGGGTGGCGATCCACTGGGAGGGCGAGCCGGGCGACACCCGCACCCTCACCTACGCCGACCTGCACCGGCTGACCTGCCAGGCGGCGAACGCGCTCACCGACCTGGGGGTGGTCGCCGGTGACCGGGTGGCGATCTACCTGCCGATGATCCCCGAGGCGGCGGTGGCGATGCTGGCCTGCGCCCGGATCGGCGCGACCCACAGCGTGGTCTTCGGCGGCTTCTCCGCCGACGCGCTGAGCAACCGGATCCAGGATGCCAGCGCCAAGGTGGTGATCACCGCCGACGGCGGCTACCGCCGGGGCAAGCCGTCGGCGCTGAAGCCGACGGTGGACGAGGCGGTGGCGAACTGCCCGTCGATCGAGCACGTGCTGGTGGTCAGGCGCACCGGCGAGGAGGTCGCCTGGTCGGCGAAGGACCACTGGTGGCACGAGACGGTCGAGACGGCCCCGGCGGAGCACACCGCCCAGCCGTTCGACGCCGAGCACCCGCTGTTCATCCTCTACACCAGCGGCACCACCGCCCGGCCGAAGGGCATCCTGCACACCACGGGCGGTTACCTGACCCAGGCCGCCTGGACGGCGCACGCGGTGTTCGACCTGAAGCCGGAGACCGACGTCTACTGGTGCACCGCCGACATCGGCTGGGTCACCGGGCACTCCTACATCGTGTACGGGCCGCTGGCCAACGGCGCGACCCAGGTGATGTACGAGGGCACCCCGGACACCCCGCACAAGGGCCGGTTCTGGGAGATCGTCGACAAATACAAGGTCAGCATCCTCTACACCGCGCCGACGCTGATCCGCACCATGATGAAGTGGGGCGAGGACATCCCGGCGGGCTTCGACCTGTCGTCGCTGCGCCTGTTGGGCAGCGTCGGTGAGCCGATCAACCCGGAGGCGTGGATGTGGTACCGCCAGCACGTCGGCCGGGGCGAGCTGCCGATCGTGGACACCTGGTGGCAGACCGAGACCGGCGCGATCATGATCTCCCCGCTGCCCGGGGTCACCGCGACCAAGCCGGGTTCGGCGATGACGCCGCTGCCCGGCATCGTCGCCGACGTGGTGGACGACCAGGGCCGGTCGGTGCCGAACGGCGGGGGCGGCTACCTGGTGCTGCGCGAGCCGTGGCCGTCGATGCTGCGCACCATCTGGGGCGACGACAACCGGTTCATCGAGACGTACTGGTCCCGGTTCGAGGGGATGTACTTCGCCGGTGACGGGGCCAAGAAGGACGACGACGGGCACATCTGGCTGCTCGGCCGGGTCGACGACGTGATGCTGGTGTCCGGGCACAACATCTCCACCACCGAGGTCGAGTCGGCGCTGGTGTCCCACCCGGCGGTGGCCGAGGCGGCGGTGGTCGGTGCGACCGACCCGACGACCGGGCAGGCGATCGTGGCGTTCGCCATCCCGCGCGGCACCGCCGACATCTCGGGCGAGGCGGGCGAGCAGCTCATCACCGAGCTGCGCAACCACGTGGCCAAGACGCTCGGCCCGATCGCCAAGCCCCGGCAGATCATGCTGGTGCCGGAGCTGCCGAAGACCCGTTCCGGCAAGATCATGCGCCGGCTGCTGCGGGACGTGGCGGAGAACCGGTCGCTCGGCGACGTGACCACGCTCCAGGACTCCTCGGTGATGGAGCTGATCTCCTCCGGACTCGGCGGCGGGAAGTCCGACGAGGACTGACGACGCGCAAACCCCGTCGGTGGGTGCCGGTCCGTGCGGACCGGCACCCACCGGTCTTTTTCCGGGGTACGAATGGGTCGGTAGGCGGAGCCGGGTCGGGCTGAACGGGCAGAGGCGTCGGTGCCCCCTTCCGGTGGCGAACCTCCCTCATCTAGGTTCAGCAATATCGACTGGATTCGACGTAGGTCACCGGCGATTCCTCTCCCATGCCCGAGAAACGGAGTGGCATGAACATCTTCCCGCCCACTGGGTCACGCCGACGCCTACTCGTCGCGTTGCCCACCCTCGCCCTCGTCGCCACGTCGCTGACCGTGACCGGCAGCGCGGCGGCCCAGCCCGCCGGGCCGGCCACACCGACCCGGATCGGGGCCGACGAGCACTACCTCAACTACGCCGAGCCGGAGGTGCAGCCGGACACCGCCGGTAAGGAGGTGCGCGGCGTCGACGGGATCCGCACCCCGCCGGCGGACGAGGCCCGCGCGTACGACCGCAAGTTCGCCGGCGGCAACCCGCTGGCCGCCCGGGAACTGGCCCGCAACGAGGCGCGGGCGATCCGCACCGGGCAGAGCCCGCGCACGTTCAAGAAGGCCAAGAGCACCCAGACGGCCAAGCTGCTCACCCTGCTCGTCGAGTTCAACGAGCAGGCCAACGACGACTTCACCGGGGTGATGGTCCCCAAGACGGTCTTCGAGGACCGCACCTGCGTGCCCGGCACCGTCCAGAACGGACCTAAGCACAACAACATCCCGAACCCGGCGACCCTGCCGCACGAGGACAACAACTCGATGTGGGTGCCGGACTTCTCGCCCACCCACTTCGACAAGATGCTCTACACCAAGAAGGGCATCACCGAGCGGGTCCGCAAGGACCTCAAGGGACCGGACGGCAGGAAGGGCATCGACCTGTCCGGCCGCACCATGCACAACATGTACCTGGAGATGTCCAAGGGCGCGTACACGGTGGACGGGCAGGCCAGCCCGTGGATCACCGTACCGCACTCGGAGGGCTGGTACGCGGCCTCGCGCTGCTTCCAGGACGAGACCGGCGCCTGGGTCGCCGGCCGGGAGCAGGCGATGAACGGCCACCCGGACAACCCGCAGGGCGCGGGGCGGCTCGCCACCGACGCGATCGACGCGCTGGCCGCGGCCGACCCGAACTTCCCGTGGGCCGACTACGACATCGAGGACCAGGGCGACCGGGACGGCGACGGCAACGTCAACGAGCCGGACGGGGTGATCGACCACCTGGTGCTGGTGCACGCCGGTCAGGGCAAGTCCCGGGGCGGCGGCGACCAGGGCGTGTACGCGGTCTGGGCGCACTCCTCCACGGTCGCCGGCGGCTACGCCATCCCCGGCACCACCCTGAAGGTGTCCAACTACATCGTCCAGCCGGAGGACGCCGGGGTCGGGGTCTTCGCCCACGAGTTCGGGCACGACCTGGGCCTGCCGGACCTCTACGACACCTCCGGCAACGCCGACTCGGACGTCGACTTCTGGGACCTGATGGCGTCCGGCTCGCACAACGGCGAGATCTTCCAGGCGCTGCCGACGCACATGGGCATCTGGGACAAGTGGGTGCTCGGCTGGGCCGACCCGCTGACCCTCGCCCCCGGCTCCCGGACCCGGACGGCACCCCTCGGGCAGACCTCGCGTACCCCGGTGGGCACCCAGGACGGCATCAAGATCGACCTGCCGGACAAGGTGGTCACCCTCGCCCAGCCGCACAGCGGCACCGGGATGTGGTACAGCGGCTCCGACCAGGCCTGGGCGGACGTCAAGCTCGGTCGGCAGATCGCCGTCCCGGCCGCCGCCGACGCGAAGTTCTGGATGTGGAACAACTACGTCATCGAGGAGGACTGGGACTACGGCTTCGTCGAGGTCTCCACCGACGGCGGCGCCACCTGGGCCGAGCAGAAGGTCTACGACGCGGCCGGCGCGCTGGTCTCCACGAACGACGGTTACGCCGACCCGAACGGCCGCATGGTCGACTTCGGCAACAAGAAGTACGGCCTGACCGGCAGCACCGCCGGTTGGCGGCACGACTGGATCGACCTGTCGGCGTACGCCGGGACGACCGTGCAGGTGCGGCTGCGGTACGCCACCGACGAGGCGTTCCAGGAGCGCGGCTGGTTCGCCGACGACCTCTCGGTCACCGGCGGCGGGGCCACCACCTTCAGCGACGACGTGGAGAACGGCACGAACGGCTGGACGCTGACCGGCGGCACGTTCACCGACACCACCGGCGCGGGTTGGCACATCGACCCGGGCACCCAGGTCAAGTCGCAGTACTACCTGGCCGAGTGGCGTAACTTCGACGGCTTCGACATGGGTCTGAAGTACGCCTACGACACGATCTACTCGCACGAGGCGTGGAAGGTCGACCGGATCTCGTACAACGCGCCGGGGATGCTGGTGTGGTACCGGGACACGATGCTGGGCGACGTCAACCACGTCACCGGGCAGATGACCGCGCTGCCCAGCTACGGGGCCAAGGGCGGGTTGCTCATCGTGGACTCGCACTACGACCCGCTCCGTCGTACCGGTGAGGCGGCGACCAAGGATCCGTCGGTGCTCGACAATCTGCCGAGCCGGCCGCAGTCGGCCAACGCGGCGTTCTCGCTGACCAGGACGTACCCGTTCACCGAGTGCCTGGAAGCGGCGGACGAGCCGTACAGCGCGTACTGCACCAAGTTCGGTCGGCAGGCCCCGGTGTCCACGTTCACGGACGCCAAGGGCTGGTACCCGGGCATCGAGATGCGCGACGGCGCGGCGTACGCCCGGGACAACGACGCATCGGTGGTCGTCCCGTCGCGGGGCAACAAGCCCTACACGACCCGGGTGGTGAACCCGGACGGCACGCCGGCCACCGAGTTCTACGGTGTGACGCTGGGCGGTGGGGCGATCGTGCTCGGCACGGGCAACCCCTCCGACGCCAAGGTCCGGCACGGCGTCTCGATCAAGATCCTGTCGGCCGCGCCGGACAACTCGTACGCGGTCGTCCAGATCACCCCGGCGAAGAACTGAGCCCCGCGCCGGGCCCTCCGGCAATGCGGTGGTAAAGGTCAGTAACTGACCGATTGGTGGACAGTGGGCCGGTGGCGGAGAAGCCACCGGCCCACTGTTTCACGCATCGCGGCAATCCAATCGAAATACATCACTATAATTCCGGCCGGGGCGTCCGCACTGCTCATGACCGTTGGTGAACACCCGGTGTGTGACGGTGAAAAGCGTTCCCATCAAAATCTTGCAACAAATCGACGCGGACATCTTCCCACCCGTCCCAGCAGTGTCTATGTTCACCATGGGTCCCACTAGTGGGACGTCTCACGCCGGCCCGTACCCCCGTTGGGCCGGTTCCCTCACACCGGAGGTACCACGTGCGCAAAGTCGCAGTGGGTCTGCTCGGGCTCTCGCTGACGGCGACAGGTCTGGTGACGGGCGCGTCCGCCAGCGCCGCGCCGGCACCGAAGCTCCCGACGGCGGCCCCGTCGGTCGCGGAACCCCAGGCGGACCACGATCTGCCCAACCCGCTGGAAACCAAGCGGCGGGCGCTGCGCCAGGAGGGCCTCAGCGAGGTCCTTTCCGGCAAGTCCAAGGCGCAGAAGATCAACGGCAGCACGGTCGTCAAGGTCGGCAAGACCCAGGCTGCGGGCAAGAACAACGCCCGGACGACGGCCTCGGGCGTCGCCCAGACGCAGGACCAGTACGTCGAGTTGGGCCGCGAGCGGACCGACAAGATCTTCGTCATCCTCGCGGAGTTCGGCAACGAGCGGCACCCGAGCTACCCGGACCGGGACACCGACCCGAACACCCCCGGGCCGACCCGGTTCGACGGGCCGCTGCACAACGAGATCCCGGCCCCCAACCGGGCGGTGGACAACTCCACCGTCTGGCAGGCCGACTACAACGCGGATCACTTCCGCAAGATCTACTTTGGTACCGGCCAGGGTGACGAGTCGCTGAAGCAGTACTACGAGGCCCAGTCCTCGGGTCGCTACAGCGTCGACGGCGAGGTCACCGACTGGGTCAAGGTCAAGTACAACGAGGCCCGGTACGGCCGCTCCAACGGCTACCCCTGCGCCTCGAACGTCTGCAACAACACCTGGAACCTGGTCCGGGACGCCGCCAACCAGTGGGTCGCCGACCAGAAGACCGCCGGTCGCACCGACGCCCAGATCGCCGCCGACGTCAAGTCGATGGACGAGTGGGACCGGTACGACTACGACGGCGACGGCAACTTCAACGAGCCGGACGGCTACATCGACCATTTCCAGATCGTCCACTCCGGCGGCGACCAGGCCGACGGTGACCCGATCCAGGGTGAGGACGCCATCTGGAGCCACAGGTGGTACGCCTTCGCCTCCGACCAGGGCAACACCGGTCCGTCGACCTTCCCGGGCGGCGGCACCCAGATCGGCAACACCGGCGTCTGGATCGGCGACTACACCATCCAGCCGGAGAACGGTGGCCGGAGCGTCTTCTACCACGAGTACGGTCACGACCTCGGTCTGCCGGACGACTACAACGTCATCAACAGCGGTGACAACAACAACGAGCACTGGACCCTGATGGCCCAGAGCCGGCTCGGCGCCAAGAACGACGGCGGCATCGGCGACCGGGGCGGCGACCTCGGTGCCTGGAACAAGCTCCAGCTCGGCTGGCTCGACTACGAGACCGTGGTGGCCGGCCAGAAGAAGACCCTGGAGCTGGGCCCGCAGGAGTACAACTCCGACAAGGCGCAGGGTGCCGTGGTGGTACTGCCCCAGCGGGAGTACAGCTTCCAGAACGGCAAGCCGTTCGAGGGGACCAAGCAGTTCTTCTCCGGTAACGACGACGACCTGAACACCACGATGACGCGGACGATCGACCTCACCGGGAAGACCAGCGCCGCGCTCACCATGAAGGGTCGTTACTCGATCGAGGAGGACTACGACTACCTCTTCTTCGAGGCCAGCACCGACGGTGGCCAGACCTGGGCCACCCTGCCGGGTACCGCCAACGGCAAGGCCCTCAAGGAGATCTCCCCCGGGCGCTTCGCCCTGGACGGCTCCAGCGGCGGCCAGTGGGTCGACGTCAACATCCCGATGAACGCGGCGGCCGGCAAGGCGGTGCAGTTCCGGCTGCGCTACCAGACCGACGGTGGCGTCTCGGAGGGTGGCTTCTACGGTGACGCGATCACCGTCACCGCCGACGGGCAGACCGTGCTCACCGACGGTGCCGAGGCCGGTGCCGCCGGCTGGACCCTGAACGGGTTCAGCGTCGTGGCCGAGACCTACACCCGCAAGTTCGACAACTACTACATCGCCGGCAACCGGTCGTACGTGTCGTACGACCAGTACCTCAAGACCGGCCCGTACTACTTCGGTTACGCGAACACCCGCCCGGACTACGTGGACCACTACGCGTACCAGGAGGGTCTGCTGATCTCCTACTGGAACCTCCGGTGGGCCGACAACGACACCTTCGACCACCCGGGCGAGGGTCGGAACATGATCATCGACGCGCACCCGGAGCCGCTCTACAACCTGACCGGCGCCCCCTGGCGGGCCCGGGTCCAGGTATACGACGCGCCGTTCAGCCTGAAGAAGGCGGACTCGTTCACGCTGCACATCAACAGCGTGCCGCAGTACGTCCGCGGCCAGGCCGCGCAGCCGCTGTTCGACGACACCAAGCAGTACTGGTACCCGGAGCTGCCGAACCACGGCGTCAAGGTTCCGGCGACCGGCACCAAGATCAAGGTTGTGGAGCAGAACGGCACCTCGGTGAAGGTCCGCTTCTCCTGATCCGCTGATCAGCGCACCACCCGCTACACCCCGATGCCCGGGCAGGTCTCCTGCCCGGGCATCGGCCCTCTTCAAGGGCTGGTGCAGCCGCCCCGGCCGCGCAGGAGGGGTGCCGACCCACCGACGACGTGGCACGCTGGCTCTGCGCGTACCCATGCCGGGTGCGCCGGGAACGGAGGCACCGTGACCGACGACCGGACCCCGACCACCCCGCCCGCCGGCCGCCCGGCGGCGCTCTCCGCCACCCCGCCGCCCACCCTGCGGCGACCGGCCTCGCCCCCACGGCACCCCACCGACCAGCGCCGACCGGACCGGCTCGCCGGCCGGATCACCCACGGTGGCGACGGCCCGTGCTACGGCCTGGTCACCGACGACGGCCGGGAGTACGCGCTGCACGGCCCCGGCATGGGCACCTTCACCACCGGCACCACCGTGCTGGTCACCGTCGGCCCGGCCGACCCGACCGGCACCTGCGGCCCCGGCACACCTGTCGGCATCGTCGAGATCCGCGTGGTGCGCTGACCCCGATCGGCCCGGCGTCGGCGCTCCCGGTGGCCCCTACTCCACCGGTCCGGCCGCCCCGCTCCACCGGTCCGGCCGTGCCGTACGGGTCGGCGGGGCGATCGACAGGCACCGAGGTCCTAGGCTGTGCCCCATGACCGAGCAGCGTGGCGGACCCGTCGACGAGTCCTGCGTCCTCACCGAGGGACCATGGACACACCGGTTCGTCGGCGCGAACGGCAGCCGGTTCCACGTCGTCGAGGCGGGCACCGGCCCGATGGTGCTCTTCCTGCACGGCTTCCCCGAGCACTGGTGGGCCTGGCACGCCATGCTCCCGGCCGTCGCCGACGCCGGCTTCCGGGCCGTCGCGGTGGACCTGCGTGGTTACGGCGCCAGCGACAAACCACCCCGGGGGTACGACGGTTACACCCTCGCCGCCGACGTCGCCGGCCTGATCCGCGCCCTCGGGGAACGCTCCGCCACCGTGGTCGGCGCCGGTTCGGGCGGCCTGATCGGCTGGACGGCCGCCTCGTTCCACCCCACCCTGGTACGCCGGCTGGTAGTGCTCGGCGCACCCCACCCGCTGCGGCTGCGCGCCGCGATCTTCGCCGACCCGCGCGGTCAGTTCGCCGCCGCCACCCCGGCGTTGAAGTTCCAGCTCCCCCGGTACGAACACGTGCTCACCCGCAACGACGCCGCCGAGGTGCCGGAGATGCTGCGCCGCTGGGGCGGGCCGCAGTGGGTGGCGGGCCCCGAATTCGCCGGCTACGCGCAGCGCTGCCGGGAGGCGATGTTGATCCCGCAGGCCGCCTTCTGCGCCCTGGAGGGCTACCGGTGGGCCTTCCGCTCGGTGCTGCGGTTGCACGGCTACCGGTTCGTCCGGTTGATGCAGAAGCCCCTGGTCACACCCACCCTGCAACTGCACGGCGCCGTCGACGTGGCCTCGCTGCCGCGCACCGCGCAGGGCTCCGGCCGCTATGTCAGCGCCCCCTACGAGTGGCGGCTGCTCGACGGCGTGGGCCACTTCCCCCACGTGGAGGCCGGCGACGTGGTCCTCGGCGAGATCCTGCGCTGGACGAAATCCTGACCGCACCGGGTCAACGGCTGGCGGCTGGCGGCTGGCGGCTGGCGGCTGGCGGCTGGCGGGGTCAGGCTCGTTGTTCGCGCAGGTCGGCGACCTCGGCGGCCGGGGCCCAGCCCTGGTAGACACCGAAGTCGAAGACCTCCAGCCCCATCGCCCGCGCCACCGGCCAGCGGCCACCTGTGTACTCGACCCGCAACCAACCGTCGTGCTCGCCGAGCACGATGAACGGTTGTCCCTGCCAGGTGCAGGTGGTCCGCACGTACGCCAACTCCTCGACCTCGTCGGCCGGGACGACCCGCACGTACCGGCCGGGGCGTACCTCCTCGAAGCCGTCGGCGGGCTCCGGCTGGTAGATCCGCACATGGTCGCCGTCCGGGCTGACCTGGTACTCCCGCCCCTGCCAGCGGGCCACGTAACCGTCCCGCATCACGGTTGGTCCACCCGTCGCCAGACCAGCGCGTCGGTGTCCAGGACGGCGATCACCCGTTCGGTGCCCTCCGCACCGATCCGCCAGAGCTGTGCGCCGTGCGGCAACCGGGCGCTGTCCACCTTGAACTCGGCCACCACGTCGCTGCTCTCCCCCGGGGCGAACCCGTTGCCCCGGAACGGCGCGCGTTCGATGACCCAGCCCTCCATGGCCCGCATCGCCGCCTCGTTCTGCCCGCCGTACGGGATGCGGTAGAGGCTCGGTCGGTACGCCGGCCAGCGCAGCACGTACGCCGCCTCGGCGTCCCGCGCGAAGGGGGAATCCGGGTAGCCGAGTCCGAGTGCGTCGTACAACTCGGCCGGGGTGGTCAGGTGGGCCAACTCCCCGGCCCGGTGCACGAAACCGGAGACCCGGTCGTAGCCCCGTTCGAGGTAGTAGGCGAGCTGGCTGGGGGCGATCGCCTTCTGCATCACCACCGGACGGGACGGGTCGGTGGCCGGCGGAGCGTACCGGGTGCGCTCGGCCGGCACCTCGGCGGCGGCCACCGGTTCGAGATCCGCCTCGTCACCGAGCCCGACCTCGGCCGCCCAGCTGGCCAGGGCGACGATCTGTTCGCCGGGCAGCTTGGCCCCGACCGGAGTGCCCGGGTTGACGGTGAACACCCAACCCGGGTCCGGCCAACACCGGATCAGCTGCACGAACCGGACCTCGATCGTCTCCACAGGCAGTACGTCGTGCTCGGCCAGCCGTTCCGGGGAGGTGTAGACCACCACGCACGTGTCGCCGTCCACGGTGCCGGTACGCCACTCGAAACCGGGCTCGCCGGGCCGACTGCCGGACGCCGAGTCGGGATTGACCGGGAGCAGCACCCGGGCCAGCAACAGGGTGGAGAGGAAACCGTCGGTGCTGCCGGCACCCGCGGCGTCCAGCAGGTTCTCCTCGACCTCGTTGGCGGGCTGGAACGACTCGTCGACGGTGGCGGCAGCCGGGGCAGCCGGGACGTCCTGGGCCGCGACGGGCGGAGCGTCCGGGGTCAGCACGGGTGGAGCGTCCACGGGCGGAGCGTCCGGGGCCGGGGCAGCCGAGGCCGGCACGGGCGGGGTGGACAGCGCGGCGGGAGTCGTGCCTGCACCGGAGGGCGCGACGGTGGCCGGGCCGGGGCCCGACGCCGGGGACATCGACGCGACCCGCTCGGCAGCGGGCGTCCAGAGGTCGTCCAGGTCGGCAGGCGGGCCGGCATCGCGTACCACCGCAGCGGTCGGCGAAGGCGACCCGGCAGCAGGAGCCGCCTGGGCGGCCGTGCCCGGACCTGTCTGGGCGGCCGTGCCCGGACCTGTCTGGGCGGCCGTGCCCGGACCCGTGGCATCGGTCGTCGGGGCGGGGCCGCTGGCGGTCGGCGGGACGGCGCTGTCGGTGACTGCGGCAACCGACGGGGAGGGCGGCGCAGCCGGCACGGCGACCGGCGTACCCGGAGCGGTGGGAGCCGCATCCGGCGTGGCGGTCGGGGGAGTCGCCGAAGGGGCCGCAACCGTGGGAGGGGCCGGCGGAGCGGCCGGCGCGGTCCGCGCGGCAGCCGGGGTCCACAGGTCGCCGGAGGCGGAGCGGGGCGGGGCGGGGGCCGGAGAGTCCGGCCCGGACGGGGCCGGTCGACCGCGTGCGGCGAGCGGACCGACACCCCCGTTCAGGTTGACCGTGACCTCGGCGTCCGAACCGCTCGTAGCCGGCCCGGGAACGACAGCCGGCCCCGGAACGACAGCCGGCCCCGGAACGACCGGAGGTACGGGAGCCGGCGCGGGAACGGTCGGCGGCGCGGTCGCCGGGGCCGGGACGACGGGCAGGTCCCGGGACTCCAGGATCACCCCCTCTATCACGATGGGCGTGAACCCCCGGCGTGCTGCCGGCGGCCCGGAGACCGGCTCGGCGGACGACGGTGACAGTTCCTCCGCCTCGACCGGCATCGACCCGGTCGAGGCTGCCGCACCGGCGAACGAGTCGGTCGAGGGCCGGGGCTGCCGCACGTCGGACGGGCCGTCCGGGGTCCGCGGCCGGCGGGGCAGGGACTGGGCGGCCTCTGCCGCCGACGGTCCGACCCCGAACGCCCGGGTCGGCTCCTCGGCCAACGGGCCGACCCGGAAGGCCCGGGTCGGTTCCTCGGCCATCGGGTCCACCCGGAAGGCCCGGGTCGGTTCCTCGGCCATCGGGTCCACCCGGCGGCCGGCGGTCGCCGTGCCGTTGCCGTTGCCGTCGCCGGGGGCGGACCGGGTGGGCGGACCGGGCGGACCGGCGACCCGGAACGCCCGGGTGGCCTCGTCCTCGGCCGGCTGCGCGGGTGCCGGGCGTCGCCGGGGAAACGGCTGGCCGCCCAGACCGGGCCGGGCCGGCGGGTTGGCCCGCTCACCCGACCGCAGGGGATTCTCCCGTGGTGACCGGGAGGCGCCCCGGGCGGTGGACGGTTCGAAGAACGAGGCACGCCCGTTGGCCGGACCGGTGGGCTCCTCACCCAGTAACCGGCGGCGGGGGACCGTCGTCGGCCTGCCGGCGGTGGCCTGACCGGGCGTTGCGGCGGGGTCGGGGGAACCGGTGCCGACGGACCGACCGTCGACGGGTGGTCCCCCAGGGGCGTCGAGCGGACGGGCACCGGGTGCGACGACCGGACGACCCCGTTCGTCGGTCAGGGCCGTACCCCCCACCGTCCGGGTGACACCCCCCGTAGGCGGCACGGCGGTGGACGGCGGGACCGGCCGGGACGGGGCCCAGCCGGCGGGGCTGGCGGAGAGGTCGGCGGTCGGCTCGACGTCGGACGTCCCGTCGACCCAGGTCCGGCCCGGCGTCTGTTCGCGTTCCGACCGGGACCGCGCACCCGGGGTGCGACCGGGCAGCCGGACGTCACCCCGGGAGAGCTGGGAGACGAACCAGGCGGGCAGGTAACCCTCGATCGGCAGGCCGGGGTTCACCGCCAGCCACCACTCGTGGTTGGGCCAGTCGGCGGCCAGTTCGGCGTAGCGGCTGCGGCGGCACGGACCGGCGGATACACCAAGGCAGGCGTGCATCGCCGCGGCCGAGGTGAAGGCCAACACGTGGGTACGGCCACCGGTGGTCCAGGTGCCCCAACCCGTAGGTGCCGCACCGGCGGCGGCCTGGCCGGCAACCGGGAGGAAGACGTCGGCCCCGGCCAGGATCCGGAAGTAGAGTTCCTGATCACCGGCGCGCAGCGCGTCGCGCATCGCCGTCTCGGCCTCGGTAGCCGGCTCCCAGTCGGTCACGGCCACCTCTCCTCCCCGGATCAGGCCACAGGCGTCGCGTACAACCTACAAGGTGAAAACAGGATCACAATGGGCTGGCCACCGGCGGCAGGCACGGCGACCAGCCCGGGGGATAGCATTCCGTCGCGGAGTCGTCACGACACGGAGGCGGTAGATGTCCCGATCCGGCAGTCGACGGGCAATGACCATCCTGACCGCCGCCCTGCTGGCCGCCCCACCGGCGGCCGTCGTGTCGTCGGTCACCCCCGCCCACGCCGCCCCGGCCTGCGCCACGTCGCCCGCGCCGGCCCGGCCGGTCGCCGCCGTCCCCTGGCCCCAGCAACGGTACGCCCCGCAGCGGCTCACCCCGCTGACCACCGGCACCGGCGTCATCGTGGCGGTGATCGACTCGGGTGTCGACCGACGGCATCCCCAGCTGCGGGGCCGGGTGCTCGACGGCGCGGACTTCCTCGACCCGGGTGGCGACGGCACCCGGGACTGCGCCGGCCACGGCACCGGAGTAGCGAGCATCATCGCCGCCGGGGAGGGCGCCGGGGTGGCCTTCCGTGGGCTCGCGTCCGGGGCCCGCATCCTGCCGGTGCGGGTGAGCGAGCAGCAGGTCGTCGAGGGGCGGGAGTCGGGGCGTACGGTCAGCGCCGCCGGTTTCGCCCAAGCCGTCCGTTGGGCGGTGGACCACGAGGCCGACGTGCTCAACCTCTCCGTCGTGCTGTACGCCGACGTCCCCGCCGTGCGGGACGCGATCGACTACGCGGTCCGGCGGGACGTGGTCGTGGTGGCCGCCGCCGGCAACCTGCACGACGGCGGCGACCCGCTGCCCTACCCGGCGGCGTACCCGGGGGTGCTCGGCGTCGGGGCGGTCACCCCGACGGGCGCCCGTGCGCCGTTCTCGCAGATCGGCCCCTACGTCGACCTGGTCGCCCCTGGCAGTGACGTGCTGATGGCCGCACCGGGGCGGGGCCACCAGCGCGCCGAGGGAACCAGTTACGCCGTCCCGTTCGTGGCGGGCACCGCGGCGCTGCTTCGGCAGTACCGGCCGGAACTCGATGCCGGGGAGGTGACCCGCCGGATCGTGGGCACCGCCGATCCGGCGCCGGGCGGGCCACGGGACGGCTACGGGGCCGGGGTGCTCAACCCGTACCGGGCGGTGGTGGAGACCGGCGCCGACCCCCTGCCGGCCGCCCGACCGACGATGGGCCTGCCGGCGGAGCGGGTCGACCCGGAGCTCCTGGCCCGACGGCACCGACGGACGGCGGCCCGGGACCGGGCGCTGCTGGTCGCCGCCGTCACCGGCGGAGCGGTGGCGGTGGCGGTGCTGCTGGCCGTCGTGCTCCCCCGCGGTACCCGCCGCCGCTGGCACCCGGCCGGATCCGCCTGACGGCAACGCCCGACCGATGGGTCGCCGGGCGCTGCAGTCGGACGGTGCCGGTGCCGGTTCACTGGAACAGGCCGACGTTCCGTTTCTCGGTGTTGAGGTAGTCGGCGGCGGAGTCGTCCACCGCGAGTTTGATGTCGCGCAGCATCGCCTGGAGGTCCTGCGAGGCGGAACGCCACCGCGCCTGCCGCTGCTCGTATGCCTGCCGGGCCTCACCGTCCCAGCCGGCGACCAGTGGCGCGGCGTCCCGTTCCAGCTGACCGAGCTGTGAGTCGAGGGTGTTCAGGGCCTTCTGGATGTCCGCGCCGGCCTGGTGCAGCGCGGCGAAGTTGACGACCAGCACACCGTGGTCCATCGGATACTCCTTACCGGGATCTGGTCAGAGCGGCAGGTGGATGCCGCGGTTGGTGCCGGCGACCCGGCCGGCGGCCTCGGTGTCCGAGGCGTCGTACTGCCGGCCTGCGGTGCGGATGGCCGTCGCGGTCTCCCGCAGGGCCCGTTGCAGGGTGGCTTGGTCCTTCCCCCACTGCTGCTTGACCTGCTCGAACGAGCGCCCACCGGCGCCCCGCCAGGCCTGCTGCAACACCTCCAACTCGGCCATCAGGCCGGTCAGCATGGCCTGCAGGGACTGGTCCACCTGCTCGAACTTCGTGGCGGTGTGCTGCATCACCGCAGCCTCTGCCTGGGTCTGGGACACCCGGACGTCACCTCGTCTCCTCGGTCGGAGCCGACCTCGCACCGTCCATTCCGGACGGTCGCCGCCCCCGGCACGGGCCTGGGCGGACATGGTCGGCGAACTCGTCGCTGACGGTAGTCGCACGATCGCGGTTGTGCTACCCCGGCGACATCCCCTGTGGACAACCACAGTGCCACCGGGGTCACGACCACGGTCTCCATCGGACCGACCAGGCCACTACCATGGGTCACGCCGCCGTAGCGTTCAGGTCCAGGCGCCACCGTCCCACCGGACGGAACGGCCCGAACAGGCCCGTACACAGGTATCCCCCGGGCAGTCGGCCACCGGGGCTCGCGGCGGGCGCAACGGCGCGACGGAGGAGGTGCGGTGACGGCGAGCACGACCGATCGGCCGGTCCGGCGTCGACCGCCGCCGGCCCACGGGGCTCCGCACCGGGCCCGCCCGGGTTCCGCCGTACGCCCGGGTCAGGTGGTCGCCGCGCAGGTCGCGATGGCGTTGCCGGTGGCCGCGTACGGTCACGGGCCCGGTGCGGCCGCGCTCGCCGCTGTCGGGGCGGTCGTGCTGGCCGGTCTCGGTTGGGGGCGCTGGCGTGGGCGGTGGCTCTTCGACTGGTGGGGTGCCGCCACCGGCTACGCCACCCGACGGCGCGGGCTACCCACCGACGCCACCCCGGCGGCCCTGCTGGGTCTGGTGCTCCCCGACGCCGTGCTGGGCTCGGTGGAGCTGACCGCAGGCCCGACGGGGGTGGTCGACGACGCCGCCGGGTTGACCGTCCTGCTCGACCTCGGCGACCCGGGTGACCTGCTCGGCGACCGGTCGCACCCGCTGCCCGACCCCGGCACGCTGCTGCCGCCGGCCGGGGCCGAACAACCGCCTGTGCGGGTGCAGTTGCTGCTGCACGCCATGCCCGCGCCGGCGGCGGGGGTGTCCGGCACGGCCGGGACGTCGTACCGGCAGTTGACCGAGGGGCGGCTGCCGGGGCAGGAGCGGGCCCTGCTCGCGGTCCGCGTGCTGCGGGCGCCCGGCTGGTCCGACGCCGACCTGCGCCGGGCGCTCGCCGGCACGGTGCGGCGGATCGTCCGCCGGGTCGGACCGATGCCGGCCAGGCCGCTCGGTGAGCATGCCGCGCTGCGGGTGCTGTGCGAACTGGCCCACCACGACGGCGGACGACCGGTCCGGGAGACCTGGTCGATGCTGCGCACCGGCGACCTGTGCCAGGCGACCTTCCGGTTGGTCAGTTGGCCGGACGCCCGGGTCGATCCGGGCCGCCGGCTGGTGGCCCGGTTGCTGGCCCTGCCGGCGACCGCCACCAGCGTGTCGCTCTGCGTCGGCCCGCGTACCGGCGGCGGCACCGCGCCGCCACCGGCCGAGCTGACGGTACGGCTGGCCACCCCGACGCCGGCCGAGCTGGAACTCGCCGCCGAGGGGTTGTGCCGGCTCGTCGCCGATGCCGGTGGGGAACTGTGCCGGCTCGACGGCGCGCACCTGCCCGGCCTGGCTGCCACGTTGCCGTTGGCGGTACCCGCGGTGGCGGAGGTGACCGCGCCGGAGGCGGACCCACCGGAGCTGACCCTGGACGGGGCCGGGCTGATGGTGGGGGCCAACCGGCACGGCGGCGCGGTGACCGTCCGGCTGTTCCGCGCGGAGGGCACCCGGCTGGTGCTGGTCGGCGGGCTGGCGGCGGCGCAACTGCTGGTGCTGCGGGCGCTGGCGCTGGGTGCCGGGGTCGTCGTGCAGACCGGTCGGCCCCGCGCCTGGGAACCGTTCGTCCGGGGGGTCGGCGGTCAGCAGGGCGGGGTCGCGGTGGTCCCGACCGGTCGGGCGGTGGGCGCGGGCTCGCCGCTGCGGCCACTGCTGGTGGTGAGCGACGCGGGTACCCCGGTGGGCGAGCCGGCGCCGGGGGTGGGCTGGGTGTCCACCCTGGTGGTCCGGGACGAACTGACCCCGACGGACGTCGACACCCTGGGCCGGGCCGACCTGGCGGTGCTGCAGCCCCTCGACCCGGCGGAGGCCGCCCTGGCGGGCACGGCGCTGGGGTTGGGCGGTTCGGCGGAGTGGCTGACCCGGGTCCGGGCCGACATGGTCGCGGTGGTCAACCGTCGGGCGCTGCGGTGGGCGCTACTCTCGCCCACCCCGATCGAGTCGCAACTGGTCGGCCGCCCCGGTCGCCGCTGAGGGGAGCGACCACGGGCGCCGGCCGGCGGAGCAGCAGCCGACCGGGTGGGCGGCACGGATCGGGAGGCCATGATGGGTTCCCCGGGTGGACCGCTCGTGGCACGATCCCGGCCATGGATTTCCTGAAGGGTCTTCTGATCAGGTTGGGCTCCACGGCGGTGGCCTTCTGGCTGGCGACACTGCTCATCCCGGGTATCACGCTCGACACCGACTCGGCCGGCGAGGCGATCGTCACGCTGGTGCTGGTGTCGGTGATCTTCGGGGTGGTCAACGCGGTGCTCCAGCCGATCATCAAGACCGTCGGCTGCGGTTTCTACCTGCTCACCCTCGGGTTGATCGCCCTGGTCGTCAACGGTCTGCTGTTCCTGCTCACCAGCTGGATCGCCGACCAGGCGGACCTGCCGTTCCACGTGGACGGGTTCTGGCCGGAGGCGGTGCTCGGCGCGCTCCTCGTCGGCATCGTTACCTGGATTCTCGGGGCCGTCCTCGACCGCGACTGATCCGGTTCCCGGCCACCGCCCCGACCGACAGCGGCATGGCGGTGGCCACCCGCCGGGTCAGGCCGCCCGCAGACGCCACCCGCTGCGAAGCCCACGCCCACCGGGTGGAGGCCCGCCACCGGGTGGGAACTGCCGTTGCCACCGGCCCCGGCTGGGCTAGCGTGGCGGCGTGTTCTCCGTGACCCACCCCGACGGCTATCAGCTCAGCACCGACCCGGAGCGGATCGACCGGGACCGGGTGCACCACTGGCTCTCCACCGACGCCTACTGGGCGCGCGGTCGCAGTCGGGAGACGACGGACCGGTCCTTCGCCGGGTCCATCCCGTACGGCGTCTACCGTCCGGAGGACGGCACGCAGGTCGCCGTCGCGCGGGTGATCACCGACCGGGCCACCTTCGGCTGGCTCTGCGACGTCTACGTCGCGCCCGAGGTGCGTGGGCGCGGGTTGGGCACCTGGCTGGCCGGTGCGGTCCGCGACCACCTCGCCTCCCTCGGCGTACGACGGATCGCGTTGGCGACCCACGACGCCCACGGGGTGTACGCGAAGCTGGGTTTCACCCCGGTGCCGGCGGAGCGGTGGATGGAGTGGGTGACCGGCCGGTGACCCCGCTCACCGGAAAGGAACCGAAGCCGACTGCACCCCTTACGGTGGGGGCGTGACTCCGCTGCGGCTCGGCTATCTCTACGGCGTCGGCGCGTACCTTGTCTGGGGTTTCTTCCCGATCTACCTGAAGCTGCTCCGCCCGGCGGGGCCGGTGGAGATCCTGGCCCACCGGATCATCTGGTCGGTGCTCTTCGTCGCGCTGCTGCTCGCCGCCCTGCGCAACGTCGGCTTCCTGCGGTCACTGGCCCGTCGCCCCCGGACGTTGGCCGGGATCGCCGTCGCGGCGGCGCTGATCGCGGTGAACTGGGGCACCTACATCTACGGGGTGAACTCCGACCGGGTGGTGGAGACCGCGCTCGGTTACTTCATCAACCCGCTGGTGTCGGTGCTGCTCGGCGTGTTCGTGCTGCGGGAGCGGCTGCGCCCGGCGCAGTGGACGGCGCTCGGGGTGGGTGCGGCGGCGGTCGCGGTGCTCACCGTCGACTACGGCCGGCTGCCCTACCTGGCGTTGACCCTGGCGGTCAGCTTCGCCGGGTACGGGCTGGCCAAGAAGCGGCTCGGGTTGCCGGCGGCGGAGGGGTTGTTCGTCGAGTCGGCGGTGCTGGCGCTGCCCGCCCTGGCCTACCTGGGCTGGCTGGCGAGCCGGGGCGACTCGACGTTCGGGCAGGTCTCGGCCGGGCACACCGCGTTGCTGGTGGCGGCCGGGGCGGCGACCGCCGTACCGCTGCTGCTCTTCGCGGGCGCGGCCAACCGGCTGCCGCTGACCGCCCTCGGCATGCTGCAGTACGTGGCACCGATCCTCCAGCTCGGCTGCGGCGTGCTGATCTTCCACGAGCCGATGCCCCCGGCCCGGCTGGCCGGCTTCACCCTGGTCTGGCTGGCCCTGCTGATCTTCACCCTGGACGCGGTGCGGCACGGCCGGCGTACCCGGGCCGTGGCCCGCGCCGCTGCCCGGCTGCCCGTCACCACCCACTGAGCGCCCCGGTCCGCCGGGCGGACGGCCCGGGCACCCCGACGGGGCCAGCACGCACCCGGATCAGCGGACGTCGTAGCTGAGGACCATGGTCCCGTCGGAGCGCAGCAGTTCGAAGCGGACCAGCTCGGCGTCGGTGAACCGGGTCGCGCCGCGCAGGTTCACGTCGTCGCCGGGGGCGGCCAGCCACGAGGCGATCTGCTCCGTCGCGTCGTCCGGGCCGCGCGCCAGCAGCCGGAACGTGTACGCCTTGCCGTAGTCGGCCGTCGCGTCGTACCCGCAGTGCATGGTGACCTCGGTGCCCCACTTGGTGCCCCGCAACCCGATCTCCGCGTGCACCGCCGGGGTCTTGGCGGCAACGGGTGCCATGGCGACCATCCGCACCGCCTGGACGGTCGGCGCGGGCGGGGTGGGCGGGCGCAGGGCGGTCGCCCCGCCGAAGCCCAGCACGAGGGCGAACGCGGCGGCGACGAGCGCGGTCACGGCGTACCGTCGGCGGTTGCCGGTGCGCTCGCGGCGGCGGCGGTCCCGTGCGGTGGCGATCAGGTCGGGCACCCGGCTGATCTCCGGCGGCGGCGGGAGGAACTCCTCAAGCGTGGTCGGGTCGAGCCGGCCCAGCAGGCCCGGCAGCACGGCGACCTCGGCCACCGCCTCCCGGCACGCCGCGCAGCCGGCCAGGTGCCGCTCGTACGCGGCCCGGTCGGCGGGAGCGAGCGCACCCAGCACGTACGCGCCGTCGTCGTGTGCGAACTCGCAGCGGGTCATCCGGTCACCCCCATCTCGGCCAGGGCCAACCGCAGTGAACGCAGCGCGTAGTGGGTGCGGGACTTGACCGTCCCCGCCGGGACCCCCAGCCGGGCCGCCGCCTCGGCCACCGAACGACCCTGGTAGAAGCACTCGACCAGCACCTCCCGGTGGGTGGGGCTGAGTCGGCTCAGCGCCTCGGCGATGGTCCAGGCCTCCACCGCGCGCTCCGCTTCGTCAACCGTCTCCGGTGGCTCGGGCAGGTCGTCGGTGAACACCTCGCCGACCCGGGTCGACCGCCGCCGCCAGGCGTCGATCGCCAGGTTCCGGGCGGTCGTGAAGAGCCAGGCGCGGACCGAGCCGCGTCGCGGGTCCAGCGACTCGGGGTGCCGCCAGGCCCGCAGCAGGGTCTCCTGCACCAGGTCCTCGGCCCGGGTGCGGTCCCCGTTGACCAGCCGCAACGCGTGCGTGTAGAGCGCCTCGGCATGCTCGTCGTGCAGGGCGCGCAGCAGTTGGGCGTCGTGGTCGCTGATGGTGATCCCCTCGCTTCCCGCGCGACGAGTCCGGCGAGTGTGTCCGCCCGTTACTACGGGTCGTGACCCCGATCGGTTCACCGGTCACTGCTGTTCACATCCGGTTCACACCGAGTCCGGTGCCCGCTCATCCCGTCCTGGCAGCGTCCGCCCGGTACGCACGTCGAGCAGGTGAGAACGGCGTGCCACCGACCTGCTTCCAGGAGGCTCCTTCCCATGAGCGACCGTCCCCGGCTGCTCCCGCTGCTCGGTGCCAACCGGCACGGCAGCCGCGATGCGATGACCTGTCTGTACCGCTGCGGCAACGCCTGCGACCACCCGGTGCCCAACACCTCCGACAACACCTACTTCGGCGACCTGGTCGAGGGCGAGGTCTCCCGCCGGGGCGTGGTCCGGGCGGGTGCCGTGGGCGCCCTGGTGCTCGGCTTCGGCGGTGCCGCCGCCGGCGCGCTGGCCGGCGCCGTCCCCGCCGCCGCCGCGCCGGCCACCCCCGTGGTGCCGGAGGTCGGCAACCCGACCGCGCCGCAGCGCGGCGTCGGCAGCGGGGCGCTCACCTTCAAGCCGATCCCGCCGAACCAGCTCGACACCCTGGTCGTCCCCAACGGGTACGACCACAGCGTGGTCATCCGCTGGGGCGACCCGGTACTGCCCGGCGCGCCCCGGTTCGACCTGCGCGGGCAGACCGCCGCCGCCCAGGCCAAGCAGTTCGGCTACAACAACGACTTCGTCGGGGTGCTGCCGCTGGACCGGCGGGGCAGGCGGGCGCTGCTCGTGGTCAACCACGAGTACACCAACGAGGACCTGATGTTCCCGGGCTTCACCGGCCTGGACAACCTCACGGTCGAGCAGTTGCGCACCGCGATGGCCGCGCACGGCATGTCCGTGGTGGAGCTGGAGCGGGTGGACGGCACCGGGCAGTGGCGACCGGTGGGCCAGGGTCGCCGGCCGTACAACAGGCGGGTCACCGCGCTGGCCACGAAGTTCGAGCTGACCGGTCCGGCCGCCGGCTCGGCCTGGCTGCGTACCGCAGCCGACCCGAAGGGCCGTACGGTGGTCGGGACGCTCAACAACTGCGCCGGCGGGGTCACCCCCTGGGGGACGGTGCTCTCCGGCGAGGAGAACTTCAACCAGTACTTCGTCGGCGCGGACGCGGCGCCCGCCGAGCTGAAGCCGAAGTTCGACAGGTACGGCATCACCACCACCGCCCGCTACCCGAGCGGCAGCCGCAAGTGGGAGCGGGCCGACGAGCGGTTCGACCTGGCGAAGCACCCCCACGAGGCGCACCGGTTCGGGTGGATCGTGGAGATCGACCCGTTCGACCCGGAGAGCCGCCCGCGCAAGCACACCGCGCTGGGCCGGTTCAAGCACGAGGGCGCCAACGTGATCGTGGCCCGCGACGGGCGGGTGGTCGCGTACATGGGTGACGACGAGCGCTTCGACTACCTCTACAAGTTCGTCTCGGACAAGAAGTTCATGCCGGGCGACTCCTGGGTGGCCCGCAAGAACAACCTGACCCTGCTGGAGTCGGGCACCCTCTACGTGGCGCAGTTCGCCCAGACCAGCGCCGCCGAGATCGACGGCTCGGGAAAGCTGCCCGCCGACGGCGCGTTCAACGGCTCCGGCCGATGGATCAGGCTGGTCAGCGGCAACCGCTCGTACGTCGACGGGATGACCGCCGCCGACGTGCTCACCTTCACCCGGCTCGCCGGCGACAAGGTCGGCGCGACCAAGATGGACCGGCCGGAGGACGTCGAGCCGAGCCTGCTCACCGGCAAGGTGTACGTGGCGCTGACCAACAACTCCGACCGGGGCAAGGCCGGCAAGCCGGCCGCCGACGAGATCAACCCGCGCAACCTCAACAAGCACGGGCAGATCCTGGAGCTGGTCGAGGACCGGGGCGACAACACCTCGGAGTCCTTCGCCTGGTCGCTGCCGATCGTCGCCGGTGACCCGACCGACCCGTCGACCTACTTCGCCGGGTACGACAAGACCAAGGTCTCCCCGATCTCCTGCCCGGACAACGTCGCCTTCGACGCTACCGGCAACCTCTGGATCTCCACCGACGGCAACGCGCTGGGCAGCAACGACGGCCTCTTCGCCACCGCCGTCGAGGGGCCGGAGCGGGGGCACCTCAAGCAGTTCCTCACCGTGCCGCTGGGTGCGGAGACGTGCGGGCCGTTCATCACCGGCGACAACCGGTCGGTGTTCGTGGCCGTGCAGCACCCGGGCGAGATCACCGGTGCGTCGGTGGAGAAGCCGGCGTCGACCTGGCCGGACGGCGACTACGCCAAGCCGGGCGTGGTGGTCACCTGGCGGCTCGACGGCGGCCCGATCGGCAGCTGACGTACCTCTCCCGGGTCGGTCCACCGCCGGACCGGCCGCGAAGGCCCTCTTCCGCTTCGGTCCGGGAGGGGGCCTTCGCCCGGGTGGGGCGGGTCAGACGTCGGCGGCGATGCCGTCGGCGACGGCACGGGCGGCGGTGAGCAGCTTGGCCCGCACCACCCGGGCCGAGGTCATCATCTCGCTGGCCGGCAACGCGCAGGCAAGCACCACCCGCCGTTCCATGTCCTTGTCCGGGGTGACCAGGACGGCGGCACAGGCCACCCCCTGCCGGAACTGGCCCAGCTCCAGCTGCATCCCCCGGCGGTCACCGGCGGCCAGGTCAGCCTCGAACGCCTCGGGGCTGGTCAGGGTGGCGGTGGTGAACGGCCGCATGCCGTAGTCGCGCAGGTAACGGAAACGCTGCTCGGTGGTGAGGGTGGCCAGCAGCGCCTTACCCAGGGCGGTGGCGTGTGCGCCCTCGTCGAAACCGGGGACCATGTCCTCCAGGTAGGGCGAGCGGATCCCCTCGGCGGTCGCGGTGATCGCCACCTGGCCGCCGACGAACCGGCCCAGGTAGTGACTCCATCCGGTCTCCACGGCGGCCCGCCGGAGCGACTCCCCGACGGCGGCCGGCCCGCGGAACGCGGTGACCAGTTCGCGGTACCGGTCGGCGATCTCCAGGCCGACGATGTAGGTGCCGTCCTCCCGCCGGATCACGTAACCCTCGTAGGCCAGGGTGCGGACCAGGTGGTAGGTGGTGGCGACGGTCAGCTCGCAGCGCCGGGCGATCTGCTTGACGGTCAGACCCTTCGGGGCACGACCGACCGACTCGAGCACGCGTAGCGCGCGGGAGACACTTCGGATCAGGTCCGAAGGTTCCGCCAGGGGGTCACGCACAACCACCTCCGCAGCCGGGGATTACACCATATGAAAAACCAGCCCGAGACGGAACGCCCGATCGGGTGGAGGATGCCAGATCAGGCGGTATACGGCGGGTCACTCGGCGACACGCCGGGAGATGTCCGGAAGTCGACTCGCGTAGGTTGATCCCACGATGACCGACACCGTGCTCAGCCCCTCGCCGAGCCGACCGCCCGTACGCCCCCTGCGGGCCGGTGGCGGAGCGGTCGCCACCACCATCGCCAGCGTCCTGCCGGTCTTCCTGGTCGGCGGGCTCGCCGTACAGATGGGGGACGACCTGGGCTTCTCCCCCGCCGGGTTGGGGCTGGCCGTGTCGGTCTACTTCGGCGTCAGCGCACTCGCCTCGATGCCGTCCGGCCGGTTGGTGGAACGGGTCGGCCCGGCCGTGGTGGCCCGGGTCGCCATCGGGCTCGCCGCCGGTTGCCTGCTCGCCATCGCCGGGCTGGCCCGGTCGTACCCGGTGCTTGTCGGCCTGCTCGCGCTGAGCGCCACGGCGAACGCACTGGGCCAACTGGCCAGCAACGCCGCGCTGGCCCGGCACGTGCCCGCCCGGCGGCAGGGCCTGTCGTTCGGGGTGAAGCAGGCCGCCGTCCCCGCCTCCACGCTGCTGGCCGGGGCGGCGGTGCCGGTGATCGCCCTCACCGCCGGGTGGCGCTGGGCGTTCGTGGCCGCCGCCGCGGCCGCACTTGCCGCGCTGCCGGCCGTACCGCCGGGGGTGGCCGGACCGGTGCGGCAGCGCGCGGCGGGGCGCGGTGGCGGGGCCACAGCGGCGCTGGTGGTGGTCGGGTTGGCCGCCGCCCTCGCGGCGGGGGCCGCCAACGCGCTGGGCACGTTCGTGGTCGACTCGTCGGTGCACCAGGGGCTGGCCCCCGGCCCGGCCGGGTTGGTGCTCACCCTGGGCGGCGCGGTCTGCGTGGCCGCCCGGATCGGCGTCGGCTGGCTCGCCGACCGGCGCGACACCGGTCACGTGGCGCTGATCGCCGCGATGCTCGTGGTCGGGGCGGTCGGGCTGGGGCTGCTGGCGGGGGCGGGGGCGGTGCCGTTGACCGTCGGGGTGGTGCTCGGCTTCGGGCTGGGCTGGGCCTGGCCGGGGCTGCTGAACTTCGCTGTGGTCCGGCTGCACCCGCAGGCCCCGGCCGCCGCCACCTCGATCACCCAGACCGGGGTGTACGCCGGCGGCTGCGTCGGCCCGCTCGGCCTGGGCGCGCTCGCCGGGGCCAACGGTTACCCGGCGATGTGGCTGGCCGCCGCGGTCGCCATGGTGCTGTCCGCCGTCCTGATGCTCACCGGCAGCCGGCTGCTCACCCGTTCCGCCGCCGCCTGACGCGCCATGCTCGGGGGCCGGCGACGCACCGGTCAGCTGGTGCGGTCGGCGATGTAGTCGCAGAGGGATTCGAGCGCCCGCCGGGCCGGGTTCTGCGGGAGCGGGGCCAGCTGCGCGCGGGCCTCCTCGGCATAGCTCCGGACGGTCTCCCGGGCCCGCTTGAGCGCGGGGGACTCCCGGAGCAGGCCGAGCGCCTCGGCGTGCAGCGCGTCGTCGACGAGCGGGCCGGTGGCCAGGATCTCCCGCAGCCGCACCGACGCCGCGTCGGAGTCGTCACCGGCCAGCGCGTAGAGCACCGGCAGGGTCGGCACCCCCTCCCGCAGGTCGGTGCCGGGTGTCTTGCCCGACTGTGTCGACTCGGAAGCGATGTCGAGCAGGTCGTCGGAGAGCTGGAAGGCCACCCCGATGGTCTCCCCGTAGCCGGCGAGGGCCTCGGTGTGCGCCTCGGACGCCCCGCCGAACATGCCGCCGAAGCGGGCCGAGGTGGCGATCAGCGAACCCGTCTTGTCGGCGATCACCCGCAGGTAGTGGTCGACCGGGTCCTCCGCGCGGGGGCCGACGGTCTCGGCGATCTGACCGTGCACCAGCCGGGCGAAGGTGCGGGCCTGGAGGCGGACCGCCACCGGCCCCAGGTCGGCGGCGATGTCGGCGGCCCGCGCGAAGAGGTAGTCGCCGACCAGGATGGCCACCGAGTTGGTCCAGCGGGAGTTGGCGCTCGGGGCGCCCCGCCGCACGGCCGCCTCGTCCATCACGTCGTCGTGGTAGAGGGTGGCCAGGTGGGTGAGCTCCATCACCACCGCGGCCGGCACCACCTGCGGGCCCGCCGGGTCACCGAACTGCGCTCCCAGGGCCACCAGCAGCGGGCGGAAGCGCTTGCCGCCCGCTTCGACCAGGTGCCGGGCCGCCTCGGTGACGAGCGGATCGGCGCTGGACACGCTGGCCCGCAGCTCCACCTCGACGTCGTCGAGCAGGCCCAGCACGGACGCCTCGACCCGCGGATCGGCCAGGTGCACGCCGAGCGCGCCGATCTGACCCGTACCCGCCCGGCCCCGACGACCGCCGGAGCCGACGCCGCCTGACCGTTCCCCCGCCGAAATCACCACACCATCAACCATGCCACACCCGTTCGACCTGCTCCTGCCGGGGGATACGGCCGTGGGGCCGGCACGCCCCCGGCGCGCCGGCCCCACGGCCTGGAGAGAAGATCACCTGACGAATGTCGCAGCGTCCGTCGCCAGGTCGAGCAGGGGCGCCGGCAGCACGCCGAGGATCAGCGTGGCCGCCACCCCGATCATCAGCGCGGTGGCGGTCAGCCCACCCGGCACCGCGATGGTCGGGGTGGTCTCACCTGGCTCGGAGAGCCACATCATCACCACCACCCGCAGGTACGGGAAGGCAAGCACCATGCTGGTCAGCACGCCCGCCACCACAAGCCAGGCGTGCCCGCTCTCCAGCGCCGGGCCGAAGACCGCGAACTTGCTCATGAAGCCGCTGGTCAACGGGATGCCGGCGAAGGCCAGCAGGATGAAGGTGAACACCCCGGCGTAGAACGGCGAGCGGCGGCCCAGCCCGGCCCACCGGGACAGGTGGGTGGCCTCCCCGTCGGCGTCCCGGACCAGGGTCACCACGGCGAACGCGGCGAGCACCGAGAAGCCGTACGCGGCCAGGTAGAACATCGTGCCGGAGACGCCCGCACCGGTCGGGGCGAGCACCCCGACCAGCAGGTATCCGGCGTTGGCGATCGACGAGTACGCCAGCAGGCGCTTGATGTCGGTCTGGGTGACCGCCAGCACCGCGCCGACCAGCATGGTGAGCACCGCCACCACCCCGAGGACCGGGGTGAAGTCCCAGGCGGCCCGGTCGAACGCCACGTGGAAGACCCGCAGCAGGGCGCCGAACGCGGCGACCTTCGTGCAGGCCGCCATGAAGCCGGTGACCGGCGTCGGCGCGCCCTGGTAGACGTCCGGGGTCCAGACGTGGAACGGGGCGGCGGCGGCCTTGAACAGCAGGCCGATGGCGATCAGCGCCATTCCGGCGTAGAGCAGCACGTCGCTGGCCGGGGACTCGCTCACCGCGGCGTGCACGGTGGCGAAGTCGACCCCGGCCGAGCGGCCCGGGATGCCGGCGGTGAAGCCGTACACCAGGGCCACCCCGAACAGGAAGAACGCCGAGGCGTACGCGCCGAGCAGGAAGTACTTCATCGCCGCTTCCTGGCTGAGCAGCCGCCGGCGACGGGCCAGCGCGCAGAGCAGGTAGAGCGGCAGGGAGAAGACCTCCAGCGCGATGAACATGGTCAGCAGGTCGTTCGCCGCCACGAAGATCAGCATGCCGCCGATCGCGAAGCTGGTCAGCGGGTAGACCTCGGTCGCCCCGTTGCGTCCCTCGGCCTGCTGCCTGTCGTCGGCCGACTCGGCGGTCACCGCGGCCTGGGCGACGAACGCCCCGCCGCGCTCCACCGAGCGCTCGCCGATCAGCAGCAGCGCCATCGCGGCGAGCACCAGGATGGTGCCCTGGAGGAACAGGGTGGGACCGTCCACAGCCAACGCCCCGCCCGCCGTGACCAGCCGCACGCCGGCGTTGAGCACCACCAGCACGAGTGCGGCGAGCACCGCCAGCAGGGACAGCGTCAGCTGCACGAGGTGCCGGCGGCGGCGCGGCACGAACGCCTCCACCAGGACGCCCAGCAGGGCCACCCCGAGCATGATCAGGATCGGGGCGATCGCCGGGTAGTCGATCGACGGCAACTTGAGCTCGGTCATCGCAGATGCCGCCTTTCGCTCGCGACTGCGGGGCTCACTCGCAGCGCTCGTCCACTCCTCGCGCTCACTGTGCAGCCTCCTGGACGCTGCCGACCTCAGGGGCGGGATCGGTCTTGCCGACGTCCTGCATGGTCGCCTGGACGGCGGGGTTGATCACATCGGTGACCGGCTTGGGATAGAAGCCGAGCAGCACGATCAGGGCGATCAGCGGGGCGACCACCGCCTTCTCGCGCAGGGTGAGGTCCCGGTGCATCGCCTTGACCTCGGTCAGCTCCGGGTTGAGCGTCCCCTGGGTGGTGCGCTGCACCATCCACAGCACGTACGCCGCCGCCAGGATGATGCCCAGGGTGGCGATCACCGCGACCGGCTTGTTCACCGTGAAGGTGCCGATCAGCACCAGGAACTCGGAGACGAACGGCGCGGTGCCGGGCAGCGCCAGCGACGCCAGACCGGCGAAGAAGAGCACCCCGGCCAGCAGCGGCACCAGTTTGCCCGCCCCGCCGAAGTCGGAGATCAGCGACGAGCCCCGGCGGGCGATGAGCATCCCGACCACCAGGAAGAGCAGGCCGGTGGCGAGCCCGTGGTTGAGCATGTAGAGCACCGCGCCGGTGCCCGCCTGGGTGGTGAAGGCGAAGATGCCGACCCCGATGAACCCGAAGTGCGCGATCGAGGTGTACGACACCAGCCGCTTCAGGTCGGACTGACCGACGGCGAGCAGCGCGGCGTAGAGGATGCCGATCAGGCCCAACGCCAGCGCCCACGGGGCGAACCACTTCGACGCCTCCGGGAACAGCGGCAGGCAGTAGCGCAGGATGCCGAAGGTGCCGACCTTGTCCAGCACCCCGACCAGCAGCGCGGCGGCGCCCGCCGGGGCGGCCCGACCGGCGTCCGGCAGCCAGGTGTGGAACGGGAAGAACGGCGCCTTGATCGCGAAGGCGAGGAAGAAGCCGAGGAACAGCCAACGCTCGGTGCCGGTGGAGATGTCCACCTGGGTCAGCGTCTGCCAGTCGAAGGTCTTCCCGCCGACCACCCACAGGCCGATCACCGCGGCCAGCATGAACAGGCCGCCGACCAGGGAGTAGAGGAAGAACTTCACCGCCGCGTACTGCCGCTGGTGGCCGCCGTAGCTGCCGATCAGGAAGTACATCGGCACCAGCATGACCTCGAAGAACACGTAGAACAGGAAGACGTCGGCGGCGGCGAAGACGCCGATCATCGTGGATTCGAGGACGAGCAGCAGGGCGAAGTAGGCAGGCACCGAGCGCTTCGACGCGTCGGCGTCGTGCCAGGACGCCAGGATCACCAGCGGCACCAGCACCGCGATCAGCATCAGCATGACCAGCGCGATGCCGTCGACGGCGAAGGTGAAGTTGACGTCCCAGGTGGGGATCCACGGGTACGACTCACGGAACTGGAGCCGGTCGCCGTCGGCCTGGAACGAAACCCACATCACCACCGAGAGCGCCAGCACCAGCAGCGACCAGCCGAACGCCACCTGCTTGGCCAGGTCGGGCCGGCGACGCGGCAGGAAGGCCACGACCAGGGCGCCGACCAGCGGCGCCACGGTCAGCACCGAGAGGAACGGGAAGTTGGACATTATGCGGCCTTACCTCCGTCGTGGATGCGGGGTCCGCCGGCGGGGGCGGTCGCATTGAGGTCGATCACGCCAGCCACCCCGCCTGCACTGCCAGGAACGCCGCCACCACGAGCAGCGCGCCGGTCAGGATCGAGGTCGCATACGACCGGACGAAGCCGGTCTGCCACCGCCGGAGCCGGCCCGAACCGCCCCCGATCCCGGCGGCCAGGCCGTTGACCAGCCCGTCGACGCCCCGGTTGTCCAGGAAGACAAGCGCCCGGGTGAGGAAGATGCCCGGCTTCTCGAAGACCACCTCGTTGAAGGCGTCCGTGTAGAGGTTGCGCCGGGCCGCGGTGACGACCACCCCGGCCGGCTGCGGC
Source organism: Micromonospora sp. NBC_00421 (assembly GCF_036017915.1). Classification (NCBI taxonomy): domain Bacteria; kingdom Bacillati; phylum Actinomycetota; class Actinomycetes; order Micromonosporales; family Micromonosporaceae; genus Micromonospora; species Micromonospora sp. NBC_00421. Next base: position 5,313,725 of record NZ_CP107929.1, read on the forward strand.
GCGAGGGCCGTGCCGTTGCGGAACAGCGCCCAGGCCAGCCCGGCACCGAGCACCGTCACCACAAGCGACAGCGTGGTGAGCAGCCAGTGCGGCAGCACCGCGGCGTGCTCCGTGTGCTCGCCGCCCAGCCCGGCGGTGGCGGTCAGCCAGTCCGGTACGGAGGTGGCGAGCAGGAACCCGGCGCCGACCGAGCCGACCGCCAGCAGGATCAGCGGGATGGTCATCAGCTTCGGCGACTCGTGCGGGTGCGCGATGTCCTCGGTCCACCGCTTCGGGCCGTGGAAGGTCAGCACGAACAGCCGGGTCATGTAGAACGCGGTCAACCCCGCGCCGAGCAGCGCCGCCCCGCCGAACAGCCAGGCCGTCCAGCCCTCCCGCTCGAACGCGGCCACGATGATCGGCTCCTTGGAGAAGAAGCCGGAGAACGGGAACATGCCGATGATGGCGAGCCAGCCCATCATGAAGGTGATCCAGGTGATCTTCATGTACTTCGACAGCCCGCCGAAACGGCGGATGTCCACCTGGTCGTTCATGCCGTGCATGACCGAGCCGGCACCGAGGAACATGTTGGCCTTGAAGAAGCCGTGCGCCAGCAGGTGCACGATGGCCAGCGCGTACGCCGCGCCGCCGAGGCCGACACCGAGGAACATGTAACCGATCTGGCTGACGGTCGACCAGGCCAGCACCCGCTTGATGTCGTCCTTGGCCGCGCCGATGATGCAGCCCATCAGCAGGGTCAGCGCGCCGACGCTCACCACCACGAGCTGGAGGGTCTCGTTGGCCGAGAAGATCGGGTTGGACCGGGCGATCAGGTAGACGCCCGCGGTGACCATGGTGGCCGCGTGGATCAGCGCCGACACCGGCGTCGGGCCCTCCATCGCGTCCGGCAACCACGCCTGGAGCGGGAACTGACCGGACTTGCCGGCCGCCCCGAGCAGCAGCAGCAGGCCCAGCACCAGCACCGTGCCGCTGGCCAGCCCGCCGACGCCGGTGAAGACCTCGTCGTACTGGGTGGTGCCGAGGGTGGCGAACAGGATGAAGATGCCGATCGCCAGGCCGGCGTCGCCGACCCGGTTCATCAGGAACGCCTTCTTGCCGGCGGTGGCCGCGCTCGGCCGCCCGTACCAGAAGGAGATCAGCAGGTACGACGCCAGACCGACGCCCTCCCAGCCGAAGTAGAGCATCACGTAGTTGTTGCCGAGCACCAGCAGCAGCATCGCGGCGACGAAGAGGTTGAAGTACGCGAAGAACCGTCGCCGGCCCTCGTCGTGCGCCATGTACTCCACCGCGTAGAGGTGGATCAGGAAGCCCACCCCGGTGATCAGCAGGACGAAGACCGCGGCCAGCGGGTCGAAGAGCAGACCGAAGTCCACCCGCAGGTTGCCGACCGTGATGAAGTCCCAGAGGCTCAGCTCGACGGACTTGTTCTCCAGCCCGCGCAGCTGGAAGAACGAGGTGAGCCCCAGCACGAACGCGGCACCGATCGCGGCCACGCCCAGCCAGTGCCCCCAGCGGTCGGCCCGCCGGCCGAGCAGCAGCAGGATCGCCGCGCTGACCAACGGGATCGCCACCAGCAGCCAGACGCTGCTCAGCAGGCCGTCCGCCGCCGCGTAGGTGACGGCACCCGCCGGCTCTGCCTGGGCGTACGTCAGAATCTCATCCACCGCAGGGCCCCTTTAGTACTTCAGCAGGTTGGCGTCGTCGACGCTCGCGGAGCGTCGGGTCCGGAAGATCGACATGATGATCGCGAGCCCGACCACGACCTCGGCCGCCGCCACCACCATCACGAAGAACGCCATGATCTGTCCGTTGAGGTCACCGTTGATCCGGCTGAAGGTGACCAGCGTCAGGTTGGCCGCGTTGAGCATCAGCTCGACGCACATGAACAGCACGATCGCGTTGCGCCGTACCAGCACCCCGACCGCGCCGATGGTGAACAGCACCGCCGCCAGGATCAGGTAGTAGTCAGGGCTCACCGGACCGGCCTTTCGTTCGCGACTGCGGGGCTCCGCTTCGCTGCACTCCTCGCGCTCACCGAAACCACTCCGTTCGCGACTGCGGGGCTCCGCTTCGCTGCACTCCTCGCGCTCACCGTTCCGTCCCCTTCAGGGTGGTTTCCTCGGCGGTCAGCTCGCGCTGGGGCAGGATCGCCGGGGTGCTGCGGTCGGTCAGCCGGCCGTCGGGCAGCCGGGCCGGGGTGGCCACCGAGGAGGAGGTGGCGAAGACACCCGGGCCGGGCTTCGGGCCCGGGTAGTTGCCGGGGCGGAACCGGGCCTTCATGGTGGCGACCTGGTCCATCTTGTCTTCCTTGCGCCGCTCGACGTGGGCCAGCACCATCGCGCCGATCGCCGCCGTGATCAGCAGCGCGGAGGTCAGCTCGAAGGCGAGGACGTACTTGGTGAAGAGCAGCCGGGCGATGCCCTGCACGTTGCCCTCCGCGTTGGCCTGCTCCAGACCGACCGCGGCGACCCCGTTCAGGGCCCGGTAGAGGCCGGTGCCGACCAGCCCGGCGAAGCCGAGCCCGAGCACCACCGCGGCGATCCGCTGACCGCGCAGCGTCTCGATCAGCGAGTCGGAGGCGTCCCGACCGACAAGCATCAGTACGAACAGGAACAGCATCATGATCGCGCCGGTGTAGACGATGATCTGCACCATGCCGATGAACGGCCCGGCCTGCAGGACGTAGAACACGCCGAGGCAGAGCATGGTGAGCACCAGGAAGAGCGCCGAGTGCACGGCGTTGCGCGCCCAGACCATGCCGATCGCGCCGATCAGCGCCAACGGGGCGAGGATCCAGAAGGTGACCTCCTCACCCCCGGTCACCTGGCCCGCCGCGGCGAGCACCGTGGACGTGTTCATGCTCCGGCTCCCTTGCCCGCTGCCGTGCCATCGGCCGCACCGGCCCGCTGGGCCGCCTGCTCGGCACCCGGGAAGGTCACCCCGGGGTGCTCCTCGACCCGGTAGCCGCCGGGCCCCATCGGGGACTGCTCGGCCCCGGCCGAGGTGCCCGGGTTGGTCAGCGCGCCGACGTAGTAGTCCTTCTCGCTGTCACCGAGCCGCATCGGGTGCGGCGGCTGCTCCATACCTTCGAGCAGCGGAGCGAGCAACTGCTCCTTGGTGAAGATCAGGTCCTGCCGGTTGTCCCGGGCCAGCTCGTACTCGTTGCTCATGGTCAGCGAACGGGTCGGGCAGGCCTCGATGCAGAGCCCGCAGAAGATGCACCGGGCGTAGTTGATCTGGTAGACGCTGGCGTACCGCTCGCCCGGCGAGAAGCGCTGCTCGTCGGTGTTGTCGCCGCCCTCGACGAAGATCGCATCCGCCGGGCAGGCCCAGGCGCACAGCTCGCAGCCGATGCACTTCTCCAGGCCGTCCGGGTGCCGGTTGAGGATGTGCCGCCCGTGGTAGCGCGGCGCCGAGACCGGCGGCTTGAACGGGTAGTCGGTGGTGACGACCTTCCTGAACATGTGCGAGAAGGTGACTCCGAAGCCCTTGAACGTTCCGGTGATCGCGCCCACGTCACACCTCCTTGGAGTCGGAGCCGGTGGCGATGTTGGCCGGCTCCCGCTCGGCGACCACGCGCTTGGTGCGCGGGCTCGGCGGTACCTGTAGATCCAGCGGGGGCAGCGGGAAGCTGCCGTACGGCCGGCTGTCGGCCTGTTCCTGCGGGGTCGGCTTCGGGGTCGGCTTGCGGCTCGGCCAGAGCAGCGTCGCCAGCAGCAGCACGCCCGCGCCGACGGCGGTGGCGAGCAGCCGGTCCCGCGACTGCCAGTCCTCGATGGAGCGCAGCCCGGCCAGGACCAGGATCCAGACCAGGTTGATCGGGAGCAGCACCTTCCAGCCGAAGCGCATGAACTGGTCGTAGCGCAGCCGGGGCAGGGTGCCCCGGAGCCAGACGAAGACGAAGACCAGCAGCAGCACCTTGCCGAAGAACCAGAGCATCGGCCACCAACCGGTGTTGGCGTCCGCCCACAGCGTGATCGGCCAGGGGGCCCGCCAGCCACCTAGGAACAGCGTCGTGGTGACCGCGGACATGGTCACCATGGCGACGTACTCGGAGAGCATGAAGAGCGCGAACTTCAGCGAGCTGTACTCGGTCATGAAGCCGGCGACCAGCTCCGACTCCGCCTCGGGCAGGTCGAACGGCGCCCGGTTGGTCTCCCCGACGGTGGCGATGAAGAAGATGATGAAGCTGGGCAGCAGCAGGATCGCGTACCAGCCCGGGGCGGGGATCTCGACGCCGGCGATGGTGAGCCGGGTGGCGTCCCCCTGGGCGGCGACGATCCCGCTGGTGGACATGGTGCCGGCGGTCATGAACACCGCGACGATGCTCAGCCCCATGGCGACCTCGTAGGAGATCATCTGGGCGCTGGAGCGCAGCCCGCCGAGCAGCGGGTAGGTCGAGCCGGAGGCCCAGCCGCCGAGCACGATGCCGTAGACGGCCAGCGACGAGCAGGCCAGCAGCACCAGCACCGCCACCGGCACGTCGGTGACCTGCAACGGCGTCTGGTGGCCGAAGATGCTCACCATCGGGCCGAACGGGATCACCGACAGCGCGGTGACCGCACAGACCACCGAGATGACCGGCGCGAAGAAGTAGACCACCTTGTCGGCGGACTTCGGGAGGATGTCCTCCTTGAAGGCCATCTTGAGGCCGTCGGCGAGGGTCTGCAGCAGGCCGAACGGGCCGACCTGGTTGGGGCCGGGCCGGACCTGCATGTAGCCGACGACCCGGCGCTCGAACCAGACGCCGAGCAGGGTGGCGAGCAGACCGAAGACGAAGGCGAAGACGATCTTGATGAGGACCAGCCACCACGGGTCCCGGCCGAAGTCGGCAAGCGTCGGGTCCTGCGCCAGGAGGAGGGTGTTCACTGTGCACCTCCGGAGATCCGGACCACCGTGCCGGACGCGGTGCCGAGGCTGCGCCGGACGGTCGAACCGGGCGAGTTGGTCGGCAGCCAGACGACGCCGTCGGGCATCTCGGTGATGGCCGCCGGCAGGGTGACCGCACCCCGGTCGGTGCCGACCGTGACCGGGTCACCGTCGGCCACGCCGAGCGTCTCGGCGGTGCCCTTGCCCAGCCGGACCACCGGCGGACGGCCGGTGCCGGCGAGGTGCTCGTCACCGTCGGTGAGGCTGCCCAGGTCGATCAGCTGGTGCCAGGTGGCGAGCACCGCCTCGCCCGCACCCGGCTGGGGCACGGACCCCGGGGCGACCGAGGGGGTGACCGGCCGGTCGGCCCGGGTCGGCGGCAGCGCGCCCAACTCCCGGCGGACGCTCGTCACGTCGCCGGTGCCGAGCCGCACGTCGAGCTGCGCGGCGATCGCGTCCAGCACCCGGCCGTCGGTCATCGCGGCGGTGTGCAGCACCGCCTCGAAGGTGCGCAGCCGGCCCTCCCAGTCCAGGAAGCTGCCGGCCTTCTCCACCACCGGGGCGACCGGGAGCACCACGTCCGCCCGACGGGCCACCGCCGAGTTACGCAGCTCCAGGCTGACCAGGAAGGGCACCGCGTCGAGGGCCTGCTCGGCCAGCCTCGGGTCGGCCAGGTCGGCCGGGTCCACCCCGGCCACCACCAGGGCGCCGAGCTGGCCGCCCGCGGCGGCGGCCAGGATCTGGTCGGTGTCCCGACCGGCCTGGCTGGGGATCACCCCGGCCGGAATGTCCCACGCCTCGCCCAACTCGGCGCGGGCCGACGGCTCGGTCACCGGACGCCCGCCGGGCAGCAGGTTGGGCAGGCAGCCCGCGTCGACCGCACCCCGGTCGCCCGCGCGACGCGGCACCCAGGCCAGCTTCGCACCGGTACGCCGGGCGACGTCCGCGGCGGCGGAGAGGCCACCGGGCACGCCGGCCAGCCGCTCGCCGACGAACAGGATCGCGCCCTCGGCGCTCAGCGCCTCGGCCACCGTGTCGTGCTCGGCGAGCACGCTCGCCTCCTCGCCCGGCACCACCCGGGCCAGCTTGGCCCCGAGCTTCTCCAGGCCACGGGTGGCGAACGGGGCGATCGCGTACACCGTCAGCTTCTTCTTCAGGTACGCCTTGCGCAGCCGCAGGAAGAGGATCGGGCACTCCTCCTCCGGCTCCAGGCCGACAAGCACCACCGTGGACGCCTTCTCCACGTCGGCGTAGGTCACGTCGGTGACCCCGGCGACGGTGCTGGCCAGGAAGTCGGCCTCCTCGCGGGAGACCGGCCGGGCCCGGAAGTCGATGTCGTTGGTGTTCAGGGCGACCCGGGCGAACTTCGCGTACGCGTAGGCGTCCTCGACGGTCAGCCGGCCACCGGTCAGCACCGCCGTGCCGCGACCCTCGTCGCGGGCGGCCCGCAGCCCGTCGGCGGCCCGGGTCAGCGCCTCGCTCCAGGACGCCTCGCGCAGCTCACCGGACTCCTCGTCGCGGACCAGCGGGGTGCTCAACCGGTCGAAGGCGCGGGTGTACTGGAAGCCCCACCGCCCCTTGTCGCAGTTCCACTCCTCGTTGACCTGCGGGTCGTCGCCGGCGAGCCGACGCAGCACCTTGCCCCGCCGCCAGTCGGTGCGCTGGGCGCAGCCGGCCGAGCAGTGCTCGCAGACGCTCGGGCTGGAGACCAGGTCGAACGGGCGGGCCCGGAACCGGTACTGCGCCCCGGTGAGCGCGCCGACCGGGCAGATCTGCACGGTGTTGCCGGAGAAGTACGAGTTGAACGGGACGTCGCCCTCGTCGCCCTCCGCGCCGTACGCGTCGTCCCGGTAGATGTTGATCTCTTCGGCGGACGACCGGCCCATCAGGTCGATGAACTTGTCGCCGGCGATCTCTTCGGAGAACCTGGTGCAGCGCTGGCAGAGCACGCAGCGCTCCCGGTCCAGCAGCACCTGGGTGCTGATCTCCATCGGCTTGACGTACTCCCGCTTGTGCTCGTGAAAGCGGGAGTCGGTGCGGCCGGTGGACATCGCCTGGTTCTGGAGCGGGCACTCACCACCCTTGTCGCACATCGGGCAGTCCAGCGGGTGGTTGAGCAGCAGCAGCTCCATCACCCCCTCCTGCGCCTTCTTGGCGACCGGGGAGCTGAGCTGGGTGCGGACCACCATGCCCTCGGCGACGGTCTGGGTGCACGAGGCGACCGGCTTGCGCTGCCCCTCCACCTCGACCAGGCACTGCCGGCAGGCGCCGGCCGGGGCCAGCAGCGGGTGGTCGCAGAACCGCGGGATCTCGGTGCCCAACTGCTCGGCGACCCGGATCAGCAGCGCCCCCTTGGGGGCGGTGACCTCGACGCCGTCGATGGTGAGCGTCACGGTCTCGGTCTGCTTGGCTACGTCGGTCATCAGAGTCGCCTTTCATTCGCGACTGCGGGACTCGCAAGCTCGTTCCTCGCGCTCATCAGTGAGCTCCAACCAGCTGCTTGTCGGAGAGCTTCGGCGCGGTACGCCCCTCGATGTAGTCGAGGTAGTCCTGCTTGAAGTACTGCAACGACGAGGTCACCGAGCTGGTCGCACCGTCGCCCAGACCGCAGAACGAGCGGCCGAGGATGTTGTCGCAGGTGTCGAGCAGGGTGTCCAGGTCCTCGTGGGTGCCCTGACCGGCCAGGATGCGCCGGTAGACCCGCACCATCCAGTAGTTGCCCTCGCGGCACGGGGTGCACTTGCCGCACGACTCGTGGTGGTAGAACTCCAGCCACCGGTAGGTCGCGTAGACCGGGCAGTCCTGGTCGGAGAAGATCTGGGTGGCCGTGGTGCCCAGGATCGAGCCGGCCGCCGCCACCCCCTCGAAGTCCAGCGGCACGTCCAGGTGTTCGGCGGTGAGCAGCGGGGTGGACGATCCCCCGGGCGTCCAGAACCTGAGCTGGTGACCGGGCTGCATGCCGCCGGCCAGCTCGATCAGCTCGCGCAGGGTGACACCCAGCCCGCACTCGAACTGGCCCGGGTTGACGATCCGACCGGAGAGCGAGTAGATCATCGGCCCGGACGACTTCTCCGTGCCCATGGTCTTCCACCAGTCCGCGCCGCCCAGCACGATGTACGGCACGCTGGCGATGGTGCCGACGTTGTTGACCACCGTCGGGCTGGCGTACAGGCCGTGGGTGGCCGGGAACGGCGGGCGGAGCCGGGGCTGACCCCGGAACCCCTCCAGCGAGTCCAGCAGCGCCGTCTCCTCGCCGCAGATGTACGCCCCGGCACCCGAGTGCACCACCAGCTCCAGGTCGAACCCGGTGCCGAGGATGTTGCGCCCGAGGTAACCCTTGGCCTGTGCCTCGGCCACCGCGTTGCGCAGCCGGCGGGCGGCGTGCACCGCCTCGCCGCGGATGTAGATGTAGGCCCGGTTGGCCCGGATCGCGTACGAGGCGATGATGACGCCCTCGACCAGCGCGTGCGGGTCGTGGGTCATCAGCGGCAGGTCCTTGCAGGTGCCCGGCTCGCCCTCGTCGGCGTTGACCACCAGGTAATGCGGCTTGCCGTCGCCCTGTGGGATGAAACCCCACTTCAGGCCGGTGGGGAAGCCCGCGCCACCCCGCCCGCGCAGCCCGGAGTCCTTGATCAGCTGGATCAGGTCGTCCGGGTGGGCCTTGAGGGCCTTGCGCAGCGCGGCGTAGCCGTCGAGCTTCTCGTAGGTGCCGATCCGCCAGGCGTCCGGCGAGATCCAGCGCCGGGTGAGCACGGGAGTCAGCTTGGCCAGGGTCTCCGGCCGGGGAGTGGTCACTTCTGGGCCCCCGTCTCGCTCGCGACGGCGGAGCCCGCGCCGGCAGCGCCCGTTTCCGCCTCGGCTTCCTTGAGGTTGCGCTGCTGCGCGCCGGCCTCGTCGCCGGCGGGCTTGCCGTCACCGGCGGGAGCGTTCGCGGCCACCCCGGCCGCCTGCGCCGCCTGCGCGTCACGGGGTGCCGGCGGTGCGCCGTCGGTCGGGACCTTGACGCCGGGGGCGGTCGGGGCCTTGGCGGCTTCGGCCTTCGCCTTCGCCTCGGCAGCGGCCCGGTCGGCCTCGGCCTTGCTGCGGATCGGGGTCTTCGGGTCGTAACCCGGCGCCGAGATGCCGTGCTGCTCGGCCAGCCGCAGGCCGCGCAGGGTGGCCTCGCCCGGCCCGCCGTCGGCGACCGCGCCGTCACGCTCGTCGGCGAACCCGGCGAGCTGCACCGCCATCTCCTTGAGCGTGCAGAGCCGGGCACCCCGGGTCGGCATCGGCCGGCCCCCGGCGCGCAGCTCGTCCACCACGCCGACCGCGCCCTGCGGGTCGACGCCGTCGAAGAAGTCGTAGTTGACCGTCATCACCGGGCCGTAGTCGCAGGCCGCCAGGCACTCGGCGTGCTCCAGGGTGATCTTCCCGTCGGCGGTCGTCTCGTCGTGCCCGACGCCCAGGTGCTCGACCAGGGTGTCGTAGACCTCCTGGCCGCCGAGCACGTTGCACATCGTGTTGGTGCAGACGCTGACCAGGTAGTCACCTGTGGGCCGGCGCTTGTACATGGTGTAGAAGGTGGCCACCGCGCCGACCTGGGCCTTGTTCAGCCCCAGCACCTCGGCGCAGAACGTCACCCCGGCCGGGGAGACGTAGCCCTCCTCGGCCTGCACCAGGTGCAGCAGCGGCAGCAGCGCCGAGCGGGACCGGTCGGCCGGGTACCGGGCGATGATCTCCCGAGCCCGGGTCCGGGTCTCTTCAGTAAACGTCGTCATCGGTCACAACCACCCATCACGGGGTCCAGCGAGGCGCCACCGGCGATCACGTCGGCGATCAGGCCGCCCTCGGCCATCGCCGGGAGGGCCTGGAGGTTGACGAAACTCGGCTCCCGGTAGTGCACCCGGTAGGGCCGGGTGCCACCGTCGGAGACCGCGTGCACGCCCAGCTCGCCCCGGGGCGACTCGATGCCGACGTACACCTGGCCCGGCGGGACCCGGAAGCCCTCGGTGACCAGCTTGAAGTGGTGGATCAGCGACTCCATCGACTGACCCATGATCTTGGCGACGTGCTCCAGCGAGTTGCCCATGCCGTCCACGCCGATGGCCAGCTGCGCCGGCCAGGCGATCTTGCGGTCGGCGACCATCACCGGGCCCGGCTGCAGCCGGTCCAGCGCCTGCTCGACCAGCTTGAGCGACTCCCGGATCTCGGCCAGCCGGACCAGGTAGCGGCCCCAGACGTCGCCGTCCGGGTGGGTCGGCACGTCGAACTCGTAGCTCTCGTAGCCGCAGTACGGCATGGTCTTGCGCAGGTCCCAGCCGAGGCCGGCGGAGCGCAGCACCGGACCGGTCACGCCGAGCGCGAGACAGGCGGTCGTGTCGAGCACCGCGACGCCCTGGGTGCGCTCGGTCCAGATCGGCTGGCCGGAGAGGAGGTCCTCGTACTCCTTGAGCTTCTTCGGCATCATCTTGAGGAAGTCGCGGATCTTGACGATCGCCGCGTCCGGCACGTCCTGCGCCACCCCGCCCGGCCGGACGTAGGCGTGGTTCATCCGCAGGCCGGTGATGGTCTCGAAGATGTCGAGGATGTACTCCCGCTCGCGGAAGCCGTACAGCATGATCGAGATCGCGCCCAGCTCCATGCCGGTGGTAGCCAGCCACACCAGGTGCGAGGAGATCCGGTTCAGCTCCATCATCAGGACCCGGATCGTGGTGGCCCGCTCGGTGATGTCGTCGGTGATGCCGAGCAGCTTCTCCACCGCGAGGCTGTACGCCGTCTCGTTGAAGATCGGGGCGAGGTAGTCCATCCGGGTCACGAAGGTCGAGCCCTGCACCCAGTTGCGGTACTCGAGGTTCTTCTCGATGCCGGTGTGCAGGTAGCCGACGACCGAACGGGCCTCGCGGACCGTCTCGCCCTCCAGCTCCAGGATCAGCCGCAGCACGCCGTGCGTGGACGGGTGCTGCGGACCCATGTTCACGACGATCCGCTCGTCGTTGATCGGGTCGGTGCCGGAGACGACCTGGTCCCAGTCCCCACCGGTGACGGTGAAGACCCGACCCTCGGTGGTCTCCCGCTCGGTCGCGTAGTTGGACGTGGTCACTGGTACGACCTCCTGCGGTCCGGCGGCGGGATCTCGGCGCCCTTGTACTCCACCGGGACGCCGCCGAGCGGGTAGTCCTTGCGCTGCGGGTGGCCCTCCCAGTCGTCCGGCATCAGGATCCGGGTCAGGTTGGGGTGGCCGTCGAAGACGACACCGAACATGTCGTACGCCTCGCGCTCCTGCCAGTCGGCAGTCGGGTAGACGGCGGTCACGCTGGGCAGGTGCGGGCTCTCGACGGAGACGGCCGCCTCCAGCCGGACCCGACGCCGGTAGGTCATCGAGGTGAGCAGGTAGACGACGTGCAGCCGGCGCTCGTCGGCACCGAGGTAGTCCACCCCGGACACCGAGGAGCACAGCTCGAAGCGCAGCGCCAGATCGTCCCGCATCACCTGGCAGACCTCGGCGATCCGCTCCGGGCGCACGTGCAGGGTCAGCTCGCCCCGGTCGACGACGACCTTCTCGATCGCGTCGCCGAAGTGCGGGTACGCCTCCTCCAGCGCGTCGCGTACCTCGTCGAAGTAGCCCCCGTAGGGCCGGGGGGCCTCCTCGATCGGGGTGCGTTGGCGGACCAGGCCGCCGTAGCCGGAGACGTCGCCGGTGCCCTGCATGCCGAACATGCCGCGCCCGGCGGGGCTGGACGGCGGCAGTTCGGCGGGAGCGCCGCTTGTCGCACCGGCCGGGGTGACCGGCACCGGCACCCCGCCATCGTTGGTGCGGTGGTCGGTCACTTCGGGCCCCCCTGCGATTGGAGGTGGTTCTGGGCGTTCATCCAGTTCTCGATCCGCAGCTGCTCCTCGCGCCCCTCGCGGACCGCCTTCGTCCACTCGGCGCGACGGGCCTTGTCGTTGCGGTACGACGACGGCATCGAGCCGTACGGCACCACGGGCACGTCACCGCGCTCCAGGCGGGCCGCCTGCATCTTGCGGCCGTTCGGGCCCAGCGGCTCGTACATGATCTTCTCGCGGAGCTTGAGGATCGCGTCGATGAGCATCTCGGGGCGGGGCGGGCAGCCCGGCAGGTACATGTCGACCGGGACCACGTGGTCGACGCCCTGGACGATGGCGTAGTTGTTGAACATGCCGCCGCTGCTGGCGCAGACACCCATGGAGAGCACCCAGCGGGGCTCGGCCATCTGGTCGTAGATCTGGCGCAGCACGGGGGCCATCTTCTGACTCACCCGGCCGGCCACGATCATCAGGTCGGCCTGGCGCGGCGAGGCCCGGAAGACCTCCATGCCCCAGCGGCCCATGTCGTAGTGCGGGCCACCGGCCGCCATCATCTCGATGGCGCAGCAGGCCAGGCCGAAGGTGGCGCCCCAGACGGACGACTTCCGCGACCAGTTGACCAGCTTCTCCACGGAGGTGAGCAGGACGCCGGCGGGGAGTTTCTCCTCGATGCCCATCTGACGTTCCTCCCTCAGTCCCAGTCCAGGCCGCCGCGACGCCACACATAGGCGTACGCGACGAAGACCGCGACGATGAACAGGACCATCTCCACGAAGCCGAAGATCGGCAGGGCGTCGAAGGAGACCGCCCAGGGGTAGAGGAAGATGATCTCGATGTCGAAGACGATGAAGAGCATCGCCGTCAGGTAGAACTTGATCGGGAACCGTCCGCCGCCCACCGGCTGCGGGCTAGGCTCGATCCCACACTCGTATGCCTCGAGCTTGGCCTTGTTGTAGCGCCGGGGACCGGCGAAGCGGGCGGCGGCCACGGAGAACAGCGAGAACGCCGCGGCGAGGGCGAACAGCCCGATGATCGGTGCGTAAGGCGAGAGCGACATCTTTTCTCCTGCTCGTCCTTCCCCTGCCCCAGGTGCTTGACGAAATTCACACTATTCACATCCCCCGTGACTGCCGTCAGCGGGGGTCGATCCCTGCCCGTGCCGGGGCCGTCGTTGGCCCTGGCCCGGTCGCGCTCACACGGCCGGAGCCGCCTTGGTCATCGCGTTGATGACCCGGTCCATCGCGTCCCCGCCGCGCGGGTCGGTCAGGTTGGCCAGCAGCTTGAGCACGAAGCGCATCAGCATCGGGTGCGGCATGCCGTGCCTGGTCGCCATCCGCATCACCTCGGGCCGGCCGATCAGCTTGACGAAGATCCCGCCGAGCCGGTAATAGCCGCCGAACCGGGCCTTCAGCTCCTGCGGGTACGCGGTGAGCGCCCGCTCCCGCTCCGGGCCGGCCGGTCGGGCCAGCGCCTGGACGATGACCTCGGCCGCCAGTTCGCCGGACTCCATCGCGTACGCGATGCCCTCGCCGTTGAACGGGTTGACCATGCCGCCGGAGTCGCCGACCAGCAGGACCCCCCGGGTGTAGTGCGGCACCCGGTTGAAGCCCATCGGCAGCGCCGCGCCGAGGATCGGGCCGTCGGCGTTCGCCTCGTCGGTCATCCCCCAGTCCGCCGGGGTGTTGGCCAGCCAGTCGGTGAGCAGCCGCCGGTAGTTGGTCTTGCCGAACGCGGAGGAGGAGTTGAGCACCCCGAGGCCGACGTTGACCCGGCCGTCACCGAGGCCGAAGATCCAGCCGTAGCCGGGCAGCAGCGCGTCGTTGTCCTTGCTGCGCAGCTCCAGCCAGGACTCCAGGTAGTCGTCGTCGTGCTTGGCCGGCGAGCGGTAGTAGCGGCGGACGGCCACCCCGATCGGCCGGTCCTCCCGCTTGGCCAGGCCGAGGGCGAGCGGGAACCGGCCGGAGACGCCGTCGGCGGCGACCACCAGCGGGGCGTGGAAAGTGGCTGGCGCCCGGTCCGGGCCGACCTCGGCGGTCACGCCGACCACCCGGTCGTCGCCGTCGAGCACCGGGCCGATCACGTTGACGTTGGTACGCAGCTCCGCGCCGGCCGAGACCGCCCGCTGGGCGAGCAGGTCGTCGAAGTCCAGCCGGGTGCGGACCAGGCCGTAGTTGGGGAAGCTGGCCAGGTCGGGCCAGTCCAGTTCGAGGCGTACCCCGCCGCCGATCACCCGTAGGCCCTTGTTGTGCAGCCAGCCGGCCTCGGGCGAGGTGTCCACGCCCATCCGGATGAGCTGCCGGGTCGCCCGGGGGGTGAGCCCGTCCCCGCACACCTTCTCGCGGGGGAACTCGGTCTTCTCCAGCAGCAGCACGCGTACGCCGTGCCGCGCCAGGTGGTACGCCGTCGCCGATCCACCGGGACCAGCGCCCACCACGATCACGTCGGCGTCGTTCTCCACCGAAGTCATCTGCGCCTCCTCCCGCACGCTCGTGAAATGCTTCACAAGCCGATCGGGTTGGAGTCTATGACCGTGGTTACCCCGCTGCCGGGTGAGGGGTACCTAACTTTTTGGAAACATGCGGGTCGGGGGTCGGTTCGGGCTCAGTTCCGGGCGGTGTCGAGCCCGGCGGCGGCCCGGATCGCCGCCGGCAGTTGGTCACGTAGCGCTCCGCCTGCCGCCCGGTCGAGCGCGCCCAGCACCTCGGCAACCACCTGCCGGACCTCTGTCGGGTCCGCGCCCGCCAGCTCCCTGAGCTGGGCGACCAGCTCGGCGGCGTCGTCGTCGGTGGTGGCCGGTGGGTCGCTCGGCGCTGCTCCCGTCATGCAGGGGAGCTTACGGGTCAAACTACGCCGAAATTAGGCATGAGCGAAAAGTTGCCATTCACGCAGGGTCACCCGCGAACGGCCCGGTGCAGGGCCACCACACCGCCGGTCAGGTTGCGCCACCCCACCCGGCCCCACCCGGCCGCGCCGATGCGGGCCGCCAGCGCCGCCTGGTCCGGCCAGGCCCGGATCGACTCGGCCAGATAGACGTACGCGTCGGGGTTGCTGGACACCGTCCGGGCCACCGCCGGCAACGACCGCATCAGGTACGACAGGTAGACGGTACGGAAGGCCGGCTGCACCGGGGTGCTGAACTCGCAGACCACCAACCGCCCGCCGGGCCGGGTCACCCGGGCCAGCTCCCGCAGCGCCGCATCGGTGTCGTTGACGTTACGCAGGGCGAAGGAGATCGTCACCGCGTCGAAGGAGGCGTCGGCGAAGGGGAGCCGCAACGCGTCCCCGGCCAGCAGCGGCACCTCCGGCCGGACCCGCTTGCCGGCGTGCAGCATGCCCTGCGACAGATCCGCCCCCACCACGTACGCCCCGGAGCGGGCCAACTCCTGCGTCGACACCCCGGTGCCGGCGCCCACGTCCAGCACCCGCTCCCCCGGGAGCAGCCCGAGCGCCGCCCGGGTGGCCCGCCGCCACGAGCGGTCCTGCCCGAAGGACAGGACCGTGTTCGTCAGGTCGTAACGGGCGGCCACCCCGTCGAACATCGCGGCGACCTCGTGCGGAGACTTGTCCAGGCCGGCGCGCTGGCCCTGCGGGGTACGGCTCACCCCTCCACTCTGCCAGCCACCGCCCACCCGCCCGGCGCTGGGTCTCTCCCCGGACGTGCGGCGGGCGGGGTGGATGACCACCCCGCCCGCTCTACGTCCTACCGCTCAGTCGTGCGCCGACCGCCGCCGTTCAGCTCTGCGGCTTCTCGTCGCCCGGGGTCACCAGCACGAGCCGACGCCGACGGGCGAGCATCAGCAGCGCCCCGCCCGCGAGCAGCACGGCGACACCGATGCCACCGATCAGGGTGGCCTGCGCGCCGGTCACCGGCAGACCGCCGTCGTCGTCGCCACCGCCGGTGCCGCCACCGGTCGTCGGACTGGCGCTGACCGTGGGGCTGGCGCTCGTCGACGGGCTGGGCTCGCCGGTCGGGCTCGGGCTCGGCGTCGGGCTCGGACCGGCGGTCAGGTCGACGAACACGTCGAACAGCGAGGTGTTGTCGCCGTCGTCGGTCTCGGTGAAGGTCTTCCGCTGCGCCTTGCTGGCGACCTGCGGCTCCTCCTCCGGCTCACCGACGGCACCGTCCAGCCCGGCGGCGAAGATGACGCCTGGCGTGAGCACCTTCTCGGTGACGCCCGCGTCGACCTTCACCCGTACGTCGGCGGTGTAGAACTCGCCCGGCCGCAGCACCGCGCCGGGGTCCTCGCAGTACGCCACCACGCCACCCAGGTCCTGCGTGACGCAACCCTCCGGCACCTCGACGAAGCTGGCACCGGCCGGCAGGGCGATGCCGTAGAAGATGCCGGTGGCCCGGCGGCTGCCGCCGTTGTAGACCGCCCAGTCCAGCGGGGCGGTCCCGCCCGGCTTGACGCCGGTCAGTCCGCTCTCGCCGGCCTCGTCGCCGTCGACCACCACGTCGGCGTAGACGTCCTGCACCCAGGTGGTCAGGTCGTAGCCGGGCTTGACGACCATGATGTCGTGGTCGACCGAGTCCGAGATGGCGTTGGGCGCGCTCACGGTCACCTTCAGCACGCCCCCCTTGCCGCGCGTGTCGGTGCCGAAGAGCGGAATGCCGAACTCCTCGGTGGTGCCGCCGACGATGTCGTCGGTGGTGCCACCCAGGTCGGACAGCGAGCAGGTGAAGGCGGTGCCGGCGACGGCACAGCCGTCCGGCACGAGCACCCCGACCTTGTTCGGCCTGAGGCCCGCGGTCTCGACGGTGACCTTCACGTCCTTGGCGTCGACCGTGCCACGGAGGTTCTGTACGGAGAACTTGAACGGCTTGGCCTTGGCCTCCTTGACCCCGAGCGCCAGCTGGTAGCTGAGTGGGACAAGGTCGAGTTTCGCCTGGTCGGCGGCGTTGGCCGGGGCGGCCACGGTGGCCAGGCCACCCACGGCGAGCAGGACCACGGCACCGACGCGGGCCACGGCCGAGCGGTGGAACAGAGTCATCGATCCCCCGGGGGGTAGGGACTGCTGGGAAAGGTGGGGCTGATGTGTCAAGCCGAGCGGACGTTATCCGAGATCGACGCCGGTACGCCAGCTGTGACGTGCGATTTTGTCCAAGACGGGTCCGAACGGACGAAGAGCGGGGGCGGGATGGTCACCCATCCCGCCCCCGTTTTATATGAACGGCCCTCCCGGACCGATGGAGGACGACGCCAAGCTCGTCCGGGCCTCCCGCGGGGGAGACGAAGGTACGTCGGGCGCACGTTAGCGGGCACCGCCGGGCCGCGCCAACCCCCGCGCCGGAGCGCCACGACCTGGGTATCCGCCCAGCATGGCGCACCCCGCCCAAAATGCCGCGTCTTGTGGTGGCTGATCCCCCGTGACCTCGGCCGAACGGCGACCACGAATATCCCCCGGGCCGACACCCGAACCCGTTCAGCCAGTCACGCCGACGACCCGATCCGTAACCCTGCGTGACTGCAGGGGCGGCCCACCCTCGGCCGCCTTGCCGGCGGCGACCCGGCGGCCTACCGGGCTCGCCACCGGGCAGGGCCGGTGGCTCAGCGGGCCTCGACGAGCGGCAGGGGCCGGCCGGCTCCGCCGCCGGGCATGGCGATCGAGGAGAAGTGCGAGACCACCCGGTCGTCGGTCGGGTCGTCGGCCGGGGTGTGGTGCACCGCCAGCCGGCGGTAGAGGGTGTCCCGCTGGGCCGGAATCCGGTCGGCCGAGCGGATCATGCCGATCAGCTCGTGCAGGTTGGACCGGTGCCGGGCGCCCGCCGAGGAGATCACGTTCTCCTCCAGCATGATCGAACCGAGGTCGTCCACCCCCATGTGCAGGGAGAGCTGACCGACGTCCTTGCCGGTGGTCAGCCAGGACGCCTGCAGGTGCGGCACGGTCTCGAAGAAGAGCCGGGCCACCGCCACCAGCCGCAGGTATTCCAGGGTGGTGGCCTGGGTGCGACCCTTCAGGTGGTTGTTCTCCGGCTGGTACGTCCACGGGATGAACGCCCGGAAGCCCTGGGTGCGATCCTGCACGTCGCGGATCATCCGCAGGTGTTCGATCCGCTCGACGTTGGTCTCGCCGGTGCCCATCATCATCGTCGCGGTCGACTCCAGGCCCTGCCGGTGGGCCAGCTCCATGACCTCCAGCCAGCGCGCGCCGGACTCCTTCAGCGGGGCGATCGCCTTCCGTGGCCGGTCCGGCAGCATCTCGGCACCGGCCCCGGCGATCGAGTCCAGCCCGGCCGCCTTGATCCGGGCGATGGCCTCGTCCAGGCTCACCTGGGAGACCTTCGCCATGTGCAGGATCTCGCTGGGCCCGATGGAGTGGATGACCAGCTGCGGGTACGCCTTCTTGACCGAGGAGAACAGCTCCTCGTAGTACTCCACCCCGTAGTCCGGGTGGTGGCCGCCCTGGAGCATGACCTGGGTGGCCCCCAGCTCGACCGCCTCGCCGCAGCGACGCAGGATCTCCTCGGTCGGGTGGGTCCACCCCTCGGCGTGCTTGGGCGCGCGGTAGAACGCGCAGAACTTGCACGCCGTCACGCAGACGTTGGTGTAGTTGATGTTGCGGTCGATCAGGTAGGTGACGACGTTGTCCGGGTAGCGCCGCCGGCGTACCGCGTCCGCCGCCTCGCCCAACGCATGGAAGGGCGCCTCGGTGTAGAGCAGCAGCGCCTCCTCGGGCGTGATCCGCCCGCCGTCCGCGCCCCGCTGCAGGATGTCGTCGATCTCCCGGTTCGCCGTCACGCCACCGAGCGTACGCCGACGCGGCGCGCCCTCCTCAGGCCCCGTCCGCTGGACCCGCAATTCTGCACGAAACACTCATTGCGGGCGGAGCATTCGGGCACCGACCGACGCTCGCCCCCGCCTCAGCGCAGCGAGTTTTCGTCGACTCCGGCCGGCGGCCGGCGGCCAACAGTCCCGCACCGGGCCCGTAGGTGACCGAGGGACCCGGGCGCGACTCAGAGAGGGGTCTGATCGAGATCGCCACCTTCGATGGCCTCCGCACCGGCGATCCCAGCGAGAATGCGAGCGAGCGCGAGTTTCCCACTCAGTTTTGGCAAACCCTTCCCAGGAAGGTTCAGATAAAACTACGAGAAAACCCGGCAAGCAGCCCGCCGACACCGCCGCCCTACCCCGACCCAGAACTCAAGATCAAATTGCAAAAAGGGAGAAGACACGCCGACGAAGATGCGCGAAACAGCAATGTGATCGAGCACCCCCGCCCCCCAGCCGCCTGTAGCGGCGTCAGAACCCGGAACGCACCGGCGGGTCGGCGACGAAGGCGGCCCAGGACCGCCGGTCGAAGGCCAGCACCGGCCCCGCGGGGTCCTTCGAGTCGCGTACGCCGACCACCCGAGCCGACTCGGCCACCTCGACGCAGTTGGCGTTCGAGCCGCTGCGGGTCGACTTGCGCCAGGTCACGCCGGACAACTCAGGGCTGATCATCCGAGGCTCACTCTCGCTCGTGCTCCGTTGCATACCGCGCAACGAGTTCCACCGAATCGACGGGGCTGAGCGCCACCTCGGCCAGCCTATCCGCCTCCCGCCGGAAGTGCGCCACCTGCGGGGCCTCCTCCAGGAACAGCCCGGTCAGCTTGTGGTCGAGGAAGACCACCGAACGGTTGCGCGGAAAGTCGAAGAGCGCGAACGACCCGTCCAGCCCGGTGTGCCCGCCGACGGCCAACGGCACCACCCGCAGGGTCAGGCCCGGCCGGTCGGCCGCCTCCACCAGGTGCCGCAGTTGCCGGGCCATCACCCGAGGCCCGCCGAGCGCCCGGCGCAACACCATCTCGTCGAGCAGCACGTGCAGGGTCGGTGGGGCTGGCCGGGTCAGGATCGCCTGCCGGCCGAGCCGGGCGGCCACCCGCCCCTGCGCCTCGTCGGCCGGCACCCCGCAGCCGACCATCACCGCCTGGGCGTAGTCCGCCGTCTGCAACAGGCCGGGCACCAGCAACGGCTCCCAGTTGACGATGCCGGTCGCCTCCGACTCCAGCCGGATCAGGGTGCGCGACTCCTCGGAGAGCCCGCCGATCGCCTCCCACCAGCCGACCTCGGCCGACCGCTCGGCCATCCCGAGCAGCCGCTTGCGGGCGTCCCCGGTGACCCCGTAGATCACCAGCAGGGACGCGACGTCGGCGGCCGAGACGCCCTGGATGCCGTTCTCGATCCGCGAGAGTTTGGACGGTTGCCAGCCGAGCCGGATGGCCACCCGCCGTTGCGGCAGGCGACGAGAGTCCCGCAACTCACGCAGTTCTCCACCGAGCCCACGGCCGACCACCGTGGGCTGACTCGCCTTGGCCATGCCGATCCTCCCGATCGCACCGCGACCCGCCCGATCGGTGATCTCGGCGGCAGCACATAGCCGAGTCAGCACACCGCCTCATCACTGCGGCGACACGAGTCGTGACGTTGAGTATTGACTCTCGCCCGATCCCACGCAAGCATGAGCAGCAACGTTGCTATCGAGCGTGCAGAACTTGGAGGCCGCCATGCAGATTCCCCAGCCCACCTGGTTACGGCCATACGACCCGGACGACTCGCCCGGTCCCATCCCGTCCGTGGTCGAACGCTTCCGGCGGCGCAGGCGGGACGAGCCGGAGCCGCCGAGCGAGGCCGAGCGGGAGGCCGCCCGCTACACGGTGGTGCTGGTGTCACCCGACGCGGCGCAGGCGCTCGGCGACGACCGGGGCGAGGTCGGGCTGCACCTGTTCCGCGACGAGGACTGGGACGGCAGTCCGGGGCACCTGGACGATGCGGTCAAGCTGATCGAGGAAGCCTGCGGCGAGGGGGTCGCCCTCACCGAGCACCACTCCGACCTCACCTACTGGACCGCACACCTACGCGAGGGCGACTGACCACCCCACACGCCACCATGCCTACCGGCCGTCTGTAGGAACTGCTCGACGACCGGACACGCCGGGCGGGGCTTCCCGAGCGCGTGGTCAGCGCCCTGCATCTCGCGGCGACGCCGCCCCCGCGCTCCAGCCCCGGAGGATCACCGACCCCTACCGACGCTGACAGGGTGTCGTTGGTCGGGGCGGGTCAGCGCAGGGTGAGGCCGCTGGCGGGGAAGTCGTACCAGGACAGCTCGAAGGGCGAGCCGGCCTGCGGCACCACCGGGAACACTGCCCAACTGGTCAGCTCGCGGCCGGGTGCGAGGTCGAACGACTCACCGGGCCGGGTGGTGGAGCAGTAGGTGCTCTCCGGGCGCACGGTCTTGCCGCCGGCCAGGGTGAGCTGCACCAACTCGCGGTCCTCGGCGACGGTCGGGCAGTTCAGTGTCCACGGGCTCACCGAGCTGTTGCGGTACCGCAGGTTCAGCCGCAGCTTGCTCCCGGTGACCTCGGCACTGACCACGGTGACAGTCATCGACGACTGGTCGTAGAGAACCTGGTTGAGCCGGTACGTCCGCGATGGCCCGTCCCCCGACGAGCCGGACGGGTCCGTGGGAACGCCGGACGACGGCTGCGCCGACGGCTCAGCCGGGGTGGCTCCCCCGCTGGCCTCGGGGCCGCCCGGCTGCCGGCCGGCGTCCACGGTGCTGCCGGCATCCACGGTGCGGTCCGTCGCCGCGCTGTTGTTCCGGACGGCCAGGTAGTTACCGCCGACCGCACCGATGACCGCCATGCCCGCCAGTACGACGACCAATGTGACGACGAATCTCTTTTCCATGGTGCTCCTACCCCGGCCGGCGCTGCTGGCGTGACCGTAACAACCACAGGCCAGTCGCCGTCGCGTGGGCGAACGCCCCGACGAAACGCCCTCGGGCCGTCTGGCCGCCACACCCGGGATCGAAAAGCCCGCCTACCCGTCGTAGTCGACGGTGAGGGTGTCGGTGACGGGGGTGGACTGGCAGGTCAGCACGTACCCGGCGGCCACCTCGTCCGGCTCCAGCGCGTAGTTGCGGGCCATCGTCACCGCACCGGAGACGACCCTCGCCCGGCAGGTCGAGCAGACCCCGCCCTTGCAGGCGTACGGCAGTTCGCCGCGCACCTTCAGCGCCGCGTCCAGCACCCGCTCGCCGGGGCCCATGGTGAACCGCGACGACCGGCCGTCCAGCACGATCGTCACCTCCGCGCCGCCTGTCGACTCGCCGCTGCGGCGTACCGGCTCCGGTGGGGCGTCGACGTGGAACAGCTCGGTGTGCACCGCCGACTCCGGCAGACCCCGCCCGGTCAGCACCGCCTTCGCGTCCAGCACCAACTGGTACGGGCCGCAGAGGAACCACTCCTCGATCGTGTCGCCCGGCACGATGGTGTCCAGCAGCCGGCCCAGCCGGTCGGCGTCGATCCGGCCGGACAGCAACGGCGACTCGCCCTGCTCCCGGGAGAGCACGTGCACCAGGTGCAGCCGGGTCGGGTAACGGTCCTTCAGGTCGGCCAACTCCTCGGCGAACATCACCGTGTTCGCCGTGCGGTTGCCGTACACCAGGGTGAAGGTGCTGGCCGGCTCGACGGCCAGGGCGGTCGCGACCAGCGCGAGCACCGGGGTGATGCCGGAACCGGCGGCCACCGCGCCGTAGTGCCGCACCCGCTCCGGCGCGAACGCGGTGGTGAAGTGCCCCAGCGGGGGCAGCACGTCGACGGTGTCGCCGTGCCGCAGCGCGCCGCAGGCGTAGCTGGAGAACGCGCCGCCGGGAACCTCTCGTACCCCGATCCGCAACCGGCCGTGCCGGGCCAGGTCGTCCGGCGTCGAGCAGATCGAGTACGACCGCCGCACGTCCGCGCCGGCAGCGACGCCCGCAGCCGGGCCGCCTGTCGGATCGGCCACGGCACCGGCCGGCCCGGCGGTGGTCGTCCCGGCCGCACCCGGTGCCCCGGCCGGCAGGCGGACGGTCAGGTGTTGGCCGGCGGAGAACGCGAACGTCGCCCGCAACTCCTCGGGCACCGCGAAGGTGATCGCCACCGCATCGTCGGTGAGCCGGTCGACGGCGGTGACCGGCAGCGGGTGGAAGGCCGGCCGGCGACGGGCGGGGCGGGTGATGGTGACAGTCACAGCGCCTTCAGGTGGTCGAAGGGTTCGGAGCAGGAACGGCAGCGCCAGAGCGCCTTGCACGCGGTGGAGCCGAACCGGCTGACCTGCTCGGTCTCCGGCGATCCGCAGCGCGGGCAGCGCACCGCCAACGTCAACGGCACCACGCCGGGCGGACGGCCCGGAGCAGACCCGCCGCCAGCCGGGCCGACCGGGGCAGGGCCGCCGCCGACCGGGGGCGGCGGGGCGATGCCGGCGGCGGCGAGTTTCACCCGGCCCTCGGCGGAGATCCAGTCGGTGCTCCAGGCGGGGCTGAAGACGGTACGGACCTCGGCGTCGGGATACCCGGCGACGGCCAGGGCCCGGCGGATGTCGGCGCGGATCACGTCCATCGCCGGGCAGCCGGTGTAGGTGGGGGTGATCGTGACGACCACCCGGCCGGTCTCCCCGTCCTCGTCGACCGCCCGCAGGATGCCCAGCTCGTCGATGGTGATCACCCGGATCTCCGGATCCACCACCGCCGCCACGGCCGCCCTGGGGTCGGTCACCGGCCCGCCCCGCTCACCACTGCGCCCCGGGGTGGGCGCGGTGCAGCACCTGCATCTCGGCCAGCAGGAAGGACAGGTGCTCGGTGTGTACGCCGTCCCGGCCACCGCCCGGCGTCCAGCCGGTCGCCGGCCGGGTCAGGGTGGCCTCGGCCAGCACCGGGGAGACCACGGCGTCGAAGTCGGCCCGCAGGGTGGCCGGGTCGACAGGCGCCGCCGGGTCCGCCGTGAACAGCTCGTGATGGTACGGCCAGAGCTCGTCCACCGCAGCCTGGGCGCGACGGTGCGACTCGTCGGTGCCGTCGCCGAGCCGCTTCACCCACAGCGCGGAGTGGTCCAGGTGGTAGGCCGACTCCTTGCGGGCCTTCGCGCCGATCGCGGCGAGCCGCTCGTCTGCGCACCCGGCCAGCGCGGTGTAGAGCGGCAGCTGGTAGGCCGAGAGCAGCAGCAGCTTCACCATGGTCATCGCGAAGTCGCCGTTGGGCAGCTCGACCAGGAGACAGTTGCGGAACTCCCGGTCGTCGCGCAGGAACGCCAACGCGTCCTCGTCCCGGCCCGCGCCCTCCAGCTCCCCCGCGTACGACAGCAGCAGGCGGGCCGCGCCGAGCTGGTCGAGGGCGATGTTGGCAAGCGCGATGTCCTCCTCCATCTCGGGGGCGCGGGTGGCCCACTCGCCGAGCCGCTGGGCGGCCACCAGCGCGTCGTCGCCGAGGGCGAGGGCGAAGTCGAAGGGGCCGTTCACAGGTGGGCCACCCCGTCCGGCACCTCGTAGAAGGTGGGATGGCGGTACACCTTGTCGGCGGCCGGGTCGAAGAAGGCGTCCTTCTCGTCGGGGCTGGACGCGGTGATCGCGCCGGCCGGCACCACCCAGATCGACACCCCCTCCTGCCGACGGGTGTAGAGGTCACGGGCGTTGCGCAGGGCCAGCTCGGCGTCGGGGGCGTGCAGGCTGCCGACGTGGGTGTGCGACAACCCACGTCGGGCCCGGACGAAGACCTCCCACAGCGGCGAGGTCGCCGGCACTCCGGGCGGTGTGCTCTGCTCGCTCACGCGGCCACCTTCTCTCTCTGCGCCGCAACCCGCTTCGCGGCGTACGCCGTGGCGGCCTCGCGTACCCATGCGCCGTCGGCGTGGGCGCGGCGGCGGTGTTCCATCCGCTGCCTGTTGCACGGCCCCTCGCCCTTGATCACCCGCATCAGCTCGGCGTAGTCCGGCTGGGTGAAGTCGTACGCCTGCCGCTCGTCGTTCCAGCGCAGGTCGGGGTCGGGGATGGTGAGGCCGAGGCTCTCCGCCTGCTGCACGCACATGTCGACGAAGCGCTGCCGCAGTTCGTCGTTGGAGAACCGCTTGATCTTCCAGGCCATCGACTGGGCGGAGTGGGTGGAGTCACCGTCGGGCGGGCCGAACATCGCCAGCGACGGGTACCACCAGCGGTCCAGCGCGTCCTGCGCCATCGCTCGCTGGCCCTCGGTGCCGTGCGCGAGGGTGTGCAGGATCTCGTAGCCCTGCCGCTGGTGGAACGACTCCTCCTTGCAGACCCGGATCATCGCCCGCGCGTACGGCCCGTAGGAGCAGCGGCAGAGCGGGACCTGGTTGACGATCGCCGCGCCGTCCACCAGCCAGCCGATCGCGCCGACGTCGGCCCAGGTGAGGGTGGGGTAGTTGAAGATCGAGCTGTATTTCTGCCGGCCGTCGAGCAGCAGGTCGACCAGCTCGTCCCGGCTGACGCCCAGGGTCTCGGCGGCGGCGTAGAGGTAGAGGCCGTGGCCGGCCTCGTCCTGCACCTTGGCCAGCAGGATGGCCTTGCGCTTGAGCGAGGGGGCCCGGCTGATCCAGTTCCCCTCCGGCTGCATGCCGATGATCTCGGAGTGGGCGTGCTGGGCGATCTGCCGGACCAGGGTCCGGCGGTAGGCGTCGGGCATCCAGTCGCGCGGTTCGATCTTCTGATCGGCGTCGATGACCTCGGCGAAGTATGCCCCCGGGTCCTCACCGGGCGCGGTAGCGCCCTCCCGGGAGCGGGTCGCCGCCTCGCGCAGCGCCACCTCGGCGGCCTCGACCTGACCGAGCAGGCCACCGCCGGGCGCGTCCTGTTCCGGGGCGAAGTCGTTGCCATACATGCCACAAGTGTTACAGCTCGCCTCCGATGACACCAGAGGGTGTAACAGGATTTAAGCGGCCCCCTCCGTTACCAGGCGGATGCTCTCGGTCAACGCCGGGGCGGGCGATTGACTATGAATTGGGTCACTGATCAAAAGTGAATCCCCTCAATCACCGCATATTGTGCCTTTATCTCGACTTACCGGCGGATTGCCGAGCGTCGGGTTCTGGCGAGTCCGCTGTCCGGACGTAGACTTCCCCGGTCACCACCGATCGGCTGCCGACGATCACCACCTGAGACAGAGGCCACCATCCCCCGGCCTCGGTGATCGAGCCGACACCCTCGGAAACAGCCGGTCCCCCCGGCCCTGACATCTGGAGTTCGCCCACTCATGCGATCTCGCGTGATCCTGGCGCTCGCCATCCTGGCGGTGCTACTCGGCACCGGCATGCTGGTGCCGGCCGCGTACGCCAAGCTCGCCGGCGACGACACGGCCGGCGGCGTCGGCGGCGGCACGGCGGAGAAGGTGCCCGCCCCCGCGCCCACCGCACCCCCGGCCCCCACCCTGGCCGCCGCTCCGGTCGCGGTGGACTTCAAGGGTGCGTTCTTCGGCTGGGCCCTGATGGACCGCGAGACCGGCCAGCTCTCCGGCTCGAAGAATCCGGCCTCGACCAGCTCCACCGAGTCGATGTTCAAGGCCTGGATCGTCGCCGACTACCTGCGCCAGCTCGGCGACCGGGAACCGCCGGCGGCGATGAAGAAGAACGCCAGCCTGGCCATCCGGGACAGCAACGACGACGCGGCCAACCGGGTCTACGCGGCGGCCGGTGGGTCGTACCGGGTGCCGGCCGGCGGACAGCCCGGCCCGGTACTCAAGCGGGCGATCCAGATCTGCGGTCTCACCGACACCAAGCGCGGCAACGTCCCCGGCTACGAGGGCTGGTGGAGCTTCACCCGGATGTCCCCCCGCGACGCCGTCCGGCTCGGTGACTGCATCGCCGACGGCAAGGCCGCCGGCCCCAAGTGGACCAAGTGGGTGCTCAACGAGATGGCCCAGGTCCGGGGCAGCGTGACCACGCAGCAGGCCCGCTCGGGCGGCGGCAAGTGGGGGATCGTCGACGGCCTGCCCGCCGAGATCAAATCGCAGGGCCCGGTCGCCATGAAGAACGGCTGGACCGCCCTCAGCTATGACAGCAACTGGCACGTCAGCTGCCTCGCCGTCACCGACAAGTGGAGCCTCGCCGTGATGATGCGCTACCCGGTCAAACAGCGGCTGACGTACGGTGCGAAGGTCTGCGCCAGCGTCGCCACCCAACTGGTCACCCCGCAGCCCGGCGCGGCGCTCAAGGTGCCGCAGCAGCCGGTCGGGAAACTCTGATGGCGCGCAGCCGACGATCCGGCCGCCCCGCCGGACGAGACCAGCAACCGGTGAAGCTCGTCGCCGTCGCGGCGGTCCTGACCGGTCTGGTGCTGGTCTCGCTGCGGCTGATCCCCGGGTCACCGATGGAATCCACCGCCGCCTCCCAGTGGGGTGACCCGTCCACCGCCGCCCGCTCCACCGACTCGGCGGCCGACCGCCGCAGTCGCCCGACCCCGGTGCCGTCCGCCACCCGGTCGCTGACGCCGCTGCCCTTCGCGGACCGGGACCTCGACCTCGACATCAAGGGTTGGTACGCCTGGAGCGTGCTGGACCGTCGGACCGGCAAGATCATCGGCTCGGACAACATGGCCGAGACCAGCACCACCGCCTCGCTGATCAAGTCGTGGATCGTCGCCGACTACCTGCGCCGGGCCGCCGACGCCGGGCAGACCCCGAGCGACGCCAAGCTCGCCGACGCCACCCGGATCATCCGGGACAGCGACAACACCCGGGCCGAGCAGTTCTACAACACCGTCGGCCGGTCCGCGTCGATCAAGCGGCTGATCTCGATCTGCAAGCTCACCGACAGCAGCGTGGCCGCTGACGGCGGCTGGAGCCGCACCAACCTCTCCCCCCGCGACACCGCCCGACTCGGCAACTGCATCGCCGACGGCCGCGCCGCCGGCCCCACCTGGACCAAGTGGCTGCTCAACGAGATGAAGCTGGTGCGCGGCGCCGGTGACTTCGGCATCCGCAAGGCGTTCCCGGCCGCCGAGCAGAAGAAGATCGCCATCAAGAACGGCTGGATCGACCGGACCCGCGAGCAGGAGATGCACATCAACTGCCTGGCCATCGGCGACACCTGGACGATGGGCGTGATGGTCCGCTACCCGATCAACATGGGCTACGAGTACGGCATGAAGAACTGCCAGAAGATCACCGAAGCCCTGCTCCAGCCCGCCACCTGACCGGAGCCGGGCCGGGCCGGTCGCCGGGGCCGGCAGGGGAGTCAGCCGGCGAAGAACTCCGGGCCACCTTCGGGCAGGGCCGGGGCCTCGCCGGTCGCCGCCGCGCGGCGGGCGAACTCGCGCAGGCCGGCGACCTGCCGCGCACCCAGCGAGAAGTCGAGGGTACGGAAGTAGGTGGCCAGGGTCGCCGCGTCGAACGGCTCCCAGCGGGCCGCCGCCTCGGCCACCTGGTCCAGCTCGGCCAGGCACAGGTCACGGGAGCGCAGGAACGCCTCGTGCACCTCCTTGACCAGGCCCGGATGGGCGGCGGCGAAGTCCCGGCGGACCGCCCAGACGGCGAAGACCATCGGCAGGCCGGTCCACTCCCGCCACGCCTGACCCAGGTCGGTCACTTCCAGCCCCCGCCGGGGCGCCTCGTAGAGGGCGCGCAGCGCCACGTCGCCGATCAGCACCCCCGCGTCGGCCTCCAGCAGCATCTGGGTCAGATCCGGCGGGCAGCGGAAGTACTCCGGGCGGACGCCGTACCGGTCGGCGAGCAGGAGCTGCGCCAGCAGGACCCCGGTCCGCGAGGTGGAGCCGAGGGCGACCCGCCCGCCGTCCAGCTCGGCCAGCGGCCTGGTGGAGACCACGTTGACCGAGAGCACCGGCCCGTCGCTGCCCACCGCCAGGTCCGGCAGGAGCAGCAGTTCGTCGGCGTGCCGCAGGTATTCCACCTGGGAGATCGGGCCGATGTCCAGGTCACCGGCGACAAGTGCGGCGCTGAGCCGGTCCGGCGAGTCCTTGTGCAGGTCGACGTCGAGCAGCGCGCCGGAGCGCATCAGCCCCCAGTAGATCGGCAGGCAGTTGAGGAACTGGATGTGCCCGACCCGGGGGCGTGCCACGCGCTCAGCCATGCCCCGACCGTATCGCCGTCGGTCCGTACCGGCTCACCGGGAGCCCCGGGGAGTGGCCAACCCCGCACCCGGAAAGCGGATGGAGCGGGAGGGCGGGCGGGGCGTAGTCTGATTGACCGCTCGACGGCCGTGGTGAGGTAGCCACCGCAGCGGACGTCCCCACGCGCCAGGCCCTCCCTGGATACGCGGGCGAGCCGATCGAGACCGCCAAAGAGGATCACCGTGCCCGCAACCGAAGAACGCGGCAGAGCACACCCCGAACCAGCGGGCCCTGAACCAGCACACCCCGAACCGACACGTCCCGGACCAAAACGCCTCGAAGCGGAGCTGGGCGCCGAGCAGGCCCACCTGGAGACCTCCCGGCTCGCCCTGCGGCGGATGCGGGAACGTGCCCAGTCGCTCTTCGCCACCGGGGACAAGGTCGCCGGGGACTCGTACACCGCCGAGCAGCTCGGCCGGCACCTGGCCCGGCGGGTCGCCGAGTTGGCCGACGACCCGGCCACCGCGCTCTTCTTCGGCCGCCTCGACTTCGGCCCCGCCGACCCGGAGCACGCCGAGCGGGCGTACCACGTCGGCCGGCGGCACGTCACCGACGAACGGGGCGAGCCGCTGGTGCTGGACTGGCGGGCCCCGGTGTCCCGGGCGTTCTACCGGGCCAGCGCCCGCGACCCGCAGGGTGTCGCCGTACGACGGCGGTTCGGGTTCAGTGCCGGGGCGCTTACCAGTTTCGAGGACGAGCGCCTGGACCGGGGCGAGGAGCTGGGGACCACCAGCCGGATCCTCACCGCCGAGATCGAACGCCCCCGGGTCGGGCCGATGCGGGACATCGTCGCCACCATCCAGCCCGAGCAGGACGAGCTGGTCCGGGCCGACCTGGCCGACTCGATCTGCGTCCAGGGCGCACCGGGCACCGGCAAGACGGCGGTCGGGCTGCACCGGGCCGCGTACCTGCTCTATCTGCACCGGGAGCGGTTGCGCCGGGCCGGGGTGCTGATCGTCGGCCCGAACCGGGCGTTCCTGTCCTACATCGCGGCGGTGCTGCCCGCCCTCGGCGAGGTCGAGGTGGCCCAGGCCACAGTGGAGGACCTGGTCGCCCGGGTGCCCGTGCGGGCGGTCGACGATCCGGCGGTCGCCGCCCTCAAGCACGACCCCCGGATGGCCGAGGTGCTGCGGCGCGCGGCGGACCACCTGATCACCGCCCCCACCGAACCGATCATGGTGTCGGACGGCTCGTTCCGCTGGCGGATCGGCCTGGACCCGCTGCACCGGGTGATCGAGGAGACCCGCCGGGAGGGCCTGCCGTACGGGACCGGGCGGGAGCGGGTCCGGGCCCGGGTGGTCGGGTTGCTGCAACGCCAGG
Source organism: Micromonospora sp. NBC_00421 (assembly GCF_036017915.1). Classification (NCBI taxonomy): domain Bacteria; kingdom Bacillati; phylum Actinomycetota; class Actinomycetes; order Micromonosporales; family Micromonosporaceae; genus Micromonospora; species Micromonospora sp. NBC_00421. Next base: position 5,343,589 of record NZ_CP107929.1, read on the forward strand.
CCGAGGCCCGCCGGGCCGAGTCGCCGGGCGACGCCTGGCTGCGCCGGATGGGGAAGGCCCGCCCGGTCACCGCCTTCCTCGACGCGGCCTGGCCGGCGCTGACCCCGGAAGGGCTGGTCCACTCGGTGCTCGGCGACCCGGCAGTCCTGTCCGCCGCCGCCGACGGCCTGCTCACCGACGCGGAGCAGGCCCTGCTGCCCGGCACGAAGCTGGGCCGGACGCCGAAGGCGACCCGGTGGACCGCCGCCGACACGGTGCTGATCGACGAGGCGGCCGGGCTGATCGAGCGGCCCGCCGGTTTCGGGCACGTGGTCGTCGACGAGGCGCAGGACCTCTCGCCGATGCAGTGCCGGGCCATCGCCCGTCGCAGCGAGCACGGGTCGATCACCCTGCTCGGTGACCTGGCCCAGGGCACCGCCCCGTGGGCGGCCACCGACTGGCGGGTGTCCCTGGCCCACCTGGGCAAGCCGGACGCGGTGGTGGTGCCGCTGAGCGTCGGCTTCCGGGTGCCGGCCGTGGTGGTCGCGTTCGCCAACCGGCTGCTGCCGGCGCTGGCTGTCGACGTACCCCCGGCGGTGTCGTTGCGCCACGACGGCGCGCTCGACGTGCGTGCCGTGGCCGATCTGGCGGCGGCGACGGTGGCCGAGGTGTGCGCGGCGCTCGGGCACGACGGCTCGGTCGGGGTGATCGCCGCCGACGACGCGGTGGACGGGCTGCGCGCGGCGCTCGCCGCCGCCGGGGTGCCGACCGCGACCGCCGACGACCCGGCGGCCCCGGCGCGGGTCACGGTGGTCCCCGCCACCCTGGTCAAGGGCCTGGAGTACGACCACGTGGTGGTCGTCGAGCCGGCTGCGATCGTGGCCGCCGAACCGCGTGGGCTGCACCGTCTCTACGTGGCGTTGACCCGGGCCGTGTCCGGGTTGTCGGTGCTGCACACCGCGCCGCTGCCCGGCCCGCTGGCCGAGCCGCCGGTGGCCTGACCTCCGGCCGGGCACCGACCGGGCCGGTGGGCGGCGCTGCCGTGCCGTCGGCCGCACCGGGGTGGGCAGTCCGGCTGTCCGGTGGCCGACCCGGACCACCGGCGGCTCGACTTTGTGTTTTAAAGTAGTTTGCATGAACCCGGAAGACGACGTCGCCCCGCTCGACGCCGCCGACGCGATGCGGCTGATCCGCGAACAGCGGGCCAGCACCGCCCGACGGCTGGAACCCGATCCCCGGCTGCACTACTGGCCCTGGGGGTTCGCCTGGCTGATCGGCTTCGGGGTCTACTTCCTGCGCTTCTCCCCCGACGGCCGGACCCTCGTCGACATGCCCGCCTGGCTGCCGCCGACCGTGCTCTTCGTGCTACTCGTCGCCGCCACGGTGGTCTTCGGGGTGGGCAGCGCCCGCGCCTACCGGCACGTCGCCGGCGAGTCGGCCCGGCGCGGCAGCTGGTACGGCGCGTCCTGGGGGCTCGGCTTCCTGAGCCTGTCGCTGATCCTCGGCCGGGTCACCGACAGTCTGCCGCCCGACCTCGCCGGGCTGCTCTGGTCGGCGCTGTCGGTGGCGCTGACCGGCGCGCTGCACATGGCCGGGGGCGCGATCTGGCTCGACCGCACCCTGTTCCGCCTCGGCGTCTGGCTCACCGCGGTCAACATCGTCGGGGTGCTCGCCGGCCCCGGCTGGCACGCCCTGGTGGTCTCGGTGGGCGGCGGTGGTGGCTTGCTGGTGGCCGGCGCGCTCGCCCGGCGGCGGCACGGATGAGCGAACTGGACCCGGTCATCCACGCCCAGGCCCGGCTGCGGGTGGTGGTCACCCTGGCCACCCTCGCCGCCGGCGACCGGATCACCTTCCCCCGCCTCCAGGAACTGCTCGCGATGACCGCCGGCAACCTCTCCGTCCACCTGCGCAAGCTGGAGGACGCCGGCTACGTCGAGATCGACAAGACCCACCGCGGACGTACCCCGACCACCCTGGTCCGGCTCAGCCGGCGCGGCCGGCGGGCGTTCGAGGAGTACACCGAGAACATCCGTGCCCTGCTCGACCCCGCCGACCCCCGGGAGAACCGATGATCCTCGCCCACGCCGACCAGGCCACCCGCCGGTACGGCGACGTCCTCGCCCTCGACCGGGTCGACCTGACCGTCTCTGCCGGTGAACTGGTCGGCCTGCTCGGGCCGAACGGCGCCGGCAAGAGCACCCTGATCAACATGCTGGTCGGGCTGCGCCGACCGACCGCCGGCCGGGTCGAACTCTTCGGCGGCGACCCACGCCGGCCGGCGTCCCGGCGGCAGCTCGGGGTCACCCCGCAGGAGACCGGCCTGCCCGGCACGCTCCGGGTCGGCGAGGTGGTCGACTTCGTCGCCGCGCACTTCCCCGACCCGGTGCCCCGGGCCGAGCTGCTCGACCGGTTCGGCCTCGCCGACCAGGTCAGACGGCAGACCGGTGGGCTCTCCGGCGGTCAGCGGCGTCGGCTCGCCGTCGCGCTGGCCTTCGTCGGCCGGCCCCGGCTGGTCGTCCTCGACGAACCCACCACCGGGCTGGACGTCGAGGCCCGGCGCACCCTGTGGGAGGCGATCCGGTCGTTCCACGCCGACGGCGGGACGGTCCTGCTGAGCAGCCACTACCTCGAAGAGGTGGAGGCGTTGGCGCAGCGGGTGGTGGTGATCGGGCAGGGGCGGGTGCTCGCCGACGACACCGTCGACGCGATCCGGGGCATCGTCGGCGTCCGCCGGGTCAGCCTGGTCGCCGACGACCTGCCGGCGCTGCCCGGTGTGGTCGCCACCGAGCACACCGAGGGGCGTACCCACCTGCTCACCACCGACGCCGACCAACTGGTCCGCGACCTGGTCACCGCCAGGGTGACGTTCCGCGAGCTGGAGGTCCGCCCCACCTCGCTGGAGGAGGCGTTCCTCGCCATCACCGCCACCAGTGCCGCCGTCGGCGGCCGACCCACCGCCTGAGGAGTCGACGCCGTGCCGCTCGCCCTGGTCCACGCCCGCTACCAGCTACTGGAGATCATCCGCATCCCGGTCGCCGTGGTCGGTAGCGCCTTCTTTCCCGCCGCCGCGATGCTCTTCTTCGTCGTCCCGTTCGCCGGGGACGACCCGACCGGCGCCACCTACGCCACCGCCGCGATGGTCACCTTCGCGGTGATGAGCGCCAACATCTTCCAGTACGGCGTCGGCGTCGCCGAGGACCGCGACCAGCCGTGGAACCCGTACACCCGGACCCTGCCGGCCGGCCCGGGGCCCCGACTTGCCGGACGGATCCTGGCCGGGCTGGTGCTGACGTACCTGTCGATGCTGCCCGTCGTGATCATCGCGGCGGTCGCCACCGCCGCCCGGGTCACCCCGGCCGGGCTGCTGCTCGGCACGGTCACCGTGGCCGTGGTGTCGGTGCCGTTCACCCTGCTCGGCCTCGCCATCGGCTACTCGTTGCCGAGCAAGGCGGCGATCGTGGTCGCGCAGGTCGTCTTCTTCCCGCTGGCTTTCGGCGGCGGCCTGCTCTCCGGCCCGGACGACGCACCCGGCTTCATCAAGGTGATCGCCCCGTTCCTGCCCACCCGGGGCGCGGTCGAGCTGATGTGGACGGCGGTCGGCGACTGGCGACCCGACCCGCTCGCCCTGACCATGCTCGGCGTCTGGATCGTGCTGCTCGCCGGGGTCTCCGGCTGGGCCTACCGGCGGGACGAGGGTCGCCGGTTCAGTTGACCTTTCGCCGGTTCGGCCCGGTGACCGCCGACCGGTGCCACGATGCCGGCAGGGCGTCCACCGGCACGCCCCCCGCAGCCGAGAGGGGCCGACAATGAGCACCGTCGCCGCGGGCACGCCCTGCTGGACCGACCTGGCGACCCCCGACCTGGACGCCGCCCGACGGTTCTACCCGGAGCTGTTCGGCTGGACCGGCCGGATCGCGCCGGAACCCGAGGCGGCCGGCTACACCACCTTCCGCAAGGACGGCCGGGCGGTGGCCGGCGCCGGCCCACCGGCCGGTCCGGACCAGGTGCCGGTCTGGTCGACGTACATGGCGACCGACGACGCCGACCTGGTCACCACCCGGGTCGAGGCGGCCGGCGGGCAGGTGCTCGTCGCCCCGTTCGACGTCCTCGACGCCGGCCGGATGGCGGTCTTCGCCGACCCGGCCGGCGCGGTGTTCAGCGTCTGGCAACCGATGCGGATGCCCGGGGCGGAGTTGCTCGACGCCCCCGGGGCGATGTGCTGGAACGAGCTGGTCAGCCCGGACCCGGAGGGCGCGGAGGTCTTCTACGAGCTGGTCTTCGGCTGGCACCCGGAGGAACAACGCACCGCCGGGTACGACTACACCGGCTGGCGGTGCGGGGCGCGGATCGTGGCCGGAATGCTGCCGACGACCGGTGACGGTGGCGCGCGGCCGGCGTACTGGTCGGTGTTCTTCGCGGTGGCCGACGTGGACGCTGCCGCCGCCCGCGCCACCATCCTCGGCGGCACCATCCACACCCCGCCCCGGGACACCCTGCTGGGCCGCCTCACCACCCTCCGCGACCCGCAGGGCGCCATTTTCTCCCTGCTCCAGACGGAAGCCGGGCGCGGCGACGTCGACCCCTCATGATCGCGGTGCCCCCGGGCGGGTGGGGACCACCAGGGGGCCGTGGTCGCCGGGGATCACCCGGACCCGGGCGCGGTAGTGGCGGGACAGCAACTCCTCGGTGAGCACCCGGTCGGGTGACCCCACCGCGACGACCCGGCCGTCGGCGAGCAGCACCATCCGGTCGGCGTACTCGCCGGCGACCGAGAGGTCGTGCATGGTGGCCAGCACGGTGAGGCCGTGTGCCCGGCGGAGCTGGTCGACCAGCTCCAGCACCTCCTGCTGGTGACCGATGTCCAGCGCGCTGGTCGGCTCGTCCAGCAGCAGCAGGGTGGCACCCTGGGCGAGCGCGCGGGCCAGGAAGACCCGCTGCCGCTCACCGCCGGAGAGGGTGGCCAGCTCCCGCCGGTGGAACCCGGTCAGATCCAACCGGTCGAGTACGTCGTGCACGGCGGCCAGGTCGGCGGTCGACTCCCGACCCAGCGGCGCGACGTACGGGGTCCGCCCCAGCAGGACGTAGTCGAACACCGACATGCCCGCCGGCACCACCGGGGACTGTGCCACCGTCGCCACCACCCGGGCCCGGTCCCGACGACGCAGCGCGCCGGACGGCGTACCGAACAGCGAGACCGCGCCCGGGGCGGGCAGCAGGCCGCCGACGGCACGCAGCAGGGTCGACTTGCCGGCGCCGTTCGGCCCGATCACGGTGACCCACTCACCCGGGGCGACCGTAAGGTCGACCCCGGCCAGGACCACCTCCCCGCCCAACCGCACGTGCAGCCCCCGCACCTCCACCGCCGGCAGAACCGGCTCACTCCTCGCGCTCACGGGCTTATCTCTGTTCGCGACTGCGGGGCTCGCAACACCGGCTCACTCCTCGCGCTCACGGGCTTATCTCTGTTCGCGACTGCGGGGCTCGCAACACCGGCTCACTCCTCGCGCTCACGGGAACACCCGGCGGGCGGTGCGTAGGACCAGGACGAAGAACGGGCCGCCGAGCAGGGCGGTCACCACGCCGATCGGGATCTCGGCGGGGGCGGCTGCGGTGCGGGCGACCACGTCGGTGAGCGCCAGGAACGCCGCGCCGAAGAGCATCGACAGCGGGAGGATCACCCGGTAGCTCGACCCGGCCAGCAACCGTACGGTGTGCGGCACGATGATCCCGACGAAACCGATCAGCCCGGACGCGGAGACGGCGGCGGCGGTGCCGAGCGAGGCGGCGGCGATCAGCAGGTAGCGGGAGCGCTGCGGGTGCAGGCCGAGGCTGGCCGCCTCGTCGTCGCCGACGGAGAGCACGTCGAGTTCGCGGCGGTGCAGCAGCACCACCACGGCGGTCAGCACGAAATAGGGCAGGATCAGCCGGACGTCGCCCCAGCCGGCGGTGCCCAGCCGGCCGAGCAGCCAGGAGTAGACCTGCTGGATGCTGTCGGAGTGCCGTTGCAGCAGGTACGTCTGCCCGGCGGCGAGGAACGCCGACACCGCCACCCCGGCTAGGATCAGGGTGGCCGGGGAGCGGTCCCGCCCACCCGCCGCCCCGAGCAGGTAGGTCAGGGCGACCGCCCCGAGCGAGCCGACGAACGCGGCGAGCGGGATGGTGACAGGCATCCCGGTCAGCGCCCCACCCGCCCCGGCACCCCCCAGCGTGATCACCGCGGTCACCGCGAGCCCCGCGCCGGCCGCCACCCCCAGCAGGTACGGGTCGGCCAGCGGGTTGCGGAACACGCCCTGGTAGCAGCCGCCGGCCAGGGCGAGCAGACCACCGACGAGCAGGCCGAGCACCACCCGGGGCAGCCGCAGCTCGGTGACGATGGCGATCTCGCGTTCGGTCAGCCCGCTGTCCAGGCGTACCCCGGGCAGCAGGTTGAGCAGTTCGGCGGCGACGCTGCCGGGCGGCAGGCCGACCGGGCCGAGGGACACCCCGGCGACCAGGGCCACCAGCACGGCGAGTACCCCGGCGGCGAGCCAGCGCTTGCGCAGCCCGGCCGGTCGGGGCGTACCGGCGGGGGCCTTCGGGGTGCGGGCCGACCCGGCGGCGGACCGTCGACCCGGGGCGGACGCCGGCCCGGCCGAGCCGGACCCGGCCGGCCCGGACCCGGCCGGGGATGCGCCGGCTACCGGACCGGGCTCGGGTACGCCGGGCGGCCGGGACGCGTCGGGCGTCCCGGCCGGCCCGGGGTCGGTGGAGCGCACGGTCACCGGTGGTGGACCGTCACGCCGGCACCTTGGCGGTGGCGTCGACGATCGAGCGGAGCAGGTCGACCACGCGCGGCCCCCAGCGCGAGGCGACGTCGTCGTCGAGGGCGACGACCTGGTTGTTCTTGACGGCGGTGACGCCGGCCCAGCCGCTGCGCGCCTTGACCGTGTCGGCGCTCTGCTGGCAGCACTTGACGTCGGCCAGGAAGACGAAGTCCGGGTTCGCCTTGACGATGACCTCCTGGGAGAGCTGCGGGTAACCGCCGTTCTTGCCGTCGGCGTCGGAGGCGTCGGCGATGTTCTCCAGGCCGGCCATCGCGTAGATCGAGCCGATGAAGGTCTTGCTGGTCGCGCTGTACAGCTCCGGCCCCAGCTCGTGGTAATAGGTCAGCTTGGTCGACCGCTTCGGCAGGTCCTTGGTGAGCTTGCCGATCTCGTCCTTCATCCGGGCGGTGACGTCGGCCGCCTCGGTCGGGTGGCCGGTGAGCGTGCCCAGGTCGGTGAGCTGCCGGTAGGTGTCGTCGAGGGTGGTCGCGGCCGGGGTGAGCAGCACCGGGACCTTGAGCGCGGTGAGCTGGGCGACGATCTTGTTGGTGTCGTTGGCGAGCACCACCAGGTCGGGGTTCTTGCCGGCGATCGCCTCGGCGTTGGGCTGGAAGCCGGACAGCTCGCTCTTGGGCGCGTCGGCAGGGAAGTTCGACTGGTCGTCGACGGCGGCCACCTGCTTGCCGGCGCCGATGGCGAAGAGCATCTCGGTCGCGGTGGGCGACAGCGAGACGATCTTCTCGGGCCGCTCGTCCAGGGTGAGGTTGCCGACCGTCGCCGGGAAGGCGGCGGTGCCGGAGCTGCCGCCGGTGGCGGGGGTGTCGGAGGTCTTCTCGGCGCACGCGCCGAGGGCGAGGGCGGCCACCGCGAGGGTCGCGGCGAACAGCCGGGGGGTACGTCGGGACATCTGGCCTCCTGTCGGTCGAGGAGCGTGGTGCTTCGCCGACAGGGCCGCTGGCGTACCCGTCCGCGAGGCGCCCTTCCTCGAGAGCGCGTGTCGCGACCGACCGCAGGCGACCTGGCTCGTCCCCACACGCGACGACGCCGGCCGCTCGGGCCGGGCGTCGGGGTGGCCCCGGCAGGGCCGGGAACCACGGTGGGGCATCTCAGTTGCGGGACAGCGCCGGTTTCGCACCGGCTTCGCTGCGGATCGATCGGGTGCCACGGTAGCGCACGACCAGCGAAGATCGTCTGGTCGGGAGGGGTGGGTGGGGTCCCGTCGGGGGCTTACGGGACCCCACCCGGAGTCACGTCAGAGGGTTCAGCAGTACGTGCTCTGCTTGTTGATCACCCGGTAGGGGCAGTCGGCGTACTCCGACAGGAGCAGCACCGCCTCCTTGTTCCGGGAGGTCTGCGCCGGGATCACTTCGTCGGGCGGGTAGAAGCCGCCGCCGGCACCGGACGATCCGGGATACATCTCGAAGGTGTACGCCCAGATCTTGTGTGTCGCCCACATCCAGTCGAGGCTGTCGCCGTCGGTGATGTAGAGGTCGCTTGACTGCTCGGGGGTGTACCCGTTGGTGGCCGCCATCTGCTGCCCGAGGGTGGCGAAGGTGTTGTACTGGTCGGCCGTCATCCCGCTGGGGGTGTTCGCGGTGGTGTAGCCGAACGGCCAGAGCACCAGCTGCGAGTAGGTGTGCCAGTCGATGTTGGCCTTGATCTGCTGCACCCCGCCGACGACCCGGCTGTTGACGAAGTCCCGCAGCGCCTTGGTCTCCGGCGCGGAGAAGGCCGACGGCCCCCGGTAGGTGGTCGACGACGGGGTGCCGGACGAGCCACCGCAGCAGCCCCAGTTGTAGCCCCAGTTCCGGTTCAGGTCGGTGCCGACCGCCGCGGCGCCGCTGTTGGGCTGCCGGTTCTTACGCCAGGAGCGGTAGGAGCCGGTGGCGATGTCGTACTCGCTGCCGTCCGGGTTGACCGTGGGGACGATCCAGATCTCCCGGGAGTTGACGATGCCGGTGATCCGGGAGTCGGTGCCGTAGCTGTCGGTGAAGAGGTTGAGCAGGTAGATCGCCATCTCGACGGTCAGGTGCTCGCGGGCGTGCTGCTGGGAGTTGAACAGGATCTCCGGTTCGGCCTCGTCGGTGCCGACGTTGTCGGAGATCTTGACCGCCATCAGGTCGCGGCCCTCGTACGACCTACCGATGCTGATCTTGCGGGCGATGGCCGGGTGGTCCGCGACCACCTGGTTGACCACGGCGGTCAGCTCGGCATAGTCGTGGTAGTTCGAGTCGGCCGGCGGGAAGGCGTAGGTGCCCGCCCCCTCGGCGGGGGCCGGCGTGGCCTCCTTCTCCAGCCGGAAGCCGAGCCGGGTGATCGCGGCGGCCTCGGACCGGGTGGCCGAGACGTACAGCACGCCGTGCTCGGCGGAGTCGATGGCCGCGCCGGTGCGGGCGACGGCGTTACGGTCGGCCAGGGTACGGGGGCCGAGCACCCGGTATTCGGCGGCGGCGGGCTCGGGTTCCGGGGCCGGGCGCGCGGAGACCGGCCCGGTGGCGACGGCGGTGAGGCCGAGGCCGGCGACGACGGCGAGCACCAGCCGACGCCGGAAGGGGGAGGTGCGGAAGGCCATGGACGTCCTCCTCGGGGTACGGGTATCCCGCTGTGCGCCCACTCCACCAGGAGTCACCTGGTCATATCAATATCTGTGACTATCTCTGACCATCCCGATCGGATCGTCATCCCGGCAAGGATTTTCCTTCTACCACGACCTGGCGAAATTTCCTGCCGCGCGGGACAGTGAACGGCAACGATTCCCCACCCTGCGGAGTTGCCATGTCCAGCAGAGCCCTGCGCGCGGTCGCCCTCGTCGGCGTCGCCACCCTCACCCTGCTCGCCAGCACCGCTCCCGTCCGCGCCGGTGGCCCGTCACCCGCCGCGGACCGCACGCCCGCCGGCGGACACGACGAGCAGATCACCTTCCAGGAGTGGTCCCGGCACCCCGACTGGCGGGCCGGCACCCACCGGGGCACGTACGCCGTACCCGGCCACCGCGGCGGCCTCACCATCGGCCGTCCCGCCGGCAGCACCGAGTTCACCGACCCGCACACCGGCACCACCCGCACCTGGGAGTACGCCACCTGGACCTCGCCGCGCACCCCGATCGGCTTCGACGCCACCGAACTCGTCGCCTCCTGGAACGCCGACACCCCCGCCGGCACCTGGCTCCAGGTCGAACTCCAGGGCACCTACACCACAGGCGACCACACCCCGTGGTACGTGATGGCCCGCTGGGCCGACGGTGACGAGGACATCGCCCGGGCCACCCTGGACGGTCAGGGCGACCCCTGGTCCAGCGTCTGGACCGACACCTTCGCCATCGACGACGCCGCCGCCGGAGTGCTGCTGCGGTCGTACCGACTGCGGCTCACCCTCTACCGCGCGCCCGGCCAGGCCGCCTCACCCCGGGTCCGGATGCTCGGCGCGATGAGTTCGCAGGTGCCGGACCGGTTCACCGTCACCCCCAGCCGGGGCGGCATCGCCTGGGGCACCGAGTTGCCGGTGCCGGCCCGCTCCCAGATGATCCACCGGGGCAGCTACCCGGAGTGGGGCGGCGGCGGGCAGGTCTGGTGCAGCCCGACGTCCACCACGATGGTGCTGGAGTACTACGGCAGGCTGCCGTCGGCCGCCGACCTGGCCTGGATCGACCCCGACCACCCCGACCCGCAGGTCGTCCACGCCGCCCGGATGACCTGGGACAACGAGTACGAAGGCGCGGGCAACTGGCCGTTCAACACCGCGTACGCGGCAAGCTTCCCCGGCATCGAGGCCCGGGTGACCCGGCTGCACTCGCTCGACGAGGTGGAACGGTTCGTCCGGGCCGGCATCCCCGTGATCACCTCGCAGTCCTTCCTCGACACCGAGCTGGACGGGTCGAACTACGGCACCTCCGGGCACCTGTTCGTGATCGTCGGCTTCACCGCCGACGGTGACGTGATCGTCAACGACCCGGCGTCGGCGTCCAACGCCGAGGTGCGCAACGTCTACCGGCGGGACCAGTTCGAGCAGATCTGGCTGCGGACCAAGCGCCACCGGGCCGACGGCTCGGTGGCCGGCGGTCCGGGCGGCATCGCCTACCTGATCAAGCCGACCGACCGCCCGTGGCCGGTCGTCCCGGGCTCCACCAACTGGTGATCCTGCGGGGCGGGGGTCAGGGGCGCGGGTCGCCCCCGGCGGGGTGGTCGTCGCCGGCCAGGGCGGAGCGCAGCCGTTCCTTCTCCGCGCGTCGCCGCTCGGCGGCGGCGGCCACCTCCTCGGCCATCTGGTCCCGCCAGCCCCGGAGCAGGAAGAACGACGCGGCGGCGGAGAAGATCAACGCCACCATCAGCTTCAGGAAGAGGTTCATCCCGACCGGCCACAGCGCCGCCACGACCACCAGGAACAGCCCGATCCGGGCCAACGTGTACTTGACCGCCGCGCTCATGCGCCAACCTCACTTCGCGACTGCGGGGCTCGCAAACCCGGCTCACTCCTCGCGCTCATGGGCCCACCTCACTTCGCGACTGCGGGCTCGCAAACCCGGCTCACTCCTCGCGCTCATGCTTCCCACCCCTTGCTTCTGCGCCGGGGCCCCGACGCCTGTGGTTCAGCCCGTGCGTCGGGCCAGCCAGTGCACGCCCTGGAACCAGAGCGCCGCGTACCCGATGGTGAACGCGAGCGCGGCCAGCCCGCCGGTGAACAGCGGTGCCAGCCCTGCGGCGAGGCCCGCCACCAGCAGCCCGGCGAGCACCGCGACCACCGCGGCGGACAACGCCGCGACCACCCGGGCCGCGCCGAAGTCCCAGGCCCGGAAGTCGTCCCAGAACAGCCAGGCCGGCAGGATCACCGCGAGCCAGCCATTGGTACGGCCGAAGTCGCCCGCGCCGGCCACCGCGAACGCCCAGTCGAAGAGCACAAGCGCCAGCAGGCCGATCAGCCAGCCGGCCACGCTCACCCCGAGCAGGTCACCCAGGGTCAGAATGCGCCCCTCGGCGTCCCGGCGGGGAAAACCGCTGTGCTGCGGCGCGGTCGGCTGCTGTCCGGTCATGGTGTGCCGAGCATACGGTCGGGTCAGGCCCAGACCTGCTGGGGCTCGGCACGCCGCTGCGCCGGCGAAGGCGCCCGGTCGTACTCGCGCACCACGTTGTAGCGGGTGTCCCGCTCGACCGGCTGGAAACCGGCGTCCCAGATCAGGTGCAGCAGGTCGTCCCGGTGCATCGTGTTCGGGGTGCCGTACGAGTCGGCGTCGTGGGTGATCTTGTATTCGACGACCGAACCGTCCAGGTCGTCCACGCCGAAGTTGAGCGACAGCTGGGCCACCGACAGCCCGTGCATCACCCAGAAGTTCTTCACGTGCGGGACGTTGTCGAACAGCAGCCGGGAGACCGCGAACGTCTTCAACGACTCGGCCGGCGAGGCCATCGTGGTGCGCGCCTGGATCCGGTTACGGATCTTGCCGTCCGCCGAGTCGACGAAGTCGTGCTGGTAGCGCAGCGGGATGAAGACGGCGAAACCGCCGGTCTGGTCCTGCAGCTCGCGCAGCCGCAGCACGTGGTCGACCCGGTGCCGGGGCTCCTCGATGTGGCCGTAGAGCATCGTCGCCGGGGTCTTCATGCCCTTGGCGTGGGCCAGCGCGTGGATCCGCGACCAGTCCTCCCAGTGGCAGGCATGGTCGACGATGTGCTGGCGGACCTCCCAGTCGAAGATCTCCGCGCCGCCGCCGGTCAGCGACTCCAGGCCGGCGTCCATCAGCTCGTCGAGGATCTCGTCGGCCGACAGGCCGCTGATCTTCTCGAACCACTGCACCTCGGTCGCGGTGAAGCACTTGAGCTTGACGTTCGGCAGCGCCGCCTTCAGCTCCCGCAGCACCTTCGGGTAGTAGCGCCAGGGCAGCGTGGGGTGCAGGCCGTTGACGATGTGCAGCTCGGTGAGCTGCTCGTCCTCCATCTCCTTGGCCTTGCGGACCGCCTCGTCGATGCGCATCGTGTACGCGTCCTTCTCGCCCGGCTTGCGCTGGAAGGAGCAGTACGCACACGAGGCGGAACAGACGTTCGTCAGGTTGAGGTGCCGGTTGACGTTGAACATCACCCGTTCGCCGTTCAACTCCGTACGCCGGTGGTGGGCCAGCCGGCCCAGCCAGGTCAGGTCGTCGCTCTCATAGAGGGCGATCCCGTCCGAGCGGGTCAGTCGCTCCCCCGCGTACACCTTCGCTTCGAGCTCACGCTTGAGTCCGGCGTCCATCGAAAAGCCACGTCCCTTCCACCTGCGGTCCCGATCGAGCCTACGTCGGACCACCGACGGGTCGGCAGGACGGGCACCGGCAGCGACGTACTTCACCCGTACTCCCAGGCTTCTCCAAGCCGTCTGCGCATCGACATCGTTGTCCCGGTGCGGTAAGACAGGATGGGACGCAACGCACGACCGGTGGCGTCCCGGTCGCCGCGCCCACCCCGCGCGGCGCCATCACGCGACATCAGGGAGCGGAATGGTCGACAGCGGGCACGGGCGACGGCAGCAACGACGCAGAAGCCCGCTGATCTCCCCGGTGCTACGTCCGGCGCTCTGGTCGGCCCTGCTCGGCGCGGTCGCCGCGATGGTCCTGACCACCCCGGCCTACGCCGAGCCGCCGCTGCCCAACACCGTCCCGGACACCGGTACCCGGCCGGTGGCGGCGGGCGGATTGCAGTTGCCCGGCGCGGCGGCCCCCGGCTACCCGACCCTCGGTCAGCCCGGCTATCCGACCCTGCCGGTCGGCGGGCTCCCGACCAGTCCGCTGCTGTCCCAGATCGACGCCCTGACCGCGCAGAACGGTCAGCTCGCCGACCAGCTCCTCCAGTTGCAGAAGCAGCGCGACGACGCGCGGCTCCAACTCACCGGCGTGCAGGGTGAGCTGACCCGGGCCCGGGGCGCGCTGACCGTGGCCGAGCAGCAGGCCAACGCCGTCGCCGCCAACGCCTTCAAGGCCGCCGCCGCCCTGCCGCCCGGCGAACTCGCCCGCGACCTGCGCGGGTTGAGCGTCCTGCAGCGGGTCTCCCGGGGTGAGCAGGCCGACGACGAGACCACCGCGGCGGCCGGTGAACTGTCCCGGGCCCGCACCGCCGAGCAGGTCGCGGCCCAGGCGGTCACCGCAGCCGAGGACCGGGTCCGGCGGGCCGAGGAGCAGTTCGCCGCGGTGCAGAAGGCGCTGCGCGACAACGACGCCACGCTGATCAAGCTGCGGGCCAACAACCAGACCCAGCTCATCGCGCTGGAGAAGCAGCAGGAGGCCGCCGAGCAGAAGCTGGGCGCGGCGTACGTCGAGGGGCAGAGCAGCAGCGGCCTGAACGCCAGCCCGCAGGCGCTCGCCGCCGTGCGGTACGCGCTGGCGCAGCTCGGTGACCCCTATCTCTGGGCGGCCGAGGGCCCGGACCGGTTCGACTGCTCCGGCCTGATGTGGGCCGCCTACCGGTCCGCCGGGTACTACGACCTGCCCCGGGTCGCCCGCGACCAGTACTACGCCACCCGCGGCCGGACGGTCTCCCAGGGTGCCCTGCTCCCCGGCGACCTGCTCTTCTTCGCCTCGGGCAGCAGCTGGACGACCATCCACCACGTCGCGATGTACATCGGTGGCGGGCGGATGGTGCAGGCGCCGCGCAGCGGGGACGTGGTCAAGATCTCCCAGGTCCGCTGGTCCGGCCTCTACGCCTCCACCCGGGTCGTCGGCGCGGTGACCACCCCCGGCTCCCCGGTCACCCAGATCCCGACGCCGACCCCGAAGCCCACCACGCCCTCGCCGAAGCCGACCACCGCGTCCCCGAAGCCCACCACGCCGACGCCTCGGCCGACCGGCGGGTCGACCACGGTACCGACGAAGCCCCCGACCCCGACCCCGACGTCCAGCTCCGCGACGCCGACCCCGACGCCCACGCCGACCAAGAGCGCGGGCCCGACGCCGAGCGTCTCCGGTTCCGGCACCCCGACCCCGCAGACCAGCAGCGCCACCCCGACCACGGCCACCAGCACCGGCACCCCGGAGAGCAGCCGGTCGGCGTCCGCCTCGGCATCGGCGACCGCCTCGGCGAGCACCGGGAGCTGACCGACCGTCCCCGGCGCGTCGGCCCCGGTCGGTACTCCGGCTGTGCCGACGGGGCGAGATGTGGCACGGTGACACGAGGCACAGCCGGTCACCGGTCACGGGACGCGGGACGCGGGTGCGAGGGTGCGCGGAGGGTGATCATGGGTGAGCAAGAGGTTCCGGTGGAGCGGGTCGACCAGGGGCCCGTGCCCGACCCGGCCGCCGACGCCCCGGGCCGGCCCACCGGAGCCGCCGACCGGCCAGCCCGCGCCACGGCCAGCGTGAGCACCGTGACCGCACCGCCCGAGGGTGGTGAACCGTCCGCCGAGCCGGCCGTCGCGACCACCTACCGAGCCGGCGCCCCGGTGACCTCCGCCGGCCCCGACGACGCACCCGCCGCCCCGGCCGTCGTTCCCGGGCAGCGCGGCGGACCGGACGGCGGCACGGCACGAGCCAGCGTCTCCGTCCCCGGGCTCAGCCGGATCTCCGCCGCCGAGGCCGAAGGCGCGGCGGCAGGAGCGGGGACGCGAGCCGGCGATGCGGCCGGTGGGGTGTACCGGTCGACCCCGGTCGCTCCGGAGCCGCCGGAGCCGGCACTGCCCCCGGAGCCAGCACTGCCCCCGGAGCCGGTCCGGCCGCCCACCCCGCCGACCCCGGCACCGGAGCCCACCCCGGAACCGCCACCGCCGCCGAAACCCGCTCCCGGGCCGGCCCCGAGCCCGTCGCCGTTCACTCCCGAGCCGCCGGCGCCCGGTCCGTTTCCCGCGCCGGTTCCGCCGCTGCCCGGTCCCGTCCCGGTCCCACCCGGGCCGGTCCCACCCGT
This sequence comes from Micromonospora sp. NBC_00421, assembly GCF_036017915.1. Classification (NCBI taxonomy): domain Bacteria; kingdom Bacillati; phylum Actinomycetota; class Actinomycetes; order Micromonosporales; family Micromonosporaceae; genus Micromonospora; species Micromonospora sp. NBC_00421. The sequence continues at coordinate 5,359,226 of NZ_CP107929.1, forward strand.
ACCCGGGCCGCCGGTGCCGCCCCCGGGTCCGGCGGTGCCTCCGCCTCCGCCGTCGCCCGGCCCGATGCCGGCGCCTCCGTTCCCGCCGCCACCGGCCATGCCCGACCGGCCGAACCCGACGCCCACCTTCCGGGCCAGCGCCCCCGCCACCGCCACCCCGCCCGGCGGGGCCGTCCCCACGCCCGGCAGCACCGTCCCCACGCCCGGCGGGGCCGCCACCGCGCCCGGCAGCACCGCCACCGCGCCCGGCTCGGCGGGTCCGGCCCCGACGCCTGCGGCCTCGGTGGGGCCAGCCGGTGCGGGGGGTGCCGGTGCGGCCGTGCCCACGTTCCGGGCACCGGTCGTCCCCGACCCGTCAGCCGGGGACGCCACGTCGGTGCTACCGGTGGTGTCGGCTTCCGCACCGCCCGGCCGGTCCCCGGCCGCACCCGGTCCGCGCCGGACGGCCACCGGTACGTCCTATCGTGGCGGCCAGGACCTCGCAAGCGTCGGCTTCGGCGGCGGCACCGACGGGCCGGGGCACTCCACGATCGCCTTCCCGGCCGCCAATCCGGTGGAGAACTCCGGCTCGCTGACCGGGCACATCCTGGCCCAGGGCTGGTCCGACACGCCGACCTCGCGGACCAGGACCACCCGGGTGGTGATCGTGCTGGCCGCCTCGCTGGGGTTGCTGGTGGCGATCAGCGTGCTGGTCGTCCTGCTCGCCGGCGACGTGATGGACGGGCTGGTCGGCGGCATGCTGTCCAAGTGAGATCGGGCCGAGGCTGCGCTCGACGGATGTGCTGCTGGGCGGGCCTGCCGGGCGGGTGAGGACGACCGAGCCGAGGTGAGTCCGCCCACTACCGCCTCGGGATGCACTGGCGGCACCGCCGGATCGCCGTACACTTGTCGGGATCACTGACCTGGCGCGCGTGGCGTGCCCCTGGGCGATCTTGCGGGCGATTCGGCGGCGTACCTCATGCTGCGGCGGGCCATCGCGAAGATGCGCCCCGCTCGAAAGGCATTTCTTGACCACCTCTGTTGACCCCGGCACCATTCCGTCCGCCCACGACCTCCCGACCGGTGACGTCACCGGCACCGACCCGGCCCCGACCGCCCCCGTCGTCGGCTTCGCCGACCTGGGGCTGCCCCGGCAGTTGGTCGACACCCTCGCCCGGCAGGGCATCACCGCCCCGTTCGAGATCCAGCGGGCCACCCTGCCCGACGCCATCGCCGGCCGGGACGTGCTCGGTCGGGGCCAGACCGGCTCCGGCAAGACCCTGGCCTTCGGCCTGGCGGTCATCGCCCGGCTGGCCGAGCGCAACCGGGCCCGGCCGCTGCACCCGCGCGCCCTGGTCCTGGTGCCCACCCGCGAGCTGGCGATGCAGGTCAACGACGCGCTGCTGCCGCTGGGCAAAGCCGTCGGGATCTTCCTCAAGACCGCCGTCGGCGGCGTGCCGTACGACCGGCAGATCGACGCGCTGCGTCGGGGTGTCGAGATCGTCGTAGCCACCCCGGGCCGACTCGGTGACCTGATCAACCGGGGCGTCTGCGTCCTGGACGACGTCGAGGTAACCGTCCTCGACGAGGCCGACCAGATGGCCGACATGGGCTTCCTCCCCGAGGTCACCGAACTGCTCGCCAAGACCCCGGCGAACGCCCAGCGGCTGCTCTTCTCGGCCACCCTGGACGGCGACGTCGACACCCTGGTCAGGCGGTTCATGACCGACCCGGTGACGCACTCCACCGCCCCGTCGACCGCCTCGGTGTCCACCATGGACCACCACCTGCTGCTGATCCCGCCACACGACAAGTTCGCCGTGGCGGCGTCGATCGCGGCCCGCCCCGGCCGGACCATGCTCTTCGCCCGTACCCAGCTCGGCGTGGACCGGCTGGTGGAACAGCTCGGCGCGGTGGGTGTGCGGGCCGGTGGGCTACACGGCGGCAAGACCCAGCGGATGCGCACCAAGACCCTCGCCGAGTTCAAGGAGGGACGGATGAACGTGCTGGTCGCCACCGACGTGGCGGCCCGGGGCATCCACGTCGACGGGGTCTCCCTGGTGCTGCACATCGACCCGCCGAAGGACCCGAAGGACTACCTGCACCGGGCGGGCCGTACCGCTCGGGCCGGCGAGTCCGGCGCGGTGGCCACACTGGTACTGCCCAAGCAGCGGCGGACCACGCTGGCGATGATGGAGAAGGCCGGCGTGGCGCCGGCCGAGACGCGGGTCCGGGTCGGCGACGCGGTGCTTACCGAACTGACCGGTGCCCGCGAGCCCAGCGGCGTCCCGGTCCTGGTACGCGAGGAGCCCGACGCGCGCCGGCACGGCGACCGGCCGCGCCGCTTCGGCGACCGGGACTCCAGGGGCTACGGCGGCAACCGGGACAGCCGGGGTTACGGCGGCAACCGGGACTCCCGGGGCTACGGCGGGGACCGGAGCTACGGTGGCGACCGACCGACCGGGGATCGCCAACCCACCGGTGAGCGCGGTTACCGCGACCGTCCCACCGGCGAGCGCGGCTACAGCGCCCGCCCCGGCGGCGAGCGGGGTTACGGCGACCGTCCCACCGGCGACCGCGGTTACAGCGCCCGCCCCGGCGGCGAGCGCAGCTACGGTGACCGGGCCAGCGAGCGGGGTTACGGCGAGCGCCCCGGCGGCGAGCGGGGCTACGCCGACCGCACCCGGACCGAGCGGGGTTACGGCGACCGCACCGATCGGCGCTTCGGAGACCGGGGCGAGCAGCGGTTCGGCGGCCGGAGCGACCAGCCTTCCGGGGAGCGCCGGTTCGGCAGCGGTGACCCCCGTGGCGGCGACCGGCAGGGCGGGTTCCGCACCGAGGGGCGGGTTCGCGACGACCGACCGCGCGACGACCGGCAGGGTTTCGGCGGCCGGCCGCCGGCGCGTACCCACTGATCCGACGAATCGTCGACGCCGCCCCGGAGCCCACGCTCCGGGGCGGCGTTTCCGCATGGCGCTGCCGGCGGCAGCCGGCTGGCGTAACGTCCGAGCCATGCCGAGGTCACTCTTCTGGAGCCGGACGGACACCGCCGGGGCCGAGCACGCCGTCCTCGACGACGGGCCCGGTGTCGCTGCGCACGGCACCCAACTGGCGGTCGACCCGATCCCCTACACCTGCCGTTACCGGTTGGCGACCGACGCGGACGGGGTCACCACGTCGCTCGCCGTGGAGGTCGAGGGGGCCGGCTGGTCACGGACCGTACGGCTGGAACGCGGGGCGGACGGTTGGCGGGCGACGACCGGCGAGCAGGGCGACCTGGACGCGGCGCTCCGAGCGGCCGGTCGTCCACCGGCAGGGCTGCCCGGCATCGAGGACACCGACCGGCTGCACGACGCCCTCGACGTCGACCTGGGCGGCTCGGTGCTGTTCAACAGCCTGCCGATCCGCCGGTTGGGGTTGGCCGGAGCCACGTCCAGCGTCGAGCACCGGATCACCGTGGCGTGGGTGCTGGTGCCGAGCCTGGAGGTGGTGGCCGGCGAGCAGGTCTACACGGCCGTGGGGCCGGGGCGGGTCGGCTTCGCCAGTGACACCTTCCGGGCCGAACTGACAGTGGACGACCACGGCTTCGTGATCCGCTATCCGGGCCTCGCGGAGCGGTCGCCCGCCTGAGTCCGACCGTCCGTCGCCCCGAACAGGGGTGACGCCGCCGCCCGTCGTACGCGCCGCCCGCAATGTCGAACGGACGCCTGCCGGTGGTCGCCCGAACAGTTGGGCCGACAGTTCCGAAGAGCCGTTTTCCGGCCCCGGAAAGCTATGTGGAAGTAGCACCTTCGCCAATCCTGTCCCAATACCGACAGGTCTCGCTCACGGGACTCTCACTCCACTACCATTTGCGTCGCATCCAGTGTCGCCAGCCGTATTCCGGCGCGGAATAGCGTCGGCGTCGGCACGGCGGCACATAAACCGACAGGTCGTGAAGAGAGGTACCGACGTGGCCGACCATGGCGGCACCACCCAGCTCCGTATCAACCGCGCCACACTGTGGGTCGGTAGCGACATCTACCAGCTCCGCAATATCGCCCGCGTGCAGTCACTGGTCTCCACACCCGACCGGGCGGGGGTCACCCGGGCCATCACCAGAACCGTCTTCTGGCTGTTCGGCCTGACGGTAGCGCTCTGTTGCGGCGCCCAGGCCGACGCGCCGAGCGGGGTCGCCGTCGTCGCCGCGCTGGTCTTCCTGGCCCTCGCCGCGCACAGTGGCTGGACGGCGTTCCGCATCGCCACCCGGGCCACCCAGTACGCCCTCGTGCTGGAGACCACTGGTGCGCCGAGCGCCGCCCTCGTGAGCACCGACGGCGTGATGATCGACGGGCTGGTGGGTCTCATCGCCGAGGCCATCGAGAATCCGCCGATTCGGGAGATCATCCAGAACATCGACAATCGGAAACTGGTCTTCGGCGACGAGATCAACATGAAGAGCAACGGCATCCAGATCGGAAAGGTGGTGCGCGGTGGGTGACCATTACGGCGACCAGATCAACATGCACGGCGGATATCTCCAGATCGGCAAGATCGTCGGTCGGGATGCCGCCGACGAGCTGAGTTCGCTCATCTCCCTGCTACAGCAGAAGGGAGCTGCCGACGCTCAGGGAAACGTCGTCGACCCCGTGGTGGCCGCCGAGACCGTCAGGCAGGAGAAGAGCCGCCTCACCGGTCTGCACGAGGCGGTACGCAAGGGACTCGGCCCTGCGATGAAGACCCTGGCCACGGGTACGGCCGTGGAATTCATCGTGCAGTCGCTGACCTGACGGCACCGGTCAGGCCGGCCAGCTGCCGGTGGTGAGGAAACGTTCGATGGTGGCCAGGTGCGGGGCGAGGTCGAGGCCCTGCCCGGCCACCCAGGCATCGTCGTAGTAGGTGTCGGCGTACCGCTCTCCGGCGTCGCAGATCAGGGTGACCACCGAGCCGGTCCGGCCCTGCGCGAGCAGCTCCCCGATCAGCCCGAACGCACCCCACAGGTTGGTGCCGGTAGAGCCGCCGACCCGCCGGCCGAGCACCGCCGAGCCGGCCCGCATGGCGGCCAGCGAGGCGGCGTCGGGCACCTGGGTCATCCGGTCCACCACCGAGGGGAGGAAGGACGCCTCGACGGTGGGCCGGCCGATCCCCTCGATCCTGGACCCCCGGCCGGTGCACGCCGACCAGTCGGCGGCCTGCCAGGCCGGGTAGAACGCGGAGTTCTCCGGGTCCACCACGCAGAGCTTGGTGGGCAGCCGCTGGAAGCGGGCGTACCGGCCGATGGTGGCGCTGGTGCCGCCGGTGCCCGCGCCCACCACGATCCAGGCTGGCACCGGGTGCCGCTCCAGGGCGAGCTGTGCGTAGATCGACTCGGCGATGTTGTTGTTGCCCCGCCAGTCGGTGGCCCGCTCGGCATAGGTGAACTGGTCCATGAAGTGCCCACCGCTGTCCTCGGCGAGCCAGCGCGCCTCGATCACCACCTTGGCCGGATCCTCGACCAGGTGGCAGCGCCCGCCGTGGAACTCGATCTGGGCGATCTTCTCGGGGGAGGTGGAGGCGGGCATCACCGCGACGAACGGCAGCCCGAGCATCCGGGCGAAGTACGCCTCGGAGACCGCCGTCGAGCCGGAGGACGCCTCGATCACCGTGGTCGCCGGTCCGATCCAGCCGTTGCAGAGCCCGTAGAGGAAGAGCGAACGGGCCAGCCGGTGCTTGAGCGACCCGGTGGGGTGCACCGACTCGTCCTTGAGATAGAGGTCGATCCCCCACTGCCGGGGCAGTGGGAACGGCAGCAGGTGGGTGTCGGCGGACCGGTTGGCGTCGGCCTCCACCGAGGCGATGGCCTCGGTCACCCACACCCGGCTGGCCTCGTCGCACCGGTCCAGATGAGTCACGTCGGCAACGTTACAAGCGAGGTCAGCTCGGGTTCGGGCCGACCCGGCGGCGCTGCCGGCGCTGCCCGGCCCGGCCGACCGCCCGGACCACCGGGACCAGCGCCAGCGCCAACCGGGGAAAGGTGTCCAGCAGACGTACCTGGGCGCCCCGCCAGCGCGGCAGGCTGACCACCGGGCGGGGGCGCCGGGCCAGCCGGGCGACCCGCGCCGCGACCCGTTCCGGGCGCAGCAGGGTGCCGGTGAAGGAGGCCGCCGCGTCCGGGTCGTCCAGCCGGTCGTGCAGCATCGGCGTCCAGATGCCGTCCGGGCAGAGACAGGAGATGTGTACGTCGCGCAGCCCGGCCGTCCGCAGGTCGGCGAGGGTGCCGATGCTGAACGCGAGCAGCGCGTGCTTGCTGGCCGCGTAGACGGTCTCGCCGGGGGCGGCGACCAGCCCGGCCAGGGAGACGACGTTGAGCACGTGCCCGTGCCCCTGGGCGCGCATCACGTCGAGGGCGGCGAGGGTGCCGGTCATCGCGCCGAGCGTGTTCACCTCCAGCACCCGCCGTCGGGTGGCCGGATCCTGCGTCCAGGACGGCCCGGTGACCAGGATGCCGGCGTTGTTCACCCAGAGTCCGAGCCCGCCCCGACCGACCGCTTCGGCGGCCACCTCGGCGCAGGCCGTCCCGTCGCGGACGTCGAGCGCCCGGGACCATCCGCCGAGCGGTCCGGCGGCGAGCGCGACCGCGTCGGCATCCAGGTCGGTCAGGAGTACGGTCCAGCCGTCGGCGTGCAACGCGGCGGCGACGGCCCGGCCGAGCCCGCCCGCCGCCCCGGTCACCACGGCGGTGGTGGGCGCAGGCGTCGTCATCGGCGCAAGGTATCGCCGTCGTCCCTTCCGCACCAGCCCCGGCCCGCCCGACGGCGTCGGGGCCCGTCCATGGGGCGGCACGGCGGCCGGTCGGTCCGCGGTGCGGCACGGCGGCCGGTCAGGAGGTCGGCGGCTCGATCGGCTGGGGCCGGTTCTCCCACTTGGTCGACAGCGCGATGCCGGTGCGGGTGGAGGCCACCCCGGGGGTACGGCTCAGCCGGACGATCAGCTGCTCCAGCTCGGCGATGGTGCCCACCCGCGCCTTGAGCAGGAAGGACTCGACGCCGGCCATGAAGTAGCAGGATTCGATCTCGGGCATCTGCCGGAACGTCTCCAGCACGTCGTCGGTGTCCCCGCCGGAGTCCTCGACGATGCCGATCAGCGCGGTCACCCCGAGCCCGATCGCCTCTGGCTCGACCTCGGCGCGGTATGCCCGGATGACGCCGCTGGACTCCAGCTTGCCGACCCGTTCGTGCACGGCCGGCGCGGAGAGACCGACCTGCCGGGCCAGCTCGGCGTACGACAGGCGGGCGTTACCGCGCAGCAGTTCGACGAGGCTCCGGTCGATCGTGTCCACGGAGGGTGAGCCTATCCGTTGGGGCGTAACGTCCCGCGCCGGGCATCCGTTGAACATGACAGCAGGTGACAGTTCGCAGACCGACGGTCAAGGGAGTGCCGCGCCGGTACCATTTACTAACTTCTCACTCCGTGCGTTTTTCGCGTTTGGCGGACAGGCCAGGTCGCTGGTGCTGTAATTGCCATACGTCCCTCATGACGGCTCTGGGCTCGCACCGGCCGGGGGCAGTGTGTTCAGCCGAGGGCTTCGTCGACGCGAGGAGGGGGCTGTGGACACTGGAGATCGCCTGCTGACACCGGGTGAGGTCGCCGCACTGTTTCGGGTGGACCCGAAGACTGTGACGCGGTGGGCGGCGGCCGGCCGGATAGGCAGCATCCGGACTCCAGGCGGGCATCGCCGGTTTCGGGAATCCGAGGTGCGGGCCCTGCTGGAAGGGGAGGGCATGTTGGACGAGGCGGATGACATGGGCAAACCGCGCAATGCGGGCCCTACCGCCTCGACCGGGCCGGGTCCGGCCAATGCCGGGATGTACTGAATGGTGCGATACGGGCGCGCGGGCCGGCCGAAAGGTCCGGCCCGCCTCCGACTGGGCGGTTGACGGGTTCCGGCGGGGATCGTCCGGCCCCGCCACCGGGCGGCCACCCGCGTCAGGTGCCGGTAGGCGGCTTGTTGTGTGCGGCACCCAGATCGACGACGGGTCAGCGGTCGGCGGCCAACTGGCCCGACCAGCGGCGGAACAGCGTGTGCGGCACGCCCAGGGCGTCCAGCACCTTGCCGGCGACGAAGTCGACAAGTTGCGCTGCGGTGGCGGACGCACCCGCGCCGTAGAAGCCGGGGCTGGCCGGCAGCACCACCGCGCCGGCGTCGTGCAGCGCGATCAGGTGTTCCAGGTGGCTACGGGTCACCGGGGTCTCCCGGGGCACCAGCACCACCGGGCGTCGTTCCTTGAGGTTGACCTCGGCGGCGCGTTGCAGCAGGTCCTTCGACAGGCCGATGGCG